>CAYWIE010000039.1:0-25567 GCA_964458275.1 uncultured Bacteroidaceae bacterium
ACACTTTAGCCTTTTTTATTTACGTTATCTTTTACTTGCGAAACTTAAATTAATACAAAAACCATGGTAGACAAAGAATATCTCAACAATTTCGAAAGCAAGCTCACAGACGAGCTTCTGCGTCTGTGCACAACATACAAGGCGCTCGACGGCACACTGCTCGCCACCGATGATATTGATGGCAAATGGGATGTGGTTGCACCCGAATATATAGCCGATGCAGTAAAGGAAATTAACGACTACCCCACTGTTTCTGTAGCGTGGGCAGCATACGTAGGCATGGCAGCAGCCCACTATTGGGACAAGGACTTTGAAGAATTCAAGGCAATGCAATACAGCGCCCTCTATGGTGAGCAGGGGTTTGACGACATGGACGAAAATATATTGCAGCGTGTTCTCGGAATTGCGCTCGACAGCGCAGATGCCGAGGGAATAGAAAACATGATACGCCGCTGCGCCGAATCGGCAGTCAGCATCATCAGACACGAACAGATTGAACCTCAAAGCCCCACAGCATTCTATGTATTCACACGCGCAGCAAGAACCATGTTCCGCATAGGAGCCTCACTGCAACTGAAGCGCATGGGATATAAATTCGAAAAAGCTGATATTTAGAATCACAAAGCAATGAAAAGAATAATCACACTTATAGCAGTAATATTGCCACTGCTATCCACACAGGCACAACGCGCCTTCACACCCCAAGAACTCGAAAAATGGGAACGAATAACCTCGCGCACCATTTCCGACGACGGAAAATGGGTGTCAGCGACATTCTCGCCGTGGCGTGGCGACTCGCGCATAGAACTCTACTCTGCCGACGGAAAAGAGATAGGCAAATACACCCCGGCAACAGCAGGCACATTTTCATCATCATCGAAATTCTTTGTAGTAAAAAATGTAGCATCCCTGCAAACGACCGATTCGCTCAAGCTGGCAAAAGCTAAAAAAATGCCTCAGGACAAGCTTATTATACAAAACCTTGCCACAGGCAGCGCACAGCAGATAGACTCCATAATAGGCTACCGCCTCTCATCTTCTCACGACTACATAGCCTATCAGCGCCGACACAAGGACTCGGCACTCGTTGTCGCCACTCTCGACGGACGCAACAGCAGAACATTGCCCCCGTCGTCGTCATACGCCTTTGCAAAAAAGAGCGCTACACTCTACTATGTAACAAAAGACACCACAAAGAGCAAGCACGGACTCTACATACTCGACTGCGAGAAGAACGAAGAGAGAGTGATAAAGGAGGGAAAAGGAAAATTCTCGGCAATACGCTTCAACGAAAGCGGCGACAAGCTCCTCTTCCTATACACTGAAGAGAAAGACAAGGAGCGCACACAAAGCCTATGGCTATCGCTTGACGGCTCCCCAGCCACCGAAGCAATCACACGCAACACACCCGGCATACCCGCAGGATGGGTAATAAGCCCCAACTACTCCCCCTATTTCTCTAAGGACGATGCACGCATCTTCTTGGGCACAGCCCCCGAACCACTGCACAAGGACAGCACGATACTCGAAAGCAACCGTCCCAACGTGCAAGTGTGGAGCTGGGACGAGCCCGTGCAATACACCGTGCAGCAGTACAACCTCAACGGCGACCTCAAAAAAAGCTACACTGCCCTCTACAACATCGCCGAGAAGAGAATGATACAGATAGCCGACACCGCATTGCCATACTGCAGCCTGCCACATGAGGGCAAAGGCGAATGGGCAATACTCTCGACTTCAGAACCACATTCGCTATCTTCGATGTGGGAAGGACGCACACGATACGACCACTATAAAGTATCGCTCACCACAGGCGAGCGCACCCCTATTATAAAAGGAGTCTACACCACATTCTCTCTCTCCCCCTCCAACAGATACGCCATAGGCTACAACCCCGCCGACAGCTGCTGGTACACAGTGAATCTGCAAAACGAGAAGAACCAGCTCAACCGTCTCACCACCCCGCGCACATTCACAGCATGGGACGAAGAGAACGACCTCCCCGACTACCCGGCACCCCACGGCTATGCAGGCTGGACAAAAGATGATGCAAGCATACTCATATACGACCGTTACGACATCTGGGCATTCCACCCCGAAGGCAAAGAGGCACCTGTAAACCTCACAAAGAACGGTCGCACAAACAACACCTCATACCGCTACATCCCCACCGGACACGACGAAAAGTTCATCCCCACAAAAGAGCAGGTCTACCTGTCGTCGTTCGACCACACAGACAAAAGCAGCAGCATATACACGACCACTCTCTCAAAGCCCGCCACTCCCAAGAGGCTCACCGACGGCAAATACCGTTACGGCAATCTCAAACGGGCAAAAGAGAGCGACACCTACATATTCACGTGCGAAAACTTCGAGACCTTCCCCGATGTGTGGATAACAGACAAGAAGTTCAAGAAGAACACCCGTCTCACACAAGGCTTCAAACAGCAAGAGGGATACCTCTGGGGAAAAGCAGAACTCATATCATGGACCTCGTTCGACGGCACTCCGTTGGAGGGACTGCTCTACAGACCTGCCAACTTCGACCCGTCAAAGAAGTATCCCATGATAGTAAACTTCTACGAACGCAACTCCCACAACCTCTGCAACTTCCGCCATCCTGAGCCCAACCGCTCGACCATCGACTATTGCATGTACCTTAGCAACGGCTACATAATCTTCAACCCCGATGTACGCTACAAGGACGGCTATCCCGGCAAGAACTGCTACGACTGCGTCGTCTCAGGAGTTGAAAAGGTAGTATCTCTCGGCAACATCGACACAGCCCGCATAGGCGCACAGGGCCACAGTTGGGGCGGCTATCAGGTAGCCTACCTTGCCACACGCACCAATATGTTCGCCGCCATAGAATCGGGAGCCCCCGTAGTAAACATGTTCAGTGCATACGGCGGCATACGTTGGGGAAGCGGACTTGCACGCTCCTTCCAGTACGAACACACCCAGAGCCGTTTGGGAGGCACTCCGTGGAGCCACCCCGAAAGATACCAGGAGAGTTCACCACTTTTCGAAATGGACAAGGTTCAGACTCCGATACTCATCATGCACAACGACAACGACGGTCATGTGCCTTGGTATCAGGGGATAGAATATTTCGTAGCACTAAAGCGCTTAGGCAAACCCGCATGGATGCTCAACTACCCCGGCGAACCCCATTGGCCTATGAAGCACCCCAACAGAGTAGATTTCCAGATAAGAATGAAACAGTTCTTCGACCACTACCTGCAAGGCGCTCCAATGCCCAAATGGATGAAAGAGGGAGTTCCAGCAGTCAAACAACCATTTGAATTAGGTTATTGAATTATCATTCCAATTGCGTACCGACGTTAATTATAATACAAAACCCACATTATATCGTATCAAAACCGAACGCAGGTGTCCGTTTTCGGATACCTACGTTTTTAATACACCCTTGATTATCAACAATCTAATTTTTTGGCACGCTTTTTGAAGTATAATCAGTAAACGAACAACACACTATGGACAGAGAGATACCCAAAAAAGAGAAACAGAAAAAGGTGTTTATACGCATAGGCAAGATAGCAGGCTCGTTTGCCTTTCTTGCAATCGTCATTGCAGCCGGCATCAACTATGCCCGCAGCACCGTGAACCAGAAGACACTCACATTCAGCACCGTCGACCGCGGTACGATAGAGACCAGCGTAACAGCATCGGGCGAAGTGCATCCCGCCTTCGAGGAGATAATAAACTCACCCATCAGTTCACGCATAGTAGAGGTCTATTGCCATAGCGGAGACAGCGTAGAGGCAGGCACTCCCCTGCTTCGTCTCGACCTCACAAGCACCGAAAACGAATACAAGAAACTGCTCGACGAAAAAGAGATACGCCACCACCAGTTGGAGCAGCTGAAGCTGAACAACAAGACAGCCTTGTCGAGCCTCGAAATGAACATAAAGATAAACGCAATGGAGCTGAACCGCCTCGAAGCCGAGCTACGCAACGAGCGATACCTCGACAGCATAGGCTCAGGAACAGCCGACAAGGTGCGTCAGGCAGAAATGGCAGCGCAGACAGCCCGTCTGCGACTGGAGCAGCAACGCGAACAGCTGGCAAACGACCGCGAGATAAAAGCATCCAACGTGCGAGTGCAGGAACTTGAGTTTGCCATCTTCACAAAGAAGCTCGAAGAGATGAAGCGCACCTTCGACGACGCACGCATCCTCTCGCCCCGCAAAGCCGTACTCACCTACATCAACGAACAGATAGGCGCACAAGTGGGCACCGGCAGCCAGATAGCAATAATCAGCGACCTCGACCATTACATAGTAAAAGCACAGATATCAGATGTAATGAGCGAATATGTTACTCCCGGTAAAAAGACACTCGTGAAGATAGGCAGCGAAAAGCTCGAAGGGCGCATAGGCAATGTAGCCCCAAAGAGCACAAACGGCAGCATACAGTTCGAAGTGCGTCTCAACAACGACAACCACAAGCGCCTGCGTCCGGGAGTGCGCACCGATGTATATATAATGAACTCCATACACGACGATGTAAAACGTATACACAATGCATCGTACTACGTGGGACCGGGAACATACAATATGTTTGTACGCAACGAAGACAACGAACTTATACGCCGCAAGATACGTTTGGGCGACTCCAACTTCGACCATGTAGAGGTAGTCGAAGGCCTGAACGAAGGCGAACAGGTAGTAATATCCGATGTGTCGGACTTTGCACACAAAGAAAAAATCAAATTGAAATAAGTTGAATAAGTTATGTATCAGATGCTGGCAATGGCGTAAAATCGCGCCATTGCCCCAGAAGAAGAGATTTCAGCTAATTTGCAAAACAAACAAAAATTATAATCTGCAATGATAAGACAATTCCTACGCCAAGCATGGACAATGATGAAGCAGCATCGGCTGTTCACCGGAATGTACCTCGCCGGCACTGCCATAAGCATAGCAATGGCGATGGCAGTCATCATCACCCTATACATAAAATTGGGGCCCATCTACCCCGAATACAACCGCGACAGAACATTGACCATCGGATGGCTGCAAGAGAAACTGCTTGACGAGGGTTACTCACAATTCGGCGGAGTATCGCACCATTTTGTCGAGAGCATAAAGAGCGAAGCGGAAAACCTCGACATACTCTGTGTGCGGTGGAACGGCAGCCCATCACAAACATCAATAATAACAAACGAGAAAAATGATACAGAATCCACATCATCAACCGACTGGGTATGCAGCAATTTCTGGAAAATATTTGATTTCCGTTTCGTAGATGGGCATCCTTTCACAGAAAGAGAAGAGGAAGAGCCTGTTGCAGTAATAACCACCGCACTTGCCGAAAAGCTCTTTGCGAGACACGAAGTAGCCGGCGAATATATCCGCATAGACACCACGAGGTACAAGATTACAGGCGTAGTAGAACCATCGGAAACCGCTATAGAGAGCGCTTACACGAGCAGTGAAGTATGGGCTTCGGCAGAATATGTCAATCCCAAGAACAGCGACAAAGACAATCTCCACGGCGAGAACATAGTCTATATGCTTGCAAAGACACCACATCAATTGGATGAACTTAAAGAGGAGGTAATGGCAATATTCCGCAGGGAAATTCAACAGCGTTCAAAGAAAAATTCAGAATTATACCTGACAATCTTCGAACATTGGGAGCATGCCTTCTATCTATACAAGACCAATGGAGAAGTAGCCAACCTGTTCGAAGGCATTGCAAAATACCTGTACGCGATACTCGCCTTCCTGTTCATCCCCGCACTGAACCTGTGCGGCATGATTTCTACACGGATGAACAACCGGCTCGACGAGATTGGCGTGCGCAAGAGCTACGGTGCTACAAACGGACAAATAATATCTCAAGTGCTATGCGAGAACTTGCTCCTCACCCTCATCGGAGCAATTTTGGGTCTTCTCTTAAGTTATCTGATGGTTTGCAGCGGATATAGTTGGATGTTGACACTGTTTGACAAGAGAGGGTATCTGAGAGTAGTTTCGGGGGTTACGTTCGAAATGCTTTTCAATCCCACAATCATAGCAGTGGTGCTGCTTGTAACATTTGTACTTAATGTTGTGTCGGCACTTCTGCCGACTGTGATTGCGTTGAAGAAAGATATTGTGCAGGCGCTGTATCAGAGAAGATAAATTAGATGATAAATGAATGTGATATATAATTATGATTGAAGTTTTTATTTCTTATTACTGGCAGTCTGTTTTTATATAGATTTAACAAAGTTTACGTTCTTTCTGTGTCGACAGAAAGAACCAAAGAGCTCTGCGCATGGGCGCTTTCTTAACGGCAGCCGAAGCTGATGACTTTTGGGGTTGCGGAACTCGCTCGCTCAAACAGTCTTTCGCTTCGCGCAAGTTTGGCTGCTCTCGGCATAGTGCAAATAAATTTGCCCTCTGCTCTCGCTTGCACAAACTTTCGCCTTTATCCAAAAGTCATTGACGCCGTCTGCCTAAAAGCTTAATGCGCATCAACACACCACTCAATGAAGTAATGAATTTATTTTTTGAATAGTATAAATGTTTGAGTATATGCATAGCAGAAGTAACTTTAAAAACATTCGACACCGTCAAAACAACAGGTGGCGTACTTTTTCGAGCGAGGATAAGAACGACAAATTTTCTGACGCGCCCGCTTGCGGGTGTGGCCAAATTTGTCGTTCCCTCGTTCGAAAAGGGGAAAAGCCACCGACAAGGAGCTGACGACCGAAGGATATTTCCCAAAGGGAAATTCCTGAGCAAAGGAGGCGACGACTTGTTTTGTGGATGTCGAGCCTTTTTGCATACTTTTTGGGCGCCAAAAAGTATGGAACGATGCAATTTGCCTATATAATGGCAACCAAAGACGAATAGTAAAATTACCAATATACATTCCCGAATTCATTTCTTCAATCATAATTACAAACAACAAACCATGATAACAAAACTACTCCACCAAATATGGAACGAACGCAAGCAAAACGCTTGGCTCTTCCTCGAACTATTCATTGTAAGCCTGTTCGTATGGCTCTCCATCGACCCCGTCATCGACCTTATGAGCCGTAGCAACATACCACAGAATTACAACGACGACAATGTTTACGAAATACGGTTCTATCAATACAGGAGCGACAGTCCCAAATACAACCCTGCACTTGCCGGCAACAAATATACCGTAGAGGCGTATCGTCAATGCCTCAATATGATAAACGACCTCCCCGAAGTCGAGACATACTGCATTGCAAGAATGTATCCGGGCAATGCCAGCCGCTTCAGAGAGAAGTGTAGCGTTGACAGCACTCAGCGAGCGAACAAAAAGAGTGTCAATGCAGATGTGGCATTTTACTACTCTATACAGGCTCTTGAAAGCAACTTCTTCAAGACCTTTGGCATAAAGGATGCCGCAAGTGGCAAGATAGTGGAAAACCCCGATATTAAATCTTCGGATAACACGCTCGATGCATATATAACAGAAACAACTGCAATGACACTCTTCGGCACAAAAGATTGCATCCGGAAAGAGTTTTTTGCTTCATCCGCTCCCGACAATCTGCGCTGGAGAGTGCAGGGAGTGATAAAAGATATTCAAGCGAGCATCTACTACGAATACGCGCCAACAATGATTGTATGCAACAAAATGCCTGCCGGTGCAAGTGCAAATTACCTTGAAAATCATACAATATCCATAAGGCTTAAGGAGGGAGTGGATGCTTACAAATTCGAGCAACGTTTCCACACAGAGATTATGCCAAAGCTGAAAGCCGGAAATTTATACTGCGCAAAATTCACATCGCACAAGAACCTGAAGGAAGAAGGCGAAGAATATTACGGAATAAACAACCTCTATCGACAGAACGTCATACTTACACTTTTTGCACTGTTAAGCGGATTTATGGGAATCTTCGGCACATTCTGGTTGCGCGCCTCTGCACGCCGCCGCGAGACAGGCATCATGCAAAGCATAGGCGCCACACGCAACAGCATCATCCGGCAATATGCCACCGAAGCAGTGATGCTTTCAAGCGCAGCCTTTTTGCTTGCCTTGCCGTTAATATTCCACAAAGCCTACACATTTGGATTTGCCGACCCGTTGGCGGGATACCTCAGATTCAGAGAATTCGAAACAGACAATTTCCTGCACAATCAACCAATACAGCGCTTTGCAATAGTAACAGCGATAAGCTACCTGTTTTTGGTGCTGATAAGCATTATAGGCGCAACGGTACCCACAGCGGCAACCATCAAGCGACATCCAGCCGAAGCATTGAAAGAATAATAAGGAACTGTTTAAAGAACTACAAGATATGAAAAACCAATTCCTACGCCAAGCATGGACGATGATGAAGCAGCATCGGCTGTTCACCGGAATGTACCTCATTGGCACAGCCGTGAGCATAGCCCTTGCAATGACACTGTTCATCATATTCTACATTAAATTGGGCCCCGTCTATCCCGAATACAACCGCCAGCGCATGGTGGTGATTGAACATACACAAGAGAGCGAAAAGAATGAAGTTTGTGTATCCACACGCTCAAAGGGTATATCCGGCAAATTCGCCGACCTATTGAAACGCGAAGCCAAAAGCATAGATAAGATAGCATTGCTCTGCCGCTCCAAACGGACTGTTGAATCCTCCGACAAGAGCAAGAAAACAGAAGAATATACTGCCAATGTGAACGCCGAATATTGGCAGGTATTCAGCTACCGGTTCGT
This sequence comes from uncultured Bacteroidaceae bacterium, assembly GCA_964458275.1. Classification (GTDB taxonomy): domain Bacteria; phylum Bacteroidota; class Bacteroidia; order Bacteroidales; family Bacteroidaceae; genus HGM04593. The sequence continues at coordinate 8,710 of CAYWIE010000039.1, forward strand.
TGACGGGCACCCATTCACAAAGGAACAAAAGAACGAAAATGCAGCAGTAATCTCCACCACCCTTGCCATGAAGCTCTTTGCCGACACACACGTTGTCGGCAAAAGCCTTAACCTCGATGAAACGCCCTATCGAATAGTGGGAGTGGTGGAAGCGGCAAGCGGCTGCACCCCATCACGCAAGGCAACGTATGGATCGCATCAGAATTTTATAAAGAAGAGGAGTTTCTTGGTCACTATCATGCATATATCACTACGGACAACATCGACAAATGCATGACCGAGATTAACGAAGTATTCAACCGTTTCACTCAAACGCGCCCTAAGAACTTCACCTACACAATGGAGATGGAAAGATATTGGCAAAACGCATTAGACTGCGACACCGAGACAACCCCTTTCGAAGCAATGGGAAAATACCTGTATATACTGCTGGCGTTTCTTTTCATCCCCGCGCTGAACCTTAGCGGAATGATTTCGTCGCGCATGGACAGTCGCTTGGACGAAATAGGCATACGCAAGGCCTATGGTGCCACAAACGGCGAGATTATCACACAAGTGCTTTGGGAGAATCTGCTGCTCACCTTTGCAGGCGCAATCATAGGACTCACATTGTCGTACCTGATAATAATCACCGGCAGCAGTTGGATAACAGCCTTTTTCGATACTCGCGTAAACGACCTCTCGCCACGCGAAATTAACGCAGACATGCTGCTGAACCCTACGGTCATTCTCTGTATTCTGACATTGACATTGGTGCTGAATATTGTTTCGGCGCTTGTGCCGACGATGATTGCATTGAAGAAGGATATTATTCAGTCACTGTATCAGAGGAGATAAAACTGAAGGAATCTGAAAACACACAAGCAATAAAACCCTCCCTCTTGGATAAGAGAAAATGCTTTTGACCAGGCCTCAATAGAAAAGAAAAACAAATAACCAACATGATAAAGACAATCATCCACCAAATATGGAACGAACGCAAGCAAAACGCTTGGCTCTTCCTCGAACTGATAGTCGCCAGCCTATTCCTGTGGCTCGCCATCGACCCGCTGTTCACCCTTGTGTGCCGCGGCAACCTGCCCAAAGGCTACACACCCGAAAAGGTATATAGAGTGAAGTACGACGCTTACATAAGCGACCCATCAAACGGCTACCAATATAATGAAAACAGTCAAAAAGAATTTATCACCCAATTAGGGGGAACATTCGACAATATCCCCGAAATAGAATGTTATTTCATGAGCCAAGCAGAGTTGGAGCCAAACCCCGGAGGATATTCGTCGGCTACGATTGCTGTTGACGACGACAAGCCCGACAGCCTCATCGATTGGAAAGGAGCACGCATTTACGACATTATAACCAACGACAAGAGCCACTTCTTCGAGACGGTAAGAGCCATTGATGTAAAGACCGGCAAGGTGCTGAAACAAGCCGACTACTCCGGAAATGATGGAGCCTACCTGTCGCGACGACAAGCCATGGCGCTTTTCGGCACCACCAACGTCGTAGGAAAGAAGTTCATGAATGTGAACCGTAAATCATTCACCATCTTAGGAGTGTTCGAAGATTTGCAGTTGCTCAACTACGACGAATACACCCCGATAGTTCTTTACAGCAAAAACAGCATCGACAAACACACATATACCATCTATTTCCGTCTGAAAGACAACACCGACGAAGATGAATTCAAAAAGAAATTCGAGAACGAAATCATGCCCGAATACAGTCGCGGCATCTACCACATCACAGGATTGCAATCGTACATGGAGAACATAGAGAAGCACGACAAGCAATACAACATCACCAACAAATACCGCCTCTATGCGGGGCTTGCGGGATTCTCGCTCTTCTGTGCCTTCATAGGAGTATTCAGCGCCTTCTGGATACGCACCAACAGTCGCCGGCGCGACATTGGCATCATGCGCAGCGTGGGAGCATCGCAGAACCGCATAGTGGGACAGTTCGTTGCCGAGACAGCCATTCTTGTAACGGCAGCTTTCATTGTAACCCTCCCGTTCATCATGCACTACATATATGTCGAAGGATTCGCCGAGCCGCTCGCCAAAGTGCCCACGTGGATACACAATGAGACCCCCGACCAAAGCTATCTGCACAACCGCGCAGTGCCACACTTTGCAACTGTAACCGTCATTGCATATATTTGCATCAGCGCAATAGCAATTGCAGGAGCGCTGATACCCGTTACGCGCCTCACAAGCTCACTGCCCGCCGACGCATTGAGAGAGTAATATGTAAAACAAATTAATTAACCAGCTATGATACGACATTTTTTTCGACAAGCATGGACGATGATGAAACAGCAACGGCTCTTCACCGGAATGTACCTCATAGGCACAGCCGTGAGCATAGCCCTTGCAATGACACTGTTCATCATATTCTACATTAAGTTGGGTCCCGTATATCCCGAATACAATCGTGGCAATATGCTGGTGATAAAAGATGTTACCAAAAAAGTAAAATTTGTAGAGAACAGATATTTAAATGTGGTTCTGAGCGTATCGAGCAAATTGGCATCACTCTTAAAAAAAGAGAGCGATGCAATAGAACACATTGCACTTGCCTTCTACTGCAAAATGGTTGTCTCGCACGGAGAAAATGCCGTCGAGGAGTACGGACACACGGTGAACAACGAATTCTGGGAAGTATTCAACTACAGATTCATCGACGGCCGCCCCTTTACTGCCGACGAGCAGCACGAGAAAGTGGTAATCATCAGCAGGGCATTTGCCGAGAAATTCTTTGCCGACACGCAGGTGGCAGGCAAGATGCTGAATGTAGGCCGCACGCCTCATCGTGTGATAGGTGTAGTTGAGCAGGCAAGCGGCTGCTCTTCAATCTCCGCCACAGGAGGAAACTACTGGCTGCCCATTGTTCCCGCTCCCGACGAAGAGGATATTCAAGGAAAATATCATGCCTACATCACCACGAACAACACCGACAAGGCGCAGAGCGACATAGAAGAGTGCTTCAACCGACTTGCACAGACAAAAGAGGAAAAACACACAATGGAGCTCGAAAGATTCTGGCAACAGGCACTCGACTGCGACAAGGAGGATACCCTTTTCGATGCAATGGCGAAATACTTTTATATATTGCTGGCGTTTCTCTTCATCCCTGCGCTTAACCTCAGCGGAATGATCTCCTCGCGTATGGACAGGCGTATGGACGAGATTGGCATACGCAAAGCATACGGTGCCACCGTCAGCCGGATAGTGTCGCAGGTGCTGTGGGAGAATCTGCTGCTCAGTCTCATAGGTGCAATATTTGGCGTTGCGCTCTCCTATGTGGTCGTATGTACCTGCGACAGTTGGATAACCACGCTGTTCGACACGGAGATAAACAACCAGCTGTCGCGTACGATAAACATTAATATGCTGTTCAACCCCGCAGTGCTGTGCATTGCGATTCTCATAACCGTATTGCTTAACGTTGCTTCTGCACTTGTGCCGACGTTGATAGCGTTAAGGAGGAACATAGTAGAGGCATTGTACCACAAAAGATAAGAACAGTTAATGACTAAGCAACAAGAATTATGATAAAAAAGATAATACACCGAATCTGGAACGAGCGACGACAAAACGTGTGGCTTTTTATAGAACTTATGGTAGCAAGCTTTTTTCTGTGGCTCGCCATCGACCCGCTGATTACATTAGTGTATCTCAGGAACCTGCCCAAAGGCTATGAAATAGAGAGGGTGTATCGCGTCGATTTAGACGCATACGACACCGACCACCCGCGATACAACGAAAAATACAAAGACGCCGCAGCAACCGAACTATACCGGCAGGCTATGACTGTAATAAAGGATATTCCCGAAATAAAAAGTTGGGGCGTAGTCAACGGTATATTCGAGCCTAACAACAGGTCGTACTACATTGCGCGTCTCTCTTGCGACAGCACAAAATCACCCGAAGGCAAACACACTATCGACTACGTAGGCTGCTACAATTTTTACCCCGAAGATGGAAGCGACCTGTTTGCAACAATGGGAATACGCGATGCCATCACAGGAAAGATATTGGCACAAGCCGAAAAACCAACCACAAACGATATGTATATATCACGTTCGGTAGCGCTCAAGCTTTTTGGCAACGTAAATGCCATAGGCCGGAAGATAACATTTGAAAACGCCGGGTTTCGTAAACATAAAGATAAAGAATACAACATCATAGGAATATTTGAAGATATGCAGATGCTGAACTACGACGAACATAGACCATTGATCTTGACAAACGACCCTGCAAATGGAATCGGGCACAAATACGGACTCGACAAGAATATCATTTTCAGGCTTAAAGAGGAAGTGGACGAGGCTGAATTCATCAAGAGGTTCAACAACGAGGAGATATCCCGATTCGCACATGGAAACTATCATTGCAAAGGCATCACCTCGTATAGCGAAATATCGCGCCTCTACGACGAAGAGCATGGAATAACCAACAAGTACCGCCTCTACACAGGATTGTCGGGCTTCGCCATCTTCTGTACATTCATGGGAGTGTTCAGCGCATTCTGGATACGTACCAACAACCGACAAGGCGACATAGGCATCATGCGCAGCATGGGTGCCACAACCGGCAACGTCATACGCCAGTTCACAGCCGAGGCACTTATATTGGTAACCATTGCATTCATTGTGGCGATGCCGCTGATTATGCATTATTATAAGGTCGAAGGCTTTGCAGAGCCGCTGGCAAAGGTGCCCACAAGGATGATCACAGAAACGTCTGACACCGGACCCGACCAAAGTTACCTACGCAACTGCGCTGTGCCGCACTTTACTATAGTGAGCATCATCAGTTACCTGATTATAGCGGCGATAGCCGTAGCCGGCTAGTTAGTGCCGTCAATGAGAATTATACGGTCGCAGCCCGCCGATGCATTGAGAGAATAAAGACCTTAAGGACCCTATAAAAATTAATAACAGACAATTTTAAAACCATACAATTATGATTAAGCTAACAGGAGTAAACAAAATCTACCGTACAGATTCTATCGAGACACAAGCACTCGAAAATGTAAACATCGAAGTAAAAAAAGGAGAATTCCTCAGTATCATGGGTCCTTCGGGATGTGGAAAATCGACCCTTCTCAACATCATGGGACTGCTCGACAAGCCCACCAGCGGCACCATTGAGATTGCAGGCACCACCGTTGACCAGATGACCGAGAAGGAGCTCGCAGCCTTCCGTAACCGCACATTGGGATTCGTGTTCCAGAGCTTCCATCTTATCAACTCGCTCAACGTGCTCGACAATGTGGAGCTGCCCCTGCTCTACCGCAAGATTAGCGCCAAAGAGCGCACCCGTCTCGCCAAGGAGGTGCTTGCCCGCGTAGGACTCACCCACCGCATGTACCACATGCCCTCGCAGCTGTCCGGCGGTCAGTGCCAGCGTGTAGCCATTGCCCGCGCCATCATCGGCAACCCCGAAATAATCCTTGCCGACGAACCCACCGGTAACCTCGACTCTAAGATGGGTGCCGAAGTGATGGAAATTCTCCACAAGCTCAACAGCGAGGATGGACGTACCATTGTGATGGTTACACACAACGAGGAGCAGGCGAAACAGACCTCTCGCACCATCCGTTTCTTCGACGGACGACAGATTGAATAAGAGACACCGCCCTGCCCTTGGATTATGTTACCCGATGCTTATGTCATCTGCAAACAAAACGCATCATAATAAGACGGGTACATAGCATTGAGGTAACATAATTCCTTTATCGAACAGTTGCAAAACAAATTTTAAACAGCGTATCACTAAAAAACAAAATGAAAAAGATATTCTTTACCTTGCTTTCCACATTTCTTGCCATACTTTTTACATTCACCTGCCAAGGTTGCGGTTCGCAGAGCGTATGGGAAGATCCTGCGGTTGAGAAGAACAGCCTGATAGAAGGATACTTCAGTACACTTGCCGAAATAACACGTGTCGAATTCACTAAGGAAGAGACACGGGTGCATATGCACCTTGCCCGCCGTCCCGACAGCTGGTTGCGTTTCTCGCAAGAGACATACCTGCAAGCAGACGGCAAACGGTATGCGGTACGCAGTTGCGACGGGCTTGAACTTGGCAAGGAGACATTCCTTACCGACAACGGGCAGGCAGACATTGTATTCCACTTTGAGCCTCTGCCACTCAACACAACTAAGTTCGACTTCAAGGAGGGTGATGCCGTAGGCGACTACTGCATCTTAGGCATACAGAGTGCAGAGAGCATAGCAACACAGCTCTTCCCCTCGGCGTGGAGAAACAGCAAGAGCGGCGACTGGGAGATTGCCTTCTACGAAGAGTGTGCAATATACGATTGCCGTTTCTGGAACTACAAGGAACGCAAGCAGGATGGCGACAAATATGAACTGCTGCTGGAATGTGACGGTGAGGAGCTGAACGTAAAGGTAGGCAAAAGCAAGAAAGGCCGCCGCAGAATAACCATTGGCGACAGCAGGAACAATTACGAAATATTGAGTACCATCACCCTGCCCGACTATGCCAGCAAGGATACAGCTACAGGATTGAAGAACAACGGCTACCAGCAGGTCGACACGGTTACACTGAGAGGCTGGCTCAGGGGTGTTCCGAAACAAAAGATGGAAAAGGCAAACGGGCTCTACGGAATAACAATCGAGAGCATATTCAAAGATGACAGTGAGAAATTCTTAGCAGAAATGGACTCGCTCGGACGCTTCGCCATAAAGATTCCGCTTCTGAACACTTCGGAGGTATTCATGGACTGGAACATTACATATATACGCAACATATTTGAACCGGGCGAGACATATTTCCTGCTCTATGACCTTGATAAGGGACATAAGCTGTTTATGGGCAGCAATGCACGCCTGCAGAACGAGATACTGTCGTACCCGATACCATGGAACGGATTCTACATTGATGATGAATCGCGCAAAAAGACAACAGCCTCTGAGGTGATGGAAAAGTACTTGCCCGAACTGAATGAGACAGAAGCACACTTTGCAAAGCTGCTCGAACAGCATCCGTCGCTTTCGGAGCGTTACATACAGACTGTAAGAGGCAACTACAGATGCCAGTTCGCAGAGTCGATGATGCAGGCACGCTTCGCAATAAAGAACCGCGAACTGACAAAGGAGTATATGGATTTCGTACACGGATTGCAAGAGTCGTTCCCCGAACCTGCATATACGTTCTGCCGCGATTACAGCACACTCTTAGGAGACATCACGAACCAGTTAGTAGAGGAAAAATACAGTTACAGAATAACTGACAGGATAATGTTAACCTCGTACAACAGATTGAAACCATACATCTTGAAGCGCAGCCGTAAAGCCGACAAGATAGAAATTACGGATGAGGAGCTTGCTGTCATAGAGAAGTGGGCAGAGGCAAGCCACCTTCAAACCATTATCGGCACATTGATACCTGTGTTACGTGCCACACGCATCCTGCCCGCAGATGCACTTAGGGATGAATAGCACAAAACCGAACATGGTGTCCGAAAACGGACACTGCCGAAAACCGATAACGCACTAATATACAGCAACATAAAAAAGTGGCACATATTTTGAAGCTAATCAGGTAAAAAAATATCATATGAAACAACTGACCACCATTGTAATTACACTGCTTGTCACCATAGCTATGAGCGCAAACAGCAACGTCATGCACCTGACACTCGAAGAGGCAATACTCCTCGCCCGCACTCAGAGTCTCGATGCTGCCGTCGCCCTCGACGAGCTGCGCTCCGCCTATTGGCAGCACCGCATCTACCGCGCCGGTCTGTTGCCCGAAGTGAACCTCAGCGCCACAGCACCAAGCTACAGCAAAAGCTACAACAGCTATCAGAACAGCGACGGCACATACACATTCGTGCGCAACAACTACATGCAGATGAACGGCCGTCTGTCGGTCAACCAGAGCATCTGGCTCACAGGCGGAACATTGTCGCTGAACTCCTCGCTCGACTACCTGAAGACACTCAGCGGCGACCGACAGCAGCGATATATGAGCACCCCTATTGCCATCACCCTGAACCAACCGATATTCGGAGTGAACAGCGTGAAGTGGAACCGCCGCATTGAACCGGTGCGCTACGCCGAGACAAAAGCCAACTTCCTCACTGCCACCGAACAGGTAACGATGAGCGCAATAAACTATTTCTTCAATCTGCTGCTGGCAAAGGAGAATGTGAGCATAGCCAGGCAGAACCTGAACAATGCCGAAAAACTCTACGAAGTGGCACAAACAAAGCACAAAATGGGCATTATAAGCGACAACGACCTGCTACAGCTGCGCCTGAACACACTCAATGCCCGCTCTACCCTCACCGAATATGAGAGCAGCATGAAGAGCGCCATGTTCAGCCTGCGCTCATTCCTCTCCCTCGACGAGAACACCGAAATAATTCCCATGCAGCCCGACACCCTTGCCCACATCTCGCTTGTATACGATGCTGTTCTACAAAAGGCAATGGAGAACAACTCTATCACAAAAAACCTCGAACGCCGCCGTCTGCAAGCCGACTACGATGTTGCAAGTGCCAAAGGAAATCTGCGTCAGATAAACCTGACCGCGCAGTTGGGGCTCAGCGGTGTTGACCGCGAAATAGAACCGGCATACGACCGTCTGAACGACAACCAATATGTACAGGTGGGGCTTCAGATACCTTTGCTCGATTGGGGCAAACGGCGCGGCAAGCTGCGCATGGCCGAGAGCTACCACGAAATAACAGCAGGGCGCATAGAGCAGGAACTTCAGAATTTCAAGCAGAACCTCTTCATCCTTGTGGAGCAGTTCAACAACCAGCGCACACAGTTAGAGATTGCCCAAGAAGCCGACACCATTGCACGCCGACGCTACAAGACCAATGTGGAGACCTTCATGATAGGCAAGATAAGCACCCTCGACCTCAACGACGCACAGGTGAGCAAGGACCAAGCCCGCCGCAATCACATATCGGAACTGATGTACTATTGGTACTACTACTATAAGATACGCAGCATCACTCTTTGGGATTGGGAACTGAACATAAGCATTGATGCCGACTTTGAAAAGATTGTGAAACATTAGTATAACAATTGTTCTTAGTCCTAACAGCATGCAGATGGATTATAATGTCGCCCTTTCAGGGCTACATATAAATCGAGCATTGTCGATTCATAGGTCTCACGACCTACGCTATAAAATGACGTCCCTAAAGGGACTAAGCCCTGAAAGGGCGAAATTGCATAGCGTAATCCGTGAGGGCTATGGATCGAATAAAAAGCCCTGAAAGGGCGAAATTATATAGCGTAGCCCGTGAGGACTATGTAGCCCGCAAGGACCACGTAGGCTACGGAACAACGATAATGAAGGGACAAAAAAATGTAAATATAATTAAACCTGCACAACCATGATAAAACAACACCTGCGCCAAGCATGGACGATGACGAAGCAACACAAATTCTTCACAGGCGTCTATCTGATAGGAACAGCCGTCAGCATAGCTCTTGCAATGACACTGTTCATCATCTTCTACATAAAATTGGGCAACATACGCCCCGAAAACAACCGCGACCGCATGTTGGTCATCATATATATATGGCATGAGAAGGAGATAAACGGCAACTGCACCTCCGGCAACACCGGCGCATCGGGCAAGATGGCAGAACAGATTAGGAACAGTGCCAAACATCTTGAGAGCATAGGCTACCGTATGATAAAGTCTATTCATCATCCCAAAGAGATATATGTCGATGGCAAGGATTTCGGGAAATACGAACAACCTGCCTTTACAAACAGCGGATGGTGGAGAGTATTCGACTATAAGTTCCTGTCGGGACGGGGATACACCGAACAGGAGGAGCACGAAGATGTCGTTGTACTCAGCCATTCATACGCAATGCGCCTTTTTGCCGACACAGCCATCGTGGGCAGAAGCATCAATATATCAAAAGCCCCGTATCGCATAGTCGGTGTTGTCGAAGATGTTCCATACTTTATGCAAGAGACCGCGAGCGACATATATATGCCCGTTCACAGTTCGCAATGCGACAAATACGATGAGGGTTATATGAATGGCATTTACACCGTGTTTATGACAGCGCCGTCGGTGGACGAAAGAGAAACGCTGAAAAAAGAAGTAGAGGATATTGTCGGCAGAATGGCACAGGACCTGCCCAAAAACGAAAAGTGCGAGGTGAGCGTATGGGAGCACTGGCGTCTGGCACTGTGGTCTAAGGATGAGGATAATTTTTTCGCAGCCATGAGCTGTTACTTCTACATACTGTTGGCCTTTCTGTTTATCCCTGCGCTGAACCTCAGCGGCATTATTTCGTCGCGCATGAGGGGACGCATGATGGAGGTCGGTGTGCGCAAGGCATACGGTGCAACAAGTGGCGAGATTATCGCGCAGGTGCTGTGGGAGAATCTACTGCTGACTGCCATGGGAGCGCTGATAGGATTGCTGCTTGCATATATGGTGGTTTACACTTGCAGCAGCTGGATTGTAACGTTTTTTGACATTTACATTCCCGATGAACCAGCGAGCAGCGACATCACGAGTGGGATGCTGGTAAATTCTACTGTGATTGTATGTACTTTGCTGCTGACACTGCTGCTGAATGTTGCTTCGGCGCTTATGCCGACGATGATTGCATTGAAGAAGGATATTGTTGAGTCGTTGTATTATAGGAGATAAAACATATTTTTGAATCACGTAATGTTAATAATTATGATTGAAGTTATTATTTCTTATTGTAGGCAGTTTATATCATAATCAATAGCATAAATGAACGTTTATATGCATAGCAGAAGTAACTTTAAAAATATTCGACACCGTCAAAACAACAGGTGGCGTACCTTTTCGAGCGAGGATAAGAACGACAAATTTTCTGACGCGCCCGCTTGCGGGTGTGGCCAAATTTGTCGTTCCCTCGTTCGAAAAGGGGAAAAGCCACCGACAAGGAGCTGACGACCGAAGGACATTTCCCAAAGGGAAATTCCTGAGCAAAGGAGGCGACGACTTGTTTTGTGGGTGTCGAGCCTTTTTGCATACTTTTTGGGCGCCAAAAAGTATGGACTTATGCAATTGCCTATATAATGGCAACCAAAGACGAATAGTAAAACTACCAATATACATTCCCGAATTCATTTCTTCAACCATAATTATAAACAACCACAAACCATGATAACAAAACTACTCCACCAAATATGGAACGAACGCAAGCAGAACGCTTGGATATTCCTCGAAATTATTGTAGCAAGCCTCTTTCTATGGCTCGCTCTCGACCCGCTATATACACTTGTGTGCCGCAAGAACATTCCAAGCGGTTGCGACATATCTGATGTATATAAAATTGAACTTGCAAAATATACACCGCAGGATACAAAATTCAATCTCGAACACTACATCGACGACAACTCCATTAAAAAAAGCGTAACACAGGCAATAAACATCATACGCTCGCTGCCTGAGGTCGAATACTACGCAAACGCCAATTACGACTCGCATCCAAATGCTTATTCCAGTTCGGGTACCAGCTTCACGGCAGACAACACGGACCTTACCGAAAAATCATTTGAAGAGATAAAACAGATGGTTACCGGTGGAAAGATAGAGACCGTCTCTCTGAAATATTGGAAATACTACCAGAGTGAGGGCAGCGACTACCCTGCCACCTTCAACATAAAGAACATTCACACGGGAAAATATCTGAAGAACGATGTGTCGCGCTTCCCCAACGGTGTATTCGTCTCGGAAAAGGCGGCAATGATGCTGTTCGGCACCACAGATGCGGTAGGCAGAACATTCAAGGCTGTCTATAACAGAAAAAAGCATCAGGTAGCAGGCGTTTTCAAAGACATCGCCATGGTGCAATACGATGAACCCCACCCGCTAATCATCATGGACTGCCGAATGGACAACGATGACTACGCAAACACATATAACGGCGCATCTGTGTTTCTGCACGTACGGCTCAAGAAAGGAGTCGATAAAGAGGATTTTGAAAAGCGGTTCCATGAAGAGATTATGCCAAAATTGGAGATAGGCAATCTCTATTGCAGCAAAATCACATCGCTCGAACAGCATCGCAAGAAGTATGCGCGTATGTTCGGCATCAGCAACACATACCGTCTCTATGTGGGGCTCTCGGCATTTGCACTCTTCTGCGCCTTTTTGGGACTGCTCAGTTCATTCTGGATACGCACGGCAGAGCGCAAGAACGAAATAGGAATCATGCGCAGTTTCGGAGCATCGCGGCAGAAGATAATCGCACAGTTTGCAACCGAAGGAATGCTTTTGGCAAGCATCGCATTCTTTGTTGCAATGCCATTCATTGCGCACTATCTGCATGTAGAGGGGTTTTCCGACCCGCTGAAAACACTTACCATGATGAGCAAGAAGGAGAATGCCGACCCAAGCTATCTGCACAACCAGCCACTGACACATTTTGCGGTTGTTACCGCTGTAAGCTATATGTTCATTGTATTTGTAACACTCATTGGCGCCATCGTCCCCGCATGGCGCATTACCAGCACAATACCAGCCGATGCACTTAGGGATGAATAAAAGCACAGACAACTATTGCACGATTTTGTTTGCAATTTGCCAAACATAAACTACTTTTGTAACTATGATATTGATAATAGATGACGACAGCGCAATACGCAGCAGTCTCGGATTCATGCTCAAGCGAGCACGATACGAAGTAGAGACAGCAGCCTCACCAAAAGAGGCAATAGAGATAGTCAGAGCCACAGAGCCCGACCTCATACTCATGGACATGAACTTCAGCCTCACCACAAGTGGAGACGAGGGAATTTTCCTATTGAAAGAGGTAAAAGTGTTCTGCCCCGAAGTACCCGTAATACTGATGACGGCATGGGGAAGCATCGACCTTGCCGTCAAAGGCATGCAGGCAGGAGCATTCGACTTCATCACCAAGCCGTGGAACAATATGGCTCTGATGCAACGCATCGAGACTGCCCTCGAACTGACAGGCAAGAAAAGAAAAGCTGAAGAGGAGGAAGAAAAAGACAAATTCGACCGTAGCAGCATAATAGGCAGCAGCAAGGAACTGACAGAGATACTCGCCACCGTTGAGCGCATAGCCGACACCAACGCATCGGTGCTCATCACCGGCGAGAGCGGCACGGGCAAGGAACTGATAGCCGAAGCCCTGCACCGCAACAGCAGCCGTCGCGACAAGCCGTTCGTGAAAGTAAACCTCGGCGGCATATCACAATCGCTCTTCGAGAGCGAAATGTTCGGCCACAAACGCGGAGCCTTCACCGACGCCACAAGCGACAGGACAGGACGTTTCGAACTTGCCCACCGCGGCACAATCTTCCTCGACGAAATAGGAGAACTCGACATCAGCTGCCAAGTAAAACTGTTGCGTGTGCTGCAAGAGCAGACTTTCGAAGTACTCGGCGACAGCCGTCCGCGCAAGGTTGACATCCGCGTGGTGAGTGCAACAAATGTAGACTTGCGCCAGATGGTCAAGGAGCACACATTCCGCGAGGACCTCTTCTGGCGAATAAACCTTATAAACATACATCTGCCAGCCCTGCGCGAAAGGCGCGAAGATATTCCACTCCTTGCCAAGCATTTTGCAAGAAAGATGGAACAGCTCAACAGAATGGAGAGCGTAGAATTCTCGGACGACGCTATGCAGTTTCTGTGCCGTCTGCCCTATGCGGGAAATATACGCGAACTGAAGAACCTTGTAGAACGCACAATATACATCAGTGGCAGCAAACTGCTTAGAGCAACAGACTTTGAAGCACAATACAACATAAACAACTACATCACAGCCGAAAGCCACGAATTGAACACAGACGGACTTACGCTCGACGAAATAGAATATCACGCGATAAAGAAGACTATGGAAAAATACAACAGCAACCTCACTCAAGTGGCAAACACGTTGGGGATAAGCCGTCAAGCCCTCTACCGCCGCTTGGAAAAATATGGCATTAAGGTCTAATAGATACCTACCATGCGACTACGGAATCTTTTTCTCATTCTCATAGCACTGCTCACGGCAGTATGGGTGTTGCTCATATTGCAAACACCTATGCTGAGCGGTGCAGTTTTCTATCTCACAGAACTGCTCACACTGCTCTGCATAATATTTCTTGTCTACTTCTACCGGAAAGTAGTAAAGCCGATGAAGAGCATTTCGGACGGTATGGAACTGTTGCGCGAACAGGATTTCAGCAGCCAGCTGTCGCCAGTGGGACAACGCGAGGCAGACCGCATCGTAGCAATATTCAACCGCATGATGAGGCAGATGAAAAACGAGCGGCTGCGTCTGAGAGAGCAGAACCACTTCCTCGACCTGCTGATAAACGCCTCGCCGATGGGAGTGATAATCCTCGACTTTGACAACAGAATAACAACAATGAACCCGTCGGCAAAAAAAATACTCGCTGCCGGCGACAATGCAATAGGAAAACAGTTCGAGGAGCTGGAGTCGAAGCTGGCACAGGAAATATCAAAAATAGACAACGAATCTTCACAAACGATACGGCTCAACGGCACAGAGGTATACAGCTGCTCACGTCTCTCATTCCGCGACAGAGGGTTCGCCCACCCGTTTGTACTAATAGAACCGATGACTGAGGAGCTGCATCATGCCGAAAAGAGTGCATACGAAAAAGTCATACGCATGATTGCCCACGAAGTGAACAACACGATGGGCGGAATAACCTCCACCCTCGACTCTGCAAGCGACGCACTGCGCACCATGACCGCCGAGACAATAGAGAGCGATGCCGAAGAGATATGCAAGGTGATGGAGATGTGCGAGGAGCGCGGATACAGCATGAGCCGTTTCATTACGCGGTTCGCTGATGTTGTGAAAATACCAAGCCCCATACTTAAGCCATCGGACCTGAATGACTGCATAGTGAGCAGCAAGCTCTTCATGGAACATCTGTGCAACGAGCACAACATCACTCTGAAGATGAATCTCGCGGCAGAGCAGGTGCCTGCAAATGTCGACAGCATACTGCTCGAACAGGTGCTTGTCAACATCATAAAGAATTCTGTGGAGAGTATCGGCAGCGACGGAGAAATAAGCATATGTACTCTACCTTCTCCCTCGCAGATAATAATAACCGACAATGGCAAAGGTATCGACAAGGAGACGGAACGCAATCTCTTCACTCCGTTCTTCACCACAAAAGCAAGCGGACAAGGGATAGGACTTATCTTCATACGTGAAGTCTTGAGTAATCATGGATGCAGATTCTCGCTGCAAACAGACAAAGACGGATTGACGAGGTTCACTATTTTGTTTCCGTAAATAAAAAAACGTCTGCATTGGATATTACTATTTCAATGCAGACGTTAAAATTTCAAGAGAGGTTCAATAACAGACTACTCCGGTGCAGTTCCACTCAACTTTACAGTGTAGTTCCACGCGGTCTTCACTTTGCTTGCATCGTGTTTATCCGGCGCCGAATTTACCACTAACCACAAATGAGATATGCCTTCGGCAGGAACAGTATATCTTATCTCTTCGCCTTTTCCGCCGGCGGTCTTGCGGCGCAGTGCAGGATTATAATCGGCTACAGAATCGTTCTTCACAGGCAGAAGAGCATAGTTCCATTCGCCCGAATGATTTTCGGGCAACTTGCCTTCGAGACTCAACACCACCTCTGTTCCGGGTTTAGGCAGAGCAAGCCTGATGCCGTTGTAACCATAATATTGCGGAGCAGACTCCTCAGGCACCTTGTATGCATTGCCGTCAAGTTTAACCAGTTTGCCGGTGTGTCCGTTTCTGTAAGGCTTGGCATGGGGGCGTATTCTGTCGAGGTCATAGGTGATGAAGCGAAGTGCAGCATCGAAACACTCGTCGTTGAAAGCACTCTGACTGATGCCTGTCTGATGCTGATAGAGAAGTATAGGGTCGTGCTCGTCGCTATTGTTGCGCCAAATGCGACTCATTATCTCAAGTCCGTGTTTCTCTGACCAATATTCGGCAAAATAGGCATTGCAATACATGGTCTTTTCGCTGAAAGGATATATGTGGGTATTGTTCATGTAATTCTTCCAATGATAATTCTCTTCGGTCATCCAATGGGGATTCACATGAAAAAGCATCCATTGCGACGTTACCTCCCAGATAGGACCGCCTGCACTTGTGAGACCATCAGCAGCTATCTGCGCTTGGAATGCATGGCCAAGTTCGTGTGCCACACAGTTGAACCTCTGCTCGCGCAGACGCGAAGGAGTTACCCAAATGGCACCAATAGTGTTGTCGTATGCGCCACCGTATGCAGTGCTCTCTTTCGAGTAGTTTATCATCACCATCATGCGGTACTTGTCGGCATTTGAACCCGGCTCAATGAATTTGAGCGTGTCGCGATAGTAGATGTAGAATCGCTCGGCAGCTGCCTTCATTGCCTCAAAGTCGAATTTCATATTCTCTCCTTCGAGGTCGGGAGCATTGTTTATATCACTTCCGAAACCTTTTTCCCAAAAATAGACGATATTGGGAGTGGTGTCCATTCGTTGAAAACAGTACCGGCTGAGAGTGTCGTTGAAATCCATTTCGCTGAACTCCTTGGGTATGTAAATTTCTTTACCGAAGAATTTCTCACTACGTCCCTCGCCCTTGCATGATGCTATTGCAAGGAGAATCAGGGATAGTACAATCAGTTGCAGATTCAGTTTTTTCATGTTTAGGTTGGTTCTATTAATTAGTATAAATATTTCAGGGTCGGTTCTGTTTAGAATATTGTAATATGCTTTTAGTGCTATTCTTGCGGGTGTCGGTGGGTGTCTCTCCTACGATACGGCGATAGTAACGGCTAAGGGGAGGTTCTATAAATTAATTCATTGTTAATCAGTGTATTATTTTGTATAT
>CAYWIE010000040.1:0-24810 GCA_964458275.1 uncultured Bacteroidaceae bacterium
AATGAGGTTCTGACTACTCGCTAATGGTAAATTGAATTTATAGAACCTCCCTATAATATAAACATGATGAAAAAATCTATAATCTCAAAGCTGTTGCTGATTGCGGTCGCAATATTTACACTCTCGTCCTGTAATGAGGATATAGATCAAGGCAATAGATATACCTTCACCGGTGAGACAGTTGCCGACTACCTGCAGAATCGCGAGGATATGTTCTCCTCATTTACAGAGATACTGAAGAAAGCCAATCTCGGCAGCACTTCTGCCAGCAACATCCTTGCTTTGCTTGCCACTTATGGCAATTACACCTGCTTTGCCCCCACCAATGAGGCGGTTGAGCGCTACCTTATAGCGCAGGATTCAATCTATTGGGAGAATGTGCGGGCGCTCGAAGCGGGAGAGATAACCAAAAAAGATTTTGTAGACACAGGTATACATTCGCCCTTGCTCTCCGAACTCAGCGACTCTATGGCAAGCGAAATAGCCAAGAACCACCTCCTGAACAGAGGACATATGACTATCGACTTGAACGAAGGCGCTTTCCCTGATGCCAACCTCAATGACCGTTTCCTTAGTATCGCATGGGAAAACGATGAAGAACAGAATGTGTATGCAAAAGTAAACAACAATGCACGTATTGTGGCGGCAGATATAGAAGTTGAGAACGGTATAATTCAGGTAATCGACGAAGTGCTGAGCCCCTCGACCGAACTCCTCCCCGACCTCCTCAAAAGTCAGGATGCATTCAGCATCTACACCGAAGCACTTCGTCTGACAGGCATGGAAGATTCCCTTCGCCGTTACAAGGATGAGAACTATAAACTCGGCGGAAAATCAGAAAATGCACTTTTTGGCTCATACCGTGTGCCATATCCCGAACAAAGATATTTTAAGAATACTCTGCTTGTGATGCCCGACAGTATACTCGAAGCAGATTTCGGCATCAAGGATGTTGACGGTCTTGTCGAATTGGCAAACAAATGGTACGGAAGCAAGTATTACGACAAAGTTGACGAAGACTACACAAGCCGCAACAATCCATTGAACCGTTTCATCTCCTATCACATCATAGACAGACAGTTGCTCTATGCAAGCGGTAGCGGTACCGGCGGCTTCCTTATGGAAAATTACAAGAGCGACTATTCGGGCTTCAATTCCGAAATAAATATGCCGACGACACACGACCGTTACGACTATTTCGAGACAATGATGCCATACACCAGCATGAAGGTAACAAAACCTTTCACCAACTCCGAATTGAGCAGCGAGATAGTTCTCAACTACGCGCAGGACAAAGGACAGCGCTTCTATAATCCCGATATGCGCAAGCATATGAACGTAGTGGTAATGCCCTTGAGCCGTGTCGTTGAAGAACTCGGCATTGCAGACTTCGACCAGAATGCACTCAACGGAATCATCCATGTGATAGACCGTCCCATTATATATAATAAGGATGAAATGGCAGGAAACATCCTCAACGAGCGCATGCGTTTCGACTACCTCTCATTCTGGCCCGAACTTACAAACAACAGTGTTCGTTGGCGTCAGAAGTCTGCAATAGAGCAGGTAATGATTCCTGACGGATTCTGCGAGCGATTGAGATTCAATGTCCCCAACGGAAAGATTGCCATGTACTGTCCCACTGGTGGTGGTCCCGGTGTATATCAAGGCGACGAGTTGCAAGTATTAGACAACTACGATTTCGAACACCGTTTGCCCCATCTGCCCGAAGGTACATACGAGCTTAGATATGGCTATCAGGTCTGGAGCAACAGAGGTATCGGACAGTTCTATGTAGACGGCAAGGTTACAGGTCTTCCCATTGATATGACAATGTCGACAGATAACCCACGTATCGGCTGGCTTGCCGATACCGGTGAAGAAGAGGTAGACAACGAAAACGACAAGGCCATACGAAACAGAGGCTTCATGAAAGCCCCTGCATCTATACAGAGATTCGCAGGCGAATCAATCCGTGACTGGAATATGACAGTCCGGGTTCTTCTCACAACCGTACACTTGACAGAGGGTGTCGACCACTGGGTAAGAATCAAGAATGTGAAATCCGATTGGGAAGGTACAGCACTTCAGCTCGACTATTTCGAGATTGTGCCAAAAGGTATTATTACCAATCCCAGCAAGCCGGAGGATATATATTAGCAAATTTAATTCAGAAATATATTTGGCAGCCATCTTTTTAAAAGAAAAGATGGCTGCCAAAAAATGTAATACAACGTGGAATTTTTCAACATTATCAGATTAGGAATATCAGAGACATTCGACGCTCTCAACGTATGGGTGCAGCAGATAAACGATGTATTGTGGGGATGGCCCATGCTGACAATATTGCTTGGTACACACCTCTATCTCACGTGCAAGCTCCGCTTCCCGCAAAAATATCTCTTCAAGGCTATTAAGCTTTCGGTTA
Source organism: uncultured Bacteroidaceae bacterium (assembly GCA_964458275.1). Classification (GTDB taxonomy): domain Bacteria; phylum Bacteroidota; class Bacteroidia; order Bacteroidales; family Bacteroidaceae; genus HGM04593. The sequence continues at coordinate 2,429 of CAYWIE010000040.1, forward strand.
CAAAAGATAAGGGTTCAAGCGGCGAAGTCAGTCAGTTTGCCGCACTGTCGACGTCGTTGGCAGGAGCCATAGGCACAGGCAATATCGTAGGTGTCGCAACGGCTGTTCTTATCGGTGGTCCCGGAGCCGTTCTATGGTGCCTGATGACGGGCTTTTTGGGAATGTCGACAAAATATGCCGAGGGCCTTGTGGCAATCAAGTACAGAGTGAAGCGTCGCAACGGGAAAATAGCAGGCGGTCCCATGTATGTGCTCGAAAGAGGGCTCAATAAACCGCTTCTCGCATCGCTCTTCTGCGTCTTCACGCTCATAATGAGTTTCTGTGGTGGCAACTTCTTGCAGGGCAACGCAATATCAGAGGCGATGAACAATTCCTACAACATAGACCCTTATGCAACGGCGCTGATGTTGACCATACTTGTAGGCTCTGTAATCTTCTTCGGACTGAAGGGCATTGCAAATGTGTGCGAGAAGCTTGTGCCCATAATGGCACTTATTTACGTGGTAAGCTGTTTGGCTCTTCTTGTGATGAATTTCAGCTATTTGGGCGAAGCACTCATACTTATCTGCAAGACAGCATTTGCGCCGCAGGCTATCGGCGGAGGTGCAGTCGGAGGATTTATGATTTCCATCCAGTATGGTGTCAGTCGCGGCTTGCTTTCCAACGAATCGGGAATGGGCTCGGCGCCAATAATCGCAGCAGCTGCAAAGACACGCAATCCGGTGCGTCAGGCATTGGTCTCTTCAACATCTACATTCTGGGATACGCTTGTCGTTTGTTCCATGACCGGTATTGTTACAGTTACAACCATGCTTGCATTGGGTATAACAGGTACAGATAATGCAAGTGCTCTCATAATGCAGGATGCTTTCAACCAGATTCCTGCCATTGGCGACCATCTGCTTAATATCTCAATGTTTACCTTTGCGTTCAGCACCATTTTGGGCTGGACCTATTATGGTGAGCGTGCGATAGAGTATCTTTTGGGACGGCGCGACCGCAAGGCGACACACCTGTTCCGCACCTGTTGGGTACTCTCTACATTTATCGGTGCGATAATGCCGTTGGAGTTTGCATGGAACATCAGCTCAACAGCGGTAGTATTCATGGCGCTTCCCAACCTCTTCTCACTCATTATGCTGACTAAGCTGATAGTAAAAGAGACCCGCTACTATCTTTGGGAAGACAGGCTCGACGAAGCCGATAACGACGAGATACCATCGTTGTAGAATCCAAACAGCTTTCCAATAAAATTCAAACAGCCTCTAAAACTCCCATAAATATATGTTGGCAGATATTATTGCAAAAGAGTTACAGCTTGCCGTAAGACAGGTGAGCAATACGATAGAACTGTTGGAGGACGGCGCAACAGTGCCGTTCATAGCCCGTTACCGCAAGGAAGCAACAGGTTCGCTCGACGAAGTCGCCATCGGCAATATAAAAAGTCTGTATGAGAAATATACCGAACTCCAGCGCCGTAAGGATACAATATTGGCAACCATAGAGGAGCAGGGCAAACTTACCGAAGAACTCAAAAAACGCATAACCGGCTGTTTCGATCCGGTTGAGCTCGAAGACATTTATCTTCCCTATCGTCCCAAACGCCGGACACGCGCCACTATAGCGCGTGAGCGCGGACTCGAACCGCTTGCCGACATAATCATGTTGCAACAGAATTTTAACATCGGGAGCAAGGCAAGCGCTTTTGTGTCGGACGACGTTCCCACTGCCGATGATGCTATAGCCGGAGCCTGCGACATTATAGCAGAACGGGTTTCCGAAGATGAGTATGCGCGGAATACAGTTCGCCAATCTTTCTCGCGCTACGGAGTGATAACCACAAAGGTGATAAAGGGCAAAGAGGCAGACGGCATAAAGTATTCCGATTATTACGAGGCATCGGCGCAGGTTGCAAGAGTCTCTTCTCACAGAATACTTGCGATGATGCGCGGCGAGGAGGAGGGCTATCTGCGCTTGGGAATAGGCATAGAGCCCGAATATGTGCTCGAACGCCTCGAACGTCATTTTATCAGACGCAATTCCGCGTCGCGCGAATATATGCAGCGTGCGGTAGAGGATGGATATAAACGGCTTATTGAACCTTCCATAGAGAACGAGACAAAGAACATAATCAAACAACGTGCCGACGATGAGGCAATTGCGGTTTTTGCCGAGAATCTGCGCCAACTGTTGCTGTCAGCGCCATTGGGACAGAAACGTGTGATGGCGATAGATCCCGGATTCCGCACAGGATGCAAGGTGGTAATTCTCGATTCGCAAGGCAATCTGTGCCATCATACGGTCATTTACCCCCATCCGCCGCAGAACGACCGCGAGGATGCAGCCAAGAAGATAGAATCCCTTGTGAGGGACTATGCAATCGAGGCATTTGCGATAGGCAACGGCACAGCAGGCAGGGAGACTGAGACATTTGTGCGCCGTCTGGGACTGTCGCCGCAGATTTTTGTGGTAAACGAAGATGGAGCATCGGTCTATTCGGCATCGGCAGTGGCACGCGAAGAGTTCCCCGACGAGGATGTAACAGTGCGCGGTGCCGTATCCATCGGTCGCAGACTCATAGACCCATTGTCCGAACTTGTGAAAATAGAACCCCGTTCGATAGGAGTAGGGCAGTATCAGCACAGTGTCGACCAGACAAAATTGAAGGAACGTCTCGACACCGTAGTAGAGAGTTGCGTCAATATGGTGGGTGTCAATGTGAACACAGCCACCAAGCAGATACTTACGCATATTTCGGGACTGGGCCCGGTGCTTGCATCAAATATAGTTAGCTACCGTGCGGCAAACGGAGATTTCCGCAGCCGTAAGGAACTTCTCAAAGTGCCGCGTCTGGGCAATAAGGCATTCGAGCAGGCAGCCGGCTTTTTGCGTGTGCTCGGAGGCGATGAACCATTGGATGCAACAGCCGTACACCCCGAATCGTACAGCATCGTGGCAAGGATGGCGGCAGACTGCGGCGTTTCGCTTGCCGATTTTGTGGCAGATGCAAAGATAAGGGCGCGAGTCAACATTAACGATTATGTGGGCGGCAATGTGGGAATACCGACCCTTACGGATATAATGGATGCGCTGAACAAACGTGGGCTCGACCCGCGTGAGCAGGCATCGGAATTTACATTCGACGCTTCGGTGCATGAGATAGAGGACCTTAAGCCGGGAATGGTGTTGCCGGGTCTTGTCTCCAATATCACTGCTTTCGGAGCATTTGTGAACATAGGTGTTCATCAGGATGGTCTTGTGCACATATCGCAGTTGACAAATAAATTCATATCCTCCCCTTCAGATGTTGTGAAATTGGGACAGCAGGTAATGGTCAAGGTGCTCGAAGTGGATTTGAAACGTCGCCGCATAAGCCTTACCATGAAGAATCTTTAAGAATTTTCAGATGAACAAGCAACATATAATAAAACTTTCCGATGCAGTGGCACGCAACCCCTTTGTCAGGCTCAATGCACCTGCATCGGTTGAATTTTCGGATGGCGAACACATTGCTGTCGTAGCCCCCAATGGTGCAGGAAAGAGCCTGCTTGTGGATATGCTCACAGGCAAATTCCTTTTGCGCGAGGGCAAGCTCGAATATGATTTTCGTCCGGCAGCTACAAATTATGCCTATAAAAACATAAAGTATATCACTTTTAGAGATACATACGGGACATCCGATTTCTACTACTGCTACCAGATGCGTTGGAACCAGACGGAACAGGACGATGTTCCCGAAGTGGGCGATTTCTTGAACGCTATCCCCGACAGCAATGTAAAGGAGAAACTTTTCCGTATGTTCGAAATAGAGCCGATGCTTGCCAAAAAGGTAGTGCATCTGAGCAGTGGCGAACTTCGCAAAATGGAACTTGTGCACAATCTTTCCTCTTCGCCTCGCGTGCTCATGATGGACAACCCTTTCATTGGACTCGATGCGGAGACCCGTCGCCAGCTTTATCTGTTGCTCGAAGAGCTGGCGCACAGCGATGCCTTGCAGGTGGTGCTGATACTTTCGATGATGGACGATGTCCCCGACTTTATCACTCATGTGATAACCGTTGCAGACGGCGTAGTGGGGGAGAAACTCACGCTCGAAGAGTATCGTCGCAGATATGCTCTTGCCGATGCCGGAAGGCGTGCAAGCGAAGCCGTGCTTTTTGCCGATATTGACAGACGCATTGCCGAATTGCCGTACAATAACGAGAATTATGTCTCGGAAGAGGTTATCCGATTCAATAATGTGAATATACGATACGGCGAGCGAACCATACTCAAGGATTTGTGCTGGACAGTCCGTAGGGGTGATGTGTGGGCTCTGCGTGGCGGAAACGGTTCGGGAAAATCCACGTTGCTCAGTCTTGTCTGTGCCGACAATCCTCAGGCTTATGCCTGCGACATCTCGCTTTTTGGCCGTAAACGTGGTACAGGAGAGAGCATTTGGGAGATAAAAAAACATATAGGCTATGTCAGCCCCGAAATGCACCGGGCATATATGAAGGATATGCCTGCCATAGAGATTGTAGCGAGCGGGCTTTTCGATACAATAGGACTCTATCGCCGTCCCCATCCCGATATGTTGGGCATTTGCGAATGGTGGATGGATATCTTTGGGATAGCATCTGTCAAGGATAGGAGCTTTATGCAGTTGTCGAGCGGCGAACAACGTCTCTGTCTTTTGGCGCGTGCCTTTGTCAAGGATCCCGAACTGCTAATCCTCGACGAACCGTTGCATGGACTCGATACCTTTAATCGCCGCAGAGTGAAGCGCATAATAGAATCATTCTGCCGTCGACGCGACAAGACACTGATAATGGTAACACACTATGACAGTGAACTGCCCTCTACGGTAACGGACACATTGACGCTTCACAGAAATGATTGAGCGAGGCAATATTTTTTTTCGTGCAAATCACATAATAAACAGCCTTTTTCTCTGTTATAATGTATAAATGAGAAATATTTCCTACATATCAGTATTGATGATGGTTGTGCTGCTCTTTTCGTGCAGTACCGACAAGGCTATACGAAAGGGCGACCAATTCTATGCCATATGCGAATATGTCGAAGCTGCCAAACAATATAAAAAGGCATACCGCAAGATAAACTCTAAGGACAAGGCGAAACGTGGTGTCGTGGCATGGAAGATGGGCGAGTGCTATCGCAAGACGAACAATGCAGCCCGCGCAATGGGAAGCTATAAGAATGCCTTGAGATACAAATACCCCGATTCGCTCGCGCATCGTCATCTTGCCGATGCACTTCTTGTAACAGGCGACTATAAGGGGGCGGCCAAAAGCTATGAGGCATTTCTCGCCATCAATGGAGAAGACAGGCTTGCCCGGATAGGTCTCGAAACAGCCAACCAATCGCTCGAATGGAAGAAGAATCCCACACGCTATATTGTCAAGAAGGCAACCGAACTCAACGGCTTGCGCAGCGATTTCTGTCCGATGTATGTTGGCAGCGACACTACGATGATTGTTACCACATCCACCCGCAAAGAGGCAAACGGCACAGATATAAGCGGTGTTACCGGACAGAAGTGTGCAGATATGTTCCTTACCAAGCGCAACGACAAAGGCAAATGGCAGAAGACCGAACTGATACAGGGCGAGACCAACAGCGGGTATGAGGATGGGGCATGTGCCTTCATTCCCGATGGCAAAATGATGTATTTTACCCGCTGCGTAACTGATGAACAGTTCCCGCGCTTTGCCGCAATCTACCGCAGTCCTCGCAAGGATGCTACATGGGGAAAGCCCGAAGCGGTTAAAATCTCCTCCGATACACTCTCATCATATGCCCATCCGGCAGTGTCGCCCGATGGCGAGTGGCTCTATTTCTCCTCGGACATGGCAGGAGGACAGGGGGGATTCGACATCTGGCGCTTCTACATAGGCGGCAATGCATCAAAGAACGGAATCCTCGAAAATCTTGGTACGGGCATAAACACTGAGGGCAATGAGATGTTTCCTGCATTCGGTCCTTACGGCGACCTCTATTTCTCTTCAAACGGTTATCCGGGCATGGGAGGACTGGATATATTCTGTGCCAAGCAGATTAACGACAGCGTCTATGAGGTGTCGAATATGAAGGCGCCTGTAAACTCGAATTCCGATGATTTCGGAATAACATTTGCCCCTAATCTCTATCGCGGCTATTTTTCATCTAACAGGAATGATGCCCGCGGATGGGACCATATATATTCATTCTATCTTCCCGAAACAGTCCACATGCTCAGCGGATGGCTTTACGAAAAGGATGGTTATGAACTTCCCGAAGGTGTCATACATATGATAGGCAACGATGGTTCAAAGGCTTCGTTCGGAGTAATGAAAGATGGTTCATATTCCACACGTGTCAATCCGGGTGTCGAGTATGTGCTGCTTGGAACCTGCAAGGGGCATTTGAACTCAATGCAACAGCTGAAGACTACCGAGCAGACAGGTCGTGTCGATTACCAGCTCGATTTCGAACTTGCGTCAATCACCCGACCGGTGTTGATAGACAATATATTCTACGAATTCGACAAGGCTACACTCACACCTGAGTCGGCAACCTCTCTCGACGAACTTGTTGTTCTGTTGGAGAACAACCCCAATGTAACGATTGAGCTAAGTGCGCATTGCGATTTCCGCGGAAAAGACAAATACAACGAACGTCTTTCGCAGAAACGTGCCGAATCTGTAGTCAAATACCTGATAGAACACGGCATAGACGCTGAACGTCTCGTCGCAAAGGGATACGGCGAGAGCAAACCAAAGACAGTGCTGAAGAAACTTACCGAGAAGTATCCTTTCCTAAAAGAGAACGACGTGCTTACAGAGCAGTTTATCAATGCTCTTGAGAGTGAAGAACAACAGGATATATGCCATCAGCTCAACCGACGCACAGAATTCCGCGTTCTGAGAACTACATACAAGCTTTACGAATAGGGCATTGTACATTCAACCTTTTTTCAATTTGTTCAGAATATTACAAATTATATAAACATGGGAAAACTATTTGCAATCAACAGCAGGAATATCTTTCTTGTAGCAGCAACGGCAGCACTCTCTTTGAGTATGCCGCTTTGCGCATCGGACAGCAATCCGGCAGATGAAATGACAAGAATTGCATCTGTCTGTCGAATCAATCCCACGACAGTGGAGATGAAAACAGAAAATGGAGTGAGAATTGCGCTCGATTTTTATGGCGAGAACATAGTAAGAGTCTTCCGCGACAACGCGGGGGGAATGATACGCGACCCCAAAGCAACCCCCGAAGCAAAAATCCTTGTGTCTACACCCCGAAAACCGGTAAGCAAGCTTGATGTAAAGGAAAGCGACAATACATACATCGTAACCACCGCAGGCATCGAACTTACAATAGACAAGCAGAGCGGACAGATGAAAGCCAAGAATCTCGCCAACGGCAAGATAGCGTTCGAAGAGATTGCACCGGTGGAGTTCAAAAAAGGCAAGACTACAATCACTCTCAAAGCTAACCCCGATGCCTACTTCTATGGCGGTGGCGTTCAGAACGGACGTTTTTCGCACAAAGGCAAGATAATAGCCATAGAGAACCAGAACAGTTGGACCGACGGCGGTGTTGCATCTCCCAGCCCCAACTATTGGTCGACAGAGGGCTACGGATTCATGTGGCACACATTCAAAAAAGGAAAGTACGATTTCGGGGCAACCGAACCGGGAAAGGTTACACTGATGCACGAGACAGACTATCTCGATGTGTTTTTCATGGTTAACGAAGAGCCTACGGCACTTCTGAACGACTTCTATCAGCTTACCGGCAACCCGGTGCTTTTGCCTAAATTCGGATTCTACGAAGGTCATCTCAATGCCTACAACCGCGACTATTGGAAAGAGTCGCAGGATGGCAGCGGTGTACTCTTCGAGGATGGCAAACGCTATCGCGAAAGCCAGAATGACAACGGCGGTACAAAGGAGTCTCTCAATGGCGAGAAGAACAACTACCAGTTCTCGGCACGCGCAGTAATCGACCGATACAAAGCAGCAGACATGCCGCTCGGATGGATTCTTCCCAATGACGGTTACGGTGCCGGCTACGGACAAACATCCACTCTCGACGGCAACATCCAGAACCTTAAAGAGTTCGGCGACTATGCACGCAAGAACGGCGTTGAGATTGGACTCTGGACCGAGTCCAATCTTCATCCCAAGGAGGGTATCAGCGCACTGTTGCAGCGCGACCTTATAAAGGAGGTGCGGGATGCCGGTGTACGTGTACTCAAGACAGACGTTGCATGGGTGGGTGCAGGTTACTCATTCGGGCTCAACGGAGTAACCGATGCGGCACATATAATGCCATATTACGGCAACAACTGCCGTCCTTTCATTATCTCGCTCGACGGTTGGGCGGGAACACAGCGTTACGCAACAATCTGGACAGGCGACCAGAGCGGTGGCGAATGGGAGTATATCCGTTTCCACATCCCCACATACATCGGTTCAGGCTTGTCGGGACAGCCCAACATTACATCAGATGTGGACGGTATTTTCGGTGGAAAGAATATGCAGGTCAACATCCGCGACTTCCAATGGAAAACCTTCACTCCCATGCAGTTGAATATGGACGGATGGGGCGCAAACGAAAAATATCCTCAGGCGCTTGGCGAGCCGGCTGCTTCAATCAACCGTACTTATCTCAAAATTAAATCCGAGATAATGCCCTATGCCTACAGTATCGCTCACGAGGCAATAGATGGCAAGCCTATGATTCGCGCAATGTTCCTCGAAGAGGAGAATCCATACACTTTGGGTACCTCCACGCAGTATCAGTTCATGTACGGTCCTTACATGCTTGTGGCTCCCATTTACCAGTCTACGGCGATGGATAAATTCGGAAACGACGTGCGCAACGGAATCTATCTCCCCGCCGGCACATGGATAGACTATTTCACTGGCGAGAAGTTCGAAGGAGGTCGTGTTCTCAACAATGTCGACGCTCCCATTTGGAAACTTCCCATATATATCAAGCAGGGAGCGATAATCCCCATGAATGAACCACATAACAATGTGTCGGAAATAGACCCTGCATTGCGAATATATGAAATCTATCCCGGAGGAAAGAGCTCATTTGCTGAATATGACGATGACGGCAAGAGCGAACTCTATCGCAACGGTGAATTTACGACAACCCTCATCGAACAGGTCTGCGACGAAAAGCAGAATGTAACGATTACCGTTAATGCAACCAAAGGCGGGTTCGACGGCTTTGTAAAGGAAAAGAAGACAATTTTCAGAATCAATGCCTCAAAGGCGCCCAAGAAACTTACAGCAAAAGTAGGTAAAAAGAGTATAAAACTTCTCGAAGTGTTCTCACTCGAAGAGTTTGAAAAAAGCGAGAACTGCTACTTCTACTATCCGGCACCGGAACTTAACCGTTTCTCGACACCAGGTACCGAGTACGAAGGATTCTCGTTGAAGAAGAATCCCCAGATTTGGGTTAAATTGGCTTCTGCCGACGTAACAGCATCAGCGACAACGCTTGCAATCAAAGGCTATGAATATGACCCCATCGACAAACTGCATAGAACAGAAGGTGAATTGTCGGCACCGGCAATAACAATAAAAGAGGAGAACCGCGAGGCATACACCATCACACCTACATGGGAGAAGGTGCAGAATGCCGACTACTACGAAATAATGTTCGGCGACATGCTGTACTCGACCATCACAGAGGAGAAGCTGCTCTTCGAAGACCTTCAGGCACTGACCGACTACACATTCAAAATTCGCGCCGTAAACAAGAGCGGAGCATCGGAGTGGGCAGAAATCAAGACAAAGACCAAGAGCAATCCTCTTGAATTTGCACTCAAAGGAGTAACGGCAGAGACAACGGCAGAAAATCAGGGCGGACAAGGCACCAACCGTATCTTCGACTTCGAGGAGGGCAATGTATGGCACACCAAGTACAGCACAAAAGCTGTTCCTTTTGATATGACAATAGACCTCCATAGTGTGAACACCCTTGATAAATTCCACTATCTGCCCCGACTCGATACAGGTAACGGTACAATACTCGAAGGAACTGTATCATACAGCGAGGACAAGAACAGCTGGAGCACTCCTGTTCCATTCACATGGAAACGCGATGCAGAGGTTAAAGTCTTTACATTCACAGAAAAGCCTGTGGCACGCTACATAAGAATCAGTGTAACAAAGGCTCTTGGCGACTACGGCTCAGGTCGTGAACTCTACATCTTCAAGGTTCCCGGTACAGAAAGCTTTATTCCGGGCGACATCAACAACGACAAGAAGATAGACGAGAACGACCTCACCTCGTACATGAACTATACAGGATTGCGCAAGAGCGACTCTGACTTTGAATACATAAGCAAGGGCGACATCAACCGGAACGGTCTCATAGATGCGTTTGACATTTCGGCTGTGGCAACATGTCTGAACGACGGTGTCAACGATTACAATGACGGCAAGGTCGGCGGCTCTATAACGCTTGCGGCTGACAAGAAGAGCTACAAGGCAGGCGAGAGAGTCGAAATCTGTGTCAAAGGAGAGAATCTTACAGGTGTAAACGCACTGAGCTTCTCACTTCCCTACAGCACAAACGACTACGAATATGTAGAGATACAGTTCCCCGAAGCTGAGGAGAGCATGGGCGTAGAGAAGATGGAGAATCTGAGCAAGAACCGTCTGCACACCAACGGCATGACAGCCCTCTATCCTACATTCGCGAACTTGGGCGAGAAAGCAAAAATCAACGGCAGCGGTACACTCTTCAAGATTGTGATGAAGGCAAAACGCAACGTTAAATTCGAACTCAAGGCTACCGATGGAGTGATGGCAGACAAGTTCCTGAACACAGTAAGTTTTTAGAAACTCCCTTATAAACCCTTTCAGCCATGAAAAGCAAAATAGTATATTTAATTATTCTTACAGCTATGCTCACATTCACATCATGCGGCAACAATTCCGATAAAAGCGTCAACCCCCTGTGCGCAGAGAGTAGCGCTCCTTTCGGCGCACCGGAGTTCGGACGCTATAAAACCTCTGACTATCTGCCGGCTTTCGAACAGGCTATCGCCGAAAAAAGAGCCGAGATACAAAAAGTGATAGATTGCCCCGATGCACCTACATATGCAAACACGATTGACGCACTCGAACTCAGCGGCCGTCTTCTCGACAAGGTCAGCAGCATATTCTTTACCCTCAACGAGAGCGATTCAAACGACGAGATGTTGGCAATAGAAAACCAGATAACCCCAAAGCTCACCGAACTTAGCGGGTACATCTTCATGAACGACACGCTCTTCAGTCGCATACGTGCGCTTTACGACAACCGTCAGTCGCTTAATCTCACAGAAGAGCAGTCAATAGTGCTCGAAAACTACTACAAGGAATTTGTGCGCGGAGGAGCACTGCTCAATGCCGAGGACAAGAAAAAGCTCCTTGATATTGACACCCGATTGGGGCTTGCGGCAATAGAGTTCGGCAGCAACCTTCTTGCCGATTCAAAAGATTTCAGACTGATTATCACCGACGAGAAGGAACTTTCGGGACTTCCCGAAGGTGTGCGCCGTGCAGCGCTCGATGCAGCAAAAGAGGCAAATGTGGATGGCTGGCTCTTCACGCTTGACAAGCCAAGTTGCATACCATTCCTGCAATATGCCGACAGCCGCGCTCTTCGCGAAAAGATATATAAAGCATATTACAGCCGCGGAGACAATGACAACAAGTACAATAACAAGAACGTCATACGCAAAGTCCTCGATTTGCGCTTGCAGAAAGCCCGTCTGCTCGGATTTGACACATATGCCGACTTCAAGATGGATGTGAAGATGGCAAAGACTCCGCAGGCTGCAACCAAACTTATGGAGGACATCTGGACAGCAGCTATCAAACGTGCCAAAGAGGAGGCGGCAGAACTTCAGAAACTCATCGACAGCGAGGGTGGCAATTTCAAACTCGCAGGCTGGGACTGGATGTATTATACCGAAAAATTGCGTAAGGCAAAATATGCACTCGACGAAAATGAAATAAAGCCCTATTTCCAATTGGAGAATGTGCGCGACGGAGCATTTGACTGTGCTGCACGATTGTTCGGGTTGAGTTTTGTTCCTCTGAACAACATTCCCATCTATAACGACAGTGTAAAGGTGTTCCAGGTGCTCGACGAAGAGAAGAAGCACCTCGGCATATTCTATGGCGACTATTTCCCCCGTAAATCAAAACGTTCGGGAGCGTGGATGACAAATTTTGTAAATCAGATAGAGCTGGGCGGTTATAATGTACGTCCTATGATAGTGAATGTCTGCAACTTTACTCCAGCTTCGGGTGAAACACCATCGCTGTTGAATATAGACGAAACACTGACACTTTTCCACGAATTCGGCCACGCACTGCACGGCATGATGACAAGAACCCACTATCCCTCTGTGAGCGGTACAAACGTAAAACACGACTTTGTGGAACTCTTCTCTCAGATATACGAACATTGGGCAATGGAGCCCGAAGTGCTCAAACAATATGCCAAGCACTACAAGACAGGCGAAGCAATCCCTGCCGAACTGATAGAAAAGATTAAAAAAGCGTCGCACTTCAATTCGGGCTTCGAGACGACAGAACTTGTGGCGGCTGCACTCCTTGATATGAAGATGCACCGCCTGACAGATTACACAGATTTCGACTGCAATGAATTCGAGAAGCAGTTGCGTGCCGAGATTGGCTTTATTCCCGAAATAGAGTACCGTTACCGTACTTGCAACTTCTCTCACATATTCAATAGCGGATATTCTGTCGGTTACTACGCATATCTGTGGGCAGAAGTGCTGGATGCAGATGCGTTCGAACTCTTCAAGGAACGGGGAATATTCGATACAGCAACAGCAAAGTCATTCCAACATCTTTTAGAGATGGGCGGCAGCGAGGACCCGATGGTGCAGTACCGCAAATTCCGAGGTGCAGAACCCAATCCTCAGGCCCTGCTCAGAAGTCGTGGACTTATAGATTGATATCAGGAATATATGGAAAGCAGAATAGAAAAGGCAATATCGCTTTTTAAAGAAGGCTACAACTGTTCACAGGCAGTTGTAGCTACATATGCCGAGGACTACGGTTTCACACGTGAACAGGCATTGAGAATGGCAGCCTCATTCGGAGGTGGCATAGGACGGATGCGCCGTACGTGCGGAGCGGCATGCGGGCTTTTTATGCTTGCCGGGCTGGAGACGGGGTGTACAGAAGGCAAGAACCGCGAGGGGAAAGAGAACAATTATAAGGTGGTGCAGATGCTTGCCCGCGAATTTGAACGTCGTAACGGGTCGACAATTTGCGCCGAACTGTTAGGGCTCTCCAAAAATGCACCTACTCCTCCCACTCCAGAGGCGCGGACGGCGGAATATTTCAAGAAACGGCCATGTGTGAAAATGGTCGAAGAGGCTGCACGCATTTGGGAGGAGTTTTTGGCGGGAAACAGATTCGATGAGTTATTTTCCCTGCGTTCCCAAATGAGTGTAGAGAGATAGATTGCAAAGCTTTGGATGTGATACGCTTGAGTGTTTTTTAGCAAAATAAGCTGTTATATCTGTTGTTGAAGTTAAATGTTGTTAATTTATTAAGTTAAAAAATGCCTTTTTAAAAAGTATACAGTACTTTTGTGCCCGAAAATCAGAACATTAAATTTAAATTATTAAAATCATGATGACAGAAAAAGCTGGAGAAATCGCAGGTCGCATCTGGAATGCGCTTAACGGTTCAGAAGGTATGACACTTAAAGAAATTAAAACAGCTGCTAAACTGAAAGAGAAAGAACTTTACTTAGGTCTTGGTTGGTTGCTTCGTGAGGATAAAATCTACTCTTTCGACGCAGAAGGTGAAGAGACATTCGCGCTTAAATAAGAAGTTCGTTTCAATCAGATATTACGGCGAGTACTTGAATTTGTTGAGTACTCGCCGTAATTTGTATCCCTGTTTTCAGACAGCTTCTTAGTAGACGGCTGCGAAAAATTGATTAAACGGAGATTATAGAATTACCATTAATTTGCTTTTTCCGATAGATTGTACTATCTTCGCAACAAATTGCAGTCATACTGCATAGACAAAACACTTCTTATTATCTAACACTTAGAAAACTAACAAAAATGGGAAAGGTTTTAATTATCGGAGCCGGTGGAGTCGGCACAGTGGCAGCATTCAAGGTCGCTCAGAACAGTGATGTGTTCACAGAAATAATGATAGCAAGCCGTACACGCTCCAAATGCGATGCAATAGTAAAAGCAATCGGCAATCCCAATATAAAAACGGCAGCAGTAGATGCCGACAATGTAGAGGAACTGGTAGCTCTTTTCAATGGCTTCAAGCCCGAAATAGTAATCAACGTGGCTTTGCCTTATCAGGACCTCACAATCATGGAAGCTTGTCTGCAATGCGGAGTGAACTACCTTGATACAGCCAACTATGAGCCTAAGGATGTTGCTCACTTTGAGTATAGCTGGCAGTGGGCATACCATGAGAGATTCAAGGAGGCTGGTCTTACCGCAATCCTCGGATGCGGATTCGACCCCGGAGTTAGCGGCGTCTACACAGCATACGCGGCAAAGCACCACTTCGACGAGATACACTACCTCGATATCGTTGACTGCAATGCCGGCGACCACCACAAAGCGTTTGCTACCAACTTCAATCCCGAAATCAACATCCGTGAGATAACACAGAACGGACGTTACTACGAGGATGGCAAATGGGTAGAGACCGGAGCGCTTGAGATACACCAGCCCATCACATACCCCAATATCGGTCCCCGTGAATCGTATCTGCTGTTCCACGAAGAGCTCGAATCGCTCACAAAGAACTTCCCCACAATCAAACGTGCCCGTTTCTGGATGACATTCGGACAAGAGTATCTTATCCACTTGCGCGTAATACAGAATATTGGTATGGCACGCATCGACGAGATAGACTATAATGGCATGAAGATTGTTCCCTTGCAGTTCCTCAAGGCAGTTCTTCCCAATCCTCAGGACCTCGGAGAGAACTACGAAGGCGAAACATCAATCGGTTGCCGCATACGTGGTATCAAGGACGGCAAGGAACGTACCTACTATGTATATAACAACTGCAGCCATCAGGCAGCATACAAAGAGACAGGAATGCAGGGCGTAAGCTACACGACCGGTGTTCCGGCAATGATAGGAGCGATGATGTTCATGAAAGGTTTGTGGCGCAAGCCCGGTGTTTGGAACGTAGAGCAGTTCGACCCCGATCCTTTCATGGAGCAGCTCAACAAGCAAGGACTTCCCTGGCACGAGGAGTTTGACAAGGACCTTGAACTTTAATCAGGACAAAGACAATGGCAAAGAAAGAAGAAATGGAAAATACCGCTGTTTCGGAGAGACTGAAAGCTCTCCAGGCGGCGATGGACAAGATAGAGAAGAGCTTCGGCAAGGGTTCAATCATGAAGCTCGGCGACGACAGTGTCGAAGAGATAGATGTTATTCCCACAGGTTCTATCGCATTGAACAATGCGCTCGGTGTAGGCGGTTATCCTCGCGGACGAATAATCGAGATATACGGTCCCGAATCATCAGGAAAGACAACCCTTGCGATACATGCAATTGCCGAGGCGCAGAAAAACGGCGGAATAGCAGCCATAATAGACGCAGAGCACGCATTCGACCGCTTCTATGCACAGAAATTGGGTGCCGACATCGACAATCTGCTGATTTCCCAGCCCGACTGCGGCGAGCAGGCTTTGGAGATAGCCGAACAGCTTATACGCTCGTCTGCAATAGACATAATCGTAATCGACTCCGTCGCGGCTCTTACACCCAAGGCAGAAATCGAGGGCGAAATGGGAGACAACAAGGTTGGTCTTCAGGCGCGTCTTATGTCGCAGGCATTGCGTAAACTGACCTCTGCAATAAGCAAGACGAATACCACATGTATCTTCATCAACCAGTTGCGTGAGAAGATAGGTATCATGTTTGGCAATCCTGAAACAACAACCGGAGGTAACGCTTTGAAGTTCTATTCGTCAGTCCGCCTCGACATCCGTCGTGTTACTCAGATAAAGGACGGAGAAGATGCAATAGGTAATCAGGTGAGAGTGAAGGTTGTGAAAAACAAGGTTGCTCCTCCTTTCCGCAAGGCAGAGTTCGATATTATGTTCGGCGAAGGCATTTCACGCTCCGGTGAAATTGTAGACCTCGGCGTCGAGTATGGCGTGATAAAGAAAAGCGGTTCTTTCTACAGCTACAACGACACGAAACTGGCACAGGGACGCGACCGTACAAAACAGATAGTTGCCGACAATCCCGAATTGGCAGAAGAGCTCGAAGCGCTTATAAGCGAAGCAATGAAAAACTCAAACAATTTAGAATAGAAAAAACATGAAGAAAACATTCCTTTTGGCAGCTGCTGCGCTGCTTTCATTGGGTTCATTTGCCCAGGAAAAGAAAGAGGGTTTTGAATTTACAGTGGTAAAAGAGAACCCCATCACAAGTGTAAAAGACCAGCACCGTGCAGGTACATGCTGGTGCTACTCAAGTCTTGGCTTTATCGAGTCAGAGCTTATCCGTATGGGTAAAGGGGAATTTGACCTCAGTGAAATGTACATCGTTTACAACACCTACATCGACCGTGCAGACAAGGCAGTGCGCACACATGGCGACGCTTCTTACTCACAGGGCGGTTCTTTCTACGATGTAATTTACGGAATGAAGACATTCGGTCTTGTTCCTGAGTCAGAGATGCGTCCCGGTGTAATGTATGGCGACACACTCAGCAACCATGGCGAACTTTCTACTGTAAGCGGTGCTGTTGTTGCAGCAATTGCAGAGGGCAAGAGCAAGTCTCTCCAGATGGGCGTAGACGGCAAACCTCTCTGGAAGAAGACTATCGAGGCTATCCATGACATCTATCTTGGCAAACGTCCCGAAAAATTCACATACAAAGGTGTTGAGTACACACCCCAGTCATTCTATGAGTCAATGGGATTGAAGGCAGAGGACTATATTTCTTTGACATCTTACACACACCATCCTTTCTACTCTTCATTCGCACTCGAAATTCCCGACAACTGGCGTTGGGCGCAGTCTTACAACCTTCCTTTGGATGAGTTCATGGAGGTGTTTGACTATGCAATCAACGAAGGTTACACAATTGCATGGGGTAGCGACGTGAGCCCTGCTTTCAACAATAGCGTGGCATCACTTCCTGACGAGGTAAAAGCACAGGAGCAGAGCGGTTCCGACATGGCTCACTGGTTGAACCTCCCCGCATCACAGAAGAAGCTCCATACAAAGCCCCAGCCTCAGAAGTGGGTTACACAGGAGGAGCGTCAGGCTGCATATGACAATTGGGAGACAACCGACGACCACGGTATGCAGATTTACGGTATCGCAAAAGACCAGCTCGGCAACGAGTACTACATGGTAAAGAACTCATGGGGTCAGGGCGGTGCATACAAAGGTATCTATTATGCATCTAAGGCATTCGTTCGCTACAAGACTATGAATATCGTAGTTCACAAGAACGCAATTCCTAAGGCTATCCGCAAAAAACTCGGCATCAAGTAAGAGATTGTTTAAATAGTATAAAAACGGGGTGTTTTTCGAAATATTTCGAAAAACACCCCGTTTTTTTTAAGGCTTTTTTGTAACTTTACAAATTGATTGGGTTAAATTGCCCGATGAATTTGCGCATTGTTGAGAAACAGTGCCCTAAAAGGTTGAACGATAAAAAGAAAATATAATATCATGGGTCAGAAATGGAATTATCAACCTCCGACGAAAATCGAGAAGGAAGAAGCGCTGCGCCTCGCGGAAGAGTTGGACATGAGTCCCATATTATGCAACCTGCTTCTGAAGCGAGGTATAAAAACGGCTTCTGAGGCAAAACAGTTCTTTCGCCCCAAGCTGAGCAATCTGCACAACCCGTTTCTAATGAAAGAGATGCGTGTAGCTGTGGATAGGCTCAATGACGCATTGGGACGCAAAGAACGTATTCTCGTTTACGGCGATTATGATGTCGATGGTACAACAGCAGTTGCGCTTGTATACAAGTTCCTGCAACAGTTCTCTTCGAACATCGACTACTACATACCGGACAGGAACGAGGACGGTTACGGAATATCGAGACGTGGAATAGATTATGCCAATTCGACAGGAGTCAAGTTGGTGATAGTTCTCGATTGCGGTATAAAGGCAATCGAAGAGATAGCTTATGCAAAATCAAAAGGGATTGACTTCATTGTGTGCGACCATCATGTGCCCGATGAAGAGATGCCGTGTGCCGTGGCAATACTCAACCCCAAGCGTCCCGACTCGACATATCCATGCAATCATCTTTCGGGGTGTGGAGTGGGATTCAAGTTCATGCAGGCATTTGCAATGGACAACAATATCCCTGCCGAGAACCTCTATCCGCTGCTCGACCTTGTGGCGGTGAGCATAGCATCGGACCTTGTACCCAACATGGGCGAAAACCGTATACTCTCCTACCACGGCATCAAGCAACTCAACCATAATCCAAGCATTGGGCTAAAGGCTATCATACAGACTTGCGGCTTGAACGATAAGGAGATAACCATCAACGATATAATATTCAAGATAGGTCCGCGTATAAATGCCTCAGGGCGTATACAGCAGGGCAAGGCTGCCGTAGAGTTGCTGGTCGAGAACAATTATACAGCTGCAATGTCGATGAGCGAGCGGATAAATGAATACAATGAAACACGCAAGGATCTCGACAAGATAATGACAGAAGAGGCAAACAGCATTGTCGACGGGCTCGAGAATCTCGAAGAGAAACGTGCAATAGTGATATTCAACGAGAAATGGCATCGTGGCGTAATAGGTATAGTAGCATCCCGGTTGACGGAAGATTATCATCGTCCGGCGGTGGTGATTACCTGCACCGGTGAACTGGCTACCGGTTCGGCACGTTCGGTACCCGGCTTTGACGTCTATAAGGCAATGGAGCATTGTCGCGCTCTGCTCGAAAATTTTGGCGGACACACCTATGCCGCAGGATTCTCGTTGCTGGTGAAGAATATTCCTGCTTTCAAAGAGGAATTCGAGAAGTATGTTGCCGAGAACATCCGTCCTGAGCAGACAGATTCGATAATGGAGATAGAGGCGATTCTGGATTTCAAGGATATAACACGCAAGTTCTTCAGCGACCTGAAGAAATTTGCTCCTCACGGTCCCGACAATCCCAATCCCATATTCTGTACATACAATGTCTACGATTATGGAACAAGCAAGGTTGTAGGTCGCCGTCAGGAGCATATAAAGCTCGAACTTGTTGACAATAAATCGAACAATGTCATCAACGGTATTGCTTTCGGGCAGAGCGAGCAGGCACGTTACATAAAGTCGAAACAGTCGTTCGACATCTGCTACACTCTCGAAGACAATATATACAAGCACGGCGAAGTGCAGTTGCAAATAGAGAGCATACGTCCCAAAGTGAATGGAAAATAGCACGCCATCAATAGAAAAATACACCGCGATTCTCAAAAAATATTGGGGATTTGACCAATTCCGCGGAATACAGGAAGAGATCATTACCTCGATAGGAACAGGGCACGACACATTGGGACTTATGCCGACGGGTGGTGGAAAGAGCATAACATTCCAGGTGCCCGCATTGGCAACCGACGGACTATGTCTTGTGATAACCCCTCTTGTGGCTCTGATGAAAGACCAAGTGGCTAACCTCAGAAGCCGTCATATAAAGGCGGCGGCCATCTATTCAGGCATGAAGCATGCCGATATTATAACAGCCCTTGAAAACTGTATTTTCGGAGACTATAAATTTCTATACGTATCACCCGAACGCTTGTCGTCCGAAATATTCCTGAATAAGATACGTCGTGTCAACGTAAGCATAATAACCGTAGACGAAGCGCATTGTATATCCCAATGGGGACACGACTTTCGTCCTGCATACCGCGAAATATCCAAGATACGGGAAATATTCCCTACGGCTCCGGTGCTTGCGCTCACTGCCACAGCCACCGCAGAGGTAGTCAAAGATATACAGGAACAGCTTGCATTCCGCGAAAGGAAGCGTGTGCATCGCATGAGTTTTGAGCGCAAGAACCTCTCATATATCGTTCGCACCACAGAAAACAAGGAGAAAGAACTTCTTCACATATTGGACCGCATAAGCGGGGCAACGATAATCTATACGCAAAACCGCAAGAAGACACAAGAGGTGGCAGAATTCCTTATCGGCAAAGGCTTCACAGCCGAATTTTATCACGCCGGTCTCAGCGCTCTTGCAAAAGATGAGCGCGAGGAGCGTTGGAAAAGCGGAAAATCGCGTATCATGGTGGCAACGAATGCCTTCGGAATGGGTATAGACAAGCCCGATGTGCGATTGGTAATACACACCGATCTTCCGAGCTCCATAGAGGCATATTTCCAGGAAGCAGGGCGGGCAGGACGCGACGGCAACCGCGCGTATGCCGTAGCTTTGTATAATAGGAAAGACGGCGGAATCCTTAAGAAACGCATCTCTGACAACTATCCCGAAAAAGAGTATATCCGAGAGATATACGAACACATATGCTACTACTACAAGATGGCACTGGGCGATGGATATAACTGCACCTTCGAATTCTCGCTCACAGACTTCTGCCGCATTTACCATTTTCAGACACTTCAGACCGACAGTGCTTTGAGGATACTTACGCGGATGGGCTATCTTGAATATGTCGAAGAGATGGAATATGCTTCGAGCATACACTTTACAGTTGCCAGAGACGAGCTATACAAAATACATGAGGGCAGCCCGGATGCCGAAAGGCTGCTGACGGCAATCCTGCGCAACTACTGCGGGCTTTTCAGCGAGCAGGTATATATAGACGAAGCTCTGCTATGCAAGCTCACAGGCATCAGCCGCCATAGGATATATGAGATATTGACCTCTCTCTCCCGTCGTCGCATTATACAGTACCGTCCCTCTAAAAAGACACCGATAATAACCTTCGCACAACGTCGTGTACTTGCCGAAGAACTGAGATTCGAAAAAGAGGTATACGACGATAGGAAGGCATCGTTCGAAGAACGTATAAATTCGGTCATCAGATATGCACAGAGCGATGATACGTGCCGTAGCGGAATGCTTCTTGCCTACTTTGGCGAAACAGAGAGCAAAGAGTGCGGCGAGTGCGATGTGTGTAAAAAGAAGCATCATTCAAGCTTCAATGCAGCTTCCCATGAAGAGGCAGCGAGGGTAATACTGAGTCTCCTCTCCGACGCTAAACCTCATGCTGTGGAGGAACTGGATGTGCTTCGTCTCTCCAAACAGAAACTGACCGAAGCTCTTCGCAGGCTTGCCGACGAAGATAAGATAGAAGCTGTGGACGGGAAAATACGAATCAAACAATAACCAATCAGGTAAAATAAACAGAATAATGAAAAAGATAATGTTTGTATGCCATGGCAATATATGCCGTTCGCCGATGGCTGAGTTCATATTTAAGGATAAAGTGCGCAGAGCTGGTGTCGAGGAAGAGTTTTATATATGTTCGGCTGCAACAAGCAGCGAAGAGATAGGCAATGGTGTCTATCCTCCGGCGCTCTACGAATTGGGAAGAAACAATATCTTCGTTGACAAGAACAAGCGTGCCATGCGCATCACTCGCGACGATTATCAGGAATATGATATGATAATTGTGATGGAGGAGTATAACATCAGAAACTTGAGTGCAGTGGCAGGGTTCGACCCGCAGAACAAGATATGGAAACTGCTCGATTTTGAAAATCCCGATGCGGTAGAGCAGTGTGCCGGCGGAGATATTTCCGACCCGTGGTATCATGGCAATTTCCACAAGACATTCAAGGAGATTGACAAAGGTTGCAGCGGGCTGCTCAAATATTTAGAAGCAATTTGAATTTTATTGTAAAAGTTTTCTGTATTCGCGGCTTAGTTTCGGTTTCTTTAACTGAGTTTATCTCCTTCGCACCTCAGCCATATCAAGCAAGCTTGTATGGCGTTCGGTTTGGCGTCGATTGAGTCTATTTTAGGCATCTTTTCATTGTTATCTTTTGGAAATAGCCCGCTATTCCCTGCAAGATAACAATGAAAATCTACTCTAAAGTTGTGGTTAAGCGAGCGCGATGTGAACTTGTTCACAAATTGCTCAGCGAGTGATAGCAACTTCAACAAGGTTAAAATAGCTCTCAAATAAATTCGAAATAAAATTCAAACAGCTTCTAAGGCTACAGATGATTAACCACTTTTCAATAATAATTCGTAAATTTGGAATAATCTCATAATCCGCTAAGAATAAAAAGTTTATGCGGAATGTTCAAGAACGAGGTAATGAGTTGGCAACCGTTCTGATTTCTACATACTTGCGTGATTTGCATTGATGTACAACTCATCTTGGAA
>CAYWIE010000041.1:0-23883 GCA_964458275.1 uncultured Bacteroidaceae bacterium
TCGCCACTTTTTTTCGAGAGTTCCTTCAGTTCGACAGAATTGAGGGAACTTTTTTGGGTATATAGTTTTCTACAAAAATCTCATTTCTTTTGTAATAATTTAAAAAATATAATAACTTTGTGGTTATATAGTTTCTTAAAGTCAATAACAATATATACCATGAAAAAATCTCTATTCCTAACTACACTCTTTGCATTGTTGGCTCTTGTCGACGTTAATGCAAACACCCCATGGCAGTACTCCTTTTCTACAAAGGATGCCATAAAAGAAAAAGGTGTGTACAACAGTTTGGTTACACCTATGATTGAACTTGACGAACCTACGGATGTTATCCGTTTGACTGTGTTTGCAACAAAAAACACAGACGATAATGCCGGATACAGGGCTGAAGGCTATTCAAATTCAAGTTCAAGTTTCCCGACATTTGCTATCAGCGAGATCCGTGTTTACGACGGTAACGGAAACCTTGTTGACCTCACAGAGGAGAATCTTGAGACAAATGCTCTTTCTCTTGACGAGGGTGCCCTCGCATTCCTTGTCGACAACGACCTGAATTCGTTCTTCCACTCGACCTATTCAAGAGGTGAGGCTCCTCAGGCGTATCATTATATCAATATAGCTCTTCCTGAGGCGCTCGATAAATTTACTGTCGAGTACGATTCGCGTCAATACTGGTATTTTACCGACCCCACCTATGTGGCAATCACAGGCGGTACTGAGGCGCTTCCGTGGGCAGAGGATAATTTCTCTCTCGGCGAGCAGGTTACAGATGTCGCGGCATTGAAGCCTAACACGTTCTATGCAATCCGTGGCAATTACTTCGAATATACAAGAGAAGAGGATGGCCGCTATTTGCCGGCATATGGCGAAGCGTTCTATCACTCTCCTCATGGTGCAGCCATTACTCCGTCTGCTGCAAGTGTGATGTTCCTTGAGGATGCAGGTGATGGCAAATACTACATGCGTTGGTTGAAGAACAATCACTATATTGCAGCTTCGGGCATGGTAACTGAGGGTGCTTATGCCGGATGGCACGATGATGTAAGAAATGCGGCTCCTCTGGAATTCTTCAAGTGCGACTCTATCGAAGGCGCTTTCGAAGTGAAGAGCGGTGAGGTTCTTCTCGGTCAGCGTCGATTTGTGAAGATGAGCTGGGTGAACGCTTCTAATATGGCGGCAGAAACTGCAACATATAACTATGCGTGGAATATCTATAATGTCAATATTGACAACAGCGCAGTGCTGCCTGTCCTCCAGTCATCTATCGAACTCGCAGAATCGATTCTGAAACAGCAGGGCACTCCTGGCGAGGAGAGCGATGCGGTAGAATTTGAACCCACATTGAATAAGGCAAAGAAGGCTGTTGCAGAAATGACAATGGGTGCGCAGGAGATGTTTGAGCTTAATGCCGAACTCAGCGCTCTTACAACAGCTTTCCGTACAGACTATCTTTTCACTCTTTTGGATTCAGTCAATGCAATTCTCGAAAATGACGACATTGAATTCTGCGATGCAGAGACAGGATGGATTAACGGCGGTTATCCTTCGGAGTATAAAGACAGATTCCAGACCCTTCTCGACAATGGTTCTATGCTTGCCGACAATGCAAAGCATTTTGTAAAGGTCAACGAGGTTATTGCCGAAATTTCAGGCGTTATCACAGAATTCTGGGCGGCGCGTGTTACAGGTGTGTCAAGTTATCCTCTTCTTTTCAAGACAGAGAACGGCATGCTTAACGATCAGCACGACAATATCTACTATTGGACCTCTCCTGTATACTATATGGATGAGCCGACCGATGTTATCCGTATGACTGTCTTTACAAACTCATCAGGTGAAACAGAACCCGATGGTGGGGTCGGTACTCCCTTCTTTGCCCTTGGCGAATTTATCCTTTATGATGCGGCAGGCAACAAGATAGAGCTTCGTGAAGATATGTTCGAGACAAACTCGATACAGACCAATGACGGCTGGGGACTTGCAGGCTTGTGCGACGGTAATCCCGGTACATTCTATCATGGATGTTATGCTGTGGATCCGGGCAACGGAAGCTATGCGCCGGAGAATGCCGAAAATGGTGAATTCTGTTACATTGAGGTTGCCTTAGACGAAGAGATTACAGCATTCTCATACGGCTTTGTAAGCCGACAGTATCCCGGAGACTATTACAAGCATATTCCCACATACTTTGCATTCACTCCCGGTACAGTTATCACTAAGGATGAGGCAGATGCTATCTATGGTGCCCCCGTTGATGAATACGAAGGTACACTCGGCGAGCAGATTACGAAGCCCGAACAGATTGTTCCCGGCGAGCTTTATGCAATCTACGGTAACTTGTCAAAACTTGACGATAATGGAGAGGTTGTAGGCGACGGAACAGGTTTCTATGGAGACTACAAAGTTGTGGGCAAGGATATTCATAGCACATGTGCTGTGGTATTCGAAGCTGCTGAAGACGGGCAATTCTATATGCGCAGCGTGAATAGCGACCTCTACATAAAGAAACCCGAAAAGTGGTCCGGAATCTCAAATACATATTACAAAGAGGAGTCATTCCCCCTCACAATCGTAGAGAGTACCAACCTTAAGGATGCTTTCAAAATCTACTGGCGCGGTGAAGTTGTCGACTCTATGGCTGCATTATATGGTGAGGGCGAAGTCTACTACATGATGCAGGACTGGGGCAGCTACATAGGAATGTACACCATTAAAGACATTGCGGACGATGATAAGGACGGTGAAAGCGATTGGTACATCTATAAGATGTCTGTGAAGAACCGCGGCAAAATGGAACTTAACGGTGTAATAAATGCAGTGAAGGCAGCAGGCGTGGA
The DNA here is from genome assembly GCA_964458275.1 of uncultured Bacteroidaceae bacterium. GTDB lineage: Bacteria > Bacteroidota > Bacteroidia > Bacteroidales > Bacteroidaceae > HGM04593. The sequence goes on from CAYWIE010000041.1 coordinate 2,838, forward strand.
TCCTAAATATGTAGGTGAATCTGTGGGCATGTACAGCGGTGCCGGTGTTGTAGACCTTATAAATGCTATTTCAAAGGCAGAAGCTCTTGCCGGCGGCAACGACGATGCTGCATGTGCAGCGTCTGCTGCGGAATTGCAGAACCTCTTGCAGACAGCGGTACCCAACCTCTCTATGGTTGAGATTGTATCGGGGCAGGATTATGTGATACGCAGTGCAAACGAGGAGTTCGAACCCTATCATGGCGACACAAAATTCTCTATGTATGTAGGTCCTTCCAATTTCCAAGATACACAGCGTCAGGAGGAGACAATGTTGTGGTGGTCGTATGAATATCTCAACGGACTCGATTCTACTGCTTATCACTTTACATTCACAGAGGATACGGCTAAGGTCGAAGGTGCAGAAAGCAGTTGGGAGGTTTATACAATCAAGAACGTCTTTGCCGACAAGTATATCATCCCTGAGACAGGACACGGCAAGAACCTTGTTGTAGGTGAATATTCACCCGAAGATGCACCACGTATCTTTGTCGTACCTACAGAAACACCCGGTCAGCGTCGTCTTGTGGGTGTGGAAGCTTGGAAAACAACTGACAATATCTATTCATACTTCGAGGTGCGCACCGGTGGTGGCGGATACGCCACAAGCGGTCAGGCTCACTACGGACACGTTGCACAGTGGTACTTCCTTGCAAATACCGCACAGTGGAAGTTGGTTCCTGTAGCTCAGACTACATCAATCAAGAATCTTGTGGTGGAAGAGCCCGCCGGCGAAATAGTATCCCAGTCTTACTACACAGTTGATGGCGTTGTTTCGTCAACTCCTGTCAAGGGTAAGGTGAATATCGTCAAGAGGGTCTATGCAAACGGCGTTGTCGAGAGCAAGAAAGAGTATTTCAAGTAAACAACATATTTTAATGCAAACATCCCCAAGCGTATTCTTCGCTTGGGGATGTTTCGTTGAAGGGTAATGGGCAAGCTAATGCTTCTTTTCGTCGCTTTTGCATCCGCCCGCAGATTTACAATCTTTGCTTTGAGACTCTTTCTTCTGTCCGTCTTTGCAGCCTTTGGGCTCCTCTTGTTTCTTTTCAGTTTTAGTATTCATGGTAAATAATGGTTAAACATACAACGGCGTAATCATCCGTTTCCATTAAAACACAGATCGGGTGCGAAAAGTTTGTCGCTTCAGATAAAAACCATCCACTTTGGTGGGAATTTTACTTTAAAAATCTTAACTTTGTGATTTAAACACTCTTTGATGTAATTTATTAATAAGTATAAGATTATGAGAAAATCATCACTCTTGTTGTTGCTTCTCGCCGCTATCTTCACGGCGTGTGGCAGCAAGTCGGATGTCTTTACAGTCGACAATGTCAACGAGTTGCGTGCACCCGCCTACCCGTTGGTAACCATCGACCCCTTTACAAGCGCGTGGTCATTCAGTGACAAACTTAACGAATCTCCGGTCCGGCATTGGACCGGCAAGGAACATCCTATGGTCGGCGTCCTCAAGGTCGATGGCAAGCTCTATCGTTTCATGGGCAAAGAGGAGGCTCCTCTCGATTTTGTAGTGCCTCCCGCAACTACCCGGCGTTGGCAGGCACGTTACACAGAGGAGAAGCCTAAGGGCGATTGGACAGCTTGCGATTATAACGATGCCGGGTGGAAAGAGGGCAAAGGCGCGTTCGGAACAAGAGACCAGGCTGCAATCTCCACTCCTTGGAACAGCAAGGACATTTGGGTGAGACGTACCGTAGAACTCAGCGATGCGGATGCAGCGGGTATAATAGGACTCGAATATTCTCATGACGATGTCTTTGAGCTTTACATCAACGGCAAGCAGATAGTTTCAACAGGCTTCACATGGAAGAACAATGTCCGCGTGCCCTTTGGCGAGGAGTATAAATCTCTGCTCAAACCCGGCAAGAATGTCATTGCGGCACATTGCTACAATACATACGGCGGCGCCCTTGTCGATTTCGGGCTCTACAAGAAGGGCAGCGAGGTTGCCTTTGCCGAAGCAGCCGTGCAGAAGTCTGTGAACCTTCTTCCTACACGTACCCTCTATACATTCGAATGTGGTCCAGTGGAACTGGAGGTTGTCTTCACCTCGCCGTTGCTTATGGACGACCTCGACCTTATGACAACTCCTGTCAACTATGTCTCTTATCGCGTAACACCCACCGATGGCGCATCGCACGATGTGGAAATATATATGGATGCAACCCCCGATTGGGCGCTGAACACTCCCGGACAGAAGATGTCGTGCGCAGTCTCCACCGAAGATTGCCCCATGCTTTATGCGACAGCCGGAACAGTTGAGCAGGCAGTGCTCAAGAGAAGAGGCGACGACGTTCGCATCGACTGGGGATATTTCTTCCTCGCGTCGCCCAAGAAAGAGAATACAGTGATTGGTGTAGGCGACTACACTCCCATGAAAAAGAATTTTGCAGACAAAGGTACAGCCGCAGTTGCCGGAGCGCAGCACAAAGGCATAGACAACAACCGTTGTGTGCTTGCTTTCTCCGAGAACTTAGGAAAAATCTCGTCGCCTGCGGACGGCTATATGCTTGTAGGTTACGACGACCTCTACTCCATACAGTACTTCAAGGAGAACCGCATGGCATACTGGAAGCACGACGGCAGAGTAACTATGCTTCAGGCGCTTCAGAATGCAGCCGCAGGGTATGAGAATGTAATGAAGCGCTGTCGTGCCTTTGACAAGCAGATGATGGCAGATGCAGAAAAGGCTGGCGGCAAAAAGTATGCCGAACTGTGTGCTCTTGCCTATCGTCAGGCGATTGCAGCCCACAAGCTCATTACCGACAAAGAGGGCAATCTTGTCTTCCTCTCAAAGGAGAACTTCAGCAACGGCTCTATCGGAACAGTGGACGTAACATATCCCTCTGCGCCCCTTTTCCTTATATATAATCCGGAACTTGCAAAGGGATTGCTCAACCACATATTCTATTATAGCGAGAGCGGCCGTTGGACAAAGCCTTTTGCCGCACACGACATAGGCACATATCCAATCGGCAACGGTCAGACATACGGCGGCGACATGCCCATAGAAGAGTGTGGCAACATGCTTATCTTGACAGCTGCAATTGCAGCCCGCGAGGGTAATGCCGAATATGCGAAGAAACATTGGGAAGTGCTTACCACATGGGCAAACTATCTGCTGGAGAACGGTCTCGACCCTGAGAACCAGCTCTGCACCGACGACTTTGCCGGACATTTTGCCCACAATGCAAACCTTTCAATCAAGGCTATTCTCGGCATTGCAAGCTATGGCAAGCTCGCAGAGATGTCGGGCGACAAGGTTACTGCCGACAAATATATCGCATCGGCAAAGCAAATGGCTGCCAAATGGCAGGAGATGGACAAGGATGGCGACCACTATAAACTTACATTCGACAAGGCAGGAACGTGGAGTCAAAAGTATAACCTTGTATGGGACCGCTTGCTCGGGCTGAACATCTTCGACCCCTCAATCGCGGCAGACGAAATGGCATATTACAAGACGAAGCAAGAGAAGTACGGCCTTCCTCTTGACAGCCGCAAGACTTACACAAAGTCCGATTGGATATTGTGGTCGGCTTGCCTCACCGGCAATATGGACGACTTCAACGCCCTCTTGGAGCCTGTATATAAATATGCCAACGAAACAGAGAGCAGGATGCCTATCTCCGACTGGCACGAAACAACAACCGGCAATTGGGTAGGATTCAGGGCACGCTCGGTAGTGGGCGGCTACTTCATGAAGATGCTCGAAGCCGAACTTCTGGGCAACAAATAATTTATAGAACTATCCTTATAAAAACCCTTAATGCAAATCCCGCATCGGAAAAACCAGTGCAGGATTTGCTTTGTTGTCATAGAAACACAACCTCTGAAAGACGTTTTTTATCGTAATTAAAGAAATTTTTCTTTAATTGTATTGCAGATTCGATAAAAAGAATTATCTTTGCACTTGGAGAACTTCGGCAAACTGTAAAATCGCTCTTGCATTTATGGGCAACAATCCAATGGACAAGAGAGAAAGTCGATAGTTTAACCCTTAGTTTTCAGGAAAATAATAATTGTAATATAAATTTTAATTTTTTTAATTTATGGCACAGATTGATCTTACTAAGTATGGTATCACAGGTACCACTGAGATTGTTTACAACCCTTCTTATGAGCAGCTCTTTGCTGAGGAGACAAAACCCGGTCTCGAAGGATTCGAAAAAGGTCAGGAGACTGAGCTTGGTGCAGTAAACGTGATGACAGGTGTCTACACAGGTCGTTCACCCAAAGACAAATTCATTGTATACGATGAGACTTCTAAGGATACTGTATGGTGGACTTCAGAGGAATATAAGAACGACAACAAGCCTCTCTCAACAGAGTCTTGGAACGTTCTCAAGGGCATTGCCCAGAAAGAGCTTTCAGGTAAAAAATTGTTCGTAGTTGACGCATTCTGCGGCGCTAACCCCAGCACACGTCTTAAGGTACGTTTCATCATGGAGGTTGCATGGCAGGCTCACTTCGTAACAAACATGTTCATCCGCCCCACAGCTGAGGAACTTGCATCATTCGGCGAGCCCGACTTCGTAATCTACAACGCTTCAAAGGCTACTGTTCCCAACTATGCAGAGCTCGGCCTCAACTCAGAGACAGCTGTTGTATTCAACCTTACATCTAAGGAACAGATTATCATCAACACATGGTACGGCGGTGAGATGAAGAAAGGTATGTTCTCTATGATGAACTACTACCTCCCCTTGCAGGGTATCGCTTCAATGCACTGCTCGGCTAACACAAACGAGAAGGGTGAGACAGCTGTATTCTTCGGTCTCAGCGGTACAGGCAAGACTACTTTGAGTACAGACCCCAAACGTATGCTTATCGGTGATGACGAGCATGGTTGGGACGACGAGTGTGTATTCAACTTCGAGGGCGGCTGCTACGCAAAGGTTATCAACCTCGACAAGGAGAGCGAGCCCGATATCTACAACGCTATCCGTCGCGATGCGCTTCTTGAGAACGTAACAGTTGATGCAGAAGGCAAAATCAACTTCGCAGACAAGAGCGTTACAGAGAACACACGTGTTTCTTACCCCATCAACCACATCGAGAATATCGTTAAGCCCGTTTCTAAGGCTCCCGCAGCTAAGAAGGTTATCTTCTTGTCAGCTGACGCATTCGGTGTTCTTCCTCCCGTATCTGTTCTTACACCTGAGCAGACACAGTACTACTTCCTCTCTGGCTTCACAGCTAAGTTGGCAGGTACAGAGCGCGGTATCACAGAGCCCACTCCTACATTCTCAGCTTGCTTCGGCGCAGCTTTCTTGAGCTTGCACCCCACAAAGTATGGTGAAGAGCTGGTTAAGAAGATGGAGATGAACGGCGCTAAGGCTTACCTCGTTAACACAGGCTGGAACGGTACAGGCAAGCGTATCTCTATCAAGGATACACGTGGTATCATCGACGCTATCCTCGACGGTTCAATCGACAACGCTCCTACAAAGACAATTCCTTACTTCGATTTCGTAGTTCCCACAGAGCTTCCCGGCGTTGATACAAACATCCTCGACCCCCGCGACACTTACGAGTGCTCATGCCAGTGGGAGGAGAAAGCAAAAGACCTCGCAGGCCGCTTCATCAAGAACTTCACAAAGTATACAGGCAACGAGGCTGGTAAGGCTTTGGTAGAGGCTGGTCCCAAACTCTAATATGTTATAGCCGCTTCGATGCGGTGCAGCATAAAACTTAAGCAGGGCTACATTCCTTTAGGATGTAGCCCTGCTTAAGTTTTATGAAATTTTGTTGTGAGCGCAGTATAAAAATAAAAACAGCTACCTTGTGGGGTAACTGCTTCGGAGGTGCCTGGCAGATTCGAACTGCCGTGGACGGTTTTGCAGACCGCTACCTAGCCTCTCGGTCAAGGCACCATTAATATATAGATGGCCTTTCGGCTTAATTGCGGTGCAAAGGTACTGCTATTTTTTTTGATATACAAATATATGGGCAACTTTTTGTGAAAAATAATCGCAGATTTTGCAATCTGAGCAAAATGTTTTCTTCGGAGCAATGATAATGGTCTGTAGTTTACGGTTTTTTAGCAGAATCACCTATATTTGTTATTGTAATCGAAAAATATGAGAGATTCTACGGTAATTCTTCACTGCTTAATATTGCTGTTCATCAGTTGCCGAATCCCTTCGGCAGCCCAATCATATACTGCTTCTGCATGGATGGCGCAGCTGAACGACGGGCGGCAAGTATGTACGCTCTCTCTTCCCGGTGCACACGATGCGGCAACGGGCGAGGGTGTCTGTTTCTTGTCGGCGTTCGGAGTAACTCAGGCGCTTGACTTGAGTGGGCAATGGGACAGTGGTGTAAGAGCTTTCGATCTGCGCCCCGCAGTGCAGGATAGTGTGCTGCATATTTATCATGGTCTCCTCAAGACAAAAGTCTCGTTTTCCCAAGCTATAGAAACATTGCTTGCCAAACTTGCAGAGCATCCTACGGAATTTGCAATAGTGCTTATGCGCGAAGAGACGGATAGCGAAGATGCAGTGGAGCGCTCGTTGTGGCCGACTGCTGTCGGCAGTGCCATCAGCGGGCTGGGCGAACGTGCTGCAATCTTTGCCCCGCAAATGACGGTGGGCGATGCGCGAGGCAAGATTCTTTTCCTCTCGCGGACAGCATACGCTGCAACGGACAAAGGAGCAGAGGTTAAGGGGTGGAGCCACTCTGAGTATGGCACAACAGAAGGAAAAATCGTATCGTATTCAGATGGTTCTGAAGCCCGGTTGCAGATGCAGGACTATTTTGCGCCTACCGACAAGGAGAAACAAGCTTGCAAGCAGCAGGCTGTAATGAAGCTGCTGTCGCTCGCCTCCAATGCCCCTGCGGGAGTGTGGAGCATTAATTTCCTGAGCGGGTACTCTTCGACGCTGTTCGGCTGCACTCAGATAGCTACAACTGCGGGATATAAGCTTAATGCCGAAAGGATGCACCCTCCTGTGGTTGAATATTTCTTGAAGAGCGGAAGCGTCCGACATTCGGGGATAGTCTTCATGGACTTTGCCGGCGTTGACAAAGTGCGTGGCGGATTGTCTCGTCTGAATGGCTACAAAGTGCAGGGGAAAATGTTGCTTGAGGCAATCATTGAGAGCAATTTTTAGAAAAGCGGAATCCGCTATTTTCCCCGTCTTTTCGGGTTTTCGGGGAACCATCCCTTTTCAACCCTTTTGCGTTGTTCGAAAATCTCGCCTATGCTCCAGAACGAAGAGAATGAGAAGACTCCCAACATTATCGATATAATAGTGTCCTCCACAAGCAGGGAGGCTACACAGCCGGCAATGCCGGCGACAAGAAAAAGCCACCAGCTCTTGACTCCAATATAATACTCGGCCTTTATGACCAAAGGATGAAAAAGCCCTATTATAAGAAAGGTTGCGACACCTACAAGCAGTCCTAAAAAATTCATATCCAAAAAAGTTTATCGTTTACATTATATGATAGGAGGCCTCCTCTTGTCCTCCAATCATTTCTAACAGTTCCGACGCTGTAAGCTTATGGCTCACATCCGCACCCTCAAGCAATGCATCTGCAATATTCCGCTTCGTCTGGTGCAGGCGCAGTATCTTCTCTTCGATGGTGTTTTTCGACACAAAATGGTAGACCGTAACCTTTTGCTGCTGTCCTATGCGGTGGGCACGGTCGGTAGCCTGCTGTTCGATGGCAGGATTCCACCACGGGTCGAGGTGTACAACATAGTTCGCTCCGGTAAGGTTCAGCCCCAGACCGCCAGCCTTAAGGCTGATGATGAAAAGAGAAGTCTCGCCCTGCTGGAATCTCTGCACCAGTTTTTCGCGTTGCTTTATGGTGGTGCTTCCGTCGAGATAGAGATACTCCACGCCTGCTTCGTCGAGCCTCGCCCTCACAATCTCAAGGAAACTTGTAAACTGGCTGAAGAGCAGTGTGCGGTTGCCGCCTGTAGTGATATTCTCAAGCGTATTCATCAGCAGTTCTATTTTGGCGCAATTGCCTTTCCACTCTTTCTCTATCAGCGATGCACAGCATGCAGCCTGGCGCAAACGGGTGATTTCAGCCAGAGTCTGGACCTCAATCCTGTTCCCGCCCTCCATGAGCATGTTCTCTGCCCTGCGGCGTATGAGTTCGTATACCGACAGCTCCTCTTCGGACAGCTCCACAGGCATTATAATTTCGTTCTTTTCGGGAAGGTCGTCGAGGACTTCGTTTTTTGTGCGGCGGAGCATAAAGGGCTGAATCAGCCGCTTCAGCTGTTTCTGCCGTTCTTTGTCCTTGTCCTCTTCTATCGGCATCATGAATTTGTACTTGAACACCTCCCATCTGCCGAGCAGTCCGGGATTGATGAATTGGAAAAGATTCCATAGCTCGCCCAAATTGTTCTGTATCGGGGTACCGGTGAGAATCAGGCGGCTCTTGCCGGAGAGTTTCATTATGACAGCCGAAGTCTTCGTGTCGCGGTTTTTTATGGCATGTGCCTCGTCGAGCACCACGACATTCCACTCCTTTCGGGTGCAGGCTTCGCTGTTCGAGAGAAGCATTCCGTATGAAGAGAGTACCACAGTGCCGGTCTCTGCCTCGTCGATTGCCTTTTCCCGGTCTTCGGCATTGTTGACTACTACAATGTTGAGTGAGGGGGCAAAACGTTCCAATTCTCTTTTCCAGTTGGGGACAACCGACACCGGTGCTACAACCAACGATGCCCCCTGGCTGACTTTATGAAGAAGGAATGTTATGGTCTGTATGGTCTTTCCAAGTCCCATGTCGTCGGCGAGGCATACACCTGCGCCCCAGCTGTCCATTCTTGCCATCCATCGGAATCCGTCGAGCTGATAATCGCGCAATGTCGCTTGCAGTGATTTTGGAACCGGAAACTCCATCTTTGTACTCTCCTTGATGGCCTTCCGCAATTTCTTGAGCTTGGTGTCGCCCACGACTGTAAATTCTCCTTTGAACGCATCTTCGCCCAATGTGGCAGCTCCCAAAGGTGATATGTGTATCTTGTTGCCGCGCTCCATAGTGCTTGCGGCTTCGAGGCGCGAAAGTTGTCTCTTCAGAGAATCGCTAAGTATGATGTACTCTTCCTCGTTGAGCTTTACGAAGCGGTTTTTCGGACTGCCCAGCAACTGTAGAATCTGTGCAATGGAGAGCAGGGTGTTGTCGTCGAGGTTAATCTCGCCCTCGACTTCGAACCATGAGTTGTTTGACTTGATGCTTATATTCCAGTTTGATGGTTCTACGGCTCTTTTTAGTTTCAGCTTTTTCTTCGAATCCCATTCGAGTATACAGATTTCGGGATTCTTGTGTACAAAGTCCATTATAGTGAGAAGCCCTATGGTGGTCGTCTCGAAATCCGATAATGAGTCCCCGTACAAAATATCCACATTGCTTTCTATAAACTCGGAAACAGTCTTATGGTTCATCTTCTCCTCATTGGTGTTGCGCCTTACACGATAGCGCACACCGTCCGCCTCGTCGGAAATCATCGTCTGTTCATCTCCCGGTCTGAAAAGCCTTGCACCTCCGGGCAGAGGGCGCACCTTTAATGCTATTCTGTAAACGTCAGTGGCTGTTGCGCCTATCTGGACAGATATTATGGGCGAGCCGGCAACACATTCAAGAGAGGAACCGCCGTCGAGCATTTCGGAGTGAACCTCTGCTATGCTGCTGAGTCTTTTGAGAAAACCAGCCATTCTCTCTTCTGCTTCAAGCGGAATGGATTTCAGTTTAAGAATCTGTTTGTAGAACGGCATGTATTCGTTCCTGATGTTTATAACGCAATATTCTGTATCGCTTATCTTCTTTATAATGGTTTCGTCGGTGGCGTTGTCTATATCTTTCTGCGATACGTTGGATAGGATAGTGAATGATTTCTTTCCTTTTTTAATCTCAAAATAGAGGTGCTCCGAGGAGACTTCAACAGGCTCGAAAGGTGCATGAGTTCCGTAGAAGAGGCGTGGGACTCCCGCCATAAACGGTATTACGGATTCGGGTTTAAGGATAAAGCCGCCTGAACGGTTATAGTGGTTCCATATTTTACGGTCGGTCTTGTCCATGTACGGCAGATTGCCGCTGTCATATGTGGAACCTGCCATCTTTTTTCCTGCTCCCCACTTTCCGTTTTTCAGCCTTTGCTGTTCGCGTACCTCTACGTTGTCGTGGTGAAGTATATATGCAAGGCGGATACCTGCCTCCTCTTTCGCTGTTACAGCTCCTGATTCGTTTATGCCAAAGTCAAGATTGTCGAATACAATCTCCCATGCTTTTTTCCGATAGATTGACGAAAGAACGGGTGTGTTGCCATAGAGTGATTGCAGCTCTTTTTTCTCCTTTTCGCTGAGGCTCAGATATTCCGAAAGTTCATGGCGCATTATCTTGTAGAGTGGCACCGGATGAGGAGAGGCAGTCTCCTTCAGGTAGGCATTGTCTTCCCAATAGCTTGCAAACAGGTACAAAAAATGTTGTTCGATATTGAGCAGCCTGTTTAGATTCCGGCGCCGGCTGAAGTCCTTCTCCTTCAAATTGCTTAATAGTGCATCTGCCAGACATGGTACCGATTCCATATGAACCCCATTCAAAAATTCTTCTTTTTTGCAGAAATGCATTAGCTTTGTCTTTGACTGGGGTGAATTGTCAAGATGGTATGCCATCAGCAGATAGTAGTTGGCTATCGAGTTGGGGAATATGTTCCTCTCTTGAGCAAATCTGTTGTATCTTTTAAGCGCTTCGGCGAAGAGGTTCAATGCATTGCTGTAATCGCAACTGTTCATACAGCGTATTGCGTTGACAATGCATAATTGATAGGTGGCAGGAGAAAAGTATTGTCCGTTGCAGGTACCATCGTAGAAGAATCTGTGCATGCCTACGGTGGCCAACACGTCTGTCCGTATATCATTGTTGTCGAATGGGAAGTTTTCAACTACGGATGTCAGTCCGTCGTAATCCATGCTGCTGTCTGTTGAAAGGCTTGTGTCTACAGCCATATATACTATGGCTTTGAACATGGAGTCGTACAGTGCGTTGAAAATCGGAGACAGAGAGGTGTCCGTTATGTAGGGCGTGAATATGCATGCATAGCTTTGCATTCTCCAGAAGAAGTTTATTCTGTTGACGGGCAACCCCTCGGCATGCCGACGGATTATATCGTGCAAGTTGTCGAAATCGCTGCTTCTTTTATTGAGCTTTGAAAGGTTTTTTATCCATAACTTGCGTTCGCGGTAGAGGAAAAGCAGTACGCCTAACACTTCGTCGGTATTTATTTCGTAACGGACGATTCCGGAGCTCCAGGCGTTTGCTGTTTTTATTACAAGCCCGGCGTTGACAAGTTCGCCTGTAACCGCATTTATGTCTATTCCGAGTCGGGATAAAAGTTTTTTCAGTTCCGCTTCCGTCCGGCCTGTTGTACCGTAAATGTTGTCGTTGCTATACATGTATGCCATCATGCATAGAGCAATCTGTGCGTTGATGCTGAGTGATGAATATTTGTTGAAATATATCATTTGCCTTTCAGGATTTTCTTAATCTCATTCAACTTGTTGAGTGCTTCAAGGGGAGTGAGGTTGTTGACATCAATATTCAGTATCTCGTCGCGTATCTGTGAAAGTATGGGGTCGTCGAGCTGGAAGAAATTCAACTGCATGCCCTCGCGTGTGTCGGCAATCTCTGTTGCAGCTCCTTTTATTTCGCCTTTGCTGTTTGATGATTCGAGCTGGGAGAGTATCTGCTCGGAGCGCTTTACGATGCTCTTGGGCATTCCTGCGAGCTTTGCCACGTGAATACCGAATGAGTGCTCACTGCCGCCCGGCATCAGTTTTCTGAGGAATATCACCTTGCCGTCTTTTTCGTGGACCGAGACGTTGAAGTTCTTTATGCGAGGGAAACTCTTTTCCATCTCGTTCAGTTCGTGATAGTGGGTAGCAAAGAGGGTGCGTGCCCTTCCGCGTGAGTATTCGTGTATGTACTCCACGATAGCCCACGCAATCGACATTCCGTCGTATGTGGATGTTCCTCGTCCAAGCTCGTCGAAGAGCACAAGGCTGCGTCCTGAGAGGTTGTTGAGGATGTTTGCCGCTTCGGTCATCTCCACCATGAAAGTTGATTCTCCTGCCGATATGTTGTCGCTTGCCCCCACGCGTGTGAATATCTTGTCGACCATTCCTATGTGGGCGCTTTCGGCGGGAACAAAGCAACCTATCTGGGCAAGCAGGGTGATGAGCGCCGTCTGTCGCAACAGCGCCGACTTACCCGCCATATTGGGACCGGTTACTATTATTATCTGTTGCTTTTCGGTGTCGAGGTAAAGGTCGTTGGGGATATACTCCTCGCCTACGGGCAGCTGACGTTCGATGACTGGATGGCGCCCGCGCTTTATGTCGAGTGTGTTCTCTTCGGATATTGCCGGGCGTATGTATTTGTATGCTTTCGATACCTCTGCAAACGACAAGAGGACGTCGAGCCGTGCTAATTGCATCGCATCTGCCTGTATGGCGGGAATGTATGCGGCAAGGTCGCATACGAGGTTGTTGAATATCTCTGTTTCGAGCGACATTATCTTCTCTTCGGCGCCGAGGATTTTCTCTTCATACTCCTTCAGCTCCTGTGTGATGTATCGCTCTGCGTTCACAAGCGTCTGTTTGCGTATCCACTCGGCGGGAACATTGTCTTTGTATGTGTTGCGCACTTCGATGTAATATCCGAATACATTGTTGAAAGCTATCTTCAGGCTGGGGATTGCAGTGCGTTCGCTCTCGCGCTGCTGTATCTGCAAAAGGTAGTCCTTGCCGTTGTATGATATTGCACGAAGCTCGTCGAGGGAATCGTTTACTCCATCGGCGACTACGCCTCCCTTGTTGAGCAGCAACGGTGGTTCGGGGACAATTTCGCGGGCAATGCGGTCGCGTATCTCGGCGCAGCAGTCGAGTCGTGCGCCTATGTCGCGCAAAACTGCATTTGAAGCCCCTTCGCAGGCTTTCTTTATAGGTTCGACAGCCATGAGTGCGACCTTCAACTGCACTATTTCGCGCGGAGACACCCTGCCGGCTGCAACTTTTGATATTATACGTTCGAGGTCGCCAATGCGGTGCAGCTGCTCTTCGACAGTGTCGCGGAATTCGGGTTCGCGGAAATAGTACTCCACAACGTCGAGCCGCTCTTCTATGGGCTTTTTGTCTTTCAGCGGAAAGACCATCCAGCGTTTCAGCAGACGGGCGCCCATCGCTGTCTTTGTGCGGTCGATGACGGAGAGCAGCGGCGTTCCGCCTTCGTGCATGCTGTCGAGCAGCTCAAGGCTGCGTATGGTGAACTTGTCGAGGCGCACGTAACGCTCTTCTTCGATGCGCGAGAGGGTGCGGATGTGCGAAATCTGTGTGTGCAGCGTAACAGCCAGATAGTGAAGCACCGCTCCCGATGCGACAATGCCGTTCTTCAGATGCGAGATGCCGAACCCTTTCAGGCTTTTGGTCTCAAAATGTCTGGTGAGACGTTCCATTGCAAATTCCTCGGTGAATACCCAATCGTCGAGCTCATAAACGAGATGTTTCGAACCGAAGCTCTCTTCGAACCGCCGCTTCATGCCTCTCTCGAAAAGCACCTCTTTCGGACGGAAATTAATAAGCAGCTTGTCGACGTAGTCCAATGAACCTTCAGCTGTGAGGAACTCGCCTGTGGAGATGTCCAGGAATGCTACTCCGCACAATCCCTTGCCGAAGTGTACTGCTGCAAGGAAATTGTTCTCTTTGTAGTTCAGTACATTGTCGTTGATGGATACACCGGGGGTTACAAGCTCTGTGATTCCACGCTTTACAAGCTTTTTTGTCAGTTTGGGGTCTTCGAGCTGGTCGCATATCGCCACACGACGGCCGGCGCGTATGAGTTTTGGCAGATAGGTGTCGAGTGCATGAAACGGGAATCCTGCCATTTCTAACGAGGCAACAGCACCCTTGCCGTTGGAACGCTTGGTGAGTGTGATTCCTAAAATCTCCGATGCTATGACTGCATCTGTCGAGTAGGTTTCGTAAAAGTCGCCGCAACGAAAAAGCAGAATGGCGTCGGGATGTTTCGCCTTAAACTCCGCAAACTGCTTCATCATAGGCGTCAGTGCAATGTCCTTTTCCGCCATCTTTTATGTATGTTTGTGGTATGAATTACGTTTTTGTATCGTAGAGCAAAAGTAAACAAATATTTTGGAACTTACAAAAGCACATATGCCGTTAATAGGAAACCTGAATCAGATATCTGTAGTTTGCAATGAGGGCTTTTGGAGAACAAAAAGGTTGTTTTTTGTGTTTATTATTGCATAATTAAATATAATTCATTAACTTGCGACAATTAAGATACTGTTTTAGAAGCTGTTTGGGATTTATTGCAGATGTTTCTATGTCCCGGATCATGTTCCGGTTTCTTAGATTTTATCGGTGTTTGAATTTAAATAGTTTCTGAAAAATGGGCAAACACACAAATTCCGAAGAGTATGAATAAAGAGAAAATTCACATCGAATACCCGATGAAGGGCAGTTCGAACATGATATGGCGTGCGATTGGCACACCTCAGGGGTTGTCTACATGGTTTGCTGATGATGTGGAGGTCAACGGCAAGACATATGTTTTCCGTTGGGGAAAGAACGAAGAACGCAGAGCTGTTCTTGCGTCGCAACGCAATGGCGTTTATGTCAGATTCAAATGGGAGGATGAGGACCAGCATTGTTACTTCGAGATGCGCATCACGTACAACGAGATGGTGTTGCAGCATGCACTTGAAATTACCGATTTTGCCGACCCTGACGAGATTGACGATGTCAAGAGTCTTTGGGATTCTGAAATTGAGCAGTTGCGTCGCAATACAGGCATGTAGTTTATATCGTAAACAGTTTCCGATTGCAAGGATACATTCAGTATAGAACATGTTTATTAAGTAATTTACGTATCCTGTCGCTTTGTTGTGCGAAAAAAGTATCAATCAAGACCTGCAATCTGCGAATTTTCTTGTACTTTTGCAACCGCTTAACAAACATGGAATAAACACAAATACTTAAATAAAGAATGAAAATAGCAATCGTTGGCGTCAGTGGCGCAGTGGGACAGGAGTTCCTTCGTGTGCTCGACGAGAGAAATTTCCCTTTTGACGAACTTGTACTCTTTGGTTCGTCTCGCAGTGCAGGAACAAAATACACATTCCGCGGTGTAGAATATACAGTAAAGGAATTGAAGCACAACGACGACTTTAAAGGTATCGACTATGCCTTTGTGTCGGCAGGCGGTTCCACCTCAAAAGAATTTGCAGAGACCATCACAAAGCATGGCACAATAATGATAGACAATTCAAGCGCGTTCCGCATGGATAGCGATGTGCCCCTTGTTGTGCCTGAGGTTAACCCCACAGATGCTTACGACACACCGCGCGGCATCATTGCCAACCCCAACTGTACAACCATACAGATGGTGGTAGCGCTCAAAGCAATAGAAAACCTTTCACACATCAAGCGTGTACATGCATCTACCTATCAGGCTGCCAGCGGTGCAGGAGCATCTGCTATGGCCGAACTTGAGGAGCAGTACCGTCAGGTGCTTGCCGGTGAGGAGCCTACTGTCGAGAAGTTTGCCTATCAGTTGGCATTCAACCTCATTCCCCAGATTGATGTCTTCACCGACAACGGATACACAAAAGAGGAGATGAAGATGTATAATGAGACACGCAAGATAATGCACAGCGACATTGAGGTAAGTGCTACCTGCGTGCGTGTTCCCGCTCTCCGTTCACACTCACAGTCACTCTGGATTGAGACAGAGGAGCCTCTCACAGTAGAGCAGGTGCGCGAGGCTGTTGCAAACGGCGAGGGTCTTGTGCTTATGGACAATCCCGAAAAGAAGGAATATCCCATGCCTCTCTTCCTTGCAGGCTCAGATCCTGTATACGCAGGACGTATCCGTAAGGACCTTACAAATCCCAATGGAATAACAATGTGGATTGTAGGCGACCAGATAAAGAAAGGCGCAGCTCTCAACGCTGTGCAGATTGCAGAGTTCCTTATAAACAATCCCAAGAAATAAGACGCGCTTATCGCCACAAAAAGCGATTCTGAAATATGTAAGAAATAACGGGCTGACTTCGAAGTCAGCCCGTTATTTCTTGGGTAATGTCTGAAGTTACTTCTTCAGCACTTTCTTTCCGTTGATGATGTTGATGCCTTTACGCAGCTCAGGCAGAAGTCTGCCGTTGAGGTCGTAGATGCCGCGGAAAGCGGGTGCATCCTGAAGCACATTGCCGATGCCTGTGGGAGCGGGAACGGGTGTGAGTCTTTCGAATGTAACACCTTCGAGCTTGAATTCGTTGATGTTGAAGCTTGCCTGACCTGTAAGGTTGACGATGATGCCCAATGAAACCTCTGTCTCTTCGTCGAGTGTAAAATCGAGAGTCCCATTTATGAGCTTGCACCATGCAATTGCACTCGCTTCGCAGTTCTTGTCGCTTATCAGGTTCTTGCCTTTGCTTACTACAAGACGGCTATCCTGTGTGTCGTTTCCGTTGCCGAACTTGACACTGAATGTGTACTTTCCGGCAGGAAGTGTAACGGGTTGCCACAATCTGTAATCGAGAAGGGGAGTTGCAAAGCCGCTCCATTTTGTCTCGAAGGTTATGTCGCCGTTATGTGTATTGTCAATGTGGGCTCCGGTGGTGATGTTGCCTGAGACGATGGCGTTTGCATCTTGCCATGTTGAGCGTGATGTGCGCATTGCCAATCGGCGGAAACGGGTGGTATTGTTGGGGTTGACAGTACCTGAACCTGTAATGAAGGGATTCTTGTAGTTGGTGAGGTAGCTTGCCGAAATGTCGCCGTGCATAAGCGCCTGAGTATCGAGTGTAAATACTCCCAAAGCCGAGTTCCATGCGTCGCCGTCTGGACCGAAGCCTATGCGCTGTGCATGACAGCCTGAGCCGGTGCGGTCGATAACGTCGCCGCCATTCTGGTTGAAGTCGTAGTAGAGCAACAGCAGGTCGTCGGTCTGTGCTGCCTGCACATCGCTGATGTCCTGATTGCTGTATGCCGAAATCTTTTCCTCGCTGAGAGCCGAACCCCAAAGGCGTACTTCGTCAATCTGACCTTTGAAGCCGTTAGATGCTGAGCCCATTGTGATAGTCTCCAGTGCGGGAACGGTTGTTGCCAGTTTTGAAGAAGGTGCACAGAAGAGTATAGCGTCGCGGTAGAACTTTATGCTTCCTTCGCTGTATACTACTGCATAGTGGTGCCACTCGTTGCGGATGATGTAATTCTCATCGGATGTAGCCTTCTTGGTACCTAAGCTGACGGTAAGTGCTCCTTGATTGTCGACAGAGGTAGAGAATCCGCCCTGAGCCGAAGAGAGTGATACACTGCCCTGATATTCCTGCGGGCGCATCCACCAGTCGAGTGTGAGTGCGCTCTGTTCTTCTGTGAAGGGGCAAGAGAACCGCAGGCGCTCTGTTCCGGTGAAGTTGAGGCAGGTTCCGGGATCGTCGTTGCTTACCACAAGATAGCGGTTGCGTACAAGAGTGTTGCTGCCAAGCTCATTGTCAACCTTGAGGGTGATGTTGTAGATGCCGGGAGCTGTGGGTTCAATGAAGGGTGATTGCTCTTCGATAAGCAGAGCGCGGCTGCCATTGTTGAGCTCCCATTGCCATGAGGTGGGGCTGTAGCGGCTGTTGTCGATAAGCTGTATCGTGTCGCCCAGCATGATGGCGGTATGGGAAATGTCGAAGCGTGCTTCGGGAGCAGACTCTTCTATGGTTACTTTGCGGGTTACGCTGCTTGTGCCGAAAGCATTGCTTGCGGTGAGTGTAACGGAGAAGGTGCCGACTGTCGGGTAAAGAGCAGTTGCATTGGTACCTTTTATTTCTTCCACTTCGGCGCCGGGCATGCTCCATATGTAGGTGCATCCCTCTCCTTCGCTGCGGTTGATGAAGCTGAAACGGTCGCCGGCAGGCAGTGTATCGTCGAGAATTTCAAAGGCTGCTATCGGGGCTTTGCCTTCGGTTACTGTCAGTTCTTTGGTTGCTGTCAGCGTGTCACCCGATGCAAGGAGGGCGGTACATGAAATCGTATATGTTCCTGTTTGCGGAATGTTGAATGTGGGCTGTGTTCCGTGCAGCTTCGCAAGGTCTGTATTTTCTACCGCCCATATCCAGTCGGTTGCGTTGAGAGGAGAGTGCGCTGTCAGGCTGAAGGGTGTATTTGCCCGGTAGATGGTGTCTTCCGACAGAATGTCGAGAGTGGGATTCTGTAGTCGGCCGGTGATGAAACCGCGTTCTTCTTTGAGCTCCCAGCTGCCGGTAGAATGTATGGTGGCGTGTTTTCCTCCTGCCCAGTCACGAAGTACGGTCTTGCCATTGACCTGCATGGTGTCCATAGGTATGTAGACAAGGAGGTCGGGCTGGAGTGCGGGCTTTGAAACGGGAATACGCATATTCTGGCGTATCTCCTCTCTTGTGAGTGCTCGGCTCCATACGCGTATCTCGTCGAGTCCTCCTAACCACCATTGGTTGGTGCTTGTGTGTCCGAACTCAAGATTTCCAAAGCCGGGCAGACCCGAATATGTGGGTGATGTTATCTGTCCTCTCTTGATGCCATTGACGTAGGCGACAAGTGTGTTGCCGTCAATAACGATTGCTATGTGGTACCAGCCGGTGGTGTTGTTGAATACGTTGCTTATGTCCAGTCGGTTGTTCGCGCTGTTGTTCCATCCTACTGATAGTGTTCCGTTGGAATTGTTGTGCAGAAGGAATTTGCCCCATCCCGGACCTACCTGATGGCTGTAGCTTACATTGTTGGTGCTGCGTATGCAGAACTCAATGGTAACCTCATTGTGGGGTTTGGAGAGGGCATTGGGGATGTTGATGCCTCCTTTATCGAACATTATAAGATTGTTTGCGCTGTGCTGAGGTGTCAGGAGTGTCGCCTTGTTGGTGGGATTGGATTCCAGCTTGTATTCTCCTGCCTGATATATTGCTTTTACAGTGAATGGACCTTCGGCTCCGTCGGCAGGAGTGTAGCTGGTCTGGTCGGCACCCAGTTGTGCTATGAGGTTCTCGCTCTCATATACGTGGTATCCTGCAAGGGTGAGGCTCGATGCCTGAGGTGCCGCCCATGTCAGCACTCCGTCCTGCAGGTTGAGGTTGGATGCGGGATAGAGCTGTTCTCCGGGTACAATGACGCTGATGATTGTTTCGCGTTCGCTGCTGACAATCTCTACATTTGTGTCTGTGAAGGGAATCTCTACTCCTTCGTCTTCTATTTCGTAGTTGATGATAGAGGCTTTGTAGATGTGTCCGCTACCTATGGAACCCTCATTTGTCTTGACTACGAAGAAATATTTGAGGGGCTTGGTGCGGTCTACGGTTGCTGTAAGGTCGGTAAGGTCATAGCCGAATTCCATCGGTTCGTGGTGCATGCCGTCTGCCCAGCGTCCAAGCATAGGCACTTCGGGTGCAGGGCTGGCACCCAATGTGTTGCCTGCATTGCGGAAGTGCTCGAAGGCTATGGTTACGTCGGGTTTTGTGGCATTGAGGTCTTCGGATATGCCGGCGCAGAGGTACAATTCGCTGCGGTGGGTGTAGTCCATAAGCAGCTTGATGGTGCGCAGTGGACGATAGTCCTGACGTATGACATGAGCTCCGGGAGTCCATGACAATGTCTCTGTGCCAATGGCATAGCTGTATTTGTAGGGACAATATATGAAGCCTTTGTTCTCCCAGCCGTCGCCCCATGAGTTGGCGATGATCCATGCTCCTACCTCGTCTTCTTCTGTTTCGCCGGTCTTGCCGTCGCCGTCGAGGTCAAATTCTATGCGGTCGTCGTATCCGCAAATGGTTACTGCATGGTTGAAGACATCGCCCCATGACTTGACGTATTTCATGCCTGAGACGCCTGCCTTAACGTTGGCGCCTGTGTTGGGGATGGTTTCCCATGTTCCGTAGGCAGCAACTCCGATACCAGCCAGACCGCCACCATGCACGGTCTCGTCTCCGCTGTGATTGTAGAGCCACTCCTTAAGTTCCTGACGGCCTTCTGGGGTATTGGTGGGGGCGAAAGTGATGCTGTGGGACAATCTGTTCCACATGGCGCTGTACCATTTGTCGTAGCCTTGCATCCATCCGTAGTCGGGGTCGTCGTGGGTCTGTGCGCCGAAGAGCCGGCTGTAGGTACGTCCGCCGTATGTGGGGACGTTGGGAATACCTATTGCGCGTGCCATTCCTTCTGTGTCGCTGTTCTGATAGGCGAGCAGCCATGTGAAGTGGGAGGGATACTGGTTTTCGGGCAGCGAGGCGTCAAGATCGCGGTAACAGCACATTTCGTGGGTGAACATGTAGCCGATGCTCTGTGCCGAGCCGCAAGAGCCGCCATCCTGGTTGAAGATGGGAGGGAAGTACTTGCTCTCTCCGTTGTATACATATGCGGGCAATTTTACTTTGCCTTGTTTGGCGCGTGCCTTGCGGCGTGCTGTGTATTCTGCCGGTTGGGGCTTGCTGACTGCATTGTACTGAAAATCGGGGAAGACGCTGCGGTCTACCTTGATTACTTTCCCGTCGGGCAGGGTGTAGTCTTCGATTTGTGCCGTTGCAAAGAGTGCAGACACAAGGCATAATGCCAATAGTAATCTTCTTTTCATGTTATTTGGGCTTTAGGTTCTTACGTCTATTTTGGTTGATGGCACTTGTAACCATAATATAGTGCGAATATAGATAAAATTCCAATAAAATTATAGTATTTTGCAAAAAAATGCGTATAGCGATGGTGCAGCAGGCAAATTCTCCCTACACAAGAAGTTATCCCCTTTGATGCCAAGAAAAAGGTTGATTGGCTTACACTCCAGAATATTTGTGGTTTATTTAGAAGCTGTTTAGAAGCTTCTTGAATTTTATTGAAAAGTCTTCTACCTTCGTGGTTCTCTTCCGGCTTCTTAAACAGTTTCTATAAGCAAGAAATAGGGAATTTCCCCTTTTTTCTTTAATATGAGTATATTATTTTTGCGA
>CAYWIE010000042.1:0-23666 GCA_964458275.1 uncultured Bacteroidaceae bacterium
ACTTCTGTACCTTGTTGCCCTTTGCATCGGCTGTTTCTTCAAACTTTTCAAGAGCGAACACATTTGCATAGTCCACATCGTTGCGGAGGAACGCAATAGCAGTATTCTTGTTGAAATGTCCGTAAGTCGCTACAAAGTCATCGTAAGCCTTGTTGAGTTTAGCAAGCAGAGGCTTCAACCCCTTGTCGTCCTCGTGGTTGATTTGGTATTCAAGTACGGCAGCAAGGGCTTCCTTGATTGCGCTGTACGCCTCAAAGCACTCAACCTTTGTGTGTCCCTTTACCTTGTTGGCATTGACTTCAAGAGGTTGAGCAGCACCGATGGCATTGATGTACAACTTTCCGTCCTTGACAAACACCTCGCCAATCTTCTTGCCGGGCATTGCATCAATAACTTCAATCTCATCAGCAGCCTTTTCGCCAAACTCCTCGGCAGTGAACGACTGCACAAACTCTGCCAACATCTGTTCCTGATTCTTATCCTGTTTAGGATACAAGCCTTTACTTGTCGGACGGAACGTGTCGCCTTTCTCAAAGGCAAAGTGCATTTCACCAGCCATATTCTCGGGGTGCTCAACGAAATACTGATTGTAGTCCATTGAAAGCTGCTTCACAACAGGAACAATCTGTCCCTTTACCTTGCGTGTTTCGCCTGTATCGTACTCTGCCATACGCTCGCCTGTAACGGTGCTTACGTCAATGGCATTGGCTGACTTCTTGCCATTCACACGCTTGCGGATAACAATGATGTCAGAGGTTACGCCTGTTCCGCCGAAAGTCTTGTTGTGCATACGGAACGCACCAACGAAGTCTGCGCCACCCTCATTCACAATCCAATCACGTAGTTTCTTGCTACTGTCAAGCGTACCATTGGACGTGATGAAGATGCCCAAACCGCCCTCACGCAGTTTGCGTACATTCTTTGCTATGCAGAAGTCATGTATGTTGTGGAATTTCTTTGATAGGTCTTTGTCGCCTGTGGTATCGTTCACACGCAACCCGGTAACAAACGGAACATTGGTAATAGCCAAGTCCACACTACCATTGGCAATGCGTGTCTGCTCAAAGCCCTGTATCTCCACCTTTGCATCGGGATATAAGAGAGAGAGAATGCCGCCCGATGTGCCGTCAATCTCTATGGCGTGAATATCGCTTTGCTCGCTGATATGGGTAGGCATCTGTCCCAAGATGTTACCGATACCTGCCGAACCTTCAAGAATGTTGCCGCCCTTGAAACCCATTTGTTCTGCAATGTCCCAAAGGGTATCAACAACGTATGCAGGGGTGTAATAAGCACTGTTGGCACTCATCACCGCCTCTTGGTATGCAGCTTCGCCAAGCAACTCACGAAGTCGCTTGGCAATAAGGTTGGGAGCGTAATATGTTCCCTCGCTGAAAGCCTTTCCGAGTCCGCCCCAACCGCTGAACTTACGGAGTGTTTGCATCTGCTTTTCGGTAGCCTGTTCGCCACTCTCAAGCAACTGCTTTGCCAACTCAATAGCCTTGATGTTGGCTTCTATACGTGTATCTACCGAAGTAGGGGCGTGGTCTTTGCCTCGCTCCGAATGATTGTTGCGGGTGTTCTTTGGCTTGAATGTTTCCTTACCATCGCTCTTTCGTGCAACTTTGAGAATGGCATCAAGTTCCTTGCGTGTTGCCTGGAATGGACCACCAACATTGTCGTTGCAATGGAATACATTGGCAAGTTCATAATAGACAATCCCGGAAATCTCTCGCTCGCCTCCGAGTTTGTCAAACAGGTGCAATGTAACACCTTTGAGTTCATTGGCAAGTTTACGGTTACGTTCAACCTCTTTCTTGCGCTTGCCCTCAATACTCTGTTCGTTTACGGTATCAGAAAGTCGAGGTCGCACAGTCCTATCGACTGCATCGCCTGTTCTTTCTCCTCCGTTGTCAGTTCCTCGACTGTCTTGTTGTTCGCTTTCGCTACTTGTTTCAGTGCCTCTTGATAATCCTTGCTCGTGTCGATTACCGTTGGCTGACACTCCTTCGGAGCGTTCTGCATCAGTTCTCTGTAATCCATCTTCGTTATTTGTTTCGTTATTAAACAGACTATCAAACAAACCTAATTCGTTTGACTGCTGCAAATTTACTGCTTTTTTCTCACTCTTCTTGCGTGTAGAGCGTGTTTTCTTGATACGTTCCTGTGCTACCTCAACCTCCTGTGCTACCTCAACCTCTCTTGTTACGGTTTCAGCAGTAGCAAGTGCATCAATGCCGGGCTTATCAAAGTTGGCAATATCAAAGGTCTGCACCTCATCATAGGAAGTCATATCTGTTGCAATCTCGCTGCTCTCCACCTCGGGCAAGTTTCTTGCGCCATTGTAGAACGCTTTGAGGTATGGACGTATAGCATCGCCCAAGTCTGCAATCATAGCGGTTGCATACTCGGCAAATTTGCGTGCGCCTTTCTCCAAATGATAGACAGCCATTTCCGTACCGATGGCAAGGATTTCGGGGTCAATGCCGATGTTCATCTGTCCGCCCAACTTCTTACGCATACGCTCACGGAGTTCTGCATAACGCTCATCAGTAACAAGGCGGTTGCCGCTTGGGTTGTTCTCGGCGGTCGGTGCTTGCTCCTTGCTTTTGCGGTCAAGTTCACGTGTCTTAATCTTGTTTTCAAGAGTAACACCCACTGCCTCCAATATCTCCTGCATACCGTTGAGTGGGTTGCGAAGAATATCTAACATTTCCTCGGGGCTTTCGGCAGTATAAGTCCAACGAGCATCGCCAATAGGATAAATACCGCTTATATCATCACGTTTCAATGTGGTGTATCCTGTTTCCTTATCAACGTGGATAGAATACTGCCATACAGGGGATTTCTCCTCGCTGTCTGTCTGCTCTACCTGTTGAGGCTCGGTAAACAGCACATCGCCATTGTTCAACGCTTGAATGTCGGTCATAGATACAGGTTGTGCATCGCTTACGGCTTCCTCATCGCTGATGATGGTTTCTGCCAACTGCTTGGCACTTTCCTCGCTACGCATCATAAAGCCGCCCTGCTCACGGTCATACCAACCCTTATCGGCTTTCGCAAGTTCTTTGGCTGCTCTCTGCTGTTCCTTTGTCAGAGTGCCTGCAAACTTCACAAGGAGCATATCAAGCACCTTGCCTTTCTTGGTGGTGTACTGTGCCGGAGCAATGGTGTAAGGAGCATCGCTAACTTGGTCGCTGACTTGCTCACTCTCCTGTGATATAGTCGGAGTCTCTGCCTTTACAGGTGCTTCGGCATTTTCCTTGCTCAATTCGTTGGTAGTTGGCGGATTTGTTGTATCTTTGCTGTCGGAAGGAGTGCTTTGAGGAGTTATTCCCGAGCCCTTTGCAGCAGTCTCGGCTTTATTTGGCTGCTCATAGTCCAAACCTTGCCTTTCAGCCGAAGAGGTAGTCGTATCTTTCGGAGTACGCCAAATGACATTCCCTTCTTGCAAAAGTCGCAATATCTTGTTGCGGCTTTTTTCTTGACTTGAAACGACAACTTCTTTTCCGTCTTTGCTGACAGTAATAGAGGTAAAGTAGTAGAAACGAGAACCGTCTGCTTTCTTGAATGAACGGATAAAGATATATGACGATGCTCTTTCGGTCGTATCTCCCTCTTTGGCTTCGCTTGCTTCTTCAACTATGGCATGAGGATTTTCAAGAGTAGGCTTAATCATTCCCAATTTGCCCTCTCTGCCTTGACGCATAAGTTTTGCAAATTGATTTTCGCCCATCTTGACCTCGCCGATAGGAGTGTTTACAGTACCGCTCTCCCCAAACAATGCATCCCAATTCTCAATGGTGAGGTCTATTTCGGGTGCTACATCTGCGGAAAGTTCCATATCTGCGATGAAATCTTGTGCTTCACCAGCAGTAAGATGAACGGTTACATCTTGCGGTGTTTCAGTTTCCTCGCCTTGATTTCCTCTATTCTTTCCCTCAATTCGGCTTCCTCGACTATCTCCGTCAGTTCTTCCTGCACTGTCGGCTGTCCGTTCTCCGTCCTCAACTCGTTCTCCTGTTGCAGCATCTCCTGTGCTTCCTTGCTGCCCTCGTTGGCTTGCTGAACTATCGCCAACCAATACATTGCTTCTCTGTTGTCCATTATAGGTAATGTTTAATGTTTCTTTAATAGCCTGTGCAAGCGTGCGAGGGGTGTTGTCCGGCTGCTCAAACAGGTTGGGTTCTTGTGTACCTTGAATAAGGTCATAGAGTTTGTTGAATGTACCTTGAATGATGCTTTGGTTCTCGCCCTTGTACATTGTTGCCAAAAGCAGTTTCAGATACTGATTTTCTCCCATCTTCACCGCTCCTACTGGAGTTTCCATTACACCATCCTTGCCAAATTCATCCTCCCAAGCATCAGGAGTCAATTCCAATTCTCTTGCGTATTCGGCACTGGATTTCATTTGAGCGACTAAAGCAACAGCATCATTTTCAGTAATAATCAACTTGTCAGTTCCTGCATCATTTCCATCCTCCATTTCGGGAACAGATACCTCCGCAGGCTGCACCTCGTCAACAGGAGAAACATTTTCAGTTGGCTTAACCTCCTCAGTATTTTTGCTCACCTCATTATTGACGGGAGCAACTGTTTCAGCCTGCACGCCAAGCAGCCCCTTGACATTGTCCCAGAACTCAACATCCTCGTTCAGCTCCGAAGCTTCAATTGCGTCCAGCTTCTCCTGCTGCGCCCTTATGTCAGCGATATAACGATCAGCCATAGCCGCCTGTCTTGCAGGGTCGCTTTCAAGCAAAGAAATATACTCCGCCACATCCTCAGGCTTCGCCTTAGTCCACAGACGACCTCTACGTCCTCGCCAAATGCGCCCTTCAAGTGGTAAGCGAAATAACCGCGCTGCGCGACACCATAGAAACCTCATACAAGAACGCCAATAACAATAGCAAACCTTGACCCACCCGCGTCGGGCAATCGAGAAGGGGAGCAGCTTCGGCTGCTCCCCTCCCACTTTAGACACAGTATAAATAAACAAATAAATAAACATTTGTTAGGTATAAAGTTGTCAAATATTGCAACTTTGCTTACCTTTGCCATATGAAAGAGAGAAGAATTTTATATTACAAAAATTACTTTATAGACTTTTTCACATCGTTGGAAGATGGAGCACAAAGAAAAGTAGCATACGTTCTCGATATGTTAAAATCACAAGAACGATTGAGTGTGAATTTTGTTAAGTCTATAAGAGATGGGATATTTGAACTTCGCGCAAGCCACAACGGAAATATATACCGCGCATTTTTTATATTTGACGAAGGTAATATAGTAATGTTGTTCAATGGCTTTCAGAAGAAGACCCAAAAGACCCCCAACAAAGAAATAGAAATAGCTCTAAAACTTAAAAAGGAATATTATGAAAGCAAACCCTAATGTAAAAAGTATGGACGATGTGCTTGACGCTCTTTATGGAGCAGTCGGTACACCTCAGCGCGAAGAGTTTCGCAAAGAAGCCTATGCTTATTGCGTAGGTAGCATTATCCGCGATGCAAGAAAACAGGAGAACATCACACAAGACGCACTTGCCCGAAAGGTGGGAACCAACAAGTCTTATATATCTAAGATAGAAAAAGGCATAATAGAACCAGGAGTAAGTATGTTCTACCGCATCATCGAAGCTCTCGGAATGCGCATAGAGATAGTAAAGCCAATAGAATGATCTTATCCTGTTTGCTTCAATAAACTGAGAGAGCCTGCCTTGTAACGGGCAGGCTCTATTGCAATCACTCCGCCAGAACTTTCTCAATAGTCATGTTCACCTGCTCCATAAGCATAGCTTCAGCCTTTCTGTTCTCCTTCGTGTCATTCTCCTTGACAGCCTTGCGTGCTTTCTCTTAAGCCTTTCTGAACGCCTCATACATCTGCATCGCCTTGAAAGCATCACTCTTCTGAATCTCTGTTATTCTCTCTGTGATTAAGTATAGTTCATTCTTTCTGACTCATACCTGACAGCCGTTCGACATGAACTTCAAAATCACTGGGGTTCTATTGTGTACTTCTTGTTTTGCATGATGTGGGTTACAACAACTTTCACATTGTGCTTTTCGGCTATATGGCGGGCAGTATGCTCGGCGCTGTATACAGAGCGGTGTTGTCCGCCTGTGCAGCCGAAGCATATCTGTATGTGTCTGAACCCGCGCTCTTTGTAGTTGGCGACCATCATGTCGGTTATTGCATAGACATTGTCGAGAAATTCTCCTATGCGGCTCTTTTCTTCGAGGAAGCGTATGACAGGTTCGTCGTATCCGCACAGCTTTTTGTAGGGTTCGTAACGGCCGGGATTGTGCAGCGCGCGACAGTCGAATACGAATCCTCCTCCATTGCCTGAGTAGTCGTCGGGGATACCGCGCTTGTAGGAAAAACTCATGACATCCACTGTCAGTTCCCCGTACTCTTGCTGTGCAAGCATAGGCTGTTCCGAAGCTTTTTGAAGCAGTGATGCGAGTGTGGGGAATTCTTCACCAAGTTCTTGCATTACTTCTGTTATCTGTTGCATTGCAGGGGGAATGCTTTCTATAAACCTTTTCTTGCGTTCGAGAAGTCCGCGGAAACCGTATGCGCCGAGATTCTGCAAAAGACGGAACAGACGGAAGTACAGGAGGCGTTGCATGAATTCAGCCTTGTCAATGGTGCGGTATCGTTTGAGTGATTCGAGGTAGGCATCTATCATCTTTCCGACAGCTTCGGGTGTGTATCGGGCGCGTGCCTGCCAAACGAATGAGGCTACATCGTAGTAGATGGGGCCTCTGCGTCCGCCCTGAAAGTCGATGTAGTGGGGAGCGTCGTTGTGCCACATGATGTTCCGCGACTGAAAGTCGCGGAACATGAAGGTGTTCTCGTCATCGTCGAGCAGTCTCCCGCACAGCTTTTCGAATTCATCCTCCAAGGGCGATTCGTTGAATTCTATTCCTATTGCTTTGAGAAAGGAGTATTTGAAGTAGTTGAGGTCCCAGAAGATGGAGCGGCGGTCGAAAGATGGTACGGGATAGCAGATGTTGAAGTCAAATTCCTCTGCTCCGAGATATTGGATGTCGGGCAGTTGTGCCATCACCTTGCACAAGTCGGCACATTGCTGTGTGTCGAACGCGCCGTTTTTGCGTGCGGGTTCGAGCCGTTCGTACAGATTGGTGTCGCCGAGGTCGCTTTGCAGATAGCTCAGTTCGTCGGGGGAGATTGCCATCACTACGGGTACGTTGATTCCACGCACGGCAAGATGTGCAGACAGTGCGAAGAATGCGCGGTTCTCCTCGACAGATGTCCCTGTCGTGCCTATCAGGGTGGTGTCGCCGCTTTTCATGCGGTAGTATTGGCGGTTTGAACCGTCGCCTGTGAGCTTGATTGCCTCTTCGGGTATTTGTCCGGTGGTGTCGTAGAAGAGTTTGTTAAGTATGCTTGTCATGATTCTTTATGGTCTGTTATATTCTATTCTTCGGTGTATATGTCGCAGAGGAATGGCAACAGCAGGAATGTGTATTCTGCTATGGGGTGGGAGAAAATCGTGTATTCCAGGTTGTTGCTCATGCTTATGAACAGTGCGGCTGGTATGAGCGATATGAGCGAGTGGGCGTGCAAGGCAATGCGATGTGATGCCCCTTTTATTATATCGTCAACACTCCGGTATGTTCCTGCCACTATGCCGAATACTATGGTTGTTGCGGCTGTCATCAGGTATAGAAGCAGGAGCCATCCGTCTTGCAGGGGTGAGTCGGTGAACCCGCCGGTGATGCTGCTGAACAGGCTCCATGGCTGTAATGCGGCAACCAGCAGCAGCGATATTGACAAAGCAAAGGCTATGCCTGCCGAAATGAGTGCGCTGCGTGTTCTCTTCGAACGTACCTGCTTGCGGCATGCGTGCAGTGTGGATTGTATAAGTCCGCTTGTCTGCAGCATGCCTGCACTCATCAGTATAAGCATTATTCCTCCCCACGGCAGCGAAGATATGCTTTCAGCCGATGACGAAAGGAACCACCGTATGCTTATGGACGGCTCGTCGGTTTGTGTGCTTTTGTCGCTTGCGAGCAGCGATATGATGTTTGCTGTTACCGAATATATCCATAGGATGGCAGGCAACAGCGTGTATATGATTATGGGCAGGTATCGCAGCTTTTTCTTATTCATCGGCTTCAAGGTTTTCTGCATCTATCAGGTGCAGTTCTATTGCGCGTACGACGAGACGGGTTACGTTGACGCCTTTCTGTTCGCTGGGCGTGAAAAGGCGGGATATAAGTTCAGTCTGTCGTTTTTCGAGTGATTTTACACTGAAAGGCATATCTTTCAGGTTGGCTATCATTTCCTTTGTATATCCGAGTGCGAGGTGCCGGAGCAGACATTCGTCGTATTGGTCGATGTCGTATTCAATCACTGCGCGGCGATATGCATATTCGCGTTCTATGCTCTCCTTGAAGCGTGTTACGATTCTTTCGAGTATGGGCTGGTTGAATACGTTGCGTTTCCCCGACATGATGCTTTCTATTTCGTGTTTTGTAAGCAGTTCGCCGGTTTTCAGGACTATGCCGTCGGCTCCGGCTTCGAGTACGTCTGCCCATAGCTTCTCGTTGAGGAGCTCGCCTGTGAAGATGAGTACTTTTACATCTTTGTGCTGTTTCTTCATCTTAGAGCATATGTCTACTCCTACGGTTGTAGAACCGCCTAATCCCAAGTCGAGCAGCAGAAGTTCGGGGATGTTGCCGCTGTCGATTATTTGCCATAGTTCGTTTTCGTTTGATGCTGTGCCTATTATTTCGGCTTCGGGGATTTCGCTGCGGAATATCTCTTCTGTTCCTTTAAGTTCGAGTTTGGCATCCTCTACTATTATTACACTGAATTTTTCCATGTCCTTTCTGTTTTTATGGGTTATGCGGGGAGGGTGAAACGGATTGTTGTGCCTTGCGGGGTATTAAGGGCTTCCATTCTTCCTCCGTAGTTTCCTATAAAATCTTCGTGCATGCGTACTATCTCTTTTGCTATCAGATAGCCGCAGCCTGACAGCGTTGCGTTGTCGTCGTTGATGTTGTAGGATGTGGGGGTGAATATGTTCTTTATCTCTTCTTCGTCGGAGTGTCTGCGGTGGTCGGTAAGCTCGACTGTCAGCCGTTTGTTTGCTTTTCGGGCGGAGAGGCTCAGTCTGCCTTCTTCTTTCAGCGTCAGCTCTTCGGACAGCAGTGATTCGAGCAGGAAGACTGCAAGCTCTTTGTCGCCGAAGAAAGTGTGGCTGCAGTTTTCGTATTCTATGGTTATGTCTGTCTTGTTCTTCCGGGCTTGCCGTTTGGCAAATGTGATTGCTTCGGCTGCTATTTCGTCGAAAGGTGTGCGGGTGGGGGTGAATACGGTGTCTTTCAGCCGGCTTCGTGCGCAGGCATTCAGTATTTCGTATATCGAACGGTAATAATCTATTAGTTCGCGCATGGTGGTTGTGGTGGTTCTTAGCGTGTCGGCGGCAGTCTCTTCGTTTGTCAGCTGCGATGCGAGCTTGTGTATGCGCTGGGGGTAGTATATTGTTTCGTGCTTTATCATTGACAGGGCATTGTCTATGACTTGGTTCTGTATGTGCAGCAGGTTTTCTTCGTGCTTTATGCGCTTGCTCTCCTCGATGAGTTCGTCAAAGTCGCTGTATTCCTGTTCCATGCTTATGGATGTGTGGCTGCTGACTGAGGCTATGTATCCTATGACAATTTCTAACATTGTAAGTTCCTTTACCGTGAGGGTAGTCTCGGTAGTGAAAAGTATGCTTCCGAT
This sequence comes from uncultured Bacteroidaceae bacterium, assembly GCA_964458275.1. Lineage (GTDB taxonomy): Bacteria > Bacteroidota > Bacteroidia > Bacteroidales > Bacteroidaceae > HGM04593. The sequence goes on from CAYWIE010000042.1 coordinate 9,754, forward strand.
ACATTTAGTGCCGTCGATGGTTGGGACGAGCAGGGGGTATGTTATTGTCTTTCCGTCGTCGCTTGTCGTTTTTTCTGCTTTCCGGTATGCCTTTTCCAAATAGATGCGTCCATATTCGTCGTCCGATTCTGCGGGGGTGCATGATATTGGCAACCTGTTGTTCTGTATGTCTATTATTGCTATTTTCACGTTGCTTATTTTCAGCGTTTGGCTGAGTGCGTCGTGGAGCTCGTCTGCCAGCAGCCTGGTCAACTGTTGTGCATCGAGCCGCTTGCCGCTTATGCTTTTCAGCAGGCGGTTGTTTATTTCGAGTGCTGTGTGTATGTTTATCCTGTTGATGATGTTGCTCTTGAAGTAGTAGAGAAGTGCGCCTATGGTAAGTGCCGTCAGCAGTATGAGGCATAGTATTATGCTGGCTCTGCGTATGTTGGATATATGGTACATGGTGGTGTAGTACTTCTCTAGTTCTTTGTCTTCGTGTACAAGACGGTAGAGCGAGGTGTAGGCATTGTTGTTGTAGTGGTAGTCATTCCAACGTTGCAGCGCCAGCATGGCTATTGCCGCTTCGTTCCTTATGTCGAGTATGTTGAAGTAGACCTCTTCGAGGTGTGTGTCGATGGCGAATCTGTTTTTCCACCAACGTGTTTCGGCTGTTTCGCCATTGCCGGTGAGTGTCATGAGTCCGCTGCTGTCGCCGCCGGTATTGAGATAGAAGTTGTTGAGCGCGTCGATTGCCTTCTGGGCATATTCGAGTGTGGCTTCATACTCTTCGGCTACGTTGCACATGTATACTGAGTCGGCGATGCAGGTTATGTAGTCCGGTTGCGCTGTCGCCGAGTCGGCAGGAAGCAGCATGAGCAGAGGGAGCATTATGCGGAGTATGCCTTTGGGCAGACGGAATGAGAAGCGGCTGCCTTTGCCCTTTTCGCTTTTTATGTTCATGCTGCATACGTTGAAGAGTGGGGCTGTCTTCCTGTATTTCTCGATGATGCCTTTGCAGTTCATCAGTCCGAATCCGCCTCTCTTGTTTTTGGCAGCATGTTGGTCGTCTGCTCCTATGGTTGCTGTGTCGTAGACTTTTTCACCCAGGATTTTTTGTATCTCTTCGGGTGTGAGTCCTGCGCCGGTGTCGGTTACGGATATTTCGACGTACAGCTCCTCTTCGGTAGCCGACAGTTCTACTGTGCCACCGCTGCGTGTGAACCTGCCTGCATTGTCGGTGAGGGTGTTTATCATGAAGAGTGTCAATGCCTTGTCGGCTTTTACAACGGCATTGCTCTCGTTTATTGTAAGCGTGATGCCTTTCATGGAGAACTCCTGAGTGCTTTTTGACATTATGTCGAAGAGCTCTTTGAGGGAGAAGTTCTCTATGTGCAGGTCTTGCTCGCCACGGCGCATCTTTATCCATCGTTCGAGTATGGTATTGTGCTCGTTGATTATTTCGGTAAGCTCCGCTATGTATGTGAGCCGTTTTTGTGTCTGTTTGTCGTCTGTCGCTCTGTTCTTGTCTAATTTCTCGAGTTCTGACGACATTCTGTCTATGTAGGGTCTTATGCCTGCTGCTATGGCAAGCGAGGTGCGCTTGATGGCGTTCTCGCGTTTGTGTCTGATGAGATTGATTGTGTATGAGCGGTTAAGTTCTTCTATGTCTTGGCGCTCGTCGCCCATTCTTAGCAGTTTCTCTGTTTCGTGCAGGGCGGTTCTTATGTATGGGAGAGGGATTTCGATGAATGATTTTTCTTCACGGTTTATCTTCTTGCTGACGGTTATGCCGAGTGTGGCTTCTGATGCAAGCTGATATGTCATGTCGCAGTTGGGTTGCCGTTGCCGGGAACCGGTGATGGTTATTGATGCTATTTGGGGAATTATTCTTTTCAGGCTGTTTGTGAGCAGTGTGACCAGAGCGTGGGTGGCTTCGGCATTGTCGGCGAAGTTGTGTGAAAGGGGAAATGTGGTCAGTTCGTGGCATAGCTGTTGCAGCGACAGCAGTTTCTTCGTGTATGCTTTATTGTTGTTGCGCCATCGGTGAACAAGGTGGATTGTAAGGATGGTTGTGATAATGAGCAGTACGATGAGCACGATTATTATTTTCTGCATCCTTTCGGCGTTCTGCCGGGTGTTGTCTACGCGGCTTTCCATCTCTTTGTTTTGCCGCGTCACGCGCAACAGGTCGAGGTAGCTGTTGCGGTTCATGTCCGATGCTTCCTTGTTGCCGAGTGCTGCATATGCGCACGAAGCCTCGTTGCGTATCAGCAGCATACATTCGGGTATGCAGGCTATCTTGCTGGCTGCCATTCTCTTTAGTTCGAGACTGTCTTCTGTCTGGTATAGGGTGTAGGGAGGGAGTTTCTCCGGGCTGTTGTTGTAGTCGCTGTGGTAGCGGTTTATTTCGTCTATTGCGTGGGCTGCTGCGTTGAGTGCGGCTTCGTATTCGCCGTTGTATGTGTAGCAGGATGCAAGTATGGAGAGACTGTTTATTGTCATGTATCTGTCGCCGTAACTGTTGAATGTCTCTATGGCTTCTTTGGCAAGCTGTTGCGGCAGTCTGGCAAGGGGGAGGCTGTCGCTGTTGAGGCCGGCGAGCATTGCCGGTGATAGCTTGTTTATGGAGTCGGTTACAGTCTGGTCGCGAAGCATCATGGCGAGCATCAGCTTGTAGTGTCCGTTGAGCCACTGGTAGCCTTGCAGCCGGGAGCGTGTGGCTCCTCTGAAGAGAATCCTGAACCGTTCAGAAAGGCTGTTTTTGCCCGATGATGCGTTTACAAGGTTTGCGTTGAGTGATGTTACGGTGTCGCTGGTCTGCTGCAGCAGCTGTTGCAACTCTGTTACCGTATTGCCATATTTGTCGTATAGCCCCATCGCGGCATAGTGGTTGGCAGAAAGTATGTTGTATTCTATGCGCAGTCCGTTGTATTTTGTCGCGTTGGAGGGCGAGAGGTTGAATCTCTCTTCGTCTATGCGTTGCATTGTACGCATGGCTTTGGCGCGGTAGTTGTAGAATTCTCTGCCTGCCGATGCGCGGTTGCTTATGCGCATTATGCCGAGTATCGCTTCGAGACGTTCTATTTCGTTGTCGGTTTCGGATATGATGCTGTCGTATATGGCATGGGACTTTGTGTAGTCCATTTGCATGAAAGCGATGTATGCCCGGCTGTTGGCGAGCAGGTGCTGCTCGTCGGGGGAGGCTTGCTGTATGATGCGTGAGAGTGAGTCGACGCTTATGAAGCGTGCTTCGTTGAGACGATTGTACAGCTCCGCCTGCTGCTCATCGGGCAGGGCAGACTGATAGTCGCATGATGCGACTATTACAGTGATTGCCGTCAGCAGTAGCCGGAGTATTTGTCTCATTATGTTTGTGTGGGTTCCTTATTCGAATTCTATATCCCCGAAATATTCGGGCAGGTGGAAGTTGGGGCGCGGGTACTCTATCTTGTTCCAGGAGAGGAAGTGCGGATTGGGCAGGTTGTCGCCGCATTTGTAGAAGTTTGCTTTCATCTTCTTGCCGTCCCAACTGCCGATGTCGTGGTTGAACAGTGATGCTGAGGGTATTATCTCTATTATGCTCCAGCTGTTTTCGCCTTTGCGCAGTTCGAAGTTGCCGGTGCCGAGACTGGGGATACGTTTGATTCCTGAAAGCATGCCGAGTGGCATCTTTTCGGTCTCCTTGCCTTTGGTGTGGCAGGCTGCAAGCATTTTTCCTATGCAGGTGCACTCGAAGTTGTAGTATGTGTCGCTGTCGGGGGATATGAACATCTCTACGCAGGGGTCGGTCCATACTTCTCCGAAGTCTTCGGTGATTTTGCTATGGAGGTCCTTTTCTGTTACTTCGAATTGCAGGTATATGTTTGCTCCGTCATGGAATATCTTGAATGATGCTTCCGGAGTGTAGGGGAATTGGTCGGGCCAGTTGCAGTTTGATATCTTGTTGCTGTCCAATCCTGAAAATATATTTTTTATCTCTTCTGTGTCGTTGGCAGTGAGGATGATCTTGGGGACTCTTAGCGTATTCATGATAATTGTGATTTATTGTTTGCCAAATGTAATAAGAATTATTGGGAACTGCAACCTCCCATTTGTTATTATTGTTGTCTGTTTTCCGATAGGGCAATAAAAAATGAGAGCAGGTTTGTCTCCGGCTCTCATTCTTGTGTATGGGTATCTCTTTGCTTAGTATGCAAACAGAGGATATTCGCTCATGTATTCGTTTACACGGCGACGTACGGTTGCTATTACCTTTTCGTCTTCGGGTGCATTGAGTACAGTCTCAATCATTTCAGCAACTACGGGCATGAAGTCCTCTTTTACGCCGCGGGTGGTGATTGCAGGTGTTCCGAGACGGATACCTGAGGTCTGGAATGCGCTGCGTGAATCGAAGGGTACCATGTTCTTGTTTGCTGTGATGTCGGCTGCCACAAGTGCTTTCTCTGCAACTTTACCTGTAAGTTCGGGATATTTACCGCGAAGGTCTACGAGCATTGAGTGGTTGTCTGTACCGCCTGATACAATGCCGAATCCGCGCTCGATGAGTGCATCGGCAAGTGCAGATGCGTTTTTCTGTACTTGTCTTTGGTATTCCTTGAATGAGGGCTGCAATGCTTCGCCGAATGCTACTGCCTTTGCTGCAATCACGTGTTCCAGAGGACCGCCCTGTATGCCGGGGAATACTGCCGAATCGAGCAGTTGCGACATCATTTTGATTTCGCCTTTGGGTGTGGTCTTGCCCCAGGGGTTGGGGAAGTCCTTGCCGAGCAGGATTACACCGCCGCGAGGACCGCGGAGTGTCTTGTGTGTGGTTGATGTTACTATGTGGGCATACTTCAGCGGATTGTTCAGGAGTCCTGCTGCGATGAGTCCGGCGGGGTGTGCCATGTCTATCATGAGGAGTGCGCCTACGCTGTCTGCAATTTCACGCATACGTTTGTAGTCCCAGTCGCGTGAGTATGCCGAACCGCCGCCGATGATGAGTTTGGGGCGTTCGCGTTCTGCCGCTTCTGCCATCTGGTCGTAGTCTACACGGCCTGTCTCCTTGTTGAGGTTGTATTCGCAGGGTGTATATATGAGTCCCGATGTGTTTACTGATGAACCGTGTGAGAGGTGTCCTCCGTGTGCGAGGTTGAGTCCCATGAATTTGTCGCCGGGGTTCAGTACGGCAAGGAATACTGCTGCATTTGCCTGTGCGCCTGAGTGGGGTTGTACGTTCACCCATTCTGCATTGAATAGCTTTTTCAGGCGTTCGCGAGCCATGTCTTCAATAATGTCAACAACTTCACAGCCGCCGTAATAACGTTTGCCGGGATAACCTTCGGCATATTTGTTGGTGAGATATGAACCCATTGCCTGCATTACTTCGTTGCTTACGAAGTTCTCTGATGCAATAAGTTCTATTCCTTTAAGTTGGCGTCTGTGCTCCATCTCTATGAGCTCGAAAACTTTGTTGTCTCTTTCCATCTTTTCTATGTTTACTTCTGAATTTCAAACCGCAAAGGTAAGCATATTTCGTCGATTTGCGAAATTGTTTGCTATTTATTGTTGATTTTGCACCTGTTGGCAAATCCGAGAAGCTTCTTATGATGGCTCTTGCCAATAATGATTCAGGACGCCCTTAGGCGTCCTGAATCATTATTGGCATCTATCCTGTTATTGGTACATGAATCGTTTGATACTCTGTTTGGGAGTCTTTTCGAATGGCTCATCGCGGAAATCGCAGTCGTTTATGCGGCTGTATGCGGGAAGTTCATTGTTTATCTTCATGACCTCTTCGCGCAATTGCTGCTTGAGTTCTTCTGCCTGAATGCCGGCGTTCTTTGCTGCTGCCCAATCTACCACAAGCAGTGCGATGATTGAGTTCTTGCGGCCTACTGCAAGAGATTCAGTAATATAGGGAATTGAATTGAGCTTGTCCTCTATCTCTTCGGGATATACGTTCTGTCCGCTTGAGGTGAGAATCATGTTCTTGCAACGTCCTTTGATAAATACGTTCTCTTTGTTGTCGATGATACCCATATCTCCTGTCTTGAGCCATCCGTCGCCTGTGAATACGGCTTTTGTTGCTTCTTCGTTCTTGTAGTATCCCAACATTACGAACGGACCTTTTACCTGTATCTCTCCGAGCACTTTTGAGGGTTTGGGAGAGTCTATTCTCAGTTCGATGGGACGGGCGGGCTTGCCGCATGAGCCGGCTGCAAATTCACTCTTGTCGCAATATGAGATGAGCGGTCCACACTCTGTCATTCCGTATCCAACAGAGTAGGGGATACCTATCTTGCGCATTGCATCTTCCACCTCTTTGTTGAGGGCGGCTCCGCCGATGAGGAATCCTTGTGTCAGTTCGCCGCCGAATGTTGTAAGGAGCTTCTTCCTTATTGTGGAGAGAAGGAAATTCTTCAGTACGGGAATTGAAAGCATTATGCGCATGGCTGGCTTGCGCAGGGTGGGGATAACCTTTGAACGGAATATCTTCTCAAGTACAAGGGGGACTGTGAGGAACATGAATGGTTTAACTACAGCAAATGCTGCCAGCATTTTTGCGGGGGTGGGCTTTGCGCCGAGGATTGTTATGTGGCATCCGCCTGTCATGGGGAAGAGGAAGTCGAATGTGAGTCCGAACATGTGTGCAAGGGGAAGTACCGAGAGTATGTGTCCGCCTGGTTTCAAGGGTATTTTGCGGAGAGCGAAGTCGAGGTTCACAGAGATGCTTCTTGCAGGAAGCATAACTCCTTTTGGTGAACTTGTGGTTCCCGATGTGAAGCTGATGAGTGCAAGGTCGTCAAGCGCTTTCTCGTCTTTCTTGTAGTTTACCATGCCGGCTGTTACACCGTTGGGGTATTCCTGCGTGAAGAGTGCGTCCCACTTTTCTGTGGCAGCCTCGAATTCTTTGCTGAACGAAGCGAAAGGCTTCATTGCCTTTACGTCAAGGATTCCAAGAAAATTGTCTTTGGATTCTATTATATCGAGCGCTTCTTTGTCGTTCTTGAAGCCGTTGTAGCATGTGTCGTCTGCTATGAGGATTCTTGAGTCTGCAAAACATGACAATTCTACTACCGATTTCGGGAGAAAATCGGGTAGCAAGGGTACTATCACGGCATCGTAGGTTACGATTGCCATGAATGCCATTCCCCATTCTGCTGAGTTTCTTGCACAGAGTGCAACCTTGTCTCCTTTGGAGATTCCGCACTCCTTGAACAGTACATGGTATTTTTCTATTCCGCATGCTACATCACCATATGTGAGTGTGTTGGCGCCGAAGTTTGTGAACATGGGAGAATCCCAATATTTTTTCACAGATTCGGCGAAATGGTTCAGATAGTGTTCCATAAATTTGAATTTAAATGTAAATGTACTTTTCGTGTATGTAGTTTCTAAAAACAGCCGTTCTTCCACAAGGAAGGGCGGCTGTTTTTTTGCTTGTTATTGGTACATGAATCGTTTGATGCTCTGTTTGGGAGTCTTTTCAAACGGGTCGGGTCTCAATTCAATGTCGTTTACTCTGCTGTATGCAGGCAGGTCGACGTTGATTTTCTTTATCTCTTCGCGGAGCAGCTTTTCAAGGTCTTCTCTTGAGAGCCCGTCGGCTTTTACTGCGTCCCAATTGGGAACGATGAGACCAATGATTGCATTCTTGCGGCCTACTGCCAGTGATTCTACTACATAGGGGAGGTGGTTATTCATCTTGTCCTCAATCTCTTCGGGGTAGATGTTCTGTCCGCTTGCCGACAGTATCATGTTCTTGCAACGGCCTTTTATATAAACGTTTTCTCTTTTATCGAAGAGTCCCATGTCTCCTGTACGCAGCCATCCGTCTTTTGTGAATGATGCTCTTGTGGCTTCTTCGTTCTTGTAGTATCCGAGCATTACGTTGTCTCCTTTCACCTGTATCTCTCCGAGTACCTTTTCGGGATTGGTCGAGTCTATCCTCAATTCCAACGGACGCACAAGACGACCGCATGTGTAGCGCTCAAAATCCTTGTAGTCGCAGTACGAAATAATGGGTCCGCACTCTGTCATGCCGTAGCCTACGCAGTAGGGGAACTTCATCTTTTTCATCCAGTCTTCTACCTCTTTGTTGAGTGCTGCACCACCGATGATTACGCCGTGGATGAGGTTGCCGCCGAATGTCTTGTAGAGCTTGTCGCGCACTGCTTTCAAGATTATGCGGTTCACTCCGGGAATGGCAAGCGCTATTCTCATGGCGGGTTTCTTCAGCATGGGGATAACCTTCGATTTGAACACTTTCTCTATTACCATCGGTACGGTGAGGAACATAAAGGGCTTGACCTCAGCCAATGCTGCGAGAAGACGTGCGGGGGTGGGCCTCTGTGTGAGCATTGTTATTGTTCCGCCGATAGTGAGAGGGTAGAGGAAGTCGAATGTCATTCCGAACATGTGTGCCAGCGGAAGTATTGACAATATGTGTCCGCCGGGGTGTGCAGGAATTGCCGCATGGGCAAATCTCATATTTGACGAAAGGCTTCTTACGGGGAGCATTACGCCTTTGGGGGCGCTGCTTGTGCCTGATGTGAAACTGATAAGTGCCAGACGCTCCATGTCGTCGTTGCTCTTGGAGTAGTCTATCATCTCGGCTGTAACTCCTTTGGGGTATTTTTTGTTGAATTTTGATTCGATATCTGTTGATGCCTTATCGAAAAGCTCATTGTATGATACAACCTTTTCCATTTTCATAAGGTTGTAGACACCGAGGAAGTTTTCTTTTTCTTCGAATGGCTTGAAGATCTCCTGCTCTTTGTTGAATGATTTTAGTATGTCATCATCCAGTATCAGCATTCTGCAATCAGAGAAGCATGAGAGCTCTACGACAGACTTTGGCAGAAAGTCAGGAAGGAAAGGTACGATTACAGCATCGTATGTTACCACAGCAAGGTAGGCTATACCCCATTGTGCGGAGTTGCGTGCGCATACTGCAATCTTTTCGTCTTTCTTTATGCCGCTCTCTTTGAATAATATATGGTATTTCTCAATACCCGCAGCTATATCGCCGTATGTAAATGTTTCAGCACCGAAGTTGCAAAAAGCGGGCACGTCCCAATACCGCTTGATGGCGGTATTAATATGATTCAAGTAATGTTCCATAATTACACAAATTTTAATTTTTGTGCAAATATGGGCGCTTTGATTCATTTTTTTACTCTTTGCACTGTTGTTTAACTCAATTTAAGTGTATTAACACAATTTTTTTGTGTTAATATCATTGCGCTTTTGTATTTATTAACAGTGCACTCCTGTTTTGTCAGGAGTATATGCCTATTTCTCCCTTTCGGGGTTATTTGTACATGAATCGCTTGATGCTCAACTTCGGAGTTTTTTCAAAGGGCTCTTTGCGTATTTCGCATTGTGTAATCTGGCTGTATGAGGGAAGTTCTTTGTTCAGAGCAAAGATGCTTTTCTCTATTTCTTTGTTCATGGTCTCTTCGTCGATGCCGGCTTCTGCAGCTGCATCGCTGTTTGCCACTACAAGTGCTACAAGTGTGTTCTTGCGGCCTACAATCAACGATTCTGTGATATATGGCAACTGGTTTACCATATCCTCTATCTCTTCGGGATAGATGTTCTGACCGTTGGCTGTAAGTATCATGTTCTTGCAGCGTCCTCTTATATACATATTGCCGGCTGAGTCCATTGTACCCATGTCTCCGGTCTTTAGCCATCCGTCGTCTGTGAACACCTCTTTGGTCGCTTTTTCGTTTTTGTAATATCCGACCATCACGGCATCGCCGTGTACTTGTATTTCGCCGGGTACTTCCGAAGGATTCTCGGAGTCTATGCGTACTTCAACCGATGGACGTGCCACTGCGCCGCATGAACGTATGGCAAATTCTTTCCAGTTCTTGTAGCCGATCAAGGGAGCGCACTCCGTCATTCCGTATCCAACAAGATAAGGGAATCTCATTTCGTGCATAAGTTCCTCAACCTCCTTGTTCAGCGCTGCTCCGCCAAGTATGAGTCCGCCGATGCCTACATTGCCGCCGAATGTATCTATGAGTTTTGTCCTGATTTTCTTTAGCAGCAGGCTCTTTATGCCGGGTATGTGCATAAGGATGCGCATTACGGGTTTGTCGAGCGTTGGCATCACTTTAGAACGGAATACCTTTTCAATCACCAAAGGCACGGTAAGGAACATAAAGGGCTTTACCTCTGCGAGAGCAGTTATCAGACGTGCAGGTGTGGGCTTTACTGTGAAGATGTGTATGTGGCATCCTTTGGTAAAGGGGAATATGAAGTCGAATGCCTGTCCGAACATGTGTGCCAGCGGCAATATCGACAGTATGGTCCAACCGGGATTGGCTTCCATCTCCTTTAAAGCAAATTCGAGGTTGGCAGAGATTGCACGGGCGGGTATCATCACTCCTTTGGGCGAACTGCTTGTACCCGATGTGAAACTGATGACCGCAAGTGCATCGAGGTTGCTTTTTGAATAATTCACACGTTTTGGGGTTACTCCGCCTGAGTAGCGTGTGGCGAATGTTTTGTCTACCTCCTCTTCAATGTCTGATTGCAGATTGTTGCTCTCGGGCATTATCTTTATCCCGTTTATGTTTATTATTGCACCGAATTTTTCAATTTCTGCAAAGTCGTCGGCTACATTGTGTTTTCTGAAACTTGTCATTAAGGCATCGTCTACCAAAATAAGGCGGCTGTCAGATATCCTTGTAAGTTCGACTACATTCTTGGGAAGGAAGTCCGATAATAGAGGGACTGCTACTGCATCGTATGTGAGCACTGCAAGATAGGCTATGCACCATTCGGCTGAGTTCTTGCAGCAAAGAGCTATCTTGTCTCCTTTATTGATGTTGCATTTTTCGAACAAGATATGGTATCTTGCTATTCCCGCCGCGACATCACCGTATGTGAATGTGTTGCCGCCATAGTTTGTGAGTGCGGGGTTGTTCCAATATTTTTTTATTGCTTCATCAATATAGTTAAGATAGTGTTTCATATTTTATAACTTTATAATTTATTTTTATGTATATTTGTTCTGTATATGCCATGTTCTTGGCTATGTAGACATGCTCTCATATATGCAAAACCATACAAATTTCAGAATAGATTTTCAATATTCTGAATTCGGTTGATAAAGAATTGGTAGAATCACTTAAATCCACTATTTAGGGGTGAAATCCGCTATTTAGGGGTGAAAATGAAAATGAATTCAAGGTGATAAATGCCGAAATATGGTAATTTATTACGGTTCTGTCTGCTGCTTTATATACTGTTCAAAGTTCGTATATGCCGTCGTATTTCTGTTAGGGATGATGCGTCTCCCGCCGTTTTATGTGCAGATTCTTGGCTGTTCTAAAAACATATATTACCTTTGTGCGTTGAAGAATAATAATAGCTAAATTTCGGAACGTTTATGAGATATTTATTTATAGCATTATTCGCGGCGATAATTTCTATTATCCCTGCTGTTACTTTATCTGCTCAACGCAATAGAGGTGATATAGAGCCTAAGACAATAAAGCTTACAAAAAAAGAATTCTTGAAGAAGGTTGCCGATTTCGAGAAATCACCCTCGCAATGGAAATATCTTGGTGATAAGCCTGCAATCATAGATTTCTACGCAGATTGGTGTGGTCCTTGCCGCAGACTGGCGCCTATAATGGATGAATTGGCTGCCGAGTATAACAATAAGATATATATATATAAGGTGAATGTTGACAATGAGAAGGAGATAGCCGAGGCTTTCGGAATAACCTCTTTGCCAACAATAGTTTTTGTTCCATTGGAGGGAAACCCGTCTGCCGGTACCGGCTTTTTGCCGAAAGATGTGCTGAAGAAGGCTGTAAATGAAATTTTGTTGAATCGCAGCGCCGAATAAAATCTTCATAACCGTTTTCCAAATACGTGCCGTTTCCTCTTGTAGCCCTTATTTCGTGAATCCGTGATAATTTATATTAATTAACATCTGCCGCCGAACAATTCCGGTTTCTCAATTGTTATATAGAAGATGTTCAAGAACCCGAATTGCAGACTCTGTAATCTACTCTGGTTTTTTAGAGTTTCTTGAACTGCTTCTAATAATTCCGGATTAATATAATGAGGAGGTTGCAGACATAGGGCGGATTATTTATTGTGAGGTTGATTGTTTCAACCTCTTCATTTTTAGAGGCTGATTGAATTGTATTCTGACAAGATATACTGCACCTCGGATAATACTCAAATGTTTCTTATTTATCCTTGATGTAATCGGTGAATTGCATTATAAAGCGTTTCTGCTCAATTGTTTCAGGAGTATTCCTGTATGCCGATTTTGGAAATTGCGAGAATTGGCGTTCGAGCAAGTTGTATGCAAGAGTGTACTCTTTCAGGAGCATGGCATAGTAGCATGCTACAATTGTACCGGTACGTCCTATGCCTCCCCGGCAGTGAATGTATATCCTGTTCTTTTTGTCTTTGAGTATGGTTGTTACTGTTTTGAGCAGTTCTGCTACAGCGTCAGTGGAATTTGGTGTGCCGCAATCTTTTATGGCGAATCGTATATGTGTCTGGCCTTCGTGGAGCCATTGGGTATACGGCGACAGTTCGCCGCTTTCGGTGAGATTGATGAAGTGCGTTATTCCGAACCTGGTAAACCGCATGATCTCCTTGCGCCCTAATTTTTCGTCTGAAGTTGCAGGGTATTCTCCTGCATAGATTCTTTCGTCGACCTTATATGAATTGCGTATAGGAGTTTCTATTGTGGGATGGTTGAGCAGGTGGTTGAATGTGCATATGCAGTTTATCATTCTGCTTGGCAGGTGTGCGAGACATTCCCTTTCATGCTCTTTGCTTATCCTGTATTCTTCTCCGGGTGTTGCAGAGGCTATAGCGCCTGAAATTGTTGCGGTTGTGCTGTGTTTGGACGATATTGAACGGCGTATTGTTTCTTCGAAACTGTTGCTTTCGAGAAATATCTTTATTGCTTCTGCTGTTGCGCCGGTGTTGTTTGTGCTGAGTGCGAATTTCTCTTCGAGATATGCTTTTATATCTTCTTTGCTTTTTCCTTTGCGGGTCAAGTGAATGGCTACGGCTGTTGCTTGTGAGTCTTTTATGCAGTCGGTGGTGTTGCCGGTTGCTTCGGCTGATATCTTGGAGAGTTCAAGAGCTTCGTCAATCTCTTTTGAATATATCCCTATGGGTATTGCGCAGAGTGTCGGTATTGTACTTTGAGTGTCGCATTTTATGTTTTCGTTGTACAATAGCTGTTTTAGCTTCTCACCACAAAGTGTGCCGGCATATTTCCGTCCCCATTTGTGTATATATTCAGAAAGCATTTCGGGCGTGTGTCCGCTGTCTTCGATGAGCCATTCGGCGGCTGCGAGCATTATAATCGAGTCGTCTGTGGGTTGCGCTTCCTGCGCTAGGGGAAACAGCGGGTAGGCTTCCGGTTGGCGGCCTTTGCAATATGAACTTATTATGTCGCTTGCGATGGCTCCTGATAACATTTCTGCTGTTTTATGGGATTGTCTATTTTATGCCTTCCACGAATCCTTCCACTGCGCTTTCTATGTTGTCGCCTATTTTCTTTATCTCCTTTTTTGTGGCTTTGATGGCTCCTTTGGTAAATGCACCGTAGTAGCGTCCTTTGAGTTTTGCGAGCTCTTTCTCTTCAGATTCTGAGAGCTCACCCATTTCCAATTCCTTTTCTAATTCGGAGAAACGTTCTGTAAGCTTTTCGAATTCTTTTTCTGTGTACTTGTCGAAGTTCTCTTCAATCTGTTTGCAGATTCCGTTCATCTCGTTCAAGGCACTTGAATTAGAGTCGCATGATGTAAAACTGATGGCAAGAAATAGTGCGAAAAGTATTAGAACTGATTTTTTCATAGTATTTGTTTTTGCAATTATATGTGTGTTTTATATAAACTATTTAAGTTTCGCAAGTAAAAAAATATAGCTTTTAGTTCTGTATATCACAGAAA
>CAYWIE010000043.1:0-23602 GCA_964458275.1 uncultured Bacteroidaceae bacterium
AAAAACTATGTTCGGAAAAGAAAACGGCATAAAGCTACTTGCGAAACTTAAATATGGTACTACAATTCCCAATCCTTCATCTCACGCAAAAGATCATAGTCAGTCATGTCTATGCGCGTTGGAGTGATTGCGACATAGCCATTGTTGAGAGCCACCTTGTCGGCTGTAGAATCCCTCTCCTCAGTAACAAACTCACCCGTCAGCCAGAACCACTTCCCGCCCCTCGGATGCTCATGGGATTCATATTCGTTCACCCACTCGCCTGTTGCCTGACGGCAGACCGATACACCCTTGTAGGGAGCCTTTTCGGGGAAATTCACATTCAAGCAACACCCTTTGGGCAATCCGCGGCGAAGCACCTCTTCAACCACACGTCTGATAACAGGGAAGGTAGGTGTAAAATCGGCATCGGCACTATGGTCGCACAAAGAAAATGCAATCGAGGGGATACCTTTCATGCAACCCTCGAAAACCACTCCCATCGTACCCGAATAGTGAGCATTCACAGCCGAATTGTCGCCATGATTGATGCCGCCCACAACCAGGTCGGGACGTCGGTCGAGAAGCGAATCGCAAGCCAGTTTCACGCAATCCACCGGAGTACCCGTACACGAATAGACCTCAATGCCCTCGGCACGAGAGACAAGAGAATAGGCAACAGGCTGCTCGCTTGTAATGGCACATCCCTTTCCCGAACGTCCGGTATCAGGAGCCATCACAACAACATAGCCAAACTCGGCAAGCACGCCTATAAGAGAATTTATACCCTTAGCGCTGTAACCATCATCGTTGGAAACAAGAATCAAAGGTCTTTCATTATTTATCATCATAAACATAGTATTATTGCGGTTTACTGCAAAATTAGTAAAAAAAATTGCAGAATAGATGTAAAATGACTATATTTACAGAATCAAACCTAAGCTAACAAACAAAATGGACCTGACAAGACTATTGGGCAAATCCCTGCTTGCTGCACTGTTGGGAATATCAGCGACAACAGCTACAGCACAAAAAGCGACAATATCCCCTATCCCCCAAAGCATAGAATGGGGAAGCGAAAAAGCATTTGACAACACAGCGACATTCAAGATAAAAGGCATAAAGAGTGCCGACAAGGATGCAGTAACACTGCTCACGGAACGCTTCGGCACCACCGGCAAAGGCATCAGAATGACAATAGGAGAGAGAGGCGACAAAGCTGTCAAGAAATACAGCTCGCTCATACCCGAAAAACGCGAAGGCTACTATCTGAGCATCACGCCAAAGGAGGTAATAATCGCCGGCAACGACGAATCGGGAACATACTACGGCGTACAGACTTTCCTGCAAATAATGCAGAATGAAGAAATCTACCCCGTAACCATTACCGACTACCCCGACGTTGCCACACGAGGCATGGTCGAAGGCTACTACGGCAATCCATACAGCGAAGAGGACCGCAAGGACATGTTCGAATTCTTTGGCAAGCAGAAGATGAACACCTACATCTACGGTCCCAAAGACGACATCTACCACCGCGCAAAATGGCGCATCGAATATCCTGCAGAACAGGCAGCGAAGATAAAAGAATATGCAGCTGCAGCCAAGAGCAACAAAGTGGATTTTGTGTGGGCGATACACCCCGGAAACGACATAAAATGGAACAAGACGGACAGCCTCAACATGATAAAGAAGCTCAACGCAATGTATGAGCTCGGCATACGCACATACGCTGTATTCTTCGACGACATTTGGGGCGAAGGCACCGATGCCACCCGTCAGGCAGCCCTGCTCAACTACATCACAGACGAATTTGTAAAGAAACACAACGACGTAGCACCCCTCATACTCTGCCCCACGCAATACAACAAAGGCTGGACCAGCGGCAACTACCTCGATATTCTCGGCGAAAAAGCATACATAGAGACAGATATAATGTGGACAGGCAATTCAGTCATAGACATGATAAACAAAGAAGACATGACATGGATAAACAACCGCATCAAGCGCAACGCATACATCTGGCTCAACTACCCGGTAAACGACTATTGCGTAGACCATATGCTCATGGGACCCACATACGGCAACGACCTTGACATCGCACCAATGCTCGCCGGCTTCACCTCCAACCCCATGGAGTATGCCGAAGCCTCGAAAGTGTCATTGTACAGCATTGCCGACTACACTTGGAACATGGGCGACTACAATGCCGACGCCTCATGGCAAAGAGCAATGAAGTATCTTGTCCCCGACAACACAGAAGCCTTCCGTCTCTTCTGCGAAAACAACATAGACCTCGGAGCCACAGGGCACGGACTGCGCCGCAAAGGAGAATCACCGCGCTTCAATACCGCTCTCGAAGAGTTCAACAGAGCAATAGCAGAAGGCGACACAGCCAAAGCCGTAGAGGCGCTGTCGGCACACTTCACCCAAATGATTGTTGCAGCAGAGACGCTGATAAACTCAGGCGAGAAGCCCCGTCTCGCAGCAGAGATAGAACCGTGGTGCAAGTCTATGAAACTGCTGGCATACAAAGGATTGTCTGCCATGGATATGTACAAGGCGCTCTCAAACAATGATGCCGAATCATTCGTAGACAGTTACCTCGCCTATCTCAAATACGACAAACAGCAGATGGCAATACGCTCGCGCGACTTTCCCGGCTCCATCAAGAATCCTACCCCTGTTGTAGCAACAACATTCATTGTACCCTTCATAAAGAAAAGCGTATCGGAACTTATCGACGCTTACAAACAGAAGAACACATACCGTCTCGACGTATTCCCTTATCGTCTGATAGAGAACGGAGCATACTTCATAAAAGTGAACGGCAAGTACCTTACCAACGAACAGGAAAACGTACCTCGCACCGCAGCCCGCTTCACTGCCGAAAGAGACATGATAAAGCCCCAACGCCAAGAGTGGCTCATCTCATTCGACACAGAGACCGAACGATACAAGATTGTAAACATACAGGACAACCGCTATCTCAACGAGAACGGAATGTTCTCGGCAGGCAATGCCACCAACCCCTATGAAGCGGCATGGCACTCATACAAGATAGAGCGCAACGGCGACGGCAAATATTCGATACAGAATGCCGGCAGGGCAGGCAACGGCTACTGGATGCAGTCAGATGACGGCACACGCATCATAAGCGGCACAAACGACAGCGACAAGTTCATATTCGAGATTATCCCTGTCAGCAGCAATTAACCGTCATTCAGCCAACAAAAGAACACCCGTCCCTGCATTTTAGAAGCTGTTTAAATTTTATTTTGATAAGATAGGCTGCACTCGCTGTAAAACTTGTAAGCAAGCTTACGTTTCGCTCGTTTGCACTATCTTTCGGAGATATTTGAGAGCTATTTTAAAGTAGATTTTCTTTATTATCTTGCAGGGAATAGCGGGCTATTTCCAATAGATAATAAAGAAAAGATGCCTAAAATAGACTCAAAGAAGCCGAAACAAGTTTCGCAATGATAAAAATATTTTCCAATAAAATTTAAACAACTTCTTAGTGTAACGGGTGTTTTTTCAATTGTTAACACACGGTTAATAAGTATAAAGCAAAAAGAAAGAACACTATATTTTTTTTTCGTATCTTTGCCTACAAAATGCGAAGACAGACTGCACTCGCCGTAATATATCCAGAAACTGTTCAAGTTTTTTATGGGGAAAAATCATATATTCCGTCCGTTTGCCACGGTCTTCGCAGTATCAGTAAAAAACAGACGATAAATGGGAAAAATCATTGCATTGGCCAACCAAAAAGGAGGCGTTGGCAAAACAACCACAGCCATAAACCTTGCAGCCTCTCTTGCCAGCCTCGGTCAGAAAGTGCTGGTAATTGATGCCGACCCGCAGGCAAATGCCTCGTCAGGTCTCGGCATAGACATACGCCAAATAAAGAACTCGATATACGAATGCCTCATAAACGGTTCAACACCCGAAGATGGCATACACCACACCTGCGTCGAAGGTCTCGACATCATCCCCTCACACATAGACCTTGTGGGAGCCGAAATAGAGATGCTCGACCTGCCCAATCGCGAGAAGATAATGAAAACCTCTCTCGCAAAGATAAAAGACGCATACGACTACCTGCTCATCGACTGCTCGCCATCACTCGGTCTCATCACCGTAAACTCCCTCACAGCAGCCGATTCGGTAATCATTCCCGTACAATGCGAATATTTCGCCCTTGAGGGAATCAGCAAGCTGCTCAACACCATAAAAATCATAAAATCCAAGCTAAACCCGGCGCTCGACATTGAAGGATTCCTGTTGACAATGTACAATTCGCGTCTGCGTCTCAGCAACCAGATATACAACGAAGTGAAGAAACACTTCCGCGAACTTGTATTCAACACAGTCATACAACGCAACATCAGACTGGGCGAAGCACCAAGCATGGGCATCCCCGTACTGCTCTACGACGCCGACTCCGTAGGCGCCAAGAACTACCTCGCCCTTGCAGAAGAGATACTGAAACGTAAAGACCAATAAACTCTCATAAAGTATATGGCAAAAAAACAATTTACCCTCGGAAGAGGACTCGACGCACTCATATCAACTGAAGCCGTCCGCACCTCAGGTTCTTCGTCAATAGGAGAAATAGCCCTGTCGCAGATAGAGCCCAATCCCAACCAGCCCCGAAGAGAGTTCAGCGAAGAATCGCTGCGCGAATTGGCTGACTCAATCATAGAAATAGGCATCGTACAGCCCATCACACTCAGGCAAATAGACGAAGAGCGCTACCAGATTATCGCAGGCGAGCGCCGTTTCCGCGCCTCACAGCTCGCAGGCAAAGAGACAATCCCTGCCTACATAATAACCGCCGACGACGAAAGCACAATGGAAATGGCACTCGTCGAAAACATCCAGCGCGAAGACCTCAATGCCCTCGAAATAGCCCTCGCCTATCAGAAACTGATAGAACAGAACAACTTCTCGCAAGAGCAACTAAGCAAGCGCGTAGGTAAAGGCAGGGCAACCATCGCCAACTTCCTCCGCCTGCTGAAGCTCCCCGCGCCCGTCCAGATGGCGCTCAAGGAGAAGCGCATTGACATGGGACATGCCCGTGCACTTCTATCGCTCGATGACCCCAAACAACAGATAAAGCTGTTCAACGAAATACAGAAGAACGGCTATTCGGTAAGACAGGTAGAAGAGATAGTACGCCAGATGAAAGAAGAGGGTTACGACACCGCAAAAAAGAAAGAGAACCCTCAACAGGAGAACATTGCCGTATTCAGCCAGCTGAAGAAACAGCTTACACACTTCTTCCAGACCCCCGTACAGCTTACCTGCTCACCGAAAGGAAACGGCAAGATTAGCATAAAATTCAAGAACGAAGAAGAGCTTGAGCGCATAATCGCCCTGTTCGACAAGATGAAATCCTGACAAAGAAGATTAACCCTCCCAAACAGATAGAAAGTTGTCAACTTCAAGAACGACATACAAGATAAGAGAGACAATAGCAGCAGTAACCATATTGCTGCTATCACTCCTCCAAGCCCCGGCGCAATCCCTTGCCGTCCCAACGGACACAACTGGCAACATCCCCGCAAAGATAGAAGCCAAGCTGCCGCAGGGCGACAGCATTTATGCCGAAGCAGGACAAGATGCCGCCAAACTGCCGGAAACCTTAAGCGACAGCAGCCGCGTATCAAAGAAACGCAACGAATTCGGTGTATCGGAGAAACTTGCCAACTTCAAGCCCGAACCCTACAAAGCCACATGGCTCGCAGTAGTGCTTCCGGGCGCAGGCCAGATTTACAACCGCAAATATTGGAAACTCCCCATCGTCTACGGAGGCATCATGGGCTGTCTCTATGCCTACAACTGGAACAACCAGATGTACGGCGACTACCGCCAAGCCTTCCTCGACATAATGGATGCCGACCCCAACACCAAGAGCTACGAAAGCTTCTTCCCGAAGGGATATGATTTCCAGAACAACGAGGAGTACCTTAAGAATCTCTTCAAGAAGCGCAAGGACCGCTACCGCCGCTGGCGCGACCTCAGCGTATTCGCCTGCATCGGCGTATACCTCATCTCCATTGTCGACGCATACGTCGACGCACACCTGTCAAGCTTTGACATAAGCGACGAAATAAACTTAAGCATAAAACCGGACATGATGCCCGGCATAAACAACAGAAACAGCCATTACGGATTCAACTGCAACATATCCTTCTGACAAGAACAACACACTCCAAAACTACACAATAGAATAATGCCCAACAAAATACAGACATACACCATACTGCTCTCACTGTTATACAGCACCACACTTGCAGCACAGACAGCAGACGACACCACCCGCGTAAACCTCGAAAACTTGGGAGTGGTGAACGACAGCAGCATCATCAACTACGACAAACCCTCAAGCGCACTCAATCCCGAATACATAAACGACAAAGACAACATACAGTTCGAGATTCCCGAAAGCATGATGCTCGACATAGACAGTCTGATGAACAATTGGCAATCACGCACACTGCTGCAAGCAGCCGACTGCGAAAACGAATATATTCCCCAACCTGTCAGCGACTCGATATACGCAGACCGCCTCGACCGTCTGCCCACCATCGTAAACATGACCTACAACGACGTAACCAAACAATTCATAGAACGTTACGCCAACCGCCACCGCCGTCTCGTATCCAACATGCTCGGTCTCTCATCGTACTACATGCCTATGATAGAGAACACCCTCGACAGCTACAACATGCCATTGGAACTCAAGTACCTGCCAATCATCGAATCTGCTCTTAACCCCAAAGCCACCTCAAGGGTAGGAGCAAAAGGCCTGTGGCAATTCATGTTCAGGACAGGCAAGCAATACGGTCTCAAATCGAACAACTACATAGACGAGCGCTTCGACCCGCAGAAATCCACACAAGCTGCCATACGCTATCTGCGCGACCTCTACACCTTCTTCCAAAGCTGGGACCTCGCAATAGCGGCATACAACTGCGGTCCCGGAAACGTAAAGAAGGCAATAATCCGTTCGGGAGGCAAGACCGACTTCTGGCAAATATACCGCTATCTGCCTCGCGAGACACGCGGATACATCCCCGCTTTCATCGCAGCCAACTACATCATGAACTATTACGAAGAACACGGAATTTGCCCCATGCAGTCGACGCTTCCCATTGCCACTGATACCATACACATAAACAAGAATCTGCACTTCACCCAAATATCCGAGTTGTGCGACATTGAAATGGAAGCCATCAGAGCAATGAACCCTCAATATATCAAGGATATTGTTCCTGGCAAAAGCGAGACCTGCATACTTCGCCTGCCCAACGAAACCATCACCACAATGCTTAACCTCGGCGACACAATCTACAAGCACAAAGAGGAACTTTTTTTCTCTAAAAGCCAAGCCGAACAGATAGCAAAAGGAATAAAGCTCAACGATGGCGGACGCGGCGGCAAACGCCACAAAGTGCGCCCCGGCGAAACACTATCCACCATAGCCCGCAAATATGGTGTATCAGTCAAACAATTGAAACGTGCCAACGGTTTAAGAAACAACAACATCAGAGCAGGAAGATACCTAAACATCTACTAAAGACATGGAAACCTACGAAGAGAAGCACAATATGAATGAAGAAGCCGAAATAACATCGGCGTTTCAGGAACTGCTTGACATATACCTCTCAACGCAACACCGCAGAAAAGTTGAAATAATAACCAAAGCATTCAACTTTGCCCGTCAAGCACACAAAGGAGTTCGCCGTCACAGCGGCGAACCCTACATAATGCACCCCTTAGCCGTCGCACGCATCGTATGCGCCGAAATAGGCTTAGGCTCCACCTCCATCTGTGCCGCCCTTCTTCACGACGTGGTCGAAGACACCGACTACACAATAGAAGACATACGCAACCTCTTCGGAGATAAAATAGCCCACATAGTAGACGGACTCACAAAAATCGCCGGTGGCGTATTCGGTCCGCAAGCATCGGAACAGGCAGAAAACTTCAAGAAGCTTCTGCTTACCATGAGCGAAGACATCAGGGTGATACTTATAAAGATAGCCGACCGTCTCCACAACATGCGCACTCTGTCGTTCATGCCACAGAACAAGCAATACAAGATAGCCGGCGAAACCTTATATATATACGCCCCTATCGCCTACCGTTTGGGACTCAGTCGCATAAAGACCGAACTCGAAAACCTCGCATTCCGTTACGAACACCCCGAAGAGTACGAAAAAATACAGAAAAAACTGGCAAAGACCCAAATAGAGCGCGACCACCTCTACAACGAATTCATCACCCCCATACGCGAAGAACTCGACAAGATGGGCTTCACCTACCGCGTAATGGGCCGCTTGAAGTCGCCCTACTCCATTTGGAACAAGATGCAGACCAAGCACATAACATTCGAAGATATATACGACATACTCGCAGTACGCATCGTCTTTACCCCCCGCGAAGGCAAGAACGAGAACAACGAATGTTTCAACATATACATAGCACTCACCAATCTCTACAACGTCCATCCCGACCGTCTGCGCGATTGGGTGAACAAGCCCCGCGCCAACGGCTACCGCGCCCTCCACGCAACATTCATGAGCAAACAGGGCTCGTGGATAGAAGTACAGATACGAAGCGAAGAGATGGACGAGATTGCCGAAAAGGGAGTTGCAGCCCACTGGAAATACAAGAGCCGCGACAACAACTACAGCAAGGATGAACAGCTCGACAATTGGCTGCACACGATAAAAGAGATTCTCGACGACCCCCACCCAAACACACTCGATTTTCTCGACACCATCAAGCTCAACCTGTACGCAACGGAAATCTTCGTCTTCACCCCCAAAGGCGAAATTATGACAATGCCGCAGAACTGTACGGCTCTCGACCTCGCATACAGCATACACACCTTCCTCGGCAACCACTGCATAGGAGCAAAGGTAAACCACAAGCTTGTGCCCATGAACCACATACTGCAGAGCGGCGACCAAGTGGAAATCCTCACCTCAAACTCACAGCATGTACAAGAAAGCTGGCTGAACTTTGCCACGACGGCAAAGGCACGCGCAAAGATACAGGCGACCCTTCGCCGCGAACAGCGCAAGATACAACGCGAAGGCGAGGAACGGCTCAACGCATTCCTCGAAAAAGAGCAGCTTGCCAACTATGCCAACAACATCGAGAAGCTATGGATACACCACAAGCTCAGCAACAAGGAATCGCTGCTCACAGCAATAGGCAACGGCACCATAGTACTTGGCGAAGAGGACAAGGACGCCCTGCTGGGCAACAATAAACGTCGCTTCACATTCCCCTTCTTCTTTGGCAAAGACGACAAGAAAGAGGAAAAGAAAGAAGAGGCAGCCACCACATTCGATGCAACACAAATAGACCGCAATCATCCCATCACACTCACCGACGAGAATCTGCGCAAAGACTACATTATAGCGAGCTGCTGCCATCCGATACCGGGAGACGACATTCTCGCATACTACGACGAGAACAAGCACATAATAATCCACAAACGCCAATGCCCGGTTGCCGACCGGCTCAAAAGCAGTCATGGCGACCGCATACTTACAGCCAAATGGGAGACCCACAGAATACACGAATTTGTGGTCCCCATAAACATCACAGGCATTGACAGGATAGGCATTATAAACCAAATAACCGAAATAACATCCCAGCAGATGAATGTAAACATCCAGAAACTGGTATTTGAGAACAAGAACGGAGTATTCGAATGCAATATATGGCTCAACGTACACGATGTGAAAGATGTAGAAACATTGTGCGAGAGACTCAAAAAGATTAAAGACATCAAAAGCGTGGTACGCTTCGACTGA
This sequence comes from uncultured Bacteroidaceae bacterium, assembly GCA_964458275.1. Classification (GTDB taxonomy): domain Bacteria; phylum Bacteroidota; class Bacteroidia; order Bacteroidales; family Bacteroidaceae; genus HGM04593. The sequence continues at coordinate 9,822 of CAYWIE010000043.1, forward strand.
TGGTTCAAACATAAGTTATTCTCGTTTTTTTACACTATCTTTGCATCGCAGAAACGGGCTTGTCCGCATTGTGCCAAGACGCTGCTTGTTTGCAGGGCTTGACACATACAAGCCAACATTCACAAATTACCAAATGAATTGATATGATAAAGAAATTTTTCATAACACTATGGGTACTTCTTATAGCAGGAATATCCTCAATAGCATTGCTGTTCTTTGCAATAGCTCAAGGATGGATAGGATACCTGCCCGAAATGGAGGAACTCGAAAATCCATCATACAAATACGCATCACAAATCATCTCGGCAGACGGCAAGACTCTCGGCACATGGTCGTACAGCAAGGAAAACCGTCTGAATGTAGGATACAACGAAATATCACCCAATCTGATAAAAGCACTGATTGCAACAGAAGACATACGTTTCACCAGTCATTCGGGAATAGATATGCGGGCATTGATGCGAGCAATAATCAAGCGCGGCATACTGATGCAGAAAAATGCAGGCGGCGGAAGTACCATTACCCAACAGCTTGCCAAGCTGCTGTATTCCGAAGTTTCAGGCAGCGAACTCGAACGCCTTTACCAAAAACCCATCGAATGGGTGATTGCAGTGAAACTCGAACGCTACTACACTAAGGAAGAGATAATTACAATGTATCTGAACAAATACGATTTCGGATACAATGCTGTCGGAATCAAAAGCGCATCCAATGTATATTTCGGCAAAGAACCCAAAGACCTCAACATAGAAGAGGCTGCCATGCTTGTAGGCATGTGCAAGAACTCGTCACTCTACAATCCTCGCCGCCGCCCCGAAATTACCAAGCAGAGACGCAATGTAGTGTTGGGACAGATGGTAAAAGCAGGCTATCTCACAGAAGCAGAAGCCAAAGAATACAAGCAGATGGAGTTGAAGCTCGATTTCCATTCGGCTGACCACAAAGCCGGACTTGCCCCCTACTTCCGCGAATATCTGCGCAGTGTAATGACTGCCAAGAAACCCGAAAAGAAGAACTACCGAGGATGGCAGATGCAGAAATTCTACGAAGACTCAATTGATTGGGAGAAGAACCCGCTCTTCGGATGGTGCAACAAGAACCAAAAGAGCGACGGCTCCAACTACAATGTCTACACCGATGGACTCAAGATATACACAACCATCGACACACGCATGCAGACCTACCTCGAAGAGGCTGTAAAAGAGCACGTTGCCGACTATCTGCAACCCCGTTTCTTCAAGGCAAAGAAAGGCAAAAAGACAGCCCCTTTCACCAATGAACTCAGTGTAGAAGAGGTTCAGGCCATAATGAACCGCGCCATGAAACAGAGCGACAGATACCGCACCATGAAAAAGGCAGGTTCAAGCGAAGAAGAAATCAAAAAGGCATTCAACACTCCCTGCGACATGCAAGTATTCAGCTACTACGGCATGATTGACACCATCATGACACCGATGGACTCACTGAAATACTACAAGTTCTTCCTGCGCACCGGAGTAATGTCCATGGACCCCCACACAGGCGAAGTCAAGGCCTACGTTGGCGGTACCAACTATTACCAATTCAAATACGACATGGCAATGACAGGCCGCCGGCAGGTAGGTTCTACAATAAAGCCATATCTCTACTCGCTCGCAATGGAAAACGGTTTCACCCCCTGCGACGAGACACGCAACGTACCACAGACATTGGTTACGGAAGACGGCAAAGTGTGGAGTCCCAAAAACAGTTCCAAAGCCCGCTACGGCGAGATTGTTGACCTGAAATGGGGACTCGCAAACTCCAACAACTGGATATCGGCATATCTTATAAGCAAGCTCAACCCCTACACGTTCGTCAAGCTGCTGCACGAATTCGGTCTCAGGAACAGAGACATTGAACCAGTTCCCTCCATCTGTCTCGGTCCCAGCGAAGCATCTGTGGGAGAGATGGTCAGCGCATACACCGCTTTCGCAGGCAAGGGCATACGCACAGCACCGCTCTTCGTAACACGCATAGAAGACAATCAGGGCAACACCATCTCAACCTTCTCTGCACAAAAGAACGAAGTGATAAGCGAGGAGAGCTCATACAAGATGATACACATGCTGCGTGCCGTGGTAAACGAGGGTACCGGTGGACGTGTACGCCGCATATACAAGATTAACGCGGACATGGGCGCAAAGACCGGAACCACACAGAACAACTCAGACGGTTGGTTCATGGGCTTCACCCCCTCACTGGTAACCGGCTGCTGGGTAGGCGGCGAAGACCGCGACATACACTTCGACAACATGAGCGAAGGACAGGGAGCCTCAATGGCACTCCCCATATGGGGACTATACATGAACAAGGTCTATGCCGACAAGACCCTCCCCTACTCACAAGAAGAGAAGTTCGAAATACCGGAAGACTTCAACCCCTGCGGAAACAAATCAGCCACCCCCGTCCAGGAGAGCACGACCGGAGGATTCGACGACTTCTTCCAATAACTTAGAATAACACAATTAAATACCAATAGCATGAAATTTGTTGGAATCATCCCTGCACGATACGCCTCAACACGTTTTCCTGCAAAAGTACTTGCAGAGCTCAACGGCAAGACAGTGATTCACCGCGTATACGAACAAGTAAAAGATTGCTTCGACGACATATACATTGCCACCGACGACACACGCATAGCCGAAGAGGTAACCGGCTTCGGCGGCAAAGCAATAATGACCTCGGAAAACTGCAAAAACGGTACGGAACGATGTTTCGAAGCATGCCGTCTGGCAAACATAGAATGTGATGTTGTCATAAACATTCAAGGCGATGAACCATTCATACAACGCAAACAGGTAGAAGCATTGATGAAATGTTTCGAAGACACACGCACCGACATTGCGACACTCGTAAAACCGTTCTCACCCGAAGACGGCATGGAGCGGCTGTTCAACCCCAACACTCCGAAAGTGGTGCTCGACGACAATCGGTTCGCAATGTACTTCAGCCGTTCAGTCATCCCCTATCTGCGCGGAATCGACCAGGATAAATGGCTCGACAACCACACATACTACAAGCATCTCGGCATCTACGCCTACCGTCTCGACATTCTGAAGCAGCTGACATCGCTTCCACAAACCCCGCTCGAAAAGATGGAAAGCCTTGAACAACTGCGCTGGCTCGAACACGGCTACAAAATTAAAGTAGGCATCACAGACATTGAGACAATTGGCATTGACACACCCGAAGACCTCGAACGTGCAAAAGAATTCGCAGCATCCATAGGACTATGCTGGAATAAATAAGGAACTGATGATACACCCCATTCCCGAAATAAAGCCCATGCAGATGGCAGACATAAATCTGCCCGAAAAGCTATTGCTTCACAACGACATACCGCTATACCAAATAAAAGGAGGAGTACAGGAAATCATAAGGCTCGACATACTCTTTCCAGGAGGATATGCCGCTCAGGAACAACCGCTTCAAGCACTGTTCACCAACAGGATGCTACGCGAGGGCACCACACGCAGCAAGGCAGGCAAAATTTCGCGTACCCTCGACTCATGCGGAGCATGGATAGAGACCTATTGCTCGCAACGATGCAGCCACATCACTCTCTACACCCTCAACCGTCATTTCGAAAAGCTCGCGCACACCCTCTCCGAAATAATCAGAGAGCCCTCCTTCCCCGAAAAGAATCTCGAAATAATACGCACTGCCAACAAGACCCACTTCCTTGTCAACAGCCAGAAAGTTGGTTCTATGGCACACCGCCACTTCGAAAAAGCCATTTGGGGAGAAGAACACAAATTAGGCCGTCTTGTAACCCTTGAGGACTACGATGCCATCACTACAGATACCCTCAAAGCATATCACCGCAAGATATACGGCACAGGCAACTGCAACATATTCGCATCGGGCAAGATAGACGACAGAATAACAGAAACCATCAACTCGGCTTTCGGCAATGGAACATGGGGCACAGCAACCACTACGCGACCCACAATCGCCCCACCGTCGGAAAGCGGCAAAGAAAGAATAAACATCAGAATTGATGGAGCGATGCAAAGCGCCATAAAAATCGGCGCCACCACACTTCAGGCTGGACACCCCGACTATTACACCCTAAAATACCTCACCATACTCTTAGGCGGATACTTCGGCAGCCGGCTCATGACAAACATCAGAGAGAAGAACGGATATACATACCACATAGAATCCGACCTGAGCACATTCGGCACACAGCACGTGCTCTCCATCACCACCGAAACAGCAAATGAATACGTCGAGCCGCTGATAAAGGAGGTATACAACGAACTGAGACGCCTGCAGGACGAGCCTGTCCCCGAAGAAGAGATGCACAAACTGTGCAACAGCACCCTCGGCGAACTATGCCGAGAGTATGAAGGTCCCTCGGCAAAAGCCGACGTATTCATCGGCACATGGCTGTCAGGCGAACCATTCGACAGCGTAAACAGATACTTGCAGACAATACGCACTGCCACCCCCGAAGAATTCATACGCATAGCACGGCAACACATCAATCCCGAAAGAATGATAGAAGTTATAGCCGGAGCATAAACATAACCCAAAGAGTTGCATCGATGATGCAGCTCTTTTTAGAAGCTGTTTGAATTTTATTTTGGAATTATTTGAGAACTGTCTTTGAGTAGATTTTCTTTATTGTCTTGCAGGGAATAGCGGGCTACTTCCAAAAGACAATAATGAAAAGATGCCAAAAACAGACTCAATCGACGCCAAACCGAACGCCATACAAGCTTGCTTGATATGGCTGAGGTGCGAAGGAGATAAACTCAGTTAAAGAAACCGAAATAACCCCGCAAATATAGAAACATTTTCCAATAAAATTCAAACAGCTTCTTATATCCCAACCGGAAAACAACTATTGCAATTCTCGAACATAACCACTATCTTTGTGCATTAAGGCTATATTTCCAACAGAAATATCCATATAAGACCAAAAACAAGCAATAAATGAAAAAAATAATAATATACATAACACTCATCATAGGCTGCACACTTTCCTCCACTGCCCAAAGCAACTTCACAAAAGCCATTAAAGATGGCGTAGAAGCAGTAAAAGAGGGAGTAGCCCCCCTCACAGACCTCGTTTCGGAGACAACTAAAAAGAATAAAAAGAACAACATCAAGAATCTCACACTAAAGGACGGAGCCAAATACACCGGTGAAGCCAAAGGCAAGAAGCCTCACGGCAAAGGCAAAGCCACATATCCCAACGGCGACACCTACGAAGGTGAATTCGCAAAAGGCAAACGTCAAGGCAAAGGAATATACATATTCAAAGACGGCGAAAAATACGAAGGACTGTTCCACGACAACCGCCATCATGGACGTGGCATATACACGTTCAGTGACGGCCGCCGCTACGACGGCGAATGGGTCAACGACTACCAACAGGGCAATGGCACCATGTACTACCCCAATGGCGACAAATACATTGGCGAATGGATAGAAGACAAACGCAGCGGTCTTGGCACATACCTGTGGACAAGCGGTGCCACCTACGTAGGCAAATGGCTCAACGACAAATACGAAGGTGAAGGCGTGCTGCAATGGAGCGACAAAAGCAAATACAGCGGCAACTGGCATGCAGGCCTGTTCGACGGCAAAGGCATCTATGCATACTCTAACGGAGACGTCTACGAAGGAGAATGGAAAGCAGGGCTCCGCCACGGCAAAGGAGTATATAAGTTCGCCAACGGCGACACCTACACCGGCGAATACCTAAACCACGAATGGAACGGCACCGGCACCTACAGCAGCACCACCGGATATACCTACAACGGCACATTCAGCAACGGCAAGCGCAACGGCTACGGCAAAGCCACATGGGAAAACGGAGCCACATACGAAGGCAACTGGAAGAACGACCTGCGCGAAGGCGAGGGCAAATACACCTGGGGCAACGGCGACATCTACGAAGGCAACTGGAAGAACGACAAGATGAACGGCGAAGGCATCATACGCCAATCCAACGGGAACAAATATCGCGGCAATTTTGTCAACGGATACGAAGAAGGCATGGGAATAGCCGAAGACAAGGACGGAATGAGATACGAAGGCAACTTCACCGCCGGCAAACGCAACGGCAGCTTTGTGGTAAAGGACAGCAGCGGTAAAGTTCTGCGCACATGCGAATACATAATGGGACAGATTAAGCCCGAAGAACCGATAGAAGAACCCAAGAAGAAAACACCCGCAAAACGCAGGAGAAGAAGATAAGAAAACAACCCCCAAACAAACAAGATATGATACTCGATACCCTTAACAACCTGAGCAAATACGCAACGCTCAATCCTCTATTTCCCAAGGCAATAGAGTTCATCACCGGCACCGATCTTTCTGCCCTCCCGTTGGGAAGGAACGAAATACAAGGCGACGAGATATTTGCCAACGTTATGGAAGTACAGCCCCGTGACATAGAAGAAGTCCCCATAGAGATACACCGCAAATATATCGACATACAGATACCCATCAGCAACGACGAAATAATGGGCTACACCCCTCTGACATTACTCCCCGAAGGAGAATACAGCGAAGAGAACGATGTAACCCTATATCCGATAGGCATCAAGGCACAAGACTACATAAACGTAAAACGCACAATGTTCACAATTTTCTTCCCGCAGGACGGCCATGCTCCGGCAGTAACCCCTGTAAAAATGAAGAAAATAATCATAAAAGTAGCCGTAAAATAACAAGAATACAAACCTCTAAAAACCCATCGCCATGTTAAGACTGATAGAAAGAGACGGATACCTCTCACCCTACACCGTGGAGATAGAAGGCAGATACAACCACTACCTTCACAAAGAAAACGAACTTACCCAAAAAGGCAAACAAACACTCTCCGACTTTGCATCAGGCTACCTCTACTTCGGACTGCACGCAACCAAAGAGGGTTGGTGCTTCAGAGAATGGGCACCCAATGCCACCAGAATCTACCTCGTCGGCGACTTTTCAAATTGGCAAGAGCTCCCCGAATATGAGCTAAAAAGAATAGAAAACGGCTGTTGGGAAATAGAACTCCCCAAGAAAGCGCTCTCACACGGACAATTCTACAAGATGAAAGTATATTGGGAGGGCGGACAAGGCGAACGTATCCCCGCATGGGCACGTCGCGTAGTACAGGACGACGCCACACAAATCTTCAGCGCCCAAGTGTGGAACCCCAAGAAACAATACAAATTCAAGAACAAGAGATTCAAGCCCAAATGCTCTCCCCTGCTCATCTATGAATGTCATATAGGAATGGCACAGGAAGAGGAACGCGTAGGCACATATGCAGAGTTCCGCGAGAAGATACTCCCCCGCATCGCAGCCGACGGATACAACTGCATACAGATAATGGCAATACAGGAACATCCCTACTACGGCAGCTTCGGCTACCACGTATCCAACTTCTTTGCAGCATCATCACGCTTCGGCACTCCCGAAGACCTCAAGGAGCTCATAGACACAGCCCACGGCATGGGCATAGCAGTGATTATGGACCTTGTCCACTCACATGCCGTAAAAAATGAGATAGAGGGATTAGGTCTGCTCGACGGCGACCCCTGCCAATACTTCAACGAAGGCGACCGCCGCGTACACAACGCATGGGATTCGCTCTGCTTCAACTACGGCAAGAACGAAGTAATCCACTTCCTTCTCTCAAACTGCAAATACTGGATGGAAGAGTTCAAGTTCGACGGATTCCGTTTCGACGGCGTAACCTCAATGATTTATTACAGCCACGGACTCGGCGAATCATTCTGCGACTACTCAGACTACTTCAACGGACATCAGGACGGCGACGCCATCTGCTACCTCACACTCGCCAACAAGCTCATCCACGAGATAAACCCCTCGGCAATAACCATAGCCGAAGAGGTATCGGGAATGCCAGGACTCGCCGCACCCATCGAAGATGGCGGATACGGCTTTGACTACCGCATGGCAATGAACATCCCCGACTATTGGATAAAGATGATAAAAGAGCAGAAAGACGAAGACTGGAAACCGTCATCAATATTCTGGGAACTCACCAACCGCCGTCAGGACGAAAAGACAATCTCATACGCCGAAAGCCATGACCAGGCACTTGTAGGCGACAAGACCATCATCTTCCGTCTGATAGACGCCGACATGTACTGGCACTTCAGCAAAGGACATGAGACCGGCATGGTACACCGCGGAATAGCCCTCCACAAGATGATACGCCTTGTTACAGCCTCAACCATCAACGGCGGTTACCTCAACTTCATGGGCAACGAATTCGGACACCCCGAATGGATAGATTTCCCGCGCTACGGCAACGGATGGAGCCACAAGTATGCAAGACGCCAGTGGAGTCTCGTCGACAACCCCGACTACTGCTACACCTCGCTTGGAGCATTCGACAAAGAGATGATGGAAATCATAGGCAGCGTAAAGAACTTCCAGAAGCGTCCTGTACAAGAGATATGGCACAACGACGGCGACCAAGTACTCGCCTACTCGCGCAAAGACCTTATCTTCGTATTCAACTTCAGCCCCACACGCTCATTCACCGACTACGGATTCCTTGTACCCGAAGGTGCCTACTCGATAATACTCGACTCAGATGCCACACGCTTCGGCGGTAACGGCTTCGTCGACGACAATCAGGTACACTTCACCAACCGCGACCCGTTGTACGCCAAAAAGCGCAAAGGCTGGCTGAAGCTGTATCTGCCAGCACGCACAGCGCTCGTATTGAAAAAGAACAAATAAAACCAAGCAGCAGGTAGTGCCACAATGTGATAATCGTGGCACTACCTCTTTGAATTTACGGTTCACTAATTTATAGAACCTCCCACAAACAAAGAAAACCACGAAAAGAATGAAGTCGGCAAGAGAAATACGCCTTTTCCGCATGGTACGCATAATATGCGCCATAGTATTTGCACTATTCGCATACACCTACCTGTCGATACACCAAGCCCCACTGCTCGAAGTAGCATACGACATGACAGCAACCGGCAAGCTGCAATACAATGCAGACATAACTGCTGCTGTAATAACAGCCGCACTGCTGTTGCTGACACTGTGGATAAACAAATTCGCGAAATTCAACCGCGAATGGGAAGCCCTATCCTACCTGCCCGCATCAGTCTTTCTTGCATTCATCACAGATATAGACCGAGGCATATACACCGACACTGAATATTCCACACGCTGGATATGGATAGGCGTAACCGTCATATTTGTCTATATGCTCTCGTCATGGGTATTGCGCCGCGTACTCTTCATGCGCATAAAAGACATCACCAGAGCCACAAACAGAATCATGTGGCGCAACTTTCTTCTCTTTACCGTCATATTCTCCATCACCGGCAACATAACCAACAACGACGAAGACTTCAAGCACGAATGTCAAGTGTACCACTACATGAAAAAAGGAGAAACGGAGAAGGCATTGAAGGTTGCACACCGCACACTGTCAGCCTCACGCGAATTGACAGCACAGCGCGCCTACGCACTCTCATGCCAAGGCGAATTGGGCGAACGGCTCTTCACCTACCCGCAATATTATGGACTCAAAGGTCTGTTGCTCGAAGAAAAGCAGACATCACCAATCACAGCAGACACAATCTACAACCATCTGAAGGCAAAGCCACTGCAAGGAGAAGAGACTGTCAGTTTCCTTGCACGCGCAGCAACCACAGACACAGCCACAACAGCAGCAAAAGAATACTACCTTGCCGCACTGCTTCTGGACAAACGGCTGAAAGAATTCGCCGACACACTGCCCTATTTCTATAATCCGGCAGACACTGCCGCCCTGCCCCTTCACTATAAAGAAGCACTGCTTCTTAATTCAAGACTCAACAATACCCCCGAACCATTCGAAGACAAGGAACTTGAAACAAGATACAGCCAATTCACACAAATAGAAAAAGAGTACAGCACCCCACATGTGCGCAACAACTACGCAAGAAAACAGTTCGGCAGCACATACTGGTGGTACTACATATACTCCGCAACAAGACAATAATCCCGAAACAAGAAACCAAGCAAGATATGAAAGGAATAAACGCAATCATGGCAGCATTAGTAATGACAGGAGCCACAATTACAAGCTGTAACAACACACCAGCCGAAAGCACCCCGGCAGAAACAGCAGCCGAAATCATAGGCAAATCGACAATAAAAGTAGAGAACAAGCGCCTCACCCCCGAAGCTCTTTGGGCAATGGGACGTATAGGCGCAGTAACCCCCTCACCCGATGCAAACAAAATACTCTACGGAGTAAGCTACTACAGCGTACCCCAAGACAAGAGCCACCACACCTTGCAGATAATGAACGCCGACGGCAGCAACCAGACACTGCTTACCACCACCGCCAGCAACGAAAGCAGCGCAGTGTGGATAAAAGGCGGCACCAAAATAGCCTATCTCTCCAATGCAAGCGGCAGCAGCCAAGTATGGGAGATGAACCCCGACGGCACAGGACGCCGCCAGCTCAGCAACAGCGAAAAGGGAGTAGACGGATTCCTCTTCTCGCCCGACGAAAAGAGTGTAATCCTCATCCAGCAGGTACCCATCAAAGAAAGTACAGCCGAGAAATACCCCGACCTGCCCCTCGCCAAAGGCTTCATCGTTGAAGACCTCATGTACAAGCATTGGGACGAATGGCTCACAACAGCTCCCCATCCCTTCATAGCCCAATTCGACGGCAACACAATCAGCGGCGGCAAAGATATACTCGAAGGCACCAAGTACGACTGCCCCAACCGTCCTTTCGGCGGTGTGGAACAACTTGCATGGAGCAACGACTCCAAGAAAATCGCATACGCCTGCATCAAGAAAATGGGCGTAGACTACACCATCAGCACAGACACCGACATCTATCTCTACAACATTGCCGACGGTTCGTCAACAAACCTTTGCAAAAGAGATGCGGCGACCTCTAATTACGGATACGACACAGCACCCACATTCTCTCCCGACGGCACACACATAGCATGGCTCAGCATGAAACGCGACGGCTACGAGAGCGACCAGAACCGCCTGTGTGTAATGAACCTCGCTGACGGCACACAGAGCTACATCAGCGAAAAGCCCTTTGACAGCAGCGTAGAGAGCTACTGCTGGGCAGCAGACGGCAAAAGCCTATACTTCACCGGAGTATGGCACGGAACATCAATGATATACAACATCGACCTTGACGGCAACCTTGTAAAAATCACAGACGGCAACTACGACTACACATCAGTTTCGCTGCTTGGCGACAAACTGATAGCCACACGCCAATCCATCAGCGAGCCCACAGACATCTATACGGTTGAAGCTAAAGCAGGCGGCAAAACCACCCAGCTCACCAACGAGAACAAACACATCCTCGACCAGCTGCAACGCGGAAAAGTGGAAGCACGCTGGACAAAATCTGTCGACGGAAAGCAGATACTCTCATGGGTAATCTACCCGCCGCAGTTCGACCCTAACAAGAAGTACCCCACACTGCTCTTCTGTCAGGGCGGTCCCCAATCACCCGTAAGCCAATTCTGGAGCTATCGCTGGAACTTCCAGATAATGGCAGCCAATGACTACATAATCATCGCACCCAACCGTCGCGGACTCCCCGGCTTCGGCATGGAGTGGAACGAAGCAATCAGCGGCGACTACGGCGGCTTGTGTATGAAAGACCTCTTCGCCGCAATCGACGATTTTGCCAAAGAACCCTATGTCGACGAAAATCGCCTCGGCTGCGTAGGCGCAAGTTTCGGCGGCTACACAGCAATGTGGATGGCAGGGCACCACGAAAAACGCTTCAAGGCATTCATCGCACACGACGGATTCTTCAACATGGACCAGCAATACTACGAAACTGAAGAGTCGTGGTTCGCAAATTGGGACCTCGGCGGTGCCCCCTACGAAAAGAACGAGAAGACACTTCGCACATATCCCAATTCACCCCACCGCTTCGTGGAGAAATGGGACACCCCGATACTGCTCATCCATGGCGAGCGCGACTACCGCATCCTTGCCTCACAGTCGATGGCAGCATTCAACGCAGCCAAGCTTCGCGGCGTACCCGCACAGCTGTTGCTGCTCCCCGATGAGAACCACTGGGTACTCCGTCCTCAGAACGGCATACTCTGGCAACGCACATTCTTCGCATGGCTCGACAAATGGGTAAAGGCAGCCAAATAAGAACAACAAAACCAATCCCAATCACAAAATGACACTCACACAGAACATACAGAAACGGCTTAACGACTCGCCCGCCGCACGATGGAGCGCACTGCTCATAGTATCCTTTACAATGATGTGCGGATACTTCATCACCGACATAATGGCACCGCTCGAAGACCTGCTCACCAAAAGCCCCGCCGAAGGCGGGCTTGGCTGGACAAGCGGCGAATACGGATTCTTCTCCGGCGCATACGGATATATAAACGTATTCCTGCTGATGCTCTTCTTCGGCGGAATCATTCTCGACAAATGCGGCATCAGATTCACCGGAGTCATCAGTTGCGCACTGATGCTGGCAGGCGCACTGCTCAAATGGTATGCCATAGACACAAGCTTCGGCGATGCCACACTCTTCGGCTACCCCATGCAGGTAACACTCGCAGCACTCGGCTTCGCCATATTCGGCATGGGCGCAGAAATCACGGGAATCACAGTTACCAAGATTATCGCCAAATGGTTCACCGGCCATGAACTTGCACTCGCAATGGGCCTGCAAGTGGCAATGGCACGCATCGGCACAGCAGCCGCACTCGCATGCAGTCTGCCCATTGCAAAATCATTAGGTTCCATTTCATCACCTATGCTCATCGGCTCGGCGCTGCTCTGCATCGGTCTGTTATCGTATCTTGTATACTGCGCAATGGACAAGAAGCTGGACAGCTCTTTGGCTGCAACAAGCACAGAGGAAGAGGAGAACTTCAAGCTCAGCGACCTCAAATTCATACTCACGAACAAAGGCTTCTGGCTCATCACACTGCTCTGCCTCATGTTCTATGCAGGAGTATTCCCCTTCTTGAAGTTCGCCACCAAACTAATGATATACAAATATAATGTGGCACCCGACGTTGCAGGCCTGATACCCGCAATGCTGCCTTTCGGTACAATACTGCTCACACCGGTATTCGGTTCGATGTACGACCGCATAGGAAAAGGAGCCACTCTGATGATCATCGGCTCTCTGCTGCTGACAATCGTACACGTGCTATTCGCATTGCCCATACTCTCATATGGATGGTTCGCAATCATCATCATGATACTCTTGGGAATAGCCTTCTCACTTGTCCCCTCGGCACTATGGCCGTCAGTTCCCAAGATTATCCCCATGAAGCAGTTAGGCTCGGCTTACGCAATCATATTCTACATACAGAATATCGGTCTCTCAATGGTGCCAGTACTCATAGGATGGGTAATAGAGAACTATTCAACAATAGAAAAAGCCGACGGCACAACATACGACTATACAATCCCTATGACAATATTCGCCCTCTTCGGAGTAATTGCCATTGGAATAGCAACCATCCTCAAAAAAGAGGATGCAGCCAAACACTACGGACTCGAAGAGAGCAATATGAAAAAGTAAAAGATATTCCTCCAAAAAGCGAATCTTTACGGCAAATTATCGTAAAGATTCGTTTTTTTTTGAAAAATCGCAGAATTTGCAATTATCTTAGAATTAAACGGTTATTCGGGTTGCATGGAAATTGGGTAACGAGATGGCAACCGTTCCTATTTCAGAGTTCTTTATTGTTTTGCACCAATGAGATAACTCCTGATACACAAAGGTACAACTTTTT
>CAYWIE010000044.1:0-23271 GCA_964458275.1 uncultured Bacteroidaceae bacterium
TGTCTCTGAATGGCACGTGTCCTGTCTTGTTCCACTCTTTTGTGAGTTCAGAAAGCATCTCTTCTTGTTCCTCTGTCGGCATTTCGGGGGTTATGGCTTTGAGACGCTCTATTATTTCCCGTTTCAACTTGAGGTTGGCAAGCTCGGTGGTGCGCTGTGAAGATGTTGCTTTGTTGCGTCTTTCGAAGAAGTAGTCGCAGGCGCCGATGAAGCGTTTCCATAGCGAGTCGGAATATTTTTGGGGTATTGCACCTATGCTTTTCCACTCTTTCTGTAGTGCAGTGAATTTTTCGGCAGTCTCTTTCCACTCTTCGCTCTCCTTAAGCTGTTCTGCTGTTTCGCATAGCTGGCGTTTTCTTTCGAGATTGTCTGTAAGCGAGGTCTTTGCGTTCTTGAAGAATTCGCTTTTGCGCTTGAAGAATTCGTCGCATGCCGCGCGGAAACGCTCGAAGATTTTCTGGTTCATCTTCTGCGGTGCGAAACCTATCTCTTTCCATTTTGCCTGAAGTTCGAGCACTTCGCGTGTCTTGTCATTCCATGATTGATAGCTGGTGAGAGTGTCGAAAGGAATCTGTTCTATTGCTTCGCAGATGGCTGTTTTCTTTTCGAGGTTTTCACGCTCTTTCTCCTTTTTCTCTTCGAAGTGCTGCTGGTGGCGTTTGTTTATTGTTGTTGATGCAGCTTTGAAGCGTGCCCATATCGTTTCGCGGAGTTCGGGAGATACCGGACCTGCATCGCGGAACTCGATGTGGAGCTGCTGCAATTGACGTGAGGCTGAGATGATGTCTTTCTCTTCTATTAGCGCTTCTGCTGCTTCGCAGATTTTGGTCTTTATTTCGAGATTCTTCTTGAAATCGTATTCGCGGAACTCTATGTTGAGCTTGAGCATGTCGTAGAACTGCTCTGTCAATTGCTGGTATTGTTTCCACAAATCGTTTGCCTTGTCCTGAGGAATGTTCTTTATCTCTTTCCATCGTGTCTGCAGGTTCTTGAAGTCGTTTACTGACGGCGATCCCTGTTCGGCTTTGCTTACCATTTCCTTAAGCTCTTCGATGATGGCGAGCTTGGTCTCGTAGTTTGCCTGTTGCTCTGCTGCCTGCTGTTGCAGCCATGCGCTTCGCTTTTCCTTTATGATGTTCATGACCTCCTTGAACTGCTCTTCGAGTTCATCGGTTACAGGAGCAGAAGGCTGTTCGGTGCTTTCTTCTTCTGTTGCTTCGGTCTGTGTGGCTTCTGTGGGGGGGTCAATGTTGCGCAGTTTGTAGAATTGCATCTTGAGTGCGTCTATCTCTGCTTTGTAGTTGAGTGCGTCGTCGCTGCCGGCAATTTCTTTCAGTCGCTCTATAATGTCTATGCGGGTTGTTTGCGCTGGTGTAGCTGTTGGTTCTGTACTTGTCGCTTCGGTTGCAACTTCTTCTTGCGTAGCGGCATTGGTAGCCTGTCCAGGGGTACTCGCGATGTTCTGCTCTTCGGGCATTGCGGGTTTGATTATTTCACTCATCTCTGTTTGGTTTTAGGGAAGTTCTATAAATTAGTAAACTATAAATCTTTGCAGGGTGGGTTCTATTTCGGTCGCTTTTTGTTTTATTCAGGCATCTTGTTCATTTTGCTCAGTTGCAACACAAAGGTTGCGCCATCGCAAAAATAAACAATCTACTCTGAATAAATTCAAAAATCGACTCGAAAGTTGCGGTTAAACGAGCGCTATGTGAACTTGTTCACAAATTGCACAGCGAGGGAGAGCAACTTCAACTATATTAGCTAATTCATAGAACCTCCCTTAAGTTTATAAATGCGAAGATAGTTTATATCGCTTATATAAACAAACGATATTCTGTTTTATTTTTGCTTTCGGGATGTTTTTTCTTGTTATATTTTTCTTGTTCTTGGATGTCGTATCAAGTCATCAGGTCGCTTAGCAGTTTGGCGATTATCATGTAGAATGTCATTCCGCTGAGGTCGTTTACAATTTGTATGAACGGACCTGTTGCAAGGGCTGGGTTGATATTCATGCGGTCGAGGACAAGAGGTACCAGTGTGCCGAATGCCGATGCGAACATTATTACAATGAAAAGGCTGAGGGGAACGGCAAGGGTTACAATGTCCAATGGGTTGTACATGAAGAAATTGTATATGTAGACTATGAGCGACAGTATGGTGGCGTTTATGAGCGCGACCAACAGCTCTTTCATAATGTGCCCGAATATGTGGCGCGAGTCGAGTGAGTTGTTAGCAAGTCCTTGTACGGCAATTGCTGAGGACTGTACGCCTACGTTTCCTCCCATTCCTGCAAGCAAGGGAATGAAAAGCGCCATTTCGGGGTGGTTTCCGAGAGTGGATGTGAAGTTGTTGAGAAGCAGTGACGAACCGATTCCTCCCAACATTCCTATGACAAGCCACGGGAGACGTGCGCCGGTCTGTGTGAAAACCGTGTCGTTTGTTTCGATGTCCTTGGTGATACCGGCATTCAACTGATATTCGTGTTCGTTCTGTTCGCGAATCTCGTCCATGATGTCGTCGACGGTGATTTGTCCCAGCAGGCGTCCAATCTTGTCTACGACGGGGATGGCTACAAGGTTGTACTTCTCGATGAGGGTTGCCACTTCGTCTGTCGGGGTGTCTACGTCGACGCTGACAACCTCTTTTGTCATTACGTGCTTCACCTTAACGACCGACGGGCTTGTTACCATCTTCTTGAGCGGGAATGTTCCGCATAGGCGTTCTTCGTCATCGACTACATATATATAATAGATGTCGTCGAGGTCTTCGGCTTGGCGACGCATCTCTTTGAGACACTCCGGCATACTCCAGTTCTCGTTTACAACAACCATTTCGGTACTCATAAGACCGCCGGCTGTATCTTCGTCATATTGGAGAAGGTCGACAATGTCGCCTGCAAGCTCAAAGTCCTTGATGTGCTGCAAGACCTCTTCCTGTTTCTCCTCGTCCATGTCGCGGATGATTTCTACGGCGTCGTCGGTATCCATGTAGTTGACGAAGCGTTTTGCGACAACTTCTGAGGGAAGGTCTTCGAGAAGGTCGTTTCGCATGTCCTCGTCCATTTCGGTGAGGGCGTCTGCGGCTTTTTCGTTGTCGAGCTGACGGTAGAGGAAGTGTGCCTCTTCTTCGCTCAGTTCGTTGCAGATTTCGGCGATGTCGGCAGGGTGCATCTTGCTCAGCTTCTCCTGGAGAAGGACTGATGCTTTCTGCTCTATCAGCTCTTTTATGCTGATTATAATTTGTTCGTTGCTCATAAGGTTTCTCCTTGTTTTTCAAGTTCGTCCTGCACTTTTCTTGTGAGCGAGATGAACTCCTCAATGCTTAGTTGTTCGGGACGCTTGTCGAGTATGGCGTCGCTTAGTATCTCTGAGTCTTTGCCTACGATGTTTTGTATCGAGTTGCGCAATTTCTTGCGACGTTGGTTGAAGGTGGCTTTTACTATGCGTCTCAGCAGGGCCTCATCACATTCGAGCTTTTCGCGCTTGTTGCGGCTCATTCTGACGACTGCGCTCTTTACTTTCGGGGGTGGCGAGAATACATTTTCCGAAACGGTGAACAGATACTCTACATCGTACCATATCTGTATGAGTATGCTCAGTATGCCGTAGGCTTTGCTGCCGGGTGTGGCTGCAAGGCGCTCGCCAACCTCTTTCTGTATCATTCCGCTGCAGTAGGGGATGTGCTCTTTGTGTTCGAGCATCTTGAAGAAAATCTGGCTCGATATGTTGTAGGGATAGTTGCCTATGAGCATGAAACTCTCTCCTTGCCACAGACGGTCGAGGTGCATCTTCAGGAAGTCGTCGGGTATTATGTTGTCGTCTCCGAGCTGCGGCAGATTCCTGCGGAGGTATTCCACTGACTCCTCGTCAATTTCCACAACCTTCAGTGGGCGCTCTTTTGCGAGGAGCATACGGGTGAGCACTCCCATTCCCGGACCAACTTCGAGTATGGGAAGGGTGGGGCAGATGTCTACCGTGTCGGCTATATCTTGTGCTATTGTGAGGTCAACCAGAAAGTGTTGCCCTAATCTTTTTTTTGCTGTAACTGTTTTTGCCATTTTCATTTTTTAATGCAATTTTTGTTTAAAAAAACAGTTTTTTTGGCTGCTGTTTCCAATATATGTTTATCTTTGCAACCGACGTTGCCCGGATTAGGGACATGGGGTATGTGTTTTTCCATTTCCCCCTATGTCGGCTCTCTTCCGGCTGTTTGTCCGACGCTGCAACTATAACACAATTGTGATGCAGATGTTATTTGATTACATCATCAGATGATGCGCAAAGTTAATTAAACTTCTCAATTTGTCCGTAAACTTGTGAAAAAGATTTTTAATGTCATACTGAAAACCATAGTGCCAATCCTGTTGGGCGCTGCAATCCTTTATTGGATTTATAGGGATTTTGACTTTTCGCAGGTTTCGGGCGTCGTGTGCGGCGAGATGAACCTTTGGTGGTTCGCACTCTCAACCGTCTTCGGGGTGATGAGCCATGTGATAAGGGGATGGCGATGGCAGCTTTCGCTGGCGCCTTTGGGTTACATTCCTCAAAGATCGAATTGTGTATATGCTATCTTTGTTGCATATGCTGCCAACCTTGTAGTGCCGCGTGTCGGGGAAGTCTCGCGTTGTGCTGTGCTTGACAGGACGGACGGTGTCCCCTTTGTGCAGTCGCTCGGAACAGTCGTTGCCGAGAGGCTTCTGGATACGGTGATGGTACTGACTTTGGTGGCTGCCGCCCTTGCCTTGCAGTGGAAAGTGTTCTATGCTTTCTTTGTCTCTGCCGGTGGCGCTGCGGGCAGCGGAAGTGTCTTTTCCTCTGTTACAAAGGTTATAGTAGTGCTGGTTTCGGTTGTGGCTGTGGTTGCTCTGCTCTATTTCATAATGAGAAAAATGGCTTTGCTTTCCAAAATAAAGTCTATCCTCTTCCGCTTCTGGGAGGGTGTAACAGCTTTGGGCAAGATGAAGAATTTCTCGCTCTTTTTCTTGGAAACAGTTGCTATCTGGTTCTGCTATTTTATGCAGTTCTACCTTTGCTTTTTTTGTTTCCCGTTCAGCAGTGAATTGTCGGTAGCGGCAGGTCTGCTGCTGTTCGTTGCAGGAAGCGTGGCTGTGGTTGTGCCTACACCTAATGGCGCAGGACCGTGGCATTTTGCCATCATAAGCATGATGGTGCTTTACGGCGTTTCGCAAAGCGATGCCGGAATGTTTGCTCTCATCGTACACTCTTCGCAGACGGCATTGGTGGCGCTGTTGGGTGTCGTGGGACTGATAATGATAAATGTAAAAAGGAATTTTTTGTTCAATTTTAAAAGATAATATACTATGGGATTAACTATTAAAGATCTGGCACCTCGTGAGGTGTGGAAACATTTTGAGTCGCTTACACAGGTGCCTCGTCCTTCGGGCCATCTTGAGAAAATACAGAAGTTCTTGCTCGACTTCGGAAAGAGCATAAATGTTGAGACATGGCAGGATGAGGCAGGCAACATCATCATGCGCAAGCCTGCGACTCCCGGTCTGGAGAACCGCAAAGGAATTATTCTTCAGGCACACATGGATATGGTGCCCCAAAAGACTCCCGAAAGCACTCATGATTTTGAAAACGACCCTATAAAGACTGTTGTCAAAGGAGATTGGCTTTATGCCGACGATACTACTCTCGGTGCCGACAATGGTTTGGGTGTTGCTGCTATCATGGCTATCATGGAGGATGAAACATTGACTCACGGTCCTCTTGAAGCGCTTATTACTGCGGACGAAGAGACAGGTATGTTCGGTGCATTCGGTCTCAAAGGCGGTGAATTGCAGGGTGAACTCTTGCTTAACCTCGACTCTGAGGAAGAGGGTGTTCTATATATCGGTTGTGCCGGCGGTGCAAATATCACTGCTTCTATGGAATTCATGGAGGTGGAGCCTTGTGAAGACGAAGTTGCCGTTAAGGTTACGCTCAAGGGCTTGCGTGGCGGCCATTCAGGTCTCGAAATCAACGAGGGCCGTGCCAATGCCAACAAGCTTATGGCACGCTTCGTACGCGAAGCTATGGATGAGTGCGCGGTTAGTCTTGCGAGCTGGAACGGCGGCAATATGCGCAATGCCATTCCCACCAACTGTGAGGTTGTTCTCACATTGCCCGAGGAGGCTGTTGAGGAGATTGAGCAGATTGCCGAGAAGTATGAGGCTCTCTTCAATTCCGAATTTGCTACGATAGAGGAGGGTGTCACTCTTCGCGTAGAGAGCGTCGACGTGCCCGAAACTGTTGTGCCCGAAGAGATTCAGGATAACCTTATAGATGTGATTCTCGCTTGCCACAATGGCGTTTTGCGCTTTATCCCCACAATTCCCGACACAGTGGAGACTTCGAGCAACCTTGCCATTGTCAACATCAACGACGGCAATGCAGAGATTAGAATCCTTGCCCGCAGTTCTTGCGACAGCATGAAGGAGGCTCTTGTGCTGCAACTCTCAAGCTGCTTTGCAATGGCTGGCATGAAGGTTGAGGTCAGCGGCAGCTACAGCGGTTGGCAGCCCAATGTGAACTCGCCTCTCTTGGGTGCGCTCAAGGGTGCATACAAGGAGATGTTCGATAAGGAGCCCGATGTTCGTGTGATACACGCAGGTCTGGAGTGTGGTATTATCTCTACCAACTATCCCGGAATGGATATGGTCTCTTTCGGTCCCACTCTTATGTCTCCCCACTCACCCACAGAACGTGTCTACATTCCCACGGTTGAGATGTTCTACTCGCTTGTCAGAGCGTTGGTGGTAAACGGAGTTTTATAAAACAGATTTTTTTGCATAAACACAATAGTACTAATCTAAAAATGTAATTACTATGAAAAAGAATTTTAAACTTGCAGCAGTGTTGTTGTCAATGTCATTGGTGTTGTCATCATGTATCGGTTCGTTCGGTTTGACAAACAAAGTGAAGGCTTGGAACGAGGGACTCGGAAACGAGTTCGTGAACGAACTTGTATTCGTATGTATGCACATCATTCCTGTCTATCCCATAACATTGGTTGTTGATGGTCTTGTGCTCAACTCCATTGAATTCTGGACAGGCGATGCTCCCATTGCAAAGAAAGAGAACGGTACTAAGATTGTAAAGAATGCCAATGGCGACGAAGTTGCAGTTACATCATGCGCCGATGGTTATATAATCTCTAACGGTGTCGATGAAATCAAATTCCAATTTGATGATGCTGACAACAGCTGGAGCGCAGTTCATGGTGATGAGATTACAAAATTCATGACTATTGACGCCCAGAACAACAGTGCAGAACTTTATATGCTCAATGGCACGACTATGGAGGTTGAACTCAATGACGCAGGCTTGAATATGGCACGTCAGGCTGTTGCAGCCAACAGCTTCGCAGCAAAGTAAGCGTAGCTTCATAGAATAAATATAGCGACTCCTGCTTTTGTGATGGTGTTTTGCCATCTGCAACAGCGGGAGTCGCTTGATTTATATCTCATAAATGAATCGGTTAGAGTTTCTTACTCTAACCGATTCATTCTGCTTTTCTTATGCCGATTTGCAGAGCCTGCTTCCGTTTATGTTTGCATCGGCTCTGTTTTCTTTGCAGAAGCTTCTTGCGAAATTCTTGATAAAGTCCAAAGTCTTTTCTTTGGGCGAGAATAGCGGTTCGCTGCTCAAGCATAGACGAATCTCAGTTTCGTATCTTTTTGAATCAGAGGTAAAGATTATATTCATAGGCTATCTGTTTAATGCTCGGTTATCTCTCTTTTTATTATTATAACGCAGCAAGAACAGATATATTTTACATCTATGCAGTTTTTTTTAGAACCTTCTCTTTTATACCCTCTTTTTCACACCGCCTCCAATGTGAGAGAGATATTCTTCTCTTCGGCTATTCTGCGCATATTGAGTATGGCATACCTGACACGACCAAGAGCAGTGTTTATACTGACACCGGTGATTGTTGCAATGTCCTTGAAAGACAGGGATTGATAGAATCTCATGTATATGACCTCTCTCTGATTGTCGGGCAGGTAGTCCACTAACCGGCGGACGTCTGTGAGTACCTGGCTGTTTACGATGCGTGCCTCTATGGTGCCTTCGGAGTAGGCCTTGTTGTTGAAAAGGTCTATGTCGGCTTCTTCGTTTGAAATCTGATTCTCATTCCTCTCCTGACGGAACAGGTCTATGACAAGGTTGTGTGCTATACGGGTGAGCCACGCATAGAACTTGTTGTCATCGGCAGTGTAACGTCCTTGCTGTATGTTGACGATTGCTTTTACAAAGGTCTCCTGAAATATATCTTCTGCGACCTCGCGTGAACGTACCAAGAAAAATATGTAGGAATATAACCTATCCTTGTGGCGGTTCAACAATTCATCGAACGCCTTACTGTCGCCATCCAAGTATCGTGCGACCAACATGTCGTCGGTCAATACTTTAAAATTACTCATTTTCTTCTATTTATTTTGTTTGGAGTAATTGTTTTCCGATAGGCGATAATATTTTAGGTTAGTAATAGATTTAGAAACTTGTTTGCATTGCAAAGGAAAGCAAATTATCCATAAATACCAAAAAAAGTCAGTTAAAAATCAGCTTTTACCTGCTCTTTGTTTTTGATTCTTATCTTTTCTCTTTGTATCTTCGCGAATGAAACAACAGCCTTATACGAATGAACACCGAACAACATATAAAAGAGTTGCGCGAAGCGCTCCATCGCCACAATTATAACTATTATGTGAAGAATGCTCCGGAAATAAGCGATTTTGAGTTTGATGCCCTTATGCGCGAACTGCAGCAGCTTGAGCAGCAGTATCCGCAATACGATGACGAAAACTCGCCCACGCATCGGGTAGGAAGCGACATTACAAAAGAGTTCGTGCAGGTTGCCCACAAGTACCCTATGCTTTCTCTCGGAAATACATATTCAAAATCTGAGGTTGCCGATTTCTACGAGCGTGTCAGGAAGGCACTTAACGAGGATTTTGAAATATGTTGTGAGCTTAAATTCGACGGCACATCAATTTCCCTCACTTACGAAGATGGCAGGCTTGTGCGTGCCGTAACCCGTGGCGACGGAGAAAAAGGTGATGATGTTACAGCAAATGTTAAGACCATACGCAGCGTCCCTCTTGTCTTGACTGGTGATGGATGGCCTCGTGAATTTGAGATACGCGGCGAGGTTCTTATGCCGTGGGAGGTGTTCGAGGAACTTAACCGCGAACGTGCAGAGAGTGGAGAGCCGCTGTTCGCCAACCCGCGCAATGCGGCTTCGGGAACACTGAAGCTTCAGGATTCATCTACTGTGGCAAAGCGGCGTCTGGATGCATTCCTCTATTATATGCTGGGTGAACAGCTGCCCGCAGAGGGACATTACGAAAACTTGCAATTTGCATCGCAGTATGGATTCAAAATTTCCGATACAACAAAAGTGTGTCGCACTCTGGATGAGATATACGAATTCATAGACCGTTTCGACACAGAACGCAAGCATCTGCCTTTTGCAACCGACGGGGTGGTACTCAAAGTGAATTCCTTGCGGCAACAGCGCAATCTGGGCTATACCTCAAAGTCGCCACGATGGGCAATAGCGTATAAGTTCCAGGCAGAAAGGGCACTTACACGTCTCAACGAAGTTACCTATCAGGTGGGCAGGACAGGGGTAGTAACGCCTGTTGCCAACCTCGATGCGGTGCAGCTTTCGGGTACTGTTGTCAAGCGGGCGTCGCTGCACAATGCCGATATTATAGAGAAACTCGACCTCTACATCGGAGATATGGTGTATGTGGAAAAGGGTGGAGAAATTATTCCCAAAATAACGGGTGTAGATACAGAAGCGCGTTTCCTCTTAGGCGAAAAGGTGGTTTTTACCAAGAAATGTCCCGTCTGTGGTGCGGCGCTTGTAAGAAATGAGGGGGAAGCTGCCCATTACTGCCCTAATGAGACTGAATGTCCGCCCCAGATAAAGGGCAAGATTGAGCATTTTGTTTCGCGCGAGGCAATGAATATAGATTCGATTGGACCTGAGACTGTAGAACTTCTCTACAATTCGGGCTTGATAAAGAGTATTGCCGACCTTTACCGGCTCGAAGTGAGCGACCTTTTCCTGTTGCCGCGAATGGGTACAAAGTCCGCCGAGAATATAATATCGGCAATCCGCGAATCATTGAATGTTCCGTTCGAACGTGTGCTTTTTGCCTTAGGAATAAGATTTGTCGGGGCAACGGTTGCAAAGCGTCTGGCGCGTACTTTCTTGTCTATTGACAATATAATGGCGGCAGATGTGGAAACGCTGACTGCGGTCGACGAGATTGGCGAGAGAATAGCCGGCAGCGTGGTCGATTATTTTGCCCTCGAGAGCAATCGCGAACTTGTACGCTCTCTTCAAGAGGCAGGAGTGAAGTTCGTAGCCGACGACGAGAGCGCAGAGGGACGTAGCGAGACGCTAAAGGGGATGACGATAGTCATAAGCGGCGTCTTCGAAAGACATTCGCGCGACGAGTACAAGAATATGATTGAGATGCATGGCGGAAAGAGTGTAGGCAGTGTAAGCAAGTCCACCTCTTTTATTCTGGCAGGAGCAAATATGGGTCCGGCGAAACTGGACAAAGCTCAGAAACTGAATGTTCCTCTGAAAAGCGAGGATGAGTTCCTTGAGATGCTGAAGGGCGTTTGATGGCGTCCATGGCATCTCCCTATTTGTAGTCTCCGCGTCCGAAGTCAATATGGTAGCCTATGGATTTGAGTTCTGCTTCCAGATTCATAAGCCCCTCTGCCGATTCACAACCATATCCGGCTTTGTTGTCATATATCGAATACTTTGCTCTTACTGTGGCGGGTGAAAGGTTGGGCATCACCACGTTTACTCCGGCAAGAATGGCATTTGCCCTTCCGTGCACATTCAATGTGGCAAGGGCTGTTGTCGCAGGTATCAAGGCTTTTGGGTGGCGCAGGCGCAGCAGCGATATAAGCAGCAGGGTGGTTTCCACGCTTCCGGGCGGATAGTTTTCGAACGGTGTGTTCTTCGCAGGAATAAATGGTCCTATCCCTATCATTTCGGGCTGCAATTCGTCTATGAATACAAGGTCTTCGGCAAGATGCTCCCAGCTCTGACCGGGTGAACCTATCATCATTCCGGTTCCCGTCTGGAATCTTAAACGTTTAAGTTCTGCAAGACATTTGCGTCTGTTCTCTGCGCTCATGTTCATAGGGTGAAGAGCAGAATAGTGTTCATCATTGCGTGTTTCGTGCCTTAAAAGGTATCTGTCGGCTCCTGCCGAACGGAATGCCTTGTATGCTTCTGTGCTTCTTTCACCCACGGACAGGGTAATTGCCTTGTCGGGGAATCTGCTGTGTATTTCTGCAACCAGACTCGCTATCCATCCGTCATTCTGCTTAGGGTCCTCTCCGCCTTGCAGAACGAAAGTGTTGAATCCCAAGCCTGCACCATATTCGCAACACTCAAGAATCTCTTTCTCGGCAAGCCTGTATCTCTCTGCGCCGGCATTGCTGCATCTGAGCCCGCAGTAATTGCAGTTGTTCCTGCAATACGAACTTATCTCTATCAGTCCTCTCACGTAAACTCCTCTGCCGAAATAGCTTGCAGCAACAGATGTTGCAGCCTGACGCAGATATTCCCTCTCCTCCTTGTTTAGCGAGGTGAGTAATCTGAGCCACTCGTCTCTCCCGATTTTATCGTTTGATGCTAACTTTTTTATTAGTTCAACGTTGCTGTTTATGTTCATTTGGAACTGATAATGCATATTCTATATGCAAAATTACTAAATTAACCTTTTTTTTTATTAATTTTACGGCAAAATTTAAAACTATGGCATATAATAACAACATGATGTTTGTGCGCTATCGTCTATTGGCGCAGTTGGTGAAAATGTGGAGTGAAAATACTCTTGTAGAGAAAATCGATGCCCTTCCAATCGAACTTCATCCGCGCAAACAGAAACCGGCAGGCCGTTGCTGCGTGCACAAGGAGCGTGCGGTAACGAAATATAAGACTATGGCAATGCTCGGTTTTGACATGACTGATGAATATGACGAGACTGCATCGTTGTCGAGCTACGCGAAGCGTATGCTGGAGCGTGAGAATATCTCTCCCGACAAAAGTATCCTCAGTGTAATGGATGAGGCTTGTTCGTCATGCGTGAAAATCAACTACGAGGTATCTAATCTCTGTCGTGGATGTGCAGCGCGTCCCTGTTACAACAATTGTCCCAAAGATGCAATTTCATACGATAAGGACGGAAAGGCTGTCATCGACCATGACAAATGCATCAGTTGCGGAAAATGCCATCAGGTATGCCCCTATCATGCAATTGTGTATATGCCCGTTCCTTGTGAAGAGGCATGTCCGGTAAAAGCTATTTCCAAAGACGAGTACGGTGTGGAACACATCGATCCCGACAAGTGTATCTATTGCGGCAAGTGTCTGAATGCTTGTCCTTTCGGCGCTATATTTGACAACTGTGCTGCATTCGATGTCCTTAAGCGTATACGCGAAGGCAAGAAAGTTGTAGCAATGGTTGCTCCTGCTGTCTTGGCGCAGTTCGGCAAACCCATTGAGCAGGTATTCGGTGCAATCAAGGCTGTCGGTTTCAGCGATGTTATAGAGGTTGCATACGGAGCAGACGAGACTACACGCCGTGAGTCGGCAGAACTTATTGAGAAGATTGAAGAGGGGGCACCCTTTATGACAACAAGCTGCTGTCCTGCATATGTCAATCTTGCACGCAAGCATATACCCGACCTTGTCAAGTATATTTCAAGTACCGGCTCTCCCATGCACTATACTGCAGAGTATGCAAAAGAGAAACATGCCGATGGCATAACTGTCTTTATTGCTCCTTGTGCTTCGAAAAAGGCTGAGGGACGAGAAGATGCCAATGTGGATTTTGTATTGACATTCCGCGAACTTGATGCTATAATGAAAGGTATGGAGATAGAAATCGATGCATGCGAACCTTTCACACCCTCAGAGGTAGCAGCAAAGGATTCTCATGGTTATGCAAAGACTATGGGTGTATTCACTGCCGTAAAGAACAAAATCGGCGATCCTACATTGCAGGGAACTGTTATTGCCGACCTTAACAGAAAGAACATTGCTCTTCTTCGCGGATATGCCAAGACCGGTAAATGTCCCACCCGTATGATAGAGGTGATGTCGTGTCCCGGCGGTTGTATCTCAGGACCTTGTGCTTGTACTGAAGGCAGCGAGGCTATCAAGCAGTTCGATGCAGAGTTCAAGAAGAAATGATAATTTTTTGAATAACGGATTAGGGGCAAATCAATGAGTTTGGTTTGCCCCTAATTTGTTGCTTTGTTCCGCTGCCTTGAGGCAACAAAAAACAGGCTGAGTTAATCAGCCTGTTTTTTGTTGTTGAAGGTTATGCGTCAGATTAGCAGATCTTACGTGAACCGTCGCCGATAACTACATCGTAGATCTTAGGCAACTTGCCGTATTTCTCTTTGTAGAGTTCCTGAGCCTTCTCTGTGAACATCTCATAGAGTTCGTCCTTAACGAGGTTGATTGTACAGCCGCCGAAGCCACCGCCCATCATACGTGAACCGGTTACGCCGCAGTCGATAGCTACGTCAACCAAGAAGTCGAGCTCTTCGCAGCTTACATCGTAATCCTTGCTGAGACCGAAGTGTGTCTCATACATCTTCTTGCCTACAGTCTCGTAGTCGCCAGCCTCAAGTGCATCGCAAACGTCGAGCACGCGCTGAACCTCACCGATAACATATTTTGCACGGCTGTAATCCTCAGGTTTCAACTCAGCCTTAACCTCTTCGAGCATATCGAAGTTAGCGTCGCGGAGTGATGTGATTTCGGGATATTTAGCCTTGATGATGTCGGCAACACGCTCGCAGCTGAGACGACGCTCGTTGTAGGGTGAACCTACAAGTTCGTGCTTAACGCATGTGTTCATAAGAACGAGACGATAGCCTTCGGGCTTGAAGGGGAAGTATGAGTACTCCAATGAACGGCAATCGAGACGGATGAGGCTGCCTGCCTTGCCGAATACACTTGCAAACTGGTCCATGATACCGCAGTTTACACCGATGTAGTTGTGCTCAGTTGCCTGACCTACTTTTGCAAGTTCGAATTTGTCAATCTTGTTGTCGCCGAACATGTCGTTCATAGCGAAAGCGAATGTGCTCTCCAATGCTGCTGATGAAGACATACCTGCACCAAGGGGTACATCGCCTGCAAATGCTGTGTTGAAGCCCTTCACAGGAACACCGCGTTTGATCATCTCGCGGCATACACCGAAGATATATCTTGCCCAAGTAGCGCGGGGTGCATCCTCTTCGTTGAGACCGAACTCTACATAATCTTTCTCGTCGATTGAGTAAGCGCAGACTTTGTCAGTTCCGTTAGCCTTGATTTCTACCATGATGCCTTTGTTTACAGCACCGGGGAATACGAAACCGTTGTTGTAGTCTGTGTGCTCACCGATGAGGTTGATGCGGCCGGGAGAAGCGTAGATGCTGCCTGTTGTACCGTCGAAGTGTTTGATGAAGCGACTTCTTACAAATTCTATATCCATAGTATATAAAAGTTTATAAAGTTAGAAAATATGTTTGTTTATGATTATTTCTTTGCGGGTTTTGAACCGATAAGAGCGTAGAAGAGGATGTATGCAGCACCTGCTACGATTATCCAGTAGCTTGACATTACGCCTGCAGCACCTGCGATTGCACCCTGAAGAGGAATCAGGATAGCACCACCGAATACCATTGTCATGAAGATACCTGATGCGATAGCTGTGTATTTGCCAAGACCCTCAACTGCAAGGTTGAAGATTGAACCCCACATAACTGATGTGCAGAGACCTACAAGTACCAATGCAAAGCATCCTACAGGAACTTGTGTATAGATAACCTCCATTATATTCCAGTCAATACCGGGAACGTTTACGGTGATTGTTGCGGGAGCGAACATACCGATGAGTACGAGTATCAATGTTGCAGTAGATACTGTTGCGAGCATTGTGCGGCTGCTGATTTTACCACCGATACTTGCACCTGTGAGACGACCAACACCCATCATCAGCCAGTACATAGCTGCTACAAGACCTGCCTGTGATGCAGAAATGCCTGATTCTGTAAGATAAGACATAAGGTAAGTGGGAGTACCTACCTCAACACCCATGTAAAGGAAGATTGCCAATGAGCCGAGTGCGAAGTGGCGATAGCCCATCGCGCCCTTGATGAGGCTTGTGTCGACAGCTGCCTGCTCGGGCTCTTCGATTTTTGTGAAGCTGATGACAACGAATGCAACTACGAAGATTGCAATAGCAATCATAAGAGCGGGAGTTGCGTCAGAGATAGCTGTCTTTCCTTTAACTACTTCGCCGATGAGCGCACCCATGAGGATGTATACTGCAACGGCTGCTGCTGAGTTGAATGTACCGCCAAGCTGGATGAGCTGGTTACCTTTGTTACCGCCACCGCCGAGAAGGTTGAGCAAGGGGTTTACAACGCAGTTGAGGATACACATGCAAAGACCTGCGATGAATGCACCGATAAGATAAACTGCGAATACAAGACCGATGTTGGCCTGTACGTCGAGCAGACCGCTGCACCACTGGATAAGGATACCTGCGATACCGATTGCAAGACCGATAAGAGCTGTCTTCTTGTAACCGAATTTTGCGATGAGCATACCTGCGGGAATACCCATTACAAGGTAAGCAAAGAAGTTACCGAAGTTACCGAGCTGTGCCAACCATTCGGGTATGTCGCCCTGTGCTTTGATAATACTTGCCATAGGTGAGCAGAGGTTTGTCACGAAGGCAATCATTGCGAAGAGCGCAATCATCACGATGATGGCTCCCCATTGTTTTGTTTGATTACTCATTGTTCTTTGAATTTTTAATTATTATTTGGTTATTAATGATTGTCGTTGATTAGAAGTTGTTTAAATTTTATTGAATAATATTTTTATCATTGCGAAATAAAATTTAAACAGCTTCTTATTCTGCTACACCGAATTTGTAGATTGTTGTCTGGGTGTATGTTTCGCCCGGTGCCAACAGTGTGCTGGGGAAGTTGTTGCGGTTAGGGCTGTCGGGATAGTGCTGTGCCTCGAAGCAGATGGCGCTGCGACGGGGGAATGTAGCTCCCTGTGAACCTGTGAATCCGCTGTGCCAGTTCGATGTGTAGACCTGTACGCCGGGTTCTGTTGTGTAGACCTCCATTGTACGGCCGCTTACAGGCTCGGTTACCTTTGCCGCAAAGCTCAGTTCGCCTGCTTCTTTCTTGTTGAGTACGAAGCAGTGGTCGTATCCTGCACCATGTTTTATCTGCTGGTCGTCGGCATCAATGCGTGCGCCTACTTCGATGGGGGTGGTGAAGTCGAAAGGTGTGCCTTTGACGGGGGCAATTTCGCCGTAGGGGATTGATGTGTCGTCAATGGGGATATAGTTGTCTGCGTTTATTTCGCAGATAAGATTGTCGATTGTGGCTGTGGGGTTGGCGATACCTGTGAGTGAGAAGAAGCCGTGGCTTGTGAGGTTGACGATAGTCTTTTTGTCGGTTGTCGCCTTGTAGTCGATTTTGAGTTCGTTGTCATCGGTGAATGTGTAGATGACTGTGATGTCGAGGTTGCCGGGGAAGCCTTCTTCGCCATCGGGCGAGAGGTAGTGGAGCTTTACTGTCTGCTCGTCGATGCGTTCTGCATCCCAAACGCGTGCATGAAATCCTGTGGGACCTCCGTGGAGGTGGTTGGGACCGTTGTTTATTGCCAATTGGTACTCTTGGCCATCGATGCTGAACTTTCCTTTGCAGATGCGGTTTCCATATCTGCCCACCAATGTGCTGAGGAATGGTTCGGGGTTGTTGTTCAAGTGGTTCTCGATGCTGTCGTGTGCTTGGATGACATTGGCAAAGTTCCCGTTTCTGTCGGGTACCATGATGCTCAGTATTGCACCGCCATAGTTGGTTATTGCCACTTCGCAACCTTTGTTGTTCTTAAGTGTGTAAAGAGCGACTTTCTTGCCTTTGATGCTCTTCTTGAAGTCGGCAGCCTTGAGCCCCGACAGATTTCTTTTACAGCAACTCATATTGTTATTTTATTGCATTAATATTGTTTTTGTGTGCGCAAATCAGACGGTTCCGGACGGATGATTGTTCTTTCGCCCGTTTATATGTAGCCCAATTTCGCAACTATGATGCAAATAAAATAAAAATATATGTTTTAACAAAATAAAGAGCAAGGTTTTTTGCTCTTTATTCGGGTTGTTTTGCCGCAGAGCGGCATTTGGCTTGTCAAGGGAGGCGTTCATGGAATCCTCTATGATTCCTATGGCTGTTTCATGCTTGTCCCTCTTCTTTCAAGGTTGTCAGAAGGTCGGCTACGATAAAGCAGCTGCCTCCTGCAAATATAAGGTCGTTCGTGCCGGCTTCTCTTTTTGCGGCGCGAAGAGCTTCGTCGACAGTGGAGTAGGTCTTTCCTTGCAGATTGTACCGTGCTGCTCTTGTCTGCAGTTCATCGGCGGGCAGGGCGCGGGGTATGCTTGCGCGGGTGAAGTAATATGTCGCCTCGCGTGGCATTATTTCGAGTATGGCGTCTGTGTCTTTGTCGTTTACGGTTCCCATTATTATGTGGAGCCTGTCGTATTTCTGACGCAGCAGTTGCTTTACATTGTATGTTACGCCGCCGATGTTGTGCCCGGCATCGCATATTATGGTTGGGTTCTCTTGTATCTTTTGCCAACGTCCCATCAGACCGGTTGTTTGGCACACGTTGGCAAATGCTTTCTGTACGCTTTCGCATGTGATGTTGTATCCCATGCCTATAAGCTGTCTGACGGCTGCGAGTATTGTATTTGTGTTTTTCACCTGATAGTCGCCTCCGAGTTCGCCGTGCAGAGTGTCGAAGAGTGCTGTTTCGTATGTATATCCATCGGCTGTGGGGGTTGCCGTGAGTACGTTCTCTTCCTCTTCGGCGAATATTATCGGCGAGTCTGTAGTCTGGGCTTTTTCCTTGAAGACGTTTCTTGTCTCAGGGGTAGTTTCGCCTATTATTACCGGTACTCCTTTTTTAATTATTCCCGCCTTTTCGGCTGCTATCTTTTCGAGAGTGTTGCCGAGGTATTGTATGTGGTCGAGGCTGATGTTCGTGATTATGGAGAGGTCGGGGGTAATGATGTTGGTGCAGTCAAGCCTGCCTCCGAGCCCGACCTCTATTATGGCTACGTCAACATTTTCTTTGGCGAAGTATGAGAATGCCATTGCTGTGGTCAGTTCGAAGAACGATGGCTGCAGGGGTTCGAAAAATTCCTTTTCGCGTTGCACAAAGTCCATTACATACTCTTTGCTTGCAGGCTCCCCGTTTACCCTTATTCTTTCGCGGAAGTCTATGAGGTGGGGCGATGTGTATAGCCCGGTCTTGTATCCTGCTGCTTGCAGTATGGCTGCAAGTGTATGCGAGCATGAGCCCTTGCCGTTTGTTCCGGCTATGTGTATTGTGCGGAATTTGCGGTGGGGATTGCCCAAGTGGTTGTCGAGGGCTATGCTGTTCTGAAGACCTTCTTTATAAGCAGCTCCGCCTACTTGCTGGAAGGGCGGAGCGCAGTTGTACAGATAGTTGACAGTTTCGTTGTACGTCATTATTTATAAATACTAACTTTTATAAATACCTTTTTTGGGGTTATTCGAATAATTTCTTGAAGCGACGGAATATGCTCTCCTTGACACTTGTGTTGGGCTTGAAGTTCTCTGAGTCTTTGAACTTTTCCATGCTCTTTTTCTCTTCTTTTGAGAGGGTCTCAGGCACGTATATGCTGATGTTTACAAGTATGTCGCCACGACCGTAGCCATTGAGGGTGGGGAGACCTTTTCCGCGCAGACGAAGCACTTTGCCCGGTTGTGTTCCTGCATCTATGGTTACGCGTACGGGGTCTTCGATTGTGGGTATTTCGGCTGAGCCACCGAGTATGGCTGTGGGTATGTCGAGAAGCAGGTTGTATACAAGGTCGTTCTCGTCGCGAATGAGTTGCGGGTGCGCCTCTTCCTCTATGAGTATCTGCAGGTCGCCGTTAACTCCGTTGCGCTTTCCGGCGTTACCCTTGCCACGCATGGAGAGCTGCATTCCGCCCATTACTCCTGCGGGGATGCTTACCTCTACAACCTCTTCGCCGGATACTATGCCGTCGCCTTGACAGTGGGGACACTTGTTCTTTATTACTTTGCCTTCGCCGCCACAGTTGGGACATGCTGTTTCGGTGCGCATCATTCCGAATATGCTCTGCTGGGTGCGTATGACGCGACCTGTTCCTTTACATTCGGGACATGTCTCTGTTGCGTTGCCTTCGGCGCCGCTGCCGTTGCAGTGTGAGCATTTTACGTATTTCTTTAATTTGAATTTCTTGTTTACGCCTGTTGAAATCTCTTGCAGGTTGAGCTTTACTTTTACCCTCAGGTCGCTGCCGCGGTAGCGTGGCTGCTGTGTTCTGCCACCGCCTCCTCCGAAGCCGCTGAATCCTCCGAAACCTCCAAAGCCTTGTCCGAATACGCTGCTGAATATGTCGTTCAGGTCGAAGTCGCCGAAGTCGCTGAAGCCGCCACCAGAAGCGCCTCCCATGCCTGCGTGTCCGAACTGGTCGTAGCGTGCCTTCTTGTCTGGGTCGCTAAGTACGCTGTAGGCTTCGGCTGCTTCTTTGAAAAGCTCTTCAGCCTCTTTCCTTTCCGCTTCGCTTTTGCCTTGCTGTTTGTCGGGGTGGTATTGTATTGCTTTTTTACGGTATGCCTTTTTTATAGCATCGGCTGTGGCATTCTTGTCTACGCCCAGCACTTCGTAGTAGTCTCTTTTTGCCATAGTGTGTCTATTCGCCTACTGCAACTTTGGAGTGGCGTATTACTTTGTCGTTTAATGTATATCCTGTTTGTATGCAATCGAGTACTTTGCCCTTGAGCGATTCGTCGGGGGTGGGCACCATTGCTATTGCTTCGTGGTAGTCTGTGTCGAATGGCTTGTCCTGTGTGTCGATTTTTTTAAGACCGTTCTGTTCCAGAATCTTTATGAATTTGCTGTAAATCAACTCTACGGCTGTGAGGTATATTTCGGCTTCTTCGCTTTTTTGCATTGTGCTTATAGCACGTTCGAAGTCGTCGAGCACAGGGAGTATTGATTCAATGGCGCGTTCGCCGCCGTTTTTTATAAGTTCTGCTTTTTCTTTGAGTGTCCGTTTGCGGTAGTTGTCGAATTCGGCAGCCTGGCGAAGGTATTTGTCTTCGAGCTGAGATATCTTTTCTGCAGCTTCAGCCAATTTCTTTTCGAGCTCTCCTTTTTCGTCAACAGCCTCATCCTGTGTCTCCTCCTGTATCTCTTCAGAAGTCTCTGTTGCGGGAGTTCCGTTTTCCTGAGTCAGGTCGTTGTTGAGGATTTCTTCTTCTGCTTCTTTGTTCTTATTTTTGCTCATGATATATGCTTGTTTTATGTAGATACTTGTTATAGATTAGTCAACAAAATTTTTGCCATTATTGTTGTTTGTGGTGCGTTTCGGAATTTTTGGCACCTTTTTTGCCGCTTTCTTGCCGATTGCGACATATTGTCAGTATGCTGTCAGTGTTCCGGCACTTTTTTGTCAGTATGTTGCTCGCTTCTTTTTTGTGATGGTTGTGTGTTTTTTGTTTTTGCTCTATCTTTGCATCGCTTTAGAATTCAAACAGCTTCTAATTTCAATAAACTGATGAAGAGAGTTTCTTGCAAAAAATTGGCAGTAAAGATTGGCAGCAATGTTCTCACCCGTAAGGATGGGACATTGGATGTTACCCGTATGTCGGCGCTTGTCGACCAGATAGCCTGGTTGCATAAGCACGGCATAGAGATTATTCTCATTTCTTCGGGTGCAGTTGCTTCGGGCCGCAGCGAAATAAAGCCTTCGAAAAGGCTCGACAGCGTAGAGCAGCGACAGCTCTTTTCGGCAGTCGGTCAGGCGAAGCTCATTAACCGTTACTTTGAACTGTTCCGCGACCACGGTATAGCAGTCGGCCAGGTGTTGACTACTAAGGAGAATTTTGCATCGCGCAGACATTACCTCAATCAGCGCAACTGTATGATGGTGATGCTTGCAAATGGTGTTATTCCTGTTGTAAATGAGAATGATACGGTTTCGGTTACCGAGCTGATGTTTACCGACAACGATGAACTGTCGGGGCTTATTGCTTCTATGATGGATGTTCAGGCGCTTGTGATTTTAAGCAACGTGGACGGTATCTACAACGGTCCGCCGTCGCAGCCCGGTTCTGAGGTTATCCGTATCGTGGAACGCAACAAGGATTTGTCAGATTATATCCAGACCGAGAAGTCGGGTTTCGGACGTGGCGGCATGCTTACAAAAAGTTCTATAGCCCGCAAAGTTGCCGATGAGGGCATTGCGGTGTATATTGCCAACGGAAAGAGAGATAATATTCTGATTGATATTCTTGAACGTCCCGATTCTACACTGTGTACATGTTTCATGCCTGCTGATGGGGAGGTTTCGAACATGAAGAAGTGGATTGCCCATAGCGAGGGCTTTGCGAAAGGGGAAATCTGCATTGATGAAGCCGCTGCCAATGCACTGAGAGGGGATAAGGCTGTGAGCCTGCTGCCTGTTGGTGTTGTTGCAGTGAAAGGTGAATTCGAGAAAGATGATATTGTTAAGATTTTAGATGCCGCCGGGCACCAAATCGGTATAGGACGTGTGAGCTGCGATTCAGTCGAGGCTAAGGAGTCGGCGGGAGCCCATGGTAAAAAACCTTTGGTGCATTACGATTATCTGTATTTGGAATAGTTTTTTATAGAACCTCCCTTATGATTGAACAGAAAGATATATTTGCAAGAGTACGTGAGGCGAGCCGCAAGTTTGCCGTATCTGCCGATGAAGAGCAGATTAATGCAGTGTTGATGGCATTGGCAGATGAGCTGGAGTCCTCTGTCGCGCCTATTCTGACAGCAAACGAGGCTGACCTTGCGAAGATGGATAGGTCTAATCCCAAATATGACCGGTTGCAGTTGAACGAATCGCGTATCAGAGGTATCGCAGACGGTGTCCGCAACGTTGCGGCATTGACTGCGCCGATGGGACACATTCTTGAGGAAAAGCAACGTCCCAATGGAATGAGCCTGAAGAAGATAGCTGTGCCTTTCGGAGTTGTCGGGGTTATATATGAGGCACGTCCCAACGTTACGGTAGATGTGTTTTCGCTTTGCCTTAAGTCGGGTAATGCGTGTATCCTTAAGGGCGGCAGTGATGCCGATTGCTCCAATCGTGCGATGATGGAGGTTATTCATCGTGTCTTGCGCAGGTTTGGCATTGATGAGCATATTGTCTCTCTGTTGCCGGCGGGACACGATTCCGCTGCTGAACTTCTTAACGCGAGGGGATATGTCGATGTGATTATCCCTCGCGGCGGCAGAGTTCTTATAGATTACGTCCGACGCAATGCTGCCATTCCTGTTATTGAGACCGGAGCGGGTGTCTGTCATACATATTTCGATGCATCGGGCGACATCTCTATAGGCAAGGCTGTTGTAAAGAATGCAAAAACTCGCAGAGTGAGCGTTTGCAATGCACTCGACTGCCTGCTGGTTCATGGGAGCAGGGTAGGAGATGTGGCGGAGTTGTGTAGCGGATTGCAGGATTCAAATGTGATAATCTATGCCGATGCTGCTGCATACGATGCTCTTTACGGGAAATATCCACTCTCTTTGCTTGAGCACGCAAATGATGAGAGTTATGGCACGGAGTATCTCGATTATAAGCTCTCAGTCAAGGTGGTCGATGGTATTGAAGAGGCGGTTGCGCATATAGCTTCTTATGGCTCGGGGCACAGTGAGTGCATTGTTTCCGAGGATGTAGCTTCGGCTGATTATTTCACTAAGGCTGTGGATGCTGCTTGTGTGTATGTAAATGTTCCAACTTCCTTTACTGATGGCGGCGAGTTTGGTCTCGGTGTAGAAATCGGCATCAGCACTCAGAAATTGCATGCACGTGGTCCTATGGGATTGCAGGAACTAAATACTTATAAATGGATTGTTTCCGGCAGGGGGCAGACTCGGGACTGATTGTTGATTGAAATAATCAGAGAGGGGTTGCACGTCAAAGTGCAACCCCTCTCTGATTTTAAAAAGGAATATCTGTTGATTATTCGCCCTTGATAGCTGCTACGCCGGGGAGCACTTTGCCTTCGATAGCTTCGAGCAACGCGCCACCACCTGTAGAGATGTATGATACTTGGTCTGCCATACCGAACTTGTTGATGCAAGCTACAGAGTCGCCACCACCGATGA
>CAYWIE010000045.1:0-22044 GCA_964458275.1 uncultured Bacteroidaceae bacterium
AGAGGGAAGGAAACGAAATAGGCAGGAAAACTTTCGTTTCCCTACCTACTCGATTATATAACAGCCGATGTTGTGGTTTTGTTCGCGGAAACAGAGATTTTTTTTAAAAATTGTGCAGATATAACATTAATTAAGTGTTTCGTGTTTTTTCTTTAAGGTTAAATTGTTATTTTTGCCATAATAATGTTTATAATGCGTTTGCTGTATACTGATACGGGGTTTGCATCGCCTGTGTAACCGCTAAAAACCTTGAACCATGAAAAGATATATTCAATCTCCCGTAAGTATTTCTTTAAGGACACCGGTGCTTTTTGCAGCTCTGTTCTTGTTGTCAACGCTCTTTGTGGCGACCGATTCGGTTGCTCAGACAACGGGCAGCGATTCTGTATATTATGTCTATCGCAACAATGGCGAGGGGGTCTATGCCTTGCCCGATTCTTTGGTGAGGACATACAAGAAGACATCTATCAAATATTATTTTTATCTTTTGAATGACAGTCTTATCACTTTCTACAAGAGGGATGTTGATTCGGTGTCGCGTGTGATGTACGAGGCTCCCAAATTTACTTCATTCAAGATTAACAACAAATACAACGCCGACCTCGACAATGATGTCTATTGCGTGATAAGCGGCGACAGGATTTATGGCGATATGGGCAATATGCTCGGAAAGGATTTGCGCCCATCGTTCGAGACCAACCGCGAGGCTCAGGTCTTTGTAGACACCGTAAGGCAGCAGACACGCACATCGCGGGTGCGGTTCGACAAGGAGGTCGTGTATACAGTAACCGACGGCACTCCGGGAGTAATACTCGACAGAGTGTTTGTAGAGGCTGTGGACAATAGGGATTCTCTCAAAGAGATACCTCTGACGATAGATATGCTTTATACCAATGCGCCTACCGCCACAAGAAACTCTTTGGACTGTGCCATCGACAACGACCCCGGTACATTCTACCACTGTACAAGTTCTGCCGACAGAGACTATTATGAGGTATTGCCCCTCGATTCGTGCTGCTTTATAGACGTTACGCTGAATTCGTCGCTCAGAAAATTTGCTTTCTACTACATGACGCGCCCCGATACAGACGAACGTCAGCCATTGGCGTTCAATATCTATGCAAGTACCGACAACAAGGCATGGACACTTGTGGGATCTTTCGGAGTAGAGGATGGAATACCCGACACGGGAACTAACGCGACATTCCTCTCCCCGGTGATTGATGCAGGCAAATTGGCGAAATATATACGAATAGAGTGTGCCAAAAGCAATTACAAGAACTATCTTTGTCTTGCCGAGCTCAAGCTCTTCGAACCGGTCAGTGTATCAGACGAGGAACCGCAGGACTATTACCAGTACTTTACACGCCCCATCGGACGAGACTACAAAGTCAATCTCAGTTTCCGTGCCGACACAGCATCTGTTCCCCGCATAGATATTGACATTGACGGTGGTCAGAGAATAACAAGCAAGGAGATTTGGCTCAATGCAAAATTCACACTCACAGGCAATGGCATGTATGAGTCGGTGGAAGACTCGATACAGATAAAGGGACGCGGAAACAGTTCATGGCATTGGTCTAAAAAGCCTTATACCATCAAGTTTGCCGAGAAGACCAAACTCTGCGGTCTCAAGAAAGGAAAAAGGTGGAATCTCATGTCCAACCATCAGGATGTAACAGAGATGATGAATGCCACCATCTTCAAGGCAGGCAGAATGGTCGGTGCGCCTTACCAGCCTCACAGCATACCCATCGAGCTTTATGTGAATGGCAGTTATTACGGATGTTACACGCTGACCGAACACGTAGGCATCCACAACAACTGTGTCGATGAGGACGATTGGTCGGTAATGCTCGAACTCGACTCATACTTCGACGAGACATACAAGTTCTATTCTACTTTTTACGGTCTGCCGGTGAATGTGAAGAACCCCGATTTCTCAGAAGAGGGGTGTCCGACTACATTGGCAGAGGTTAAAAACGATTGGGCTGAGTTTGAAGATCAGTTGCGTCGCAAAAAAGACCTCTCAGAACACCTCAGCGTGGACACTTTCGCAATGTTCATGTTCATGAACGACCTTTGCGGAAACACCGAGCTCAACCACCCCAAGAGTACATTCCTCTATCAGCCTGCCGGCACAAAGAGATTCATCTTCGGTCCCGGATGGGATTTCGATTGGGGATTCGGCTACCAGATGAACGGCAGATACTTCGTAACATACTCATACAAGACAATCGGAGCGATGAACGGCACAGGAAACACATTCTTCAATGCCATGATGAGCCACGAAGATATTCTCCGCCAATACTACTTCGTATGGAAGAAATTTGTGGAAAACAACGGAGTAGAGGAACTGCTCAACTGGATGGACGACTACTATGCCTATGCAAATCCATCGTATGCCCATAGTGTGCAGAACGGATTGGCAAACAACTCCTACGCAACATATTTCGAAACCTTCAAGACATGGATTAGAAATCGTGCCGACTACATATACAGCAACCTCACAGTCTTTGACGTGCCGTTGGGAATCGAAGAGGAAAAATGGCTCGAATGGAACGACAAGAGGGAGGAACGCAACGGTATGATAGTAACTGTCAAGGGAGGAGCGTTGGCGATAGAATCGACAGTGGAGACCACCCTCAAGATATACCGTGTAGACGGCACAGTGGCAGGAGAAATAGAGGTTGGATTGGGAGAGAATATCTATCCTCTTGCTCCGCGAGGCATGATAATCGTAAACGGACAGCGTATATACCTGAAACCAATGTAATTCACTATGGAAATAGGTAAATTAGCCAAGATAGCGTCATACACCCTTATCGGAGCGGCAGCATTGCCGATCGTAAGCTGCCGGGAAAAGGTCGAGGAGAAGAGAATGAACATCCTCTTCATAATGTGCGACGACCACTCCTATCAGACAATAAGCGCGTACGACAACCGCTACATAAGCACTCCAAATATAGACCGCATAGCCGCAGACGGAGTGAAGTTTGCAAACAGTTTTGTGGCGAACTCTCTCAGCGGTCCCAGTCGTGCATGCATGCTCACAGGCAAGCACAGCCACACAAACGGATTTACAGACAATACCCGCCACTTTGACGGCTCGCAGCAGACATTTCCCAAACTGCTGCAAAAGAACGGCTACGAAACAGCGGTTATCGGCAAATGGCACCTTGTAACCGAACCGACAGGCTTCGACCATTGGGATATACTCATAGGGCAAGGCGACTATTACAATCCCACTTTCATAAACAATGGCGACACCCTGCAACGGAAAGGCTATGCAACAAACATCACCACAGATGTAGCGATAGAGTGGCTCGACAACGGCCGCAACAAGGACAAGCCATTCTGTCTGTTGCTCCACCACAAGGCACCTCACAGGACATGGATGCCCGATACGTGCGACCTTAAGCTCTTTGCCGACAAGGAATTTGCCCTCCCCGAAAATTTCTATGACAGTTACGACGGACGTATTGCCGCTGCATCGCAAGAGATGTCCATCGTCAAGGATATGGACCTTGTGTACGACCTCAAGTTGGCAGACAAGGAAAATGAGATACATTCCAATGAGAATCTCGAAGGAATGGGACGCCACATATACAGCAATATGGACCCGGCACAGAAGAGAGCATGGGATGCACACTACGATGCGGTAATATCCGACTTCAAGAAACAGGGACTCAGCGGCAAGGCCCTCGACGAATGGAAGTTCCGCCAATACATGCGCGACTACCTCAGGGTAATAACCTCCATCGACCGCAATGTGGGCAAGGTGCTCGACTATCTGAAAGAGAGCGGTCTCGAAGAGAACACCCTTGTGGTCTACACCTCCGACCAAGGCTTTTATATGGGTGAGCACGGATGGTTCGACAAACGCTTCATGTATGAAGAATCCTTCAGGACGCCGCTGTTGATGCGTCTGCCCGGCGGAGTCAAAGGCGAAGCGACCGAACTTGTCCAGAATATCGACTATGCAGCAACATTCCTTGATGTTGCCGGCGTGGAAATACCGCAAGACATACAGGGCGTATCACTCCTGCCGCTGCTCAAAGGCGCGGAAAGCATAGATGGCAGAGATGCTCTCTATTACCACTACTTCGAGTATCCTGCCGAACATGCCGTGAAGAAGCACTATGGAGTGCGTACCGACAGATACAAGCTCATACATTTCTATGACGACATAGATGTATGGGAACTCTATGACCTCGAAAGCGACCCCGCAGAAATGAACAATCTCTACGGCAAGCAAGGCACAGAGGCTATAACCAAAGAACTGAAAGAACGTCTCGCCGAACTGCAGAAAGAGTACGGCGAAGAGGAATATATTTCACAATAATCCGGCTTCGGGTTCAGAGTATGAAAAGCAACCGCAGACACAACATACATCTGTCCGATGTGGCGAAGATGCAACGCCCTCCGGCATTCACCACAATGGTAAAGCCGGTTGGTGCCGCCTGCAACCTCGACTGTGTCTATTGCTACTACCGCGACAAGGCCGAAATATACGAGTCGCCTCGGACGGTAATGAGTCTCGAAGTGCTCGAACAATACATACGCGGGTATCTCGAAGCTGTCAATCAGCCGGCAGTCTCATTCTGCTGGCACGGCGGCGAACCTTTGCTTGCCGGAGTGGATTTCTACCGCAAGGCGGTGGAACTGCAAAAGCAATATGCAGCAGGCCGCAGTATAGAAAACAGCTTGCAGACAAACGCCACACTCATAAACGATGAATGGTGTGAGTTCTTTA
The DNA here is from genome assembly GCA_964458275.1 of uncultured Bacteroidaceae bacterium. Classification (GTDB taxonomy): domain Bacteria; phylum Bacteroidota; class Bacteroidia; order Bacteroidales; family Bacteroidaceae; genus HGM04593. The sequence goes on from CAYWIE010000045.1 coordinate 4,757, forward strand.
GCGAGAACAACTTCCTGATAGGTGTCTCGCTCGACGGTCCGCAGGAGATACACGACGCCTATCGCCGCGATAGGGGAAATGCGCCCACATTCGGCAAAGTGATGGCTGCAATAGAAAGGATGCAGCGCCACAAAGTGGAGTACAACATCCTTGCCACCGTTAATTCCAAGAGCGAAGGACGCGGCAGGGAAGTATATGATTTTCTGCGCAGGGCAGGCAACTTTATACAATTCCTTCCCGTTGTAGAATATGTCAGGCATCGCGACGGCAAGCGTCCGCTGATAGTCTCTCCCGATGTTGAGGATGCAGTGCCTGCCCCATGGTCGGTGTCGTCAGACGGTTTTGGAGAATTCATGTGCGATGTGTTCGACGAATGGATAAAATGTGATGTAGGCAGCCGCTTCGTGCAGCTGTTCGATGTAACCCTCGCCAATTGGTGCGGAGTGCCCCCGTCGCTATGCGCTTTTTGCGAGACATGCGGCGATGCTCCCGTGGTGGAGCACAACGGCGACGTATATTCGTGCGACCATTTTGTCTATCCCGAATACCGTTTGGGGAATATACAGACATCATCACTTGCCGGAATGTACTCCTCAGAGGAGCATCAGTCCTTTGGCAGAGACAAGCGCGAGGCCTTGCCGATGGAGTGCAAGCGATGCACATACAACTTTCTTTGCCGAGGCGAATGCCCCAAACACAGATTCGCCACATCAAAGAACGGCGAACCATATATGAACACACTGTGTGGCGGATACAAGAAATTCTTCCGCCACAGTGACCCGTATATGCGCCACATGAAAATGCTATTACAGAAAGAACGCTCCCCAATGGAGGTTATGCATTGGGCACGCGAACGCAATAAAACAGTATAAATTATATATTTATGGAAAGAAAATTTGTATTGCCGAAAATCGGCGAATTATCTACAACAGTCTCAGTAGACAGCATTTGCAGATACGAAAAAGTTCCAACAAGCATCCTTCCGACAGAAGATGACGGTTCAAAATACGCAGCATCCTTAGTCGTAAAAGCTATAAACGGACACAAGGGCGAATCAAACTTTGTGCTCGGTCTGTCGACAGGCCGCTCGCCTATCGGTCTCTACAAAGAACTTGTAAACATATACAAGAATGGTGGCGTGAGCTTCAAGAATGTCGAGGTCTACAGTCTCGACGAGTTCTATCCGATGGACCCTGCTTCTCCCCGCAGCCGCAACTACCGCATACACGAAGAGCTGCTTAACCATGTCGATATTCTCCCCGAAAATGTACATTTTCCCGACACAACCCTGCCGACCGACAAGGTGAACGACTATTGCGAGGTACTGGAAGAGAAAATCAGCGGAAAAATTGACCTTATGATAATGGGAGTGGGCGAACTCGGTCAGGTAGGATTCAACGAGCCGGGAGCATATGCCAAATCCAGAACACGTCGTGTGCAGTTGAGCTACAACTCACGCAAGACACAGGACAGCTTCTTCTCCAACCCCAACGACGTTCCCAAAATGGCAATAACCATGGGACTCGACACAATAATGAAGTCAAAGAAGGTGATTCTCATAATCTGGGGCGAGGACAAGGCGAAAGTGGCATACGACCTCATCGAAGGCATTGAGAACGAGAATATTCCCGTAACCTGTTTGCAGGAACACAATGATATACAGGTGGTAATCGATGAAAATGCAGCGCAGGAACTAACCAGAGTGAAGAGCCCGTGGCTCATTGCGCCTCCTGTGGAATGGTCGCCCAAACTTATACGCAAGGCTGTACTCTGGCTCTGCGAAACAGTGAAGAAACCCATACTTAAACTGACCAATCAGGACTATGTGAAGAATTCACTCACCGATCTTCTCGAAAGAGTAGGTTCATATGACGACATAAATATCCGTGTGTTCAACGACATACAACATATAATTTCGGGATGGCCCGGCGGCAAGCCCAATGCTGACGACTCGACACGTCCCGTACCCTCGTCTCCTTTCCCCAAGAGAGTGATTATATTCTCTCCCCATCCCGATGATGATGTAATCTCAATGGGCGGAACATTCAACCGTCTTGTACAGCAGGGCCACGACGTGCATGTAGCATATGAGACATCGGGCAATGTGGCTGTCTACGACGATGTTGTGTTGCAGAACATCGACACAGCCCGCGAAATGGGATTCGGCGACCTGTACAATGAAATAAAGGAGGTTATAGACTCCAAGACACCCGGAATGCCCGAACCTCGTCGTCTGCTCGACATCAAGGGTGCCATCAGACGTGCCGAAGCGCGTGCCGCTTGTCGTACACTCGGCCTCGACGATAGAACCAATGCCCACTTCCTCAATCTTCCTTTCTACGAAACAGGAGGCATAAAGAAGGGCGAACTGACCGAAAAGGACATTGATATTGTAGCCGAACTTATGCAGCAGGTGAAGCCTCACCAGATTTACGCAGCCGGCGACCTTACCGACCCCCATGGCACACACCGTATTTGTGTAGAGGCTGTGCTCAGGGCATTCGAACGTCTCAAGAACGAGGATTGGGCAAAAGAGTGCCACATCTGGCTCTATCGCGGAGCATGGCAGGAGTGGGATTTGGCTGTTGCAGACATGGCTGTGCCTTTGAGTCCCGCAGAGATGATAAGAAAACGTCATGCCATATTCCGCCACCTTTCACAGAAAGACATTGTGCCTTTCCCCGGCGAAGATTCACGCGAATTCTGGGAGCGTGCCGAAGAGAGAATGCAGAATACGGCAAGTGTGTTCGACAGAATAGGTATGCCCGAATATCAGGCAATCGAACTTTTTGTAAAACTTTGTTAGGATATCAGGATAAAGTGAAGATTAAATCTTACTATTTGATACTGCTTCTTGTTGCCGCAACGGTTTTTTGCGCCTGCGGCAACAAGACGCGTTCTATGACGGTCGAGAATTCCGTCATTGCTCTTGACGGTGAAATGTACACCGTCGCATCTGCCGAGTTCGACTATGCACGCATTCCGAGAGAATATTGGAATGACCGCCTCGAAAACATGGCAAGGATGGGGTTGAATACCATCACAGTCAAAGTACCCTGGATGTTGCACGAACCCACAGAGGGTAACTTCGACTTTTCGGGAATGAAGGATGTGAAGGCCTTCTGCCAAATGGCACAGGAGAAAGGTCTGTTCGTATGGCTTCATATCGGTCCATACGTAGGTGCCGAATGGGACATGGGAGGTCTTCCTTGGTGGCTGCTCAATGTCAAAGGAATAAGATTGCGCAGTACACAGCCTGCGTTCATGCAGCGTGTCGACCGCTTCTTCGAGGCATTGGGCAAGGAACTCTCTCCTCTGTTGCTTGCCAATGGCGGCAATATAGCCATTATGCAGGTAGAGGAGTCTTTGGGAATAGAGAAAAAGGACAAGCCCTATCTTCAGGCTCTTCTGGAGTGTGCAAGGAAGAGGGGCTTCGACAATGTGCTGACATTTACCGCGGCAACAAGAAACAACTTCATGCAGACCTCGCTCAACGATATCTATTTCTCGATAGACATGAACTCTGAGGAGAAGGCGGATGAGCATTTTGTGGGAGTAACCAAATTCCGTTACGATGCACCGCTCGTCTGCTCGTCGTTAGGCGGCGATTACAAGACCGTTTGGGGCGGGGAGAGTGCAGCACGCAATTGGAACAAAGTGTTCATGCGCATGTTCGAACTTTTGCAGCGCAGCAACTCGGTTAGCATCAACGGTGTGCTTGAAGGTACTTCGTTCGGCTCGACAGCCGGTGCTGCAATGGTCGATGGCAAGTACCTGCCATACACTACTGCGCACAACACAGACGCTCTTATAAACTACAACGGAGAGTGTACGGACGACTATCTTAAATTCCGCAAGACACTCCATATTTATGCACAGGAGGCAGGCAAGGCGGTTGCAGCACCTCTTCCCTCGGCTTCACTCTCTTCGTTCAATGATGTTGCAGTAACGGAATTTGCACCGCTTTTCCAGAACCTTCCCGCAGCAATAGAATCTGAAACTCTCAAGACAATGGAGCAGTGCGGCATCGGAGCCGGAGCAATCCTGTATTCAACAACACTGCCGGCTGTTGAAAAGGGCACCTCTCTCTCTGTCAAAGGAGTGCACGACTATGCACGCATATATCTTGACGGCAAGCAGATAGCAGTGGCAGACAGACGCGAAAGCGAAGATGCGGAAGTCTCATTGCCAGCATCGCCGGCAGGAGCGAAGCTCGATATTCTTGTAGTGTCTGCGGGACGTGTAGGAAATGTAAAAGGATATAAAGACTACAAAGGCATTGCCAAAAGCGTGGAACTCAAATCGGCCGATGGTACACTTTCGCAACAGAAAGGATGGAAGATATATCCTCTGCCATCGGACCACCGGTTTGTGTCATCTATGAATTTCGGCAACCTGCCTGAGACACCCGCCCCCGGATATTACCGCACAAAAATAGAGAAGCCGTCAGATGGCGACTTTTTCCTCTTCACCGGCTATTGGGGCAGCGGCGAGGTGTGGCTCAACGGACATTCATTGGGACGCTACATGCAGGGCGGTCCCCAACGGGCATTGTATGTTCCCGTATGTTGGATGAATGAGGGCGAAAACGAACTGATAATCCTTGATTGCGACGGTCCTTCCAAACCGATAGTGAAAGGTATTGCATATCCGATATATTAAGAAGCTGATTTATAGGACAGCTCCTGTCTTGCCAAAGGTTATCTCAAAGGGTAAGACAGGAGTTTTCTTATGGATATAAAAATAACCGAAAATTCATTTCTCCCTTGCTTCATTGGTTCTCTTGCATTATCTTTGCGATAAGTATGCGAAACAGACAATATTTGCGGTGAGATGCAGCTCTCGTCCGTTTGCGCTGTTTCTGCATGGATTTATAACCTAAAATTTTTGAACAATGGCAAGCAGAAAAAATCTGAAGAAAGTAATAAACTACGTTTCAAGCGAACTCCTTTCACAGGCAATATTCGTATCTCTCAATTCAGACAGAAGCATTGAGGAGTGGAACTCAATCTTTGCAAGAATTCTTGTGATGAACAACGATTATATTGCCCGCGTCAGCCACAAGCAGCCCGGAATGTCGGCTACAGAATATTTCAATGCTCTCTGCACCTCTTTCAACAACGAGGCAAAAGAGATTGTGGCAGATATTCAAAAAGGATAGTACACAAAAATACAACTATCTGATATATGCAGTTAAGGTGGCTTCTGTCGGTTGTCATCTGTTTGTCATTTGCAGCAAGCGGTGCGGCACAAGGCAAACAGAAAGATGTTGTGCGCGCTATAAAGGAGTATTTTTCGAATTACACCCCCGAAAGGTTCCGCCTGAAGAACTGCGGTCTGGAGCGCAAACGAGGCAATATCATTTTTGGCAGAAAGAGGATAACAATATACACCAACAGCAACTTCGGCTCACAGGTGTTTACACCCGAACTTGTCGACAGCATATATGAGGGGATAAAGGACGTACTTCCCGGCTCATACAAAAAACACAAGATAGAGGTCATAGCCAACCACAAGCGCATAGAGTATCTTGTGCCGAATATGTACAGAAAGAAGAAAGCCGTCGACGATACACGACTGTGGGGGAAACGCGATTATTCGGGGCATCCGTGGGTGCGGAACGTCTCTCGTCCCTATCGTCCTCTTGCCGGACTCGACGGCAGACACATTGCCCTTTGGCAGAGCCACGGGCGCATATACGCCCCCGACAAGGACCGTTGGAAGTGGCAGCGTCCATCGCTCTACTGCACGACAGAAGACCTCTTCACGCAATCCATTGTAGTGCCTTTTCTTATGCCGATGCTCGAAAATGCAGGAGCAATCGTGTATACCCCCCGCGAGAGAAGCTGGCAGCCCCATTCTGTGGTTGTCGACAACGATGCGCAGTCAGGAACCTCGCAATATGCCGAGGTCTCAGAAAAGAATTTCTCGTGGAAAAGCCTCGAAGCGCCCGGATTTGCTCCTCGCGACACATTCTATGTCGACGGCGAGAACCCTTTCCTTGAGGGAACAGTACGTATAAACAAATGCGTGCGAGAAGACAAGAGTGCAACGGCTGCTGCAAAATGGATACCCGACATTCCCGAAGATGGAGAGTATGGGGTGTATGTTTCATACAGTACAGTAGAGGGCAGCGTGCCCGATGCCCGGTATTCCGTGATCCATACAGGCGGGGTGACCAATTTCAGAGTCAATCAGCAGATGGGTGGCGGCACATGGGTCTATTTGGGCTCTTTTGAATTCCGCAAAGGAGTACATGAAAATCAAGCAGTCATACTCTCCAACGAAAGTGCTCACGATGGTGTGATAACTGCCGATGCAGTGCGCTTCGGCGGCGGCATGAGCACAGTGGCGCGTGGCGACAGCCTTAGGCTCAGCGGCATGCCGCGTTATCTCGAAGGAGCACGCTACGCGTTGCAATACAGCGGTTTCCCTTACGAAGTCTACACCCCCAGCGAGGGCGAAAAGGACTATAACGACGACATCAACAGCCGTTCGCGTGCAGTGAACCATCTTGTCGGCGGCTCAGTGTTCTGTCCCGATTCTTTGGGACTTCGTGTGCCGTTGGAACTGAGCATGGGCTTCCACTCCGACGCAGGCGTTTCGCGCGAGGATGAGATTATCGGTTCGTTGGGCGTTGTAACGACAGAACACGACAAAGGCCGTCTTCCGGTGGGAGTGTCAAGATATATATCGCGCGACTTCATAAGTCATCTTCTCAATACGGTACAAAAAGATATAAGCGAGGCATACGGCTTCAGATGGTCGTGCCGAGGCATACTCGACAAGAGTTACAGCGAGTCGCGCATCCCTTACGTGCCCTCGATGATATTCGAGTCGCTCTCCCACCAGAATTTCATGGATATGGTATACGGGCACGACCCCAACTTCAAGTTTGTGATGGCGCGTGCCGTTTACAAGGCGTTGTTGAAGTATATCAGCTATGTGCACGATTGCGACGAATTTGTAGTGCAGCCTCTTCCCGTGAAGGATTTCTCCGTCAGCTTCGACGGCAATGCCAATGACGTAAGGCTTTCTTGGCAACCTGTCGGCGACAGGGCAGAACCAACGGCAAAAGCCGAAAAGTTCGTGCTCTACACAAGGGTGAACGATAATGCTTATGATAATGGCAGGATTGTCGACGGCAATAGCATTGTGCTGACCCTCCTGCCCGATGTGCAGTATGCCTTCAAGGTTACCGCGCTCAACGAGGGAGGCGAGAGCTTCCCCTCAGAGGAACTTTCCGCTGCCATCTCAAGTGTGGGAAAGGGCAGGGTGGTTGTTGTCAACGGCTTCCACCGTTTGAGCGGTCCCGCGGTAGTGAACAGCGAATCTCAGGCAGGCTTCGACTTGGATGCAGATCCGGGCGTGCCTTATATGCGTACACCGGAATATTGTGGCAGACAGCTGGATTTTGAACGTGTGAATATTGGCTTTGAGGATGGTCTTGGTCTGAGCGGTGCCGAATTGGAGGGCAAACTGCTTGCAGGCAACACTTTCGATTATCCCCATTTGCATGGCAAGGCTCTTTTGGCAAACGGATACTCCTATGTGTCGTGTTCGAGTGAAGCGGTCATGTCCGGCAGTGTGTCTCTTGCCTCATACGATGCTGCCGACTTTATCATCGGTGCCGAAAAACAGGGCGGCAAAGGAGGAGCATTAGGCTACAATCGTCCTTACAAGAGTTTCCCGGATGAGCTTCAACGCAAGATATCAGAGTATTGCGAGGCGGGAGGGCGTGTGTTTGTCAGTGGCGCATACATGGCGAGCGATATGGCAGGGAATCCCACAGATAGAGCATTTATAAATAATGTGCTTAAATTTGACTTTGGCGGTTGCATGGCAGACCTTTCCGAGGACAAGATATTCGGTTCCAACCTTACGATAGGAGTGAACAGAGGCATCAGCGAACGTTGCTACGCAGTTACTCGTCCCGATATACTTGCTCCCGTAGGCAGTTCATTTGTTGCCTTTGTCTATGACAAGAGCCGTGAGAGTGCAGGCGTTGCTTTTGCCGATAATTACCGTGTGCTTGCGACCGGTTTTCCGTTCGAGACTATTCTTGACGAAAATATCAGAACCGAACTTATGGGGGCTGTCATGCGATTCTTGCTTAATTGAACAAAGTGTACTTCCAATAGATGTAAGAAATAGGGAAATTCCCTATTTCTTTAAGGAATTTCCCCTTTTTTCTTTAACATAGATATGTTGTTTTTGCGATAGAAGCTTACAAACTAACTTTATAGGCTTTCGAACCGATGCGGACAATGTTGATGCCCGAAATTCCCGAAATGTTGATTTCTGTATTGTTGCCTTCGGCTATGGTGTTAATCAATAACGAACCGGTAACAGAGTATAAACTTACAACTTCGCCTGCTTTGGTGTTGCTGACGATAAGTTTTCCGTCACTTGCAATGATTCTCTTTTCAATAGTTGTGCTTACAGGAGCGTCGATGCCTGTTTTGTTGCGCAACTCAGTCATGTCCATCTCCACTACCTCTACAAAGTCCATTGTAATATCTTCGGGATATTTTTCCTTGCAACCAAGTGGCACATAAAGTGTACCGCGGGGATTGGCTTTTCTGCCTGTGTAGAAAGGTCTCATCGTAATGCTTGTCCATCCTTTCACTGGAACACTATCCGAGAGTATATACACGGCTTTTATGGAATCACAGTCTCTAAACGCTTGATTCAATATTGCAACTTCGTTTGATGCAATAATTATAGTGTCGAGTGCCGCTCCCGTAAATGCAGAAAGTCCAATAGTGTCCACGCTGTTGGGAATAATAATCTTTTTTAATGATGTCTTATAAAACGCTTCTTTGTCTATGACTTTTACGGTGTTTGGAATGTTGCACTCTTTTAAGTTTGTTGCTCCGTGAAATGAACGGTTGGGGATATTTGTAATATAACCTAAACTTGTTATCTTTTCGAGCGATTTGCAATTGTCGAATGCGGCTTCTCCAAGTGATGTGAGGTTTTTAAGGTTAAGTTCTCCTTGCAGATTTGAACACGTTGTAAATGCATTTTCGCCTATTATCTCTACATCGTCAATTGCGATTGATGTAAGAGCACTGCATTTGTAGAACGCTTTTTCGCCAATACGTTTGAGACTATTTGGTGAATTTACCTTTTTAATGATGCTGTTGTTCTTAAAAGCTTCGTCGGCAATAAACCTTGTGCCATCTTTGATGTCAATGACTGTGGTAGTGGAATCTACACCTTTGAAGCCCATTAGTGAACTGCCTATATACAACAATCCTTCTGGCTGGTTGTTGTACCAACTTGTTCCAAAGAAATAGTCTTTATTCGGTATTTCTATTTTGTCGTCAACAACTACATTGTTAATGTGCTCAGCCAGGTTATGCCAGGGGGCGTCGTGCAGTTCGCCTTCGCCGGATAGTGTCAATGTCTTTGTCTCTGTGTCAAGTTCCCATTTTATGCTCTCTGAGCATACTCCTTCTATTGTGTTGTTGTTTATTTCGGCGATAATTCGGAATTGTCCCCAGAACTCGTTTGTTGCGTATGCTTCTCTACTGCCGGTAGGAACCAAAAGAATTGCATTGTTGCAAATAGTTCTGTTGAAAATATCTTCGGATGTGAATTCAAAAGCTTCAGGGCTTTTCTTGCGAATGGTAATTGATTTAAGGCTATCTTTGTGTGTGTTGAATGCAAAAGCCTCTATCCTTTTTACACTGTTGGGAATCTCCACACTGTTAAGTATGCAGTCAGAAAAAGCATAACTTCCAATTCTTTCCACGCTATTTGGAATATGTACGCTTTTGAGCCTGCTGCAACCAGAAAAAGAATAATCAATAATGTCTTTTATTCCTTCGGGGAATTTTATGCTTCTAATATTTTCGTTAGCATTGAATATATTGGCATATCTGGTTGTCCCCTCTTTGATTTCAATGTTACCTGCAAGGGGGGACTCTCCCTTGTAGCCTACCAACCAATTTTCGTTGTATACAAGACCGTCGGGCTGGCTGTTGAACCATGCTGTACGGGCTAATGCCATAGAGTCAATCTCCGTTACGCTGTCAGGTATTTTTATGGATGTGGCATCTTTCGAAAATTTACCGTTTCTGATGGCTGCTGTACCCTCAGGAACAACTACGGCTCCTGTGGGTGCCTGCCACAATTTATTGTCAACGTAAATGTTGCTGTCTTCTACGCTGCCGACACCTGATGCGTACCAATCCTTTTCACTTCCGTAAAATGCTTTCTTGTAATTGATGTTGGGCAATATCTCTTGCAGAGAACCTGGGATTGTAAGGCTTTCAAGTTCCAATGCTTCTCCGTTGGTGTTGCTTTTTCTATGCAAAGGACCGAAACAATCTTGCAATATAGTCAGACCATCTTCCAATACAATGTTTTTCAGTGATTCACAACTGCTGAAGGCGTATGTGGGTGCAGTGGCGGAATAGCTGGAACCATATCCGGGTAAAAATCTGCATCCCCGACCTATTTTTATGTCAGTCAGGTTACTGCAATATTCAAAGGTGGCAACTCCTATGTCCAATAAACCATTGTTGCAAAGATCTACGCTTTTCAGTTTGGTACAACCGTAGAAAGCGAAGTCATTTAAACTAGTGCAACCGCCTTTTACTTCCATACTCTCAATGGATGTGCCGGCAAATGCAACCTGATAATTATAACTGTCACCAAATAAACTGTTGTGCAGCTCAACTTTAGTAACCTTTTCGCCATTCAGTATAATGTCGCATGGCTCGCCGAATGTCTTGACTGTAGTGCCTTTGTCCCGATCATACTCTGCACTTATCATTTTGCAAAAGCCGATGCAGGTTCTATCGAGATTATTAACAATATTTGTAAAATAGGTTTCTTTCCAATCATCAAGGTCTTTAATATGTAAGTTTTTTCAGCGCATGGCAATTATAAAACGCGGTTGCGTTAATAGCTAAAAGACCGTTAACGGGAAAATGTATATCCGTTAGTGTGTACATCCGGCGAATGATTCCCCATCAAACGATATGCCCTTTTTAGGCTCGTTCAATTTTAAGGTTTTAAGTGCGGTGCAGCCGCTGAATGACTTTTCGCCAAAATTTACATACTCCTGAGCTTCGGCAATTTCTATGTTTGTAAGGGCTGTGCATCCGGCAAATGCTTCTTTAAGAAATCCAATACCGTTCTCATTCTTGCTCTTGTCTATTTTTACGGTTGTAAGTGCAGTGCAATTGCTGAATACGTAATCCCATATTGCAAAAAAAACTGATGATGAAATTGTAATCTCTTGCAACGAGGAAGCTCCGTATAAAAAGTAATTGTTGATGATTGTAACTCCCTCTTCGACTACCAATTTTTTTACTTTGAAGCCTTTTTCGTGTCCAAATGGGGCTTCTTGAGTGTAATTGGGGGTAGCTCCGGCGCCGCTAAGTGTCAGTACTCCTGTTTCTGTGTCAAATGTCCATTTGATTGTTCGCTCATTGTCGTTCGGGTAGAATGGCTCCGACAGAATTTCGGCATTTACGTTTGCAATAGCAATGAACAATGCAAACAGTGCCACGCAGATGGATTCTAATTTCATTTGTTTTTTTTTTGTGACGGTTCTCCAGCGTCGGATTCTTACAAAAAAGCGTGGAGAACTGTACCTGACACTTGCGTCGTCATGTAAAACGCTTTTTCTTATTTCTATGCATCCTTATATCTGCTATGATTAGGATTCTATACGCAAAAGTATAATAATTTTTCATATTTGCAAATAGGAGTTAATGCAAATTAACTCATTGTGAATCGGTCGTTAGGAATATAATACCTCTCTCAAGGCAGCTTGTAGAATTTCACCCAATCTACAATCATTTTTGCAGGCAGTTCAGCGGGGTTGGGCTTGCCTACCCATTTCCCGCCAATCTGCATGTCTATAAGCAGGTAGAACGGAGTGCCGAAGGGATATTGTCCCTTGTGTTCCGTCTCTATGCGGGGATAGGTGAATGTGTGTCGCCCGTTTATGGAAAAGACCAGACTGTCGGGGAGTATTTCCACTGCATAAACGTTGAATCTGTCCTGTTTGATGGGCGAACATTTGCTTTGTGGAGGCTCCTGCTTCTTTAGAACGTAAGTGTAATGTGAGTGTACCGTCTGATAGGCTTGCGGTTCGTGGCTGAGACGTTCCATGATGTCTATTTCTCCTCCGTCGGGCCATCCGTGGTTCTCGGGCAGCATCCAGATGGCAGGCCACGCTCCTTGTGCACCTATGAGTTTTGCCTTGACTTCAACCTTGCCGTATGTGATGTTGAATTTTCCTTTTGTGCTTATTCCGCCGGTGAGGTATGGTGCCGTGTCGCCGGGAAGTGAGTCGTTGACAATGCCCAAGAGGGTGAGCTTGCCGTTGGAAATGTCGTAGCAACCGTCGTAACAGCTCATGTAGTTTTGCCAGTCGGGGGTGCCACGTTCAATTTTTGACCATTTCCCGGTGTCGATTCTTTTGCCCTTGAAGTTCTCTTTCCACAGAAGTTGATATTCTTGTGCAGGGAGTGTCAAGGTTGCGAGCAGCAGAATAAGTGCCGATAGTGATGATTTTTTCATGGTAGGGTAGAGGATGTTATTACATAATGCGCATGGCAGTTGCCATGCGCATTATGTAAGCGGTCTCCTTAATCTTCGTCGTCGATTGCGCCGCTGTATTCAAGTTCGCCTTCAACAATGAAGAACAGCTCTTCGGGGTCGAATTCTCCAATGTTGTCTTTCTTTGCCTCTTTTGCCACGTATTTGGCTATTGCGTCGATGTCTATCTCTATGCATCCGTCTGCGTCTTCTGCCGAATCCAAAATTCCGCTCTTGTCGTAATAGTCGTAGATGGTGTCAAGAAAATAGTACATCTCGTCGTCGCTGAATTTTTCTTTTAAGTCTTGTGGCAGACGTTGACGTATGTATTCGATGGTCTTTTCGTCGTCAATGTCTTCTATGCTGAATTCGTCGTTTTGCATAATGGTAAGTAGTTAAGGTAGGTTCTATAAATTAGTAAACTATAATTCTTTGTAGGGTGGATTCTATTTCGGTCGATTTTTGAGTTTATTCAGAGTAGATTGTTTATTTTTACTCAGTTGCAACCATAGGTTGCGCCATCGCAAAAATAAACAAGATGCCGGAATAAAACAAAAAGCGACTCGAACAAATTTATAGAACCTGCCTAAAGTATTTTTTCGATATTCTCTTTAATGTCCGCTTTAGTCATTGAGCCTACAAGGTCGAGGTCGTCGATTCTTTCGCCGTTTTTGATGAATAGCACGGTGGGTACGCTCATGATTCCATATTCCGATGTGAGCTCTGTTGCCTCTTCGATGTTGCATTTGCCTATAACCACACGTCCGGCATACTCCTCGGCGAGTTCCGAAATGTATGGCGAAATCTGGCGGCAGGGACCGCACCATGTTGCCCAAAAGTCAAGCACGATGGGAAGTTCCGATGATAATACTTCCTGATAGTTGTTGTCTGTTACTGTAATTTCCATAGTCTGTTTATATTAGTTTAGTTTATATTCGAGTCCGGGTTGTTTCTTTATGTAGTCGATGAATTCCTGAGTTATGTTCATTGTATGGTTCAAAGATACTAAACTTAGTGTAAATTCTTGCTCTGTATCGCGTACATTAAAGTATATTTTGTGTTGTCCGGGGTTGTCTTCGATGAATTGCATGGCCTCATCGACAATCTTGTCGTTCAGGTCTTCTATCTTGAATGATATTGTGATGCTTTTTACAACATTCTCTTTCACTTCGGACAGCAGGCGGACGTTGTTGATGACAAATTCGTATGAATTGGGATCCCATCTTTTGGGCTGGCATACGCCGTTTATGTAGACAAAATTGCCGGGTATGAAATAGTTCTTCCTTTGTATCCAGTCGTTGCCGAAGAGTGCCAGTTCTGTTTTGCCCGAAAAATCTTCGATCATAACAAATCCGTAGGGGTTGCCGTTTTTGCTGAATCCTGTGCGCGGTTCGTCCGAAACCAGGCCTCCAAATGTTATCTTGCGGCCCGCCAATGCGTTCTTGTCTGCCATTTCTGCGGCAGTGGTGTTGCAGAATTCGTTGAGTACGAGTGCATATTCATCAAGAGGGTGTGCCGACAGATAGATGCCGACAAGCTCGCGCTCTTTGTTCAGCCGGGCGAGGCTGCTCCATTCTTCTGTAACGGGTATTTCGGGAGTAGGTATTTCTGCCATCTCTTCGTCGCCGAAGAGGGAGTTCTGCGACGACATCCTATCCATCTGATAGCGGTTGCCGTAGCGTATGAGGCTGTCGAGGAAGGACTCGCCTTTGCTGCTTATGCCCATGTACTGCTCTCTGGTGATGCCGCCGGAGAGCCCGTCGAATGCGCCGGACAGAGCGAGGCATTCAAGGTTCTTGCGATTGCAGGCAGTGAGGTTTACACGCTGCACGAAGTCGAAGATGTTCTTGTATGGACCGTTTGCTTCGCGTTCGTTTATTATAGACTGTACGGCATTCTCTCCGACGCCTTTTATGGCGCAGAGCCCGAAGCGTATGTCGCCCTGCTTGTTTACGGCAAATTTCCGGTGCGACTCGTTCACGTCGGGGCCCAATACGTTTATATCCATGCTCTTGCACTCTTGCATCAGCTTTGTGATTTCGGTGATGTTCGAGAGGTTGCGGCTGAGGGTGCCTGCCATGTATTGCGATGGGTAGTGTGCTTTCAGGTAGGCAGTCTGGTAGGCAACCCATGAGTAGCAGGTGGCATGAGATTTGTTGAAGGCGTATGATGCGAATTTCTCCCAGTCTGCCCATATCTTTTCAAGGGTCTTGGGGTCGTGTCCGTTGGATATTCCGCCGTTTATGAATTTGGGCTTCAGTTCATCGAGCTTGTCTTTCAGCTTCTTTCCCATAGCCTTGCGCAGTGTGTCGCTCTCGCCACGGGTGAAGTTTGCAAGCTGGCGCGACAGGAGCATCACCTGCTCCTGATAGACTGTGATGCCGTATGTGTCCTTCAGGTACTTTTCCATGCATGGTATGTCATATTGTACCAGCGTGGGGTCGTGCTTGCGGCTGATGAAGTCGGGGATGTAGTCCATAGGTCCCGGACGGTAAAGGGCGTTCATGGCTATAAGGTCCTCGAATGTGCTTGGCTGAAGCTCGCGAAGATACTTCTGCATTCCCGGCGACTCGAACTGGAATGTTCCTATGGTGTTGCCCTTGCAGTATAGTTCGTAGGTGAGCTTGTCGTCAATGGGGATGCTGTCGATGTCTACCTCTATTCCGAGACTTTGGCGTATGTTCTTTATGGCTTCGTTTATGACGGAGAGCGTCTTCAGCCCCAAGAAGTCCATCTTTATGAGTCCGGTGTCTTCGATGACGCTGCCTTCGTACTGTGTTACAAGCAGCTTCTCGCCGGTCTCCTTGTCTTCGGCAATGCTTGTGGGCACGTGGTCGGTGATTGCGTCGCGGCAGATGATGATGCCGCAGGCATGTACTCCGGTGTTGCGCACGTTGCCTTCGAGCATTCGTGCATATTTTATGGTGTTGCGCATCTTGTCGTCGGGCGATGCTTCTGCCTCACGCAGTTCGGGCACGACAGATATTGCATTTTTCAGGTTCATCTTCAATCCGTCGGGCAGACGGTCAGGGATGGCCTTGCAGAGCTTGTTGGATATTTCGAGAGGCAGTTTCTCTACGCGCGCAACATCCTTTATGGCAAGTTTGGTAGCCATTGTGCCGTATGTGATGATGTGGGCTACCTTCTCGGCACCATATTTGTTGGTTACCCATTTGAGCACCTCGGCGCGGCCGTCGTCGTCGAAGTCTACATCGATATCGGGCAGCGAGATACGGTCGGGGTTCAGGAAACGCTCAAACAGCAGGTCGTATTTTATGGGGTCGACGCGTGTGATGCTCAGCGCGTATGCCACAACGCTGCCGGCTGCCGAGCCGCGTCCGGGACCTACCGATACGCCTAACTCTTCGCGTGCGGCTTTTATGAAGTCCTGCACAATGAGGAAGTAGCCGGGGAAACCCATAGTCTTCATTATGTGGAGCTCGAAGTCTATGCGCTCTATCAGTTCCTGACTGAACGGTTCGGGGTAGAGCTTCTTTGCTCCGTCGTATGTGAGCTTGCGCAGGTAGTCTCCTTCGAGCTTTATACGATAGAGCTTGTCGTATCCTCCCAACTTCTTTATCTTCTTCTCTGCCTCTTCTTGTGAGAGTACAACGTTGCCCTTTTCGTCGCGGGTGAATTCGTTGAAGAGGTCTTCGTGGGTGAACTTTTCGCGGTACTCGGCTTCGGTGCCGAACTCTTCGGGTATGGCGAAGGTGGGCATGATTGGAGCATTGTCGATGCTGTAGAATTCTACTTTGTCGAGTACTTCTATTGTGTTTGAGAGTGCTTCGGGGTATTCCGCAAAGGTCTCGTTCATCTCTGCCTTGGTTTTCATCCACTCCTGCTTGGAGTATAGCATTCGTGTGGGATCGTCGAGGTCCTTGCCTGTGTTGAGGCAGATGAGGTGGTCGTGCGCCTCGGCGTTTTCTTCGTCGACAAAGTGTACGTCGTTGGTGCAAACGAGCTTTATGCCGAATTTCTTGCTGTATTCGGCAAGCTTTTCGTTTACCTCTAATTGAAGAGGATAGACTTCGTGGTTGGCACGCTCTTTTGTGGCTTTGTGGATTTGCAGTTCAAGATAGAAGTCCTCGCCGAATCTCTCTTTGAACCACATGATGCTCTGTTCTGCCTCTTCGAACCTTCTGTTCTTTATGTGCTGGGGTATTTCTCCTCCAAGACATGCCGAACATATTATCAATCCTTCTTTGTGTTTTTCGAGCTCCACCTTGTCGGTACGCGGATGGTAGTAGTAGCCCTCGCTCCATGCTTTTGAGACGAGCTTTACAAGGTTGTGGTATCCGGTGAGGTTCTTTGCCAGTACCACAAGGTGATGTCCTCGATCGTCTTTCTTGAAGAGACGGTCGGTGGCTACATACATTTCGCAGCCTATGATGGGCTTGAATCTCTCTTCGGGCGATTTGCCTTTGTTCTTCTTGTTTACGTAGTTGTAGAATTCCTTGACACCCATCATGTTTCCATGATCGGTGATGGCTATTCCGCGCATGCCGTCGTCAATTGCCTTGTCGACAAGGCGGGGGATGGACGCTTGTCCGTCGAGTATGGAGTATTGCGTGTGTACGTGCAGGTGTATGAAATCTTCCATGTGCAGATGCTTGTTGGGGCTCTTATATAAAATAGGAGTTATAGAAGTTGTTTGAATTTTATTTTTATAAGATAGGCTGCACTCGCTGTAAAACCTGTAAGCAAGCTTACGTTTCGCTCGT
>CAYWIE010000046.1:0-21639 GCA_964458275.1 uncultured Bacteroidaceae bacterium
ACTACGCCCCGAGTGGACTTTCACCACAGATGTATGACATGCCCGTCATACGCAATACCATGAAGAATACAACCTATATTCTTATGCTGACGCTATTAGTTTCGGCGTGCGCAACATTCAAGAAATCCGACGTTTCGGACACCGGTGTCTCTCCACTGACTGGCGCATGGGTATGGGAGCCAAAAGGCGAAAAAGGTGAGTCGGTTCTGCATATAGGCGAACGCAACGATTCGTTGCTTATAGCAGTTTATGGAAAATTCAGATGGGCATGGTTATTTACCCCAAGTGAGAGAAGAGACGGAACAATGCAGGCAGATGTAGCACTACCCATGACGAACAAAAAAAGAGTCAAAGGCATATATTCACACTCACCCATAAACAGCAACAGCGGACCGGTATACAAAGAAGTCTCCCTAAAGCTAAGGAGCAAAAATAGACTTGTGTGGAAAATTGTACCCGAAGAAGGAATCAATATTCCCAAACGGATGGTATTCAAACGTGTCTCTAACCAGAATTACAATTTCTTCGGCAAGCCCAAATATGTGTACAAGAGCATGAAATAAATAATCAGGGGCCTTCAATTAATCACACGAAATTACGCATACCAAAAATAATCCTTTTGCACATGTTTGTAAAATAAATTCGTTATCTTTGCGAGTATAAGCAAATATAACATGCACTCACCTAAACCAATTGCCATGAAACATTTTTTACTTATTGCAATTATGGTACTTGCCGCCCTGACAACATCGGCACAGACCTCAACTTGGCCCATCACCCTTACAACAGCAGACGGTCTTCCGGGAACCGTTGAAATAGTGGACGAATATGAAGGAGATTCAGTCGTTACATTCATTTCGGAAATGTATAAATTTGACGAACCTATTAAAAAACTCCGTATAACGGTAATATCCACAAACACATTCGACGCCCAACGCAATGGCTACACAGGTACAACAGGCGGCAATGGTCCCGGCTTCCCGTATTTCTGCATTTCGGAACTAAGAATTCTTAAAGCCAACAACAAGGGAACCAATTTCGAAGCTACATCAAATGCAGCCTCCAAAAACAGCGGCGCATATCTGGAATATATAAACGACGCCATATACGGCACCCATTTTTCCACAACCTCGTACATGGGCGATTGTCCCCAAGCCTATCACTATGTTGAATTCGAATTCGAAGAACCAATGAATGAATTCCGTCTCAAATGGCACTCACAACTCAACAAATTAGAGAATATACCTACACATATCGGACTTACCCCCGGAACAGAGTATCTGCCCTATCCCGAACAGGAGTTCACACTTGGCGAAAAGGTAAAATCGACAAACGAACTTAAAGAGGGCGGGCTGTATGTTCTCGAAGGTCATGCCCCTGCCTATACACACTCGTTCACCGGCACCACACGCACATACCCCGGCGGCGGATTCTGGCATTCACCATACGGAGGACATGTAACACCTAATGCCGCATCCGCAATCTATCTGGTTCCCGTGAAGGACAAAGCCGATACATACAAAATCACATGGTTGAACAACAAACACTATTTAAAGAGCAACGAGCCTGTCAACAACATTTACAATTGGACCGACAACGAAACTGAAGCTGCCTTTGTAGAATTCGCTCCGTGCGATTCTGTCAGCGGCGATTTTATCCTGACCACCGGAGATTCGCTTATTATCGGCCATGACGCAATGGGCAGAATGGTATTATCGGAATATAAAGCCGACAAAATGAACCGAAGCAGACCCACTGCATGGAATTTCACAATGCACAAGGTTGCGCTGAACGCATCTGCCATAGGCTTCGTATTGCAGGATGTTATCGACAAGGCCGAAGAACGCATAGAGCGTGTAAACACCGAGGATTGTGATTGTGAACCGGATGAACTATTAGCAGAAATAGAAAACGGAAAGAGTCTGTTGAATAAGAGCGACGCAACATCCACCGAAGTCATAAACACCCGCAACAAAATAAACGAGCTCCTCATAGAATACGCGACACAGGAAATATACACCTACGTTGATTCTATTGACTATATGTTGGAGATGATTGAAAACGGAGATTTGAAAACATCGGCAGGCCCCGATTGGGTCATCGGCACATACCCAAGGAATCTGTTCAACGGTCTTCTGACCCTTAGCGACGACGCCATCGGCAAAATGGACACATTTGGTTGCATCGGCGACATCGACAATACAATTGACGAGATAAAAGCCGCACTCGATAAATTCTGGTCGCATAAAATAGAGGGATTCGCGACCCTGCCCATACGCATCGACGAGGAGGACGGGCTTCCCGGCTACATCGAAGAGAACAATTTGGGATATGTATGGGAATCACCTATATACATATTCGACAAGGAGATTACCTCGTTCCGACTCACCGTATTCGAGACCAACAGCGGAAACAAGTACGGTAACTACGACTACTTCTCACTTGCCGAATTCCAAATCTACGACATGAGTGGAAATCTTATAAAACTGACAGCCGATAACTTTACGACAAATTCGGTAGTTCCACAATATGGCGCCGGAATAAGAGGATTGTGCGACGGCTACCTATATACATATTTCCATAGCGCAATCAACGAAGGACAAGACCCCAACGGCTACACCGGCACCGAGGGCTACCCATACATAGAGGTAACACTGCCTGCCCCGATGAACGCGTTCAGCTACAAGCAATATGGTCGCCTGTACGGAGCAAACAGAGTAGACACTCCGGTGAAATTCGCGATAGGCGAAGCAGGAGTAAATGTTACCCCCGACGGAACATCCATAGGCAACATAGCGGCAGATGGCGACGAAGTTGTCTCTGTAACATATTACAATGCAGCAGGTGCATCATCGACAACACCGTTCACAAACACAATAAACATCGTGAAGAGCGTTTATGCAAACGGCGTTGTAAAGACTCAGAAAAGAATAATCAAATAAAAACAAACACCTCTACATCGGGAACGGACACAACCCCGCCAACACCCCGATGCCGACAATCGGCATCGGGGTGTTGAGTTCTGTCATTGCGCAAATCCGCAGCTCACGATAAAACAGAAAAACAGACATCTGATGATACGTTAATTTACCAAACAGTTGTATCTTTGTCCATTGATAGAAACACTGGTCTGAACACATTGGAGACAGGCAACAAAGCATTGTTGACAAATGACCATATTACAGTTCTAATGCACAACGTGCAATAAGGCAAAAACTTAAGGGGAAATGGATAACTACATAGAAATTGAAAACTACAGCACCATAGCTGAGCAGATTTTATCAGGACATACATTCAGGCATTATGCTTTTCAGGACATCAGGTTCGGAGACGAAGCGGCCAAATGCAGTTTCACCGACTGCATATTCTTAGGCTGTTCATTGCCGGAGGAGATGCACCGGCGCCTTGACAAGGACTGCTATCTGTTCCCCAAGATGGATATGCCGTACAATATGTTCCGTGCACATCTGTACTCCCCGACAGAACTTTATGACGGTTTCAGCCCGGCAATCCCCGAGAGCTACTCTCTTTGCTACGACGCAAGGGTGTATGCCCATTATAAAAGAAAGGGAAGGCAGGCTAAAGACATTGCGGAGACTTTGGCACGCACACTTCACGACCACTCTGTGAGCGATGCTCTGTACGACATGCTTGCAACGTACAACGAGCACAATGTTGTAGCTGTGATGGGCGGGCACTCTTTGCCTCGCACCGATGCCACCTATCGTTGCGTTGCCGTTATAGGCAAGCACCTTACCGAGCGCGGCAAGATTATAGTTACCGGCGGTGGTCCGGGAGCGATGGAAGCAGCCCATTTGGGCGCCTGGCTGGCAGGACGTCCCGACGCAGCAGTGGACGAAGCCATAGCAATCCTGTCATCTTCGCCTTCGTATAAGGACAGTGGATGGCTCGCCTCGGCATTTGAGGTTATGGAACATTTGCCGCACGTCGGGGAATACAGGAGCATTGGTATTCCCACATGGTTCTACGGACACGAGCCTGCAACTCCTTTTGCAACACACATTGCAAAATATTTCGACAACAGCATACGCGAAGACGGTCTTTTGGCCATAGCAAAGGGAGGGGTCATATATTCTCCCGGAAGTGCAGGCACCATGCAGGAGATTTTCCAGGATGCCGCACAGAACCACTACCTCACCTGTGGATATGCCAGCCCGATGGTATTTCTGGGCAGCGAGTACTGGACCGAGAAATTCCCCATACACTCTATGCTGAAAGACCTGCACTGCAAAGGGTGCTACAAGAATCTGCTGCTGTCGCTTACTGACAACCCCGATGAGGCGGTAGATACCATCATGGGTTTTGTAGCGGGATAAAAGGTACAGTAACCTTCCTTTATTTTATCTCATCCCATTTCGGAGGCTCCACTCCCAGAAGATGTCTGACGAAGAAATCATATCTCTTGTGTTCGCCAAACGACTCGCCCATAGTGTGGCGCGCTCCCGGAATAACAACCAACTCAAAATCCTTTCCTGCCTTTATCAAGGCATTTGCCAACTGCATAGTTGATGCCGGGTCGACATTGTCGTCCATCTCTCCTACAACAAGCATCAGCGGACGGCGCAGAAGATGGGCATTCTCGACATTTGAGCTTTTCTTGTATTGCTCGCCCACAGGGTAACCCAACCACTGTTCGTTCCACCATATTTTGTCCATACGGTTATCATGGCAACCGCAAGCCGAATAGGCAGCCTTGTAGAAATCGGGATAGTGAAGCACGGCCGCAACAGACTCCTGTCCGCCAGCCGAACAGCCATATATGCCTACACGTTCAATGTCCATATATGGATATTTTTTTGCCGCCGCCCTTATCCATGCGATGTGGTCGGGCAGTCCTGCATCCTGAAGATTGCGGTAGCAGATATTCTCGAACTCGCGCGAGCGGAACGATGTGCCCATTCCATCGACCATGACCACTATAAAGCCAAGTTCGGCGATTGAAGTCATATTCCAATCGTATGGGGTAAACTTTTTGGGTACATATTGGTTGCCGGGACCTTGATAGATGTATTCTATTATCGGATACTTTCTTGCAGGGTCGAAGTTTGACGGACGCACTATCAGTCCCCACATATCAGTTTTGCCATCGCGACCTTTTGCCGTAAAGACTTCGGGGGCCTTCCAACCTTCGGCAAGCAGACGGCTTATGTCGGCACTCTCGAGCGCCATTACTTCTTTTCCTGCATTGTTGCGCAATACCGCTTCAGGGGCATCGGCAACAGTGGAATAGACATCGACCAGATATTTCATATCACGCGAGAAGGTGGCAGTATGTGTACCTTTGGCGGGAGTAAGGTCGGTAAGGCCCTTGCCGTCGAATCCTATGCGATAGTAGCGTATGTGATAAGGGTCTTCGTTCTTTTTCACCCCGTTGGCCGAGAAATATATAAGGCGCTGTTCTTCGTCGACACGGACAATATCGCGAACATACCACTCTCCTTTTGTTATCTGATGAAGAGGAGCACCTGTCGTGCGGTCGTACATGTAAAGATGGTTCCAGTTGTCTCGTTCGCTCATCCATATTATATGCTTGCCGTCGCGCAGGTCGTGTCTGAAATAACGGCCATAGTTGACATATTTGTCGCTCGTTTCCTCTATTATAGGACGTACTGTACCGTCCTCAGCCGAGAGTTCGAGCACGCGGAAGACTTGATGTCCGCGCTGGTTGTACTCGAATGTGAGCGTACGGCTGTCATTGTCCCAACGTGGAGGACGTATCTCGTACTGCTGCGAAAAAAGTTCACAGGACGGGATGATGGCACGCCCACTCTCCACATGATATATGCACGGCAACTTGAATGGAAGCTCGTCGCCCGGTTTTGCGTACTCCTGCTTGTGGAGCTTGGGTTGCAGTTGGTCGTCTGGCGACGACTCGACATAGTAGACATACCGTTTTTCGGTGGGACGTATCTTGCAGGATACCAACTTGCGGCTGTCGGGCGACCAACGTATATATGCAGAATAGTAGTTGCCGATGGTGCCGTCTATGCTCAGCTGGCGCTCTTTGCCGGTAGAAACTTCCTTGACGAAGATATTGTGTTCCTTGATGTATGCCTTATATTTTCCATCGGGAGAAGTTACGGGAGCAGCCTCTTTTTCGTCATCACGCTCCATCCAGTGACGCTGCCGTCCTTGACGACGGTACACTTCGCCATTGTCTGTAAGGAGATTATGCTGCTTATCGTACATCCAACGGCGACCGGCAAACTGGAAATAGAGAGTGTCGGCACTGTCGGTTGCGGTCAGATGTGTAAGATTCAGCCGTGAATGAGATACATTCTTGCCGCTTTTTGCTGATAGCGCCGCTGCCAGTTTCTGATGGTCGAACAGTTCGCTGCGTTCCTTCTTGTCCGCATCTACTACCACATATACATTGCCGTCCGGCGTGTTGCGTGTGTACCAGAATCTATGGGTACCACCTATCCAATTGGGAGATGTGCCGGAATAGAATGTCTTGCCGCTGTATTTGCGATACATGGAGTAGGCACGTTTATAATCCTCAACTGTACCTTGTGCAATTGCGTTGCTGAAAATGCAAATGAACACGGCAGCAACGAGAATAATCTTTTCTTTCATAGTTTATCATAGTTGTTTGTCAATAAGCAGTTTATCTTCTATGAAGCATCAACACAAAGAGTGCAGCACCTTCCACACTACTATCAGGTGGCAGATGGTTCCCGCCAGTACGAACAGATGGAATATCGAGTGCATAAACTTGACCTTGTGTATGCTGTAGAGCACAGCCCCTGCAATGTAGCAGACACCCTCAGCGATGAGCCATGCCACCACACTGAACTCCACTGCATCCAGCAGAGCCTTTAACGCGACCAGTACGACGAGTCCCATGAGCACATAGCATAATGTCTCTATGCGGTTGTGTTTCTTCAGATTGAAAAAGCTTGTCAACGTACCGATGATGGCACACAGCCAGACAAAGGCGAACAGTCCCCAGCCCCAATAACCGGAATCGCGCAGAGCTATAAGTGTTATGGGAGAATAGCTTCCAGCAATGTGCCAATATATTGCAGCATGGTCGAAACGGCGGAATGTCTGCTTAAGTTCGCGACGGGGCGAACAGACATGATAGAGTGTTGAAAAAACATAGGAACTTAACAT
Organism: uncultured Bacteroidaceae bacterium; assembly: GCA_964458275.1. Lineage (GTDB taxonomy): Bacteria > Bacteroidota > Bacteroidia > Bacteroidales > Bacteroidaceae > HGM04593. Next base: position 7,138 of record CAYWIE010000046.1, read on the forward strand.
TCCTGACAAATAAAGCAGGATGCTTAGAATTGTCAATGTATCGCCACATTCGGTTGCCGTAGAAATGAACAGATACGATACAACAATGCCTATCACAATTCCTATAAAATGAGAAATTGCATTGAATTTCTCCTCTTCGGGGGTGTATTTGCTTTTTATGTCCATGTTCCAATGATTGATTTATATGTAATTTCTGTGTTCCATCTGCAAAAGACACTTTTTAGCATCCAGTCCTCCTGCATATCCTGCAAGCGCCCCGCTGCTTGCGATTACTCTATGGCAGGGGACGAAGAGCGACAACGGATTTGCCGCTACCGCAGAAGCTGTTGCCCGCACCGCACGAGGACGTCCCAAACGGCAGGAGAGCTCAGAGTATGAGATTGTTTCGCCATAGGGGATGCTATGCAGCTGCTCCATCACCTTTTGCCGGAAAGGGGTTCCGGAAAACATGAGCGGTGTTTCGAACCGTACACGCACTCCTCTGAAATATTCATCGAGTTCGGTTGCCGCCTGTTCGAGAATCTTCGAAGCTGCGTATGATACCGGTTTTGCACACAACTGCGTGGAGAGCCTGCGCAAAGTATTCTCGCTGCGCATGCCTATGCACCAGTCGCACATGCAGAGTGCCTCTGCGTATGAGCCGAGAAGCAATGTACCTGCCGGTGATTCATATTTTGCAAGACGTATTGTATTCATGCAAGGAAAGATACTGTTGTCAGATGGCAAAAAGACGCTCGGCATTTGCCGTGGTGATGGCAGCAACATTTTCCACCGTCGTACCGTATATCTGCGCCACACGCTCTGCTATATATGGAATATATGCACTCTCGTTGCGCTTGCCGCGACGTGGGACCGGTGCAAGATAAGGAGAATCTGTTTCGAGCAATACTCTTTCGAGCGGCAAGTGGCGGAGCACTTCGGGGAGATTGGATTTTTTATATGTTGCGACACCGCCTACTCCGAACATGAAGCCTTCGAAGCGTGCCAAGCGAAGAAGCTGCTCCTCGTCGCCCGAAAAACAGTGAAAGACTCCGGTGAGTTCATTTGCATTGCAACGTGTGAGAGTGTCTAAGAGTTCATCGAATGCGTTGCGCGAGTGTATCACAAGCGGCAGATTCTTTTCGCGTGCCCACTCTATCTGAGTCTCGAAAACCTTTATCTGTCTGTCGCGGTATGTGCTGTCCCAATAGAGGTCTATTCCCACCTCGCCTATAGCTATAACCTCTTTGCAAGTGTCGAGCAGACGTTTGAGGACGGACAGTTCATCGTCGCTGCCGGCATCGACATCGGTAGGATGCAGTCCGAGCATGGGGAAGCATACACCGGGATATTCGGCGCACATTTGCATGATGGGAGCTACGGATGAGGATTTTATGCAAGGCAGACATAGCTTTGTTACTCCAGCCTCAATTGCTCGCTTGACTGCCTCTTCTCTGTCTGTGTCGAACTCCTCGACAAACAGATGTGTGTGGGTGTCTACAAATCTAATCATTCTCTGTTTTCTGCGGGCTTTTCTTTCTGTCGGGACGGGTGTAGTATATTATGCCGTACTCGGAACACTTCTTTATTCTCTCTTCTCCTTCGAAACCGGCAAATTTCTCTTCAATCTCTTGCCACACATCGAAGATTATCCTATCACATTCGGAGCGCAAAGAGGCTACTGCGGCAAGAGCTTCGGCTGTTGCCTCCTGAAACCTGCGCTGACGTTCGTACATCTCCTTGAATATGTCGCAGGCTACTGCTACGCGCCCCATCGTAGGGTTGTAGATGGGCACTCCACCTTCGCCCTGACGCTTTCTCTCGCCTTCTGATATCTTGTTGCTCCATTCGAGGACAGCAGTCTCGGGGATTATCGTGGGCAAGGAGTCGTCGTCTACCGGAAGCCCATAATATGCACGTTTGGCGCGGGGTATCTCCTCGCGCATCACAGCCATAGAGAATACTTGCAGAAAGTGCATCACATACATCCGCGCCTTTTTATATGCAGCTTCGTATTTGGCGTTGCCACGCTTTGAGGACTGCTCCGAGACGCATCTTGAATATGCATCTACGGCGCGTGAAAACCTCTCAAGCATTGTCTTGGCTACGGAATAGGTATTGTGCTTGAGGGTGTTTGTATATATGCCTCCTTGCACACAACTGTCTACTGCCATCTTCAGGGCACGTATGCGGGCACGGTCTGTGTTCGGTAATCGTCTGTATGGCATCGACTGCTAATGTATTCTGTTGAGCAATGAATCGGCAAAGCTCTTGATGATATTCTTGCGTTCGGGTGATACTGAAACGGATTCAAGATAACTGTCGCAATTGTTGAAGAGCGCAGCTATTCTCTCTTCGCACTGTCTGCGTATTCCCAAGCTGTCGTAGAGCAATGTAAAGTATTCGATTTTTGCTGCCGCATCGAACTCTTCGAGAGCCATCCACTGCTCCATTTCGCGACGCTGTTCGGGCGAAGCCTGCTCCAGAGCATTTATCAGCAGGAATGTCTTTTTGTTGCAGCAGATGTCGCCGCCAATCTTCTTGCCGAAGACCTTCGGGTCGCCGTAGACATCGAGAAGGTCATCCTGCAATTGGAAAGCCAGACCTACTGTCTCGCCGTAGCGGTAGAGATTGTCGGCATCTTCTGCGCTCGCTCCGGCAAGGATTGCGCCCAGCTTCATGCAGTTTGCAATGAGAACAGAGGTCTTGAGGCGTATCATGTTTATATACTCCTCCTCCTTTACGTCGTTTCTCTTCTCGAATTCCATGTCGTACTGTTGTCCTTCGCCAATCTCCTTTGCCATCTCGTTGAAGAGTACAAGCGCTGCGGGCAGTTTGTTGCTGTCGACGTGTGCAAGGAATTCGTATGCAAGCACAAACATTGTATCGCCGGAAAGTATGGCTTCGTTCTCTCCCCATTTCTTCCAAACGGTAGGCATTCCTCTGCGGACATCGGCTTTATCCATCACATCGTCGTGCAGAAGAGTGTAGTTGTGATATGTCTCCATTGCCACCGCCGGATAGAGAACCTGCTCTACATCTTCCTTGTAAAGGTTATATGCCATGAGCAGTGCCACCGGACGCACACGCTTGCCACCCTGCTCGAGTGTGTAGGTTATTGGGTCGTACAAAGCGAGCGGTTCGCGGGCATATTCTAAATCAGATATGAATTCATTTACTTTTTTGCGGAGTTCTTCCCAGCTATACATAATTGGTATTTGGTTTTATGGTTGGTTACTTTGATAGCTTCTTTAAAAAAACCGAGAGGCTGCAAAATCTTGCAGCCTCTCGGTTTTATATCTGCATTTTACTGCAATCTGAACATTACAGGCAATGTATATTTTACACGTACTGTCTTACCCTGCTGTCTTCCGGGCTTCCATTTGGGCATAGCCGAAACCACGCGGACAGCCTCTTTGTCGAGATATACGTCGTTTGTACTCTTCATAACCTCTACATCGGTGATTGAACCGTCTGTATTTACAACGAAATTGATGTAAGCACGACCTTGTGAGTTGTTCTGACGGCTGATGCTGGGATACTTGATGTTCTCTTTGAGATACTTCATAAGAGCCTGCATACCGCCGGGGAATTCGGGCTGGTCCTCTACAACGTTGTAGATTGTCTCCTCTTCGGGAAGCTCCTCAACCACGATATTCATGTTCTCGTTGATTTCAACTACCTCACCCTGGTCTTCAACAGAGATAATCTCTGTCTCCTGAATGTCGGCATCGTCCTCTACAATCTGAAGAGCATCGGTAATCTGCTTTGCTTCGGGGGGAGGAGGAACCACTTTCTTCTCAGGCAAAGTGATGGGAATCATGACTTCCTCTTCGAGAAGCACACCTGCGCTTACTATCTCTCCGGTCTCCTTACGTTCTGTGGCAGTCCACTCGAAAGCCACAAACAAAACAGCGAATACAAGTATATAGCCAATCAGAAGCCATGTACTTTTGTTACCCTCAAGGTCAGCCTTACGGCTCTTTTTCACCTCAAGAATTTCGCTCTCATTTTCCTGTAAATTCTTTTTGTTGTCCATTATATTATTTTTATTTATTTTCTATTGGGCAAAAATAAACAATATTTTTCTATATACGCAGATAATTTTTCTATTTTTTTTATTTTCAAATAAAATTAACCCTAAAATCTTAAAATTTGAGGGCATTTTTGCGTTTTGACTCACATCTCTGTTCGGAACACGACAAGAAACAGGACAAAATCCATTGAAAATATTTTGTATTGCAAAGGTATGTTATTTTTCGGAAGTTATCACTATTTATGCAATTTATTTTTGAAAGAATCCCGAAAAGCGACTATCAAGTTTGGTATTTCGCTCGGCTTGCACTATCTTCGCAATTGTCTTTGCGGCTCTCATTGACTGATGTACTGAACAGTGCTGGCTTTGAGTTCAACAGACACATATAACAAATATTAAGGATGTTGACAAAGAGGATATTATTAATAATAGCAACAATAGCATTGTCGTATGCGGCTATGGCACAGGACGGAAGTTCAGTATTCAACTTTCTGCGCCTGCCTGTTTCGGCACATGCCGCCGCGCACGGCGGAAGCAACATTTCGCTCATTGAAGACGACATTACACTCGCATACCACAATCCGGCGCTGCTCATAAATACTACGGACAAGACGCTGTCGCTCAACTACATGACATATATAACAGACAGCAAGGTTGCAGGTGCAATGTTCAACAAGGTATTCGGCGACCGTTCTGCGGGAGCCGTTGCAGCACGGTATGTCGACTATGGCAGTTTCGACGGGTACGACGACAGCAACAACTCCACCGGCAGTTTCGACGCTAAGGATATTGAGGTAAAAATAATATACAGTTATCTTCTCAGCGACCGCATTAGCGGCGGCGTGTCGGGAAAATTCATTACATCGAAATACGAAAGCTACAACTCCATAGCCTTGGGTGTAGATCTCGGTCTCAACTATTATAATGAGGAGAGCGACTTTTCTGCATCGTTGGCACTATGCAACTTGGGAGGTCAGGTGAAGGCATTCGACGACAAGACCGAAAAGATGCCTATCGACCTGCAATTGGGAATAACAAAGCGGCTCTCCCACGCCCCTATTCGCTTGTCGGTTACACTCACCGACCTCAATCACTGGAGCAAAGACCACTTTTACAACGCTGACGGCAGCGAAGACAATTTCAGCGAGATTCTGCTTAAGCACACACACTTCGGTGCCGACCTGCTGTTGGGAAGCAACTTCACCGTTTCACTCGGATACAACTACCGCATCTCTCAGGAACTCTCCGTAGCCGGAAGCAAATGGGACGGACTGACAGCCGGTGCAAACCTTTCGGTAAAAAGAGTGAAATTAGGAGCGTCATACAGCAAGCTGCACGTTTCTTCCTCCTCGTTCATGTTCAATATATCCTATTCATTATAAAACAACAGAAATTGGCAATATGAAAAGAATAACAATAGCAATAGATGGTTTTTCGTCGTGCGGAAAGAGCACGATGGCAAAGGCGCTTGCACGAAGCATCGGCTACCTCTACTTCGACAGCGGAGCAATGTATCGCGCCGTAGCGCTCTACTCCATGCAGAACGGCATAATAACCGCAGACGGGATAGACAAGGAACGTCTGCGCAAAGAGATAGGAAACATCAGAATTACATTCTGTGCCGACGAAGAGACAAAGAATTCGGTTACATACCTCAACGGTGTCAATGTAGAGAAAGAGATACGTACTCTCGAAGTGTCGCAACAGGTTAGCCACGTGGCTGCATTGGATTTTGTACGCGCTGCCCTCATAGAGCAGCAGCGCGAAATGGGCAAGGCTAAAGGCATAGTAATGGACGGCCGCGACATTGGCACAACCGTATTCCCCGATGCCGAACTTAAGATATTTGTTACCGCAAGTGCAGAGGTACGCGCGAAAAGACGCTACGACGAGCTTGTGGCGCGTGGCGACAATCCCGACTACAACGACATTCTCGCAAACGTAATCGAGCGCGACCACATAGACCGCACACGCGAAGTAAGCCCGTTGCGTCAGGCAGAGGATGCCCTGCTGCTCGACAACAGCGAAATGACCATCGAAGGACAGCTCGAATGGCTGAAAGAAAAATTCGAACAACGTACCGCACAATGATAAAAGTAGAGATAGACGAGAACTCAGGATTCTGCTTTGGAGTAACCACTGCAATTAAAAAGGCTGAAGAGGAGCTGAAAAACAGCAACGACACCCTCTACTGCCTCGGAGATATTGTACACAATGGCATCGAGTGCGAAAGGCTCAAACGTCTCGGTCTTGTAACAATCGGGCACGAAGAGTACCGCAAGCTGCGCAATGCTAAGGTGTTGCTGAGAGCGCACGGCGAGCCGCCGGAAACATACGCAATTGCCAAAGAGAACAACCTTGAACTGATAGACGCTACCTGCCCCGTAGTACTCAAACTGCAGCAACGCATAAAGAAGAAGTGGGAAGACAGCACCGGCGAGGAACGTCAGATCGTCATCTACGGACAATCGGGACATGCCGAAGTACTCGGTCTTGTAGGCCAGACTCAAGGCAAAGCAATTGTCGTTGAATCACCTTCGCAAATAGAGAAACTCGACAGAGACAAGAACACATACCTCTATTCGCAAACGACCAAATCGCTCGAAGGCTACAAACAGCTGATTGAGACTGTGAAAGAGTACGTTTCGCCCGAAAAAAGGTTCGAATCATCGGACACCGTCTGCCGTCAGGTTGCCAACAGAATGAAGGGCATCAGCGAATTTGCCCGCTCCCACGAACTGATTATCTTTGTCTGCGGACGCAAAAGTTCCAACGGCAAGATTCTCTACAACGAATGTAAAAGGGTCAACCCCAATTCGCATCAGGTAGAAAGCGCATCAGAGATAGACTTTTCGCTGCTCAAAGGCATAGAATCTGTTGGAATATGCGGAGCGACCTCCACCCCTAAATGGCTGATGGAAGAGTGCAAGCAGGCAATATACAACCACAAGAACAATATATAAACAATCATATACTTATATACTATGGCCAAAGAAATCAAATGCGTCGGAATATTAACTTCCGGAGGTGACGCTCCCGGAATGAATGCCGCAATACGCGCCGTTACACGTGCGGGCATATATCATGGTCTTAAAGTAAAAGCTATCTATCGTGGCTACAAAGGACTCATAACCGGAGAGATAAAGGAGTTCAAGACAGAGGATGTAAGCAACATCATACAGCGCGGAGGAACCATCCTGAAGACAAGCCGCTGCCCCGAATTCAAGACAAAGGAGGGACGTGCAATTGCTTATGAAACAATGCTGAAAGAGGAGATAGACGCACTTGTAGTAATCGGCGGCGACGGTTCAATCACCGGAGCATACAACCTTGCCAAAGAATTTGACATCCCCTGCATTGCCCTGCCCGGCACCATAGACAACGACCTTTACGGAACGGACACGACCATAGGATACGACACCGCGCTCAACACCATCATGGAGTGCATCGACAAGATTCGCGACACTGCATCGTCCCACGAACGCCTGTTCATTGTAGAGGTTATGGGACGCGACGCCGGCTTCCTTGCCCTCAACGGAACAATAGCCACCGGCGCTGAAGCGTGCGTACTTCCCGAAATCGACCCTGAGTTCGAAAAGATTACACAATTCATCTCAAACGGTCTGCGCCGTACAAAGAGCAGCAGTATCGTGCTCTTTGCCGAAGGCCGCGAAAAGGACTACAACATTATGGAAGTAGCTGAGAATATGCGCCAGAAATTCCCCGAACTCGATGTCCGCGTCTCAATACTCGGCTATCTGCAACGTGGCGGCAGCCCCACAGCAAGCGACCGCATCCTTGCCAGCCGCTTAGGAGTAGCAGCCATCGAATCCCTGCTCGAAGGACAGAGAAACATCATGGTTGGTCTGCGCAACAACGAGATTGTATACATTCCCTTCACAAAGGCAATAAAAGACGACAAGCCTTTGGACAAGGATGTTGTGAGAGCCCAAGAGATTATGGCTTCATAGAAAAGATAAAGACAAGACAGATTCAGGCGAAAGGAACATCATATATCCTTTCGCCTGAATCTGTCTTTAACGGCAGTGCTCCTATACAGCCACTGCAACAGAGAACAGCCGTCTTTATTGACAAATTGCAGCATGTGAATTAAACCCGGATACGTAAAAAAAGTCTAATGCATGAGGCTGATTCAGAAAAGAGCCTCCCCAGAATGAAATTCATTTGCAACGACCAAACAACTAAGCCTCATGAAGAAATTGTTTCTACTTCTTATGTTCTTGACATCAGCATTTATGGCACACGCAGAGAACAGCTATGCATATCTTATCTTTGAAACAACAGACGGAACCAAGATTTCCGTACCGGCATCATCATTGGCCATTACCGTTTCGGGAAATACGTTGACCACAGGAGAGAAGACATTCAAGCTCTCGAACCTTTCGAAAATGTACTTCTCTAATACTGAAGTACCGACCGGCATCAAGGAAACCCGCGCATCAGAACCGGAGGGAACTACAGAAATCTATGACTTGAAAGGACGCAAACTCAGCAAAGAACAACTGCAAAAAGGCATATATATAATAAAGGAGAAGAAAGGGACCTATAAAATAATTGCGAGATGAAGAAGTTATATATACTCATTCTTGCCTTTGTGCTGACAATAACAGCCGAGGCGCAGACACTGAACGTGCAAGTGGGCTGTGTAACCTATCGGTTCCCTGCATCGCAAGCCGGCGAAATGACTTTTGCCGACGGTGAGACGTTGACCATTCAGAACAAGGTGTTCGCACTAAGCGATATAAGCCGTATGACAGTAGACAGCACACACGTGACGGACAACACCGTTACAGTTGCCTACAACGACACGGTTGCCACAGTGGATATTGCCGGCAATATCGCACAATATGTAACAGCAGCCATCAGCGGCGCCCATGTTGCCATAGCACAGTCGAATACAACAGCTGTGAATGGCAACGAGATAACCTACCGGCTGCACGGAACGGCAACCGACGGTTCGCTGACACTCTCAGGCGCATACAAGTGCACCGTCTCTTTGGAAGGCTTGACTATGACCAACCTTAATGACGCTGCAATCAATATCACGAATTCGAAGCGTATTCAACTCAGCGCCAAGAATGGAACAGAGAACACGTTAGCCGACGGCAACGGTCCGCAAAAGGCATGCATCTACAGCAAAGGGCAGTTGCAGCTACAGGGCAACGGCAAGCTGAATGTAACGGGCAACCAGAAGCATGCCATCAAAAGCGCCTCGTATATCACCGTCAAGAACCTGACATTGAATATAGCATCTGCTGTGGGGGACGGCATCAACTGTGAAGAGTATATGCAAATGAAAAGCGGCACGGTAACCATCAGCGGTGTAGGCGACGACGGCATCCAGTGCGATTTGGGGAGCGGCACTCCGACAGGCGAGACAGCCGACCATGAGGATGAAGAGACAGGAAACATATATCTGGATGGCGGCACACTGACCGTTACGGCAAATGCCACTGCTGCCAAGTGTGTGAAAAGCGAGGGCAGCATTTTTGTAAATGACGGAACCATTGAATTGCATGCAAATGGAGCCGTCGACCTGAGCGACACAAGCGACCCCTCTTATGCCGCAGGCTTCAAGGCAGACAGCAGCTTCACGCAGAATGGCGGCGACATAACAATAAATGTAACGGGCGCGGCAGGACGAGGCATAAGCGTAGCCGGGACATTCGAGGTACCTGCGGTCAACACAGGGACATTAACCATCAAGAACACAGGAGCAACCAGTTCCGGCAACAGCTACCACTGCACGGCAAAAGGCATCAAGGCGGGCACTGCGACTATCAACGGCGGCGCCATCGGCATCACCATGAACGGAGCTGCCGCAAAGGGCATCAAGGCTGATTCGGATGACGGCAGCGGCAACATGGTTATCTCAGGCGGCACAATCGCCATTGCAACTTCGGGTAGCGGTTCATATGACCGGACCGGGAAAGAATCAAAGGGAGCAGGCTGTTTGAAAGCAGACAATGATATGGAAATCAGCGGCGGCACATTAACGCTAAAAAGTACAGGGACGGGAGGCAAGTGCATCAAGACAGACGGCACACTGCTCATAAGCGGCGGCACTGTTTCTGCCGCAACAACTGGCGGCACCTACTCATACAGTTCGAGCAAGGCGCAGCCAAAGGCCATCAAGAGTGACGGCAACATGACAGTGAGCGGCGGCAACGTAACAGCAACATCCAACAGCCACGAGGCCATTGAAACCAAAAGCACATTCACTGTTACGGATGGAACAGTCTATGCTTTCAGTGCTTCGGACGACGCCATCAATTCTGCGGGAGAAATGCATCTGAGAGGCGGGACCGTATCCGGTATCTCCAATGGGAACGACGGAATCGACAGCAATGGCAACATGTATATATCCGGCGGCAATGTGCTGGCATGCGGTTCAAGAGAACCCGAATGTGGGCTGGATGCAGCAAAAGGCATTACCTTTACATAACAGGCGGCACTGTTCTTGGCATTGGCGGCGGCAACAATTCGGTAACATCGACAACCGGTTCACAGTGTGTGGTGAGCAGCACAGGCAGCGTTACAGCAGGAAGCACAGTAAGTATCAAGGATGGCTCTGACATCCTGGCATCTTTCACAGTGCCAGCCGACTATTCTCCGAGAACAGGCGGCGGAGGCAGACCCGGTGGCGGCGGTAGCGGAGACAGCCGCTTCAGCTGCCTGCTGAGTTGTCCCGGCTTGACATCAGGCTCCGCTTATACAATAACAATCGGCTCCGCTTCAAAGACAGCGAAAGCAGCAACAAGTTACATAGGAAGATAACATCTATAAGAATAAGAAGTTGTTCCGGATTACTTGCCTTATTGAACAATGGAGATTATCTTTGCATTATCTGAAAAAACAAGTAAAGCCATGAATATGAAAAGAAAACTCGGATTCGGACTTATGCGTCTGCCCCTAACCAACCCCGACAATCCGGGAAGCATAGACATAGATGAGAGCAAGCGCATGGTCGACCACTTTATTGCCGAAGGGTATACATACTTCGACACAGCATGGATGTATTGCGGTTTTCAAAGTGAGAAGGCTGTAAAGGAGATACTGACTAAGCGGTACCCACGTGAGGCATATACGCTGACCACCAAGCTCCATTGCGGATTCATAAAGACGAAAGAAGACAGAGACCGCATCTTCAACCAACAGCTTGAGAACACAGGAGTAGACTATTTCGACTACTACCTGCTGCACGACATCGGCTTTGACAGCTACAAGGCCTACAACAGATTCGACTGTTTCGAATGGATTGCCGAGAAGAAGAGAAAAGGACTTGTAAAGCACATAGGCTTCTCGTTCCACGACAATGCAGAGATGCTGGAAAAGGTACTCACCGAGCACCCTGAATTTGAGTTCGTGCAGTTGCAGATAAACTACCTCGATTGGGAGAGCAAAGGCATAGAATCGCGCAAGTGCTATGAGACAGCCACCCGACACGGAAAGCCCGTCTTTGTGATGGAACCTGTAAAGGGCGGCACGCTTGCCAATCTGCCCGAAACGGCTGAGAATATCCTCAAAGCCCACAACCCCGAAGCATCCGTTCCCTCATGGGCAATACGCTTTGCAGCATCTCAACCGAACGTAGCTATTGTGCTCAGCGGCATGAGCAACCTTACACAAATGCAGGACAACTGCTCGTTCATGAAAGAGTTCAAGCCTCTCGACAAAAAAGAAATTGAGTGCATTGGGAACGTTGTAGACATCATCAACAAGAATATACCAATTCCCTGCACAGCTTGCTCTTACTGCACCGACGGCTGCCCGCAGAACATAGCTATTCCTAAATACTTCTCGCTCTACAATGCCGAGAAGCAGGAGTTGAAAGGCAAATTCTGGACACCGCAAGGAGAGTATTACGACCGACTGACGGGAATCTTCGGCAAAGCAAGCCAATGCATAGAATGTGGACAGTGCGAAAGTGTCTGCCCGCAGCATCTGCCTATAATCAAGCACCTGAAAGAGGTTGCAGAAATGTTTGAAAAATGATTTTTATAGAAACTCCCCGCCTTTATCAAATTATTGAAGGCGGGGTATTCATTTTCAGGGAACGTGGAAATATCTAATGGGTATCCTCAGGAACTATACCATTTATGATATTCAGAGGTACCAATTCTATATAATCAAGATTAAAACTCTCACCATAATGGTCGTCTATTTTTTTAAAACGCAACCAATGTTCACCCGGTCCAAAAAAATCACGACCCAAAATACATCTTATACCGCCTTCTCTATCCCTTGCTGTCTTTATATATTCGCCTTCATTGCATAAAAATATGTCAGGCGCCTTCATCCACCCTTTCGAACGCAACAATTTGTCATTCTCGACACCATTGTCATAAGTTTCAACATCAGGGACCCATCCTATATAATCCTCTCGAGGAGCTATGGAATAATAGACATGGCGTAGAGGTTTACCGTCCAAATAGACATTCATTGAATATTTATTTTCGATATTTTTTGTCGCAAAGCAATACTCGGCTCCAAACCTTATCTCGTACACCTTGGGTGGCAAATCGGGTATTCTGATAGAAAAATCGAAATCCTGATTCACAGCAAAAAAATCGGAATAATAGCTACCGGAACTTGTCCAAAAATCCACAACACCGGAGCCTCCTACTCTGAACGATTTACTGAAACCGTCCGGTATTCTATGCCCCAAGAAAGGAGGTGGGAGACCGGCTCCATGCCTTATGGCATTGGACGATAGTTCTGGAGACAATGAAGCCACATCTATCCTTATACGGTCGTTAAGAATGTTTCCAGCCATAGCATCCTCATCATAAACAAGTATCTTATTTATCGGGTGAACGACGCCGTTCGATGCCATTTGGTTAAAAGAAGCATACTCAGGTCTCAATCCGGTAAATTCGGTAAGAGGTATCACCCTTACACTCAAATGCTGATTAGCCTCTATATTCAAATGCGGATTCTTGTTGTAATTGATAAATACATCTATTCCATCGGCACAAGAGAGAGGTTTGGTAAACCTCATGACCTTACCGCCCATACTTTCGGCATAATCATCCCTATCATATGTTGACAGCATTGTATATTCGAGAGACAAGTCTAAAAAAAGTTTAAGCCCATAAGGTACAATTCTATTATATGGAGTATAGTATTCTGTAAAATGGTATGCGACAAATTTATACAATGCATTCCGAGGACTGCAAAAATCATCCTTATCCTCTGTCCCATACCATTTACATGCAAAATTCACCAAGTCGGCAAACGAGTCTATACCATTTTGCCTAAACACCTCATCTGTTTCAACAAAAGCCGTGTATCTGAAAAACTTTGTTTTGGGATAAGCAAAAACACCACCTATCGCTCTGTCCGGTATTTCATCCACAGGTGCCAGATAATTCTTGTCTATATCCAAAAGAAGAGAATCGGCAAGACCTGTTGCAACAAGAGCGCTATTGAATATTTGGAAAAAACCACACGAAGCTATCAGTTCCGGCACACGTTTCTGAAGCGGATCTATCAATCTGTCTACGACATGAATTATACCATTCTCCACGACATTGTCTCCTGCAATGATAGCCGAATGATTATTAATCATCACAAAGAAACGCTCATCGAAAATTTTGTAATTGACACCCAAATATTTATCATTGAAATTCAGCACAGGCAGAGCGCCTTCTGCCATTTCTGCCATAGGACAATAATAATCAATTATATGTGCACGCGCTATTACATTAGCCATGGAATCGGACAAATCCGAGAACTCCGGTGAATGTATACCCGTTTCAATAAAAAACGGGGCATCTTTCGTTGCGTGATAAATTGAATCCTGCTCGCGTATATACGCTTCCACTGCATTGTTGTCGGCAATAAATATTGTATAACGTCCATAAGTCGACAGAATACCGCCCAGTCCCGCCTTTTCGAATATATCTAACATGTGAGAATACTTCTCACTGCGGTTATTCATATAGTCGGCAATTGTCTCACCCGTAAACGTGTAGCGGTTGCTCTTATCTATTTCGTCCGTACACGAAACAAGCAATAAGAGCGACAATATCATCAATATGGATTGCCTGACAATTTGCAAAATCTGTTTATTATTACAAGTTTACTTCCTCGGGTAATATATCGCCACACATAGATGAACTTGTTACATAATTATATGATCCATCATAACTAGAACATTGTAATCCGTAAAAATCTGCGCCTGAATATACATGACAATAATATGGAGACGGACATTCAACACTTACACTTGATCTTTCATACCCCGATGGACATCGTGCTGAACAAGCACGAGGATACTCGATAATCGAATCACCTGCCACAACACTCTTCATTTGTTCTCTTGTCAATTTTGTAGCATCCTTTAGCACAACAGGTTTAATCTTTTTCATAACCTATTAATTTTAGAAAAACTATTATATTCATTTATTATTTAAGTTTCGCAAGTAAAAAAATATAGCTTTTAGTTCTGTATATCACAGAAA
>CAYWIE010000047.1:0-21318 GCA_964458275.1 uncultured Bacteroidaceae bacterium
GGACCCTCTGATTAACAGTCAGATGCTCTAACCGACTGAGCTAAGGAAGAATTTGTCTCTAAGAATTGACCGTTCTCGTTTGACGATGCAAAAGTAGTATATTCTTTTTTACCATGCAACTTTTTGGCACTTTTTTTTACTGAAATTCTATTATTTTCTTCAGAAAGCGGAAAAACAGATTAATCTGAAGGTTATTTTTCTCCTAAAAGGAGATTTTCATTGCAAAATAGTATATATTTGCGCCGGTAAAAACAGATGCGATAAAAAACAGCGCCATTTGTTATACCTTATATAATATAACCATCAAAATACGGACAATGAAAAAAAATGTATATTTCTTACCTGTAATAGCGATTCTTGCGACACTCTGCTTCACAGCATTCAAACGGGACAATCACAACTTTGAGATGTCGAAGCAATTGAACATATTCAATTCGCTTGTTAAAGAAATAGACCTTTTCTATGTGGACACTATTGCACCTGAGAAAATAATAACAAGCGGCATTGATGCCATGCTTTCCAAGCTCGACCCCTACACTACTTACTACACAGAGGAAGGCAGCGAAGAACTGAAAATGATGATTACCGGCAAATATGCTGGTATCGGTTCGCTCATCCGTTTCCACGAAAAGAAAAACTCTACGGTTATCGCCGAGCCATACGACAATATGCCGGCAGCTAAAGCCGGGCTTAAGATTGGAGACCTTATCCTGTCAATCAACGGAGTAGATGTAAAAGGAGTGAGCAGCGACAGTGTCAGCGACATGTTGCGTGGCGAAGCCGGTACAAAGCTGACTGTTGTAGTTGAGCGGCCGGGCGAGAAGAAGCCATTGACTATTAAGTTGCAGCGCGAAAGCATTGCATTGCCCTCGATTCCCTACTATGGAATCCTGCGCGACAGCATCGGTTACTTGCAGCTCGAAAGCTTTACGGAGAACTGCTCAAAAGAGATGCGCCGTGCGTTCATCGAGATGAAAGGAAAAGGTGCGCGCTCTTTCATCATCGACTTGCGCAGCAATGGCGGCGGTTCGTTGACAGAGGCAATAGAAATTGTCAATCTATTTGTTCCCAAAGGCTTGAACATTGTAGAGACAAAAGGCAAGACAAAGAGGGCTAACTCAACATATAAGACAACAAGAGAGCCTATTGACACTGTTTCGCCACTTGTGATTCTTGTCGACGGGCAGACAGCTTCGGCTGCCGAGATTGTATCGGGTTCGCTGCAAGACCTCGACAGAGCCGTCATAATAGGTGCACGCACTTACGGCAAAGGGCTGGTGCAGACCACACGCGAGCTCCCCTACAACAGCTACCTTAAGGTAACCACATCTAAATACTACATCCCAAGCGGACGATGTGTGCAGGCGATCGATTACAGCCATCGCAATGCAGACGGAAGCGTAGCCCGCACGCCTGACAGCCTGAGAAACACATTCTACACCGCAGCAGGACGCGAAGTGAAAGATGGCGGCGGCATACAGCCCGACATTGAACCTAAAAGCGAGAAAATCACTACCCTGCTCTTCAATCTGATTCAAGACATGAGCATCTTCGATTATGCAACCGAATATGCGCTCAAACATCCGACAATTGCTCCTGCCGAGTCTTTTGAATTGAGCGAAGAGGATTATGAATCATTCAAGAGTTATCTGAAATCAACCGGATTCACATACGACAAAGAGAGCTACAAGGCACTCAAGCAGTTGAAAAAGATGCTCGACCTCGAAGGTTATGCCGAGACAACGAAAGAAGAGGTGGAAAAACTCGAAAAGGCACTCCAACACAATCTCGACCACGACCTTACATTCTTCGCAAAAGATGTCAAACAGCTTATAGCCGATGAGATTGTAAAACGCTATTATAGTCAGAAAGGCTGCATTGTCTTTGCCATGCGCGACGACGCTGACATTAAAGAAGGATTCAAGGTTATAGAGAATCCCGAATTGTATAAAAAGATTCTCTCTCCCCGCCGGACTGCAAACAAAGAAAAGAAGTCCGACAAGAAATAGTGTTATTGGTTTCCGACAAATAGTTATAAGTCCCTATTGAAAACCAAGTACAAATAAAACATATACCGGATACAAATAATACAAAACAATCGGGCTATGTCTTTCCAGACATAGCCCGCCAATTTTATATACCGGTATTTTAACCTAAGAAATGTTTAAGTAATTTGCATCGCTGATTCTGCTTCAAGCGTCTGATGGCCTTTTCTTTAATCTGTCTGACGCGTTCGCGTGTAAGACCGAACTTGTCGCCGATTTCTTCCAGTGTCATCTCCTGCATTCCAATACCAAAGAACATCTGAATGATTTCTTTTTCCCTATCCTGAAGGGTTGAGAGTGCACGGTCTATTTCGCGCGACAATGACTCGTTGACCAAAGTGCTGTCTGCCATTGGTGAATCGTCGTTCACCAATACATCCAGAAGGCTGTTGTCCTCGCCATCTACAAAGGGAGCATCAACCGAGATGTGTCTACCCTGAACTTTCAGTGAGTCGATAACCTTGTCTACCGGCAAGTCGAGCTGCTCTGCAAGTTCTTCTGCCGAAGGACGACGTTCATTTTCCTGCTCGAATTTCGAGAACGCTTTACTGATCTTGTTTAAGGAACCCACCTGGTTCAAAGGTAAGCGTACAATTCTCGATTGTTCTGCAAGAGCCTGAAGAATAGATTGTCTGATCCACCAGACAGCATAACTGATAAACTTGAATCCTCGTGTTTCGTCAAATTTCTCTGCAGCTTTAATCAATCCGAGATTACCCTCATTGATGAGGTCCGGAAGGCTCAATCCTTGGTTCTGATACTGCTTTGCGACGGAAACTACGAAACGAAGATTCGCTCTTGTCAATTTCTCCAACGCTTTACGATCGCCTTTACGTATCTGCTGCGCCAATTCCACCTCTTCTTCTACGGTGATAAGGTCTTCACGGCCGATTTCTTGCAAGTACTTGTCGAGCGACGCGCTTTCGCGATTTGTGATACTTTTTGTAATTTTTAATTGTCTCATACTCATCGTACAATTTCAATCTGCAAATATATATAACTTTTGTTGGAAATACAAGTGTTTTGCCAAAAATGTTCACCAGCCAAACATCATTAAGCAATAAGTGATAATAATTCACTTAGGCTGTTTCATGTACAAACATAGTTTAAAACTATGGTACAAAACGACAAACTTTGGCGCCTCCGCTATTATAGAGTTACATTAGGGACAAAATCCAACAAAAAAATAAAAATTTTATCAATAAAATTTATCACGCAATAAAAGAGGCTGATTTTCAGCCTCTTTTATTGCGTGATATCCGCTCTTCTATTCCTGAGTAAGGTCGACAGAGAAATATGCTCTTTTTCCAGAAGGAGTCATTCCGGCAATAAACAGCACCTGGTCGCTCGAAGAGTTTGCCTGCTTTATGGCTTTCTGCATATCATCTATGCTCTTGACAGGATTGTTGTTCACTTTCAGCACGACAAATCCCTTCTTGATTCCTGCATCGGCGAAACGTCCTTTTGAAACATCGAGCACTTTGAGACCATAGTTTACCTTATAAAGACGCTTGTCCTTGTCGTCGAGCTCTTTGAATGTAGCACCCAACATGTCGAGGTCGGCATTCTTCACTACATTGGTATTGCCTTGAACATTCTTCAGCGTAACATCAATCTTCTTTTCCTTTTTCTTGCGCACGACAGTCAGTTCAACCTTGTCGCCCGGCTGATGTTTGGTGAACATCTCCTGCATCTGCGCCATATTCTTGATTTTAGACCCGTCGACAGCCACAATCACGTCTCCGACCTCGATGCCAGCCTCTTCAGCAGCACCCTCAGGCAGAATCTCGCTAACGTATACACCGTCAACAACTCCCAAATCCTTCTGTTCTACAAGCTCGCTTGTAACCGTACCGCCCATAATGCCGAGAATAGCCCTCTGCACTGCACCGAATTCCTTGAGGTCGGAAACAACCTTTGTCATGATGCTCGTTGGGATTGCAAATCCGTATCCTGCATACGAACCGGTCGGAGAGGTAAGAACTGCATTGATTCCTACAAGTTCGCCACGCGCATTGACCAATGCACCGCCGCTGTTGCCTTGATTGATGGCTGCGTCAGTCTGGATGAAAGACTCGATTCCGCCATTGTACACTCCGAGTGTACGCGCCTTTGCACTTACAATTCCGGCTGTAACAGTCGAGGTCAGGTTAAAGGGGTTGCCAACTGCAAGCACCCACTCGCCTACTTTTAGTTCATCGCTGTCGCCAACGGGAAGCGCAGGAAGCTTTTCGTCTACCTCAATCTTTATCAATGCAAGGTCTGTCTTGTCGTCGCTGCCAATCAAGCGGCCTTTAAAGGTGCGGTTGTCGTTCAATGTAACATCTATCTCGTCGGCACCGTCAATGACATGGTTGTTTGTTACGATATAGCCATCTTCAGTCAGTATGACACCGGAGCCGAACCCTACACGCGGCTGAGTCCTGACCTCCTGCTGGCGTCCCATCCCGTCGCCGAAGAAAAAATCGTAGATGTCGGGGGCGCGGCGTATTGTACGTGTCTTGCTGTTTTCTGTGGATTTGATGTGTACGACAGCATGCAATGATTTGTCGGCAGCCTCTGTGAGGTCGACACGCTCCTGCATGTTGAATGTCTGAGGCATCGAAGCCTTGTGTAATTGCAGACCGTTTTTCTCTTCTGCAACATTAGCGGACATGATTTTGCCGTTTTCCAATACTTTATAAGTGGTAACGGATGCAACCACCGCGCTTACCGCAATTACGGTTGCACCCAAAAATAAATTTCTAATTCCCTTTTTCATAACTCTATTTTGCTGATTTGTTAAATTCTGCATTTGTTTATAACATTCACGTTGCAAATATAAACGCAAAATTCTTGATTAATAAAGAAAGACGTTTGTTTTTGCTATCATTTAACAATCAGAGCACAGTATTAACACTTCTTGCACATTGCGGGGATAGATTTTACATTTCTTCAACGCTCGGCACTGAAATGAAGAGCTGGAGAAATGACATCCGCCACGAAGTTGACGTCAAGAAGAATAAAATATGCCGAAAATTTTAAAATAGCAGCAACAATGCTTAACTTTGCACCCTAAAACAGTCGGACGGTCTGTCGCCGTTGCCAAGAGCAAAGGAGGAAAGTCCGGGCAGCAAAGAGCATTCCACTTCCTAACAGAAAGCTGTCTGCGAAGGCAGAGTAACGCAGAAGAAAATAACCGCCCGCAAGGGTAAGGGTGAGAAGGCGGGGTAAGAGCCCACCGGCCGTGCAGCGATGTACGGGCCGTGCGTCTTGGAAGCTGCAAGTTCATGTATACCGGCGCCTGAGGGCTGCTCGTCCGAGCCGGAGGGTAGAACGCTTTAGCCCGGTGGCGACATCGGGAATAGATGAATGACAGACACCCGCTTCGCGGGCACAGAACCCGGCTTACAGGCCGACTGTTTTTTTAAAAAAGAGAAGTACACACACAAATAGAATTATGCTTAAGAAACTATTCGGGTTCGATCCTGCCAACACGACCGTAAAAACAGAAATCCTTGCAGGAATCACGACATTCCTCACAATGTCCTACATATTGGCAGTCAACCCAACCATGTTCAGCCAACTGGACGGAATGCCGGGAGGCGCAGTATTCACAGCAACCGCACTGGCATCAATAGCCGGCAGTCTTGCAATGGCTTTCTGGGGGAAATTGCCCTTTGGTCTTGCTCCCGGCATGGGTCTAAACGCCTTTTTTGTTTACAGCGTATGTCTCGGCATGGGATATCCGTGGCAGTTTGCCCTCACAGCCGTGCTGTTGGAAGGTATAATATTCATAATCCTCACACTGACTAACGTGCGCGAAGCAATCGTCAATGCAATCCCCTACAGCCTCAGAAACGCCATAGGCGCCGGCATCGGACTTTTCATTGCTTTCGTCGGCATGAGCAGTGCCGGCATGGTTGTTCGTAGCGAAGCGACACTTGTAACGCTCGGCGACATCACTTCGGGCTCTGCACTGCTTGCAATGATAGGTCTCGTCATCACAGGATTCATGTATGCAAAAAAGGTTCCCGGAGCGATACTGCTTGGCATAATCCTGACTATGCTTATAGGAATTCCGATGGGTGTTACAGAGTTCAAAGGAGTCCTCTCCCACCCCGAATCAATAGAGCCCATTTTCTGCAAGTTCACGTTTGACAACATATTTACACTCGACATGCTTGCCATTGTGTTCACATTCCTTTTCATAGACCTGTTCGACACTGTGGGTACGCTTGTAGGTGTCTGCACCAAAGCAAATATGGTTGACGAGAAAGGCAATATTCCCCGAATAAAGGAAGCATTCATGGCAGACTCCATAGCTACCACAGCAGGTGCGATTTTCGGCACATCCACAACTGCCACATATGTAGAGAGTGCAGCAGGAGTAGCTCAGGGCGGCCGTTCGGGTCTTACAGCATTTGCCGTTGCATGCTGTTTCACCATCGCGCTGTTTTTCTCTCCTCTCTTCCTTTCGATACCGGCGGCAGCAACAGCCCCTGCGCTCATCATCGTAGGTCTTCTGATGATTGAACCCATAGTCAAGATTCCTTTTGAAGACTACACAGAGTCCATCCCCGCATTTGTATGTATAATCACAATGCCCCTCTCCTACTCCATCTCCAATGGAATTCTGCTCGGTATGATTACTTATGTATTGCTGAATACCATCTGTGGCAATTTCAAGAAGACAACTCTTGCCATGTATATTCTTGCAATACTCTTTGTACTCAAATTCCTGCTTATTTGATTTTTATGATTACAGATATAAACAATTTCCCCTGCAACGCAGCGTCGTTGCAGGGGAAATTGTTTATATAAATGTTATAATCCTTTTATTATACAAGATGAGCGATATGCTCTTCTCTGTCTCCGGGAAGCAGGTCGATTACAGGAATTTCAATCATAGTATAGCAACCCGGTTGCTGTCTCATTGTGGCACGTGCTGCACATACAAGCACCTGACCTGTAAGAGCAGGATTGTTTATACGCATATTGAATTCAAACAACTGATTCTGTGTAGAGCCAGAAACACCTTTGCGTGTAAGGTTCACACCATGCCCCATATCCAAAAGCTCGTTCACGCAAGGAACCTGAACCACATGAGTTTCATCGTTCACGAAATAGGCGTCCTCCTTAATAGCTTGCGCCACCTTTTCGAAATTGTAACCCTCTTTCACCTCAATATACACCATACGGCGATGAATGCCTGTACCGGTAGGAATGGTCATAGACAACGCTGCCTGAACACCTTCGATAGCCTTCACCGCAACAGTATGCCCCATGCTCATTCCGGGACCGAAGTTTGTATAAGTTATACCATTGGGAGCAATTGCCTGCAAGAGAGTTCTCACCACAGAATCACTTCCGGGATCCCATCCGGCAGAGATTACAGAGACAGCACCACCCTTTTTTGCACTCTCGTCAAGCGAGCGGCGCAGAGGGACTATCTGCGAGTGTATATCAAAGCTGTCTACCGTATTTATGCCTGCTTCGAGTATCTGTTTAGCGTATGCCTCAACACTTCTTGTCGGTGTAGAAAGGATTGCCACATCAACCTCGCCAAGTTCATTGATATCCTTTACGACAGGATATTTATCAAGTTCAGCAGGTTTATTGTCGGCACCCGCGCGACGTACAATGCCAGCAACCTCAAAATCGGGCGCACACTCCAGAGCCTGCAAAGCATACTTTCCAATATTGCCATATCCAACTATGGCAGCTCTTATTCTTTTCATAAAAATGTTCTTTTAAAATGCAGTGCAAAAATAGTGCAAGCAAGGAGCAGAACAAAATAAATTCATCTGTTTTTAAGAAACTGCTTTGAATTTTATTGGAAAATGTTACATATTCACAAGTTTATTTCGGCTTCTTAGAAGCTGTTTGAATTTTATTTCGGAGTATCTTTAGAAATCTTAAAACCCAATTTACATATCAATTTCAAAGTGCCGAAAGCAGTATCTCTATCATACGCCTTCTCTACCTCAGGAAGCTCCTCATAGGGTATAAGACAAGGGTGCTGTTTGAGAGCATCATTGCGCACTTTACCATAAGTCCAGCCCTGTTCTATGCGGTTTTTAGCCCATACATCATGAACATTCCTTGCTATTTCCTCGACAAGTCCATTCAATTCATCAGGCAAATTGACATCGCTTGTGTTAACAGGTTGCGGCACATAAGTCTTTTTCGAATTCATTGTTTGTCTATTTATTGGTAGAGTTTATTATATAGAACAAATGGTATGACAAAATCTATCACCTGTATATAATCTATAAGCACTGCAATTTATAGAAAAATATACTAATCCACAAGAACGTTTGAAAAAAAGGCTTCTGCATGATATAAAATTTAACGCGGACATCTATAAATAAGCGCAATTTTTGTAAGTTTGCAAAAAATAATAAATATGCGCAGGAAAAAAGGTCTCGACCCAAACATGAAATTCCTATTCGGAAGTGTATTCTTTTTCTTTATCTTATTAATAATAATAGGACTCTTCAGCTACTTTACATTGCAGCAATTCTGGCACAACGATGCACCGGACACGGAACAAACTGCGACAGCTCCAATACACGATTACTCCATCAGCTTCGACGAGAGCTTTAAAGGTGCACGTTACACTCTATACATCAACGACGATGTCATATACAAAGGAGAACCCGTCGACCCCGACACTGTGATATACGCAAGGCGTAAAGCCGTCGAGAACTCATTGATAGTTGTAGACAACGACGCAGATATCATTAAGGATATAATAGAATTGTCTCTAACGGGTAAAATCCTGTTAAAACTCAACAACGGGATTCTGTCTTATACGATAGAATGAGAAGCTATTTGAATTTTAACAGGAAAATGTTCGTATATTTGAGGTAAACCTCTAAAATAGACTGCACTCGCTGTGAAAAATATTCAAGTGAACTTGATATTTCTCGCTCGCTTGTTGCTATATTTGCGGGCAAAAATTTTGTAAATACCTCAAAAAGCACTACCTTTGCACCGCCTATACGAGATATGGGCTAACTCAAATCATTAATCCATTAAAAAACAAACAAATGGCAACAAAAATCAGATTGCAGAGAAGAGGTCGCAAACACTACGCGTTCTATTCAATCGTAATTGCAGATTCGAGATCTCCACGTGATGGAAAGTTCACCGAGAAAATCGGTACCTACAACCCCAACACAAACCCCGCAACAGTAGACATCAACTTCGAAAGAGCATTGTACTGGGTAAACAACGGTGCAACACCTACAGACACAGTACGCAACATCCTTTCTCGCGAAGGTGTTTACATGATGAAGCACTTGCAGGGCGGTGTTAAGAAAGGTGCATTCGACGAGGCAGCAGCACAGGCTAAGTTCGAGGCATGGAAAAACGCTAAGGCTAACGCTCTCAGCAGCGTAAAGGCTAAGGAAGCTCAGGCTAAAGCAGAATTGAAGAAATCTCTCCTTGATGCTGAGAAAGAGAAAAACGCTGAAATAGCAAAGAAAGTTGCTGAGAAGAAAGCAGCAGAAGCTCTTGCAAAGGCAGAGGCTGAGGCAGCAACAGAAGAGGCTGCAGCAACAGAAGAAGCAGTTGCTGAATAATCCGGCATTTCGGAAAAGCAAATATCTCTTCCACAAAGCCCCTCGAAACGGTCTGTTTCGAGGGGCTTTTCGTGTACGCATACATCAACATACACAGAATCTATCTGTCAACCAATTTTAGGAAAATACACTTTTTAGGAAAATGCACTTCGCCCTCTCATGCCACAAAAAAGTTAATATATACTAAATAGGGGGGGGTAAATCTTTAATATCAATAAATTAACTATATTTGTAATAAGCAACAATAGAGACAACCAGCCATTGTACGCAAACGTACACAGTGTCCGAAAAGGGACAGTTGCAAAGACACGTTCAAAACAGATAATCAACCAATTACGATTTTGAAACAGTTTTTGCAACCAAATCTTAAGCAACCACATAAAAATAAAAGCATAAGGCAGACACAAAACATCAATAAAGCCCTGAAAGGGCGACATTATATAGCGTAGCCTGTAAAGGCTATGTAGCCCGCAAGGGCTATGTATTAAAACAAAGACCAATATAGCCCTGAAAGGGCGACATTATATAGCGTAGCCTGTAAAGGCTATGTAGCCCGCAAGGGCTATGTATTAAAACAAAGACCAATATAGCCCTGAAAGGGCGACATTATATAGCGTAGCCTGCAAAGGCTATGTAGTCCGCAAGGGCTATGTATTAAAACAAAGACCAATATAGCCCCGAAAGGGCGGCATTATATAGCGTAGTCCGAAAGGGCTATGTAGCCCGCAAGGATTATGTATAAAGACAGACCTATAAAGCCCTGAAAGGGCGACATTATATAGCGTAAAAACGAGGTTACATAGCATGAAACGAATACTCTACATACTCACAATAGCACTCTCAATCCTCGCCTGCACCGACAAGATTGACAAGAGCAACCGTTACACATTCACCGGCGAGACGATAGCGGACTTCTTGCTCAACCGCAGCGACAGATATTCGCACTTCATCGGTCTTCTGAGGCGTGCGGAACTATTCAGCCTGCTTAACACCTACGGGCAATATACACTGTTCCTGCCCGACAACACGGCAGTAGAAAAGTATCTGCAAGAGCAGGATTCAATCTATCAAGCGACCAAAGACAGCGCAACCCAATCTATACGGGTGTAACCTCGCCGCTTGTAGAGGACCTGAGCGACCAACGACAATGGAATGGAGAACGACAAAATCTCAGGAATAAAGACTGGATGAAGGCCCCCGACAGTTATTATAGTGGCGCAGGAATACCAATGAGACACAATACTCAAGTTCTTCGCCGCATAATTGACAAGCGTTATTTGGGCGACGTGGAGCATTGGATACGATTCAGAGATGTTGCAGATGTTGGCAACGATTATAACTTTAATCTTGACTATATAGAACTTGTGCCATTGCACATTGTGAGCGATCCATTGAAGCCAGAGGACAGGCATTGATAACTGATTAGCATAAATAAAAGAACATATGATGATAAATATGTTTGCATATTAATAGGTGTCAAAATAGTTAAACTTTGAAAATATAAACATACCTTTGCAAGACAACATTTGGGCAATAACGAAACGAATACTCTACATACTCGCAATAGTATTGTCAATCTCTATACTAATTTAGAATGTGAAGGTATAGCATAAATTATGGATAGAAGGAGATTATATAATCAGTTTTTGGAACAGTTCCCAATTGAGAAGTTGGGAACTATGACATTAGAAGAGTATACCAACCTCAATAAAGACAACTCTTTCTGTTATTGGCTTGAATCCAAGACATATGAGTTAGGTTCAATATGGGGAGGTTCTGCATATAAGTTTGGCATTTTTAAGTTTGACAAGACACCTAAGCAAAATAATTCAAAATATGCACATGATGACAATTATTCTTGGAGCAGTCGATTAGGAAGTTCTTCTCAAGAAGCATTCTACAATGTCAGAAATGCAATTGTAAAGATTGCTAATCATGCACGCAATGCAGAATGGGATGAAATAGAAAAGATAACAGAATTATGGCCGGTAACAACATGAGTATATAGCTGGAGAAAACTACGACAATGTCTATGATTTATTTGCCGAAATTCTCTCTAAGGGTGTGTCGTATCTATTGAAACAAGGACTGCATAAAGAATATGTTGTTAAAGAGGGTACTCTTACAACCCTTAGAGGCAAGTTGAATCTGCAAGGAACAATCAAAGAAAGAATCCGTCAATGTACCAATCTTGCTTGTGAATATGATGAACTTACAATTAACAATGTATTTAACCAGATCATAAAAACAACAGTTGGCATACTTATAAGCAGATCTGATGTAAAACGTGAGAGGAAGAACAACCTCAGGAAGCCAATGATATTCTTTGATGGTGTTGATGACATAGACCAATCTGCAATAAGATGGAACTTGTTAAGATATGACAGGAATACCAGAACCTATCAAATGATTCACAGCCTATGTTATTTCATACTGCAAAATCTTTTGTTATCGACAGAGCAAGGAAATACCAAGATGCCTCAATTCTCGGACGAGCATATGAACCTATTATTCCAACGCTTTGTCATGGAATATTACAAGAAGCATCATCCTGAATATAAAGCAACTGCTAAACAGATAAAATGGAATTTCAGTGATTACAGTGGCAACTCTTCAAGTATATTGCCTATAATGCAGTCAGATATTACACTGACACTTGGAGAGAGGACACTTATCATTGACACTAAATACTATAGCAAGAATCTACAGGAACATTTCGGTAAGTTCACCATCAACTCGCCAAACTTCTATCAAATTCATACTTATGTCATGAATGAAGATAAAGGGCATACCGGCAAAGTTGATGGAATGCTGTTATATGCCAAAACACAAGCTGAGATTCAACCTAATGGCGATTTCAAGACAAACGATGGCAATTTTCTTATGGTAAGGATATTGGATCTGAGTCGCGATTTTGAAGACATCAAAACAGAATTAGATAGACTTACAGACTATAATGTTCAGCAAAGAGAACGAAAGAATTAATGCTCCGGTCTTTGCCATAAGCAGGCTTCGAATGGGCACGGATGGCTCCGGAATAACCACCTTGGTTACTTTTATGGGCTGCCCGCTCAAGTGCAGGTATTGCCTGAATAAAAAGTGTCATGAGCCAATATATGAGACTGATGGCAAGACTCTGCGGAGCGGTATAATGATGCTTACACCTAAGGAATTATATGATATGGTCAAGATAGACAACATCTATTTTCAAAGTACCGGTGGCGGCATCTGTTTTGGTGGTGGTGAACCTACCTTATACAAAGACTTTATTGTTGAGTTTAAAAAGCTTTGCGGTGACAAATGGAAGATTACTCTGGAGACTTGTTTACGATGTTCATACAACACTATTAAAGTACTTAGTGATGTTGTTGACCATTGGATAGTAGATGTCAAATCAATGAACCCGTTCACCTATCAGGAATATACAGGAGCCATGTTTGGAGTTTTGCAACATTTAAGAGTTCTGCAAATGCTTGTTCCTCAAGACAAAGTTACCATCAAGGTTCTCCATATACCGGGCTATAATGACGATGAAGATTTGGATGAAGTTGCAGAAGAGATTAAACAGAACTTTGGCTTTACAAATATCTCTAAGATAGAATACAAAAAGATATAACAACACTTTTGATTATGAGTACCGGCAAAGAAAAATGTGATATTCTCAGATGCATCCGTAAGGATGTAGCTGACAGATATGGTTTGGACTATACACCAACAGAATGTAAGCATCAAGGAGACTGTAGCGGTACATGTCCAAAATGTGATGCAGAACTTAAGGAACTTCAGCGTCAATTAGAATCGCATGGAATTACTGATATAGGTCTTACAAATATACCCATAGATAATTCTGACAACGACGATGTTCATATCCTTGAGGGTGATGTAGCACCTTCTGAAGATGATACTGTTACCGTTACTATGGGTATGCCTGCTCCTCCTCATGTATTCAAGAAGAAAAGACGAATGTTATACAAAGAATGCCGGATAGCCGGAATTACATTCCATGATTTAAGAGACATATGGGATGAACTCTATGAAGGAGCAGAATTAGCACTCGTCAGAGAGAAAGACAACAAACATGACAGGAATGCGATAGCTGTTGCTTTGGCCGGCGATTATGATGACGGCCCTGATGATTTTGATTTTAATTTCATACTTGGATATGTGCCCCGTACTGAAAACAAACATCTGGCGACTATGATGGATCTTGGTTGGTCAGACGCATTTGAATGTGAACTAAGCCAAGTCAATGGTTCTACCCCGGACAAGGGCAGCTTATACATGAATATATACTTGGTTATTAAGGACGAAGAAGAAATTGCAGAGCCTGAACATTTATTGCGTGTCCTTGAGTTTGATGACAGACAGATAGAGCGATTTAAAACATCTTTAGAGCGAAAGGGTGTATCGTGTCATCGATGGGGAGCATTACTTCCTGATGTCGTCAATTTACCAGAAGAAGGAGAAAAGCTTGTAATTCTACGGAGGAATGAATTTAACGCAGAATTATATCTGACCCACATTATAGCAAAGGATAAAAATGCCGATTTCTTTGTGAAAGATGAAGAAAGACAAATCGACGATTGTATATGGTATGTATTAACAAATGTAATTGGACCTGTTCAAGTATCAAATAACGACATTAAGTTTCTTGATGATGAACCAATCAATAAAGTTCATCCAGAAGAATATGTATCACTAAAGGCAACTGAAGAACTCTATAGTTTGATTTATGACTCTCAATCAGGATATATAACAGACCTTCTCCAGCCTATGTAAAGAGTATTTGCATATACTTCTATGTGAACGAAGTTAGTGAAATGGATAAAGAGAGAATACTGAAATATAGAGACATTAAGGCATTATTGACATTATTATAGAACCTCTCATAAAAGAATAGCACAATCTATTACAAAATAGAGTATCTTTGCCGTTAAATTAATAAATCAAGTATATGAAAAAGCATTTGCTCTTACTTATCATGTTGGGTGGTCTGCTCGGTGCTGCATACGGGCAAAATGAATTCGAGAAGAAAGTATATGTATCAGTTTCGGGCGACTCTTTGAATTACAGATTCTTGCGTCCCGAAGTCGAAAAAAAAGGCAAGAAATACCCGTTGGTACTCTTTTTGCATGGTGCCGGAGAACGAGGGACGGACAACGAGAAACAATTGCTGCATGGAAGCCAGATGTGGCTCAATCCCGTCAACCGCGACAAATATCCGGCATTTGTTCTCTTCCCGCAATGTCCTGAATCTGCCTATTGGGCATACGTAAAAAGCCCGCGTTCTTTTGAACCGAGCCAAATGCCCTCCAATGTACTCCTTTCCCCGCTATTCTCAACATTGAAGGAATTGCTCGATTCCTGCTTGAACATGCCCCAAGTGGATAAAAAACGGATTTATGTTGTAGGACTCTCTATGGGCGCTATGGGAACATTTGACATGACGATACGTTATCCGAACATATTTGCAGCAGCAATTCCCATTTGCGGAACAGTGAATCCCGCTCGTCTCGAAGCAGCTAAAAAAGTGAAATTCCGCATCTATCATGGCGACTCAGACAATGTAGTTCCTGTCGATGCATCCCGTCAAGCATACAAGGCTCTAAAAGCTGCCGGAGCCGATGTTCAATACATTGAATTCCCCGGTGTAGGACATTTATGCTGGAATACGGCTTTCAAACAGGATGATTTCATGAAATGGCTGTTCAGCCAGAAGAAACGGTGAAGATTCATCCTTGTAATTAGTCATCCCTTAAAAATTTATATTCAGAGAGATTCTATCAGCAATTAGGATTTCTCTGATTTTTTGTGTTAGCATTAAGCTTTTAACAAACTCATTTACCGGAAAACAAAGTACAAATAAACCATTTACAAGGCACCAATAAAACAAAATGAACTGTTTGATTACAGAATCAATCAAACAGTTCATTTTTATAATAAGCTACAAAATACAGACTATCCTTTCATTTGCTTGTAAGTAACCTTCGGGAAACGTGCAGCAGTAGTCTCATCCAAACGGCGCACAGGTGTAGTGTGCGGTGCGCTCTTCACTATATCAGGGTTCTCGATAGCCTCTTTAGCAACGAGCTTCATCACAGAGATAAACTCATCGAGAGTCTCCTTGCTCTCTGTCTCCGTAGGTTCAATCATAATGCTCTGATGGAACAGCAACGGGAAGTAGATTGTAGGAGCATGATAACCATAGTCGAGCAGACGCTTTGCGATGTCGAGAGTAGTTACACCTGTAGACTTGTCGGCAAGACCATCGAATACAAATTCGTGTTTGCAGACACCCTCGATAGGCAGATAATACTCATTCTTCAACGACTCCTTCACATAGTTGGCATTGAGCACAGCGAGCGGTCCTACCATCTTCACGTTCTCCTTGCCGAGAGTGAGGATATATGTATATGCACGCATAATAACACCAAAGTTGCCAAGATAGTTCGAAACATATCCCAACGAAGCATCATCAGTGTCTACATAGAATTTGCCATCTGCATCCTTTTTCACCTGAGGATTGGGCAACAGATTCTCCAGACCGGCACGAACACCAACGGGACCATCGCCGGGACCTCCTCCACCATGAGGAGTAGAGAATGTCTTATGCAGATTGATGTGCATGATGTCGAAGCCCATGTCTCCGGGACGGCACTTGCCGAGAAGAGCATTAAGGTTGGCACCATCATAGTAGAGCAGACCGCCGCACTCATGTACAAGACGCGAAATTTCGGGAATCTTCGTTTCGAAAATACCAAGCGTATTGGGGTTGGTCATCATAATACCCGCAATAGTATCATCGAGCAGAGGTTTAAGGTCCTCCACATCGACTGTACCGTCGGGGGTAGATTTCACCTCTACAATCTGCAAACCGCAAACAGCAGCACTTGCAGGGTTGGTTCCATGAGCACTGTCGGGCACAATTACCTTAGTACGTTTAAGGTCGCCGCGCTGTATGTGGTAGGAACGCATAATCATGAGACCGGTGAGCTCGCCATGAGCACCTGCGTATGGGTTGAGTGTAAATGCAGCAAGACCGCTTATCTCTGAAAGTGAAGCTGCAAGGTTGTAATATACCTCCAACGCGCCCTGTGCCGACTCGGCAGGCTGTTCGGGATGCAGTCCTGTAAATGAAGGCAATGCACACATCTCCTCGTTGATGCGGGGGTTATACTTCATGGTACAGCTGCCCAACGGATAAAAGCCGGTGTCTACACCGAAGTTCTTGTTTGACAAGTTGGTATAGTGGCGCACAACATCAAACTCAGTAACTTCGGGAAGTTCGGGCTCAGATGTACGCTGCAATCCTGCGGGAAGCGCCGAGAGGCTGTATTGCGGAAGTTCGTTCTTAGGAAGAGAATATCCTACACGGCCCTCTTTTGAGAGCTCGAATATCAGTTTGTCATAATTTCTAATCATTTGTCAATCCTCCTCTTTTTAAATATTCTTAATAACCTCCACCAACATATCCATTTCGGCTTTCGTGCGCTGTTCGGTTACACAGAAGAGCAACATGTCGTCGGCAATGCGTACACCGCCGAGTATGCCCTTTTCGAGCAGAGCAGCCTGTATCTTCTTGGTGCAGACATTTGTCTTCACGGCAAACTCGTTAAGGAAAGGCTTGTCGAAAGCCATTGTGCATTTGCCGGTGGCAACAAGCTGCTCGGCAAGATAGTGTGCACCGCTATAAGAAAGTTCGTTCACCTCCTTAAGTCCCTTGTTGCCCATGAGCGACATGTAGATAGTTACATAAAGCGCCATCAGCGACTGGTTGGAACAGATGTTGCTGTTAGCCTTCTCGCGACGTATATGCTGTTCGCGTGCCTGCAATGTAAGAACGAAAGCACGTTTGCCGTCAACGTCGTTGGTATATCCTACAATACGTCCCGGCAATTTGCGCACAAGTGCATTGCTGCAAGCAAGATAACCGACGTAAGGACCGCCATAAGACATGGGAATACCTAACGGCTGTCCGTCTCCGCAGGCAATATCTGCACCCCACTCAGCAGGTGTCTTCAGCACAGCAAGTGTCGAGGGGTTTGCATTCATCACCAGAAGACTCTTCAGGGCATGACAAGCATCAGCCACACCTGAATAGTCCTCTATGATGCCATAGAAGTTGGGCTGTGCAAGAATAACGCCTGCAACATCGCCTGCAGCAAGTTTTGCCTCAAGCTCCTGAAGATCGGTTACGCCGTCCTTCTCGGCAATCGTCTCCACGACAACACCATTGAATTTGGCATAGGTCTCCACCACCCTTTTCACTTTGGGATTGACAGTAGCCGACACAAGCACCTTATTGCGTTTCTTGGCAGCAGCCACGCACATCATCATAGCCTCTGCTGTGGCAGTGCAACCGTCATACATGGAAGCATTTGTTACATCCATGCCCGTAAGTTCGGTAATCATAGACTGATACTCGAAGATATACTGCAAGGTACCTTGCGAAATTTCGGGCTGATAGGGAGTGTAGGCTGTCAGGAACTCGCCACGTGAGATAATAGGATTGATTATCGAGGGGGCATAGTGATCCTCCACGCCTGCACCGGCAAAACAGACAAGATTGCTGTTCTTCTTGCCAAGAGCATCGAAGAATTTGCGTATCTCTACTTCGGACATTGCCTCAGGGAGTGCAAACTCTCTGTTAAAATGCAGTTCCGCAGGAATCTCGGCAAAGAGGTCGTCGAGCGACTTCAGCCCTGCCACCTGCAACATCTGCTCAATATCCTGTTGTGTATGCGGAAAATATTTCATCTCTAAATAAATGCTTATTCGTTAATAAAAGCCTTGTATGCAGCAGCGTCCATCAGCTTCTCAGCCTCAGAAGCATCACTGAGCTGAACCTTGATAATCCAGTTTGCATACGGGTCCTCGTTGATAAGTTCGGGGCTGTCGTTGAGAGCCTCGTTAATCTCCACAACAGTACCGCTTACGGGAGAGATAAGGTCGCTGGCAGCCTTCACGCTCTCCACTGCACCGAAATCCTCGCCTGCCTCAACCTCGTCGTCCACCTCAGGCATATCCACATATACAACATTGCCAAGTTCGTGCTGTGCATAGTCTGTGATACCTACATAACCGAATTCGCCTTCAATTTTTACATACTCGTGTGACTCGGCATAGAAGAGTCCGTCTATAATCTTGCTCATAGTATAAAATATTAAGTGTTAATAAATTGTATATAATTATTTCTTGTAGTTCTTATCGTAGAAACGTTTTTTGGTAACAGTTCCGGGGAACACCTTCTTGCGTATGCGCACAGCAACCTCAGTACCCAGTTTAGAATACTCGGCATCGATGAGAGCCATGCAGACACTCTTGCCGGTGGATATTGAATTATATCCTGTGGTTACAGAACCGATAACCTTGCCGTCTGCCTCAACATCGTATCCGTGACGGGGAATTGCTTTGTCGGCAAGTTCAATGCCCACAATCTTACGTTTCAGTCCCTCAGCCTTTTGCTGTGCCAAAGCCTCCTTGCCTATGAAATATTCCTTTTCGAGTTTTACAAAGATTCCGAGTCCTGCCTCCAACGGAGTAATCTCATCGGTAAGCTCATCGCCATAGAGAGGCAATCCCACCTCGAAACGCAGTGTGTCGCGACATCCCAATCCGCAAGGAAGGACCTCACCGCTGCCTATCAGTTTATCCCAAACATAATTGGTGAACTCATGCGAACCATAAAGTTCGAATCCATCCTCGCCGGTGTATCCTGTGCGACTGATGATTATGGTTTCGCCGTTATACTCAATCTCCTTGCATGTATAGAACGCCATTTCGCAGCAAGGTATTCCCAGCACCCTTTCCACAATCTCCTCAGTCTTGGGACCCTGAACTGCAACCTCGCCATATTTATCGCTCTGATGCTCTACGACAACATCGAAATTATCGGCATGTTTCATAATCCATTCAACATCCTTGTCGATGTTTGATGCGTTTATCACAAGAAAGTAGCGGTTTTCGCCCATCTTATATACAAGAAGGTCGTCAACCACTCCGCCTGTGGGGTGAAGCATCATTCCATAATATATTTTACCGTCGGGAGCACCGGTAATGTCATTCGTAAAGATATAGTTCACAAACTTCTCGCTGTCGGGACCGGTAACAAGCACCTCGCCCATGTGCGATACGTCGAAGATACCGCATGCCTTACGCACAGCATTGTGCTCCTCAACTATGTTTGTATACTGAATGGGCATATCAAATCCGCCAAACGGACTTATAAGTGCCCCCAACGCTACATGTTTGTCATAAAGACAGGTTCTCTTGTTTTCCATTATTTATCAAATAAGAAGTTTATAAATTGTTGTTTGGTTAAATTCATTATTATATTCTCAAGTTCTATTCCTGCCAACCGCTCCTCTACAGCTTCGGGGAGAAACGGCACACCTGCAAGATGCGAGAGCAGCCCGCCGTCGAGGTCGCCTACAAGAAAGAAATCTCCGGCAAGATTGATGCGCCTGAGCACACCCTCCCTCAACTCCAATTGAGCCTCAAACTCACCTACACCCTCAATGCGTCTCTTCACAGTCGTGGTGTATGCAGGATTGCGTCCATAGATAAATTCGTCGGTCAGATAGCTTTTCTCTATTTCCTTTATTTCTGCCACAGCGTCGCTGCCGAGCACAATCTCGCCATTGCAAAGATTTCTCCTCGCAAAATCCTTGAATTCATCTATTGTAAGTGAAATATATTGTCCGAGCGTGGTGATGTGCTGTCTCACAGACTCAACCCCCTTGCTTTTGAGTTTGGCCTGTGAAGGGGTTGTCGAGCGCAGCATCTTTTCGATATCAGTATCGTAGAGCATCGTTCCATGCACAATGCTGCGTCCGGGAAGATGATAGAAAGCATTTCCCGACACCTTCTTGCCATCAATCAGAATATCGTTGCGTCCGGTGGTCTTTGCATCCAAGCCCAATTTGTGCAGCAGATGCTCAACCATCAGCATATAGTTGTTAAAAGTAAAGTTCACATTGACAGCGGGGGTAATATAAGAGAACATGATGTTGTCGCGGTCGGCATAGACACACCCTCCCCCACTTTTACGACGATACATCTCAATGGAGTTTGCACGGCAATACTCAACATCGACTTCGGTATCCACAAGCTGGTTGCGTCCAAAGATAACCGTTGGCTCAACCTGCCACATAAAGAAATATTCGTCTGCCGCAAGGCGACGAGCCACATACTCCTCCATAGCAAGATAGAAAGGCAGTCTGTGTTGTTCTTCGGTAGGCAAAGCAACGTATTTCATCGAGTGTGCTTTTCTATACCGCAAATTTACGCAAAAATTAGTATTTTCCTAATAAAATGACAAATATTAGCAGCGTCCGATGAAAATTAACAGAAGTTTATACATATTCGAATAAGAGACTGTTTGAATTTTATTTTGACAAGATAGACTATGCCTCGGAATAATATTCAAGCAAACCGAACCAAATAAGTTTTATTACCATCGATAAAATCGGTAGAATTACCTTTAATAGTATATTCCGTTCCTGTGCAACCTGAAAGCATCAGCAGCGTCATTGTTTCATAAAAGATTACACCAATATTTAAAACTCCGGAAATTCCTAATATTACATACAATATATTATCTTTTAAGATGTTTATCCCCTCATATGAAGAGTTTAGCATTATTATTGTTAATATAACTTAAGTTTCGCAAGTGAATTTTAGCCCATCAGGCGGCGATCGCCAGT
>CAYWIE010000048.1:0-20961 GCA_964458275.1 uncultured Bacteroidaceae bacterium
TTTTATAAATTTTACATAGGGGTACAAAAAACCCCTGCATAGACTATCTACGCAGAGGCACTC
Organism: uncultured Bacteroidaceae bacterium; assembly: GCA_964458275.1. Classification (GTDB taxonomy): domain Bacteria; phylum Bacteroidota; class Bacteroidia; order Bacteroidales; family Bacteroidaceae; genus HGM04593. Next base: position 64 of record CAYWIE010000048.1, read on the forward strand.
CAACTAAACTTCAAAAGTTGTTAATCAAACGAGTTTTAAGTTGGAAAATTCTCTATTTGAACATTGGTGCAATTCTCAAACATTCGGGAATTTCATTTTTTTTGTATGTTTGAGCAACCTCATTCATTGTATTATAAAAATCCTCTTTAGCCTCATCAATTGTTCTGCCTGTACCTATTAACGACAATCCATTAACGTTTGTATTATATGCTATAAATGTATTGTCATTCTGTTTTTCAATTGTTACAATCAGTCTCATAGCGTCTCAATGTTTTAAGATTTATGTATTAAAATGCCCCCTAACGGCTCAACGTGTTAGGGGCGGGTGTAATCAAAAACACTATCAAGCGTGGACAGTGTGCGAGCCTATTATTTGCGCTATATCTGTCAAGGCTCTGTTAAGAGTTTTAATCTCTTCGTTGTTGAATGTTGCTTTTTTCCCATTAACAGTGCAACCATTGATGCGTTGAGATAACCAAGCCTGTGTTTTGCCGAAATACTTTTTTGCGATGTAAGAAAGGTTTACAATCTTTAATACCTCGCCCATCTGCAAACGGATTGTTTCATTATACAACTCTTCGACCTCATCTTCTGTTTCTAATAAATGGCGCTCTACAAAAGCCTCAAGTTCTGCACGTTCTGTGTCAGTAGTTATAGATGCTTTAATCTTCTCAATACGTTCCAAATTCTCAGGAGTTAAGCCTGCTTTCATCAAAGGCTCTAATTCTTGTAATTGTTTGCGTAGTTCCATAATACTTATTTTTTGTGCCCCATTTCGGGGGGTTGTTTTACTTATTTTTCTAATTCTCTCAAAAGTTTGTCAATGTCGTTTATTCTGTCGAGCAACTTATCTATTTGTCTATCAAATTTTGTTACTCCTAAACTCCTTAACACTTCTTTTGTGGAGCAGTTGCATTTTTAACTCTTTTTTGTCCATATTGTTTTGCGTCTTTGATTACACAACAAAGATAATAATATTTTCATTATTACGTAAGCAAAAAGCGAATTATTTTCAGAATTTTCGATATTGTTTTCTTCAACGACGTTTTGCCCCACTATTAGGGGCAAACATCGTAACCTCTTTCAGATTATAGGCACATTCTCAAAGGGTGTTGCACCGAAAACTAAGCCTTTGCCAATTAGATAACCTATTTGACAACTATTAGACAACCTTAATATATGGTTATGAGGTTTTCAATCTTGAAACATCTGAACTCGCTTTTATCTGTGTCAAAATAGGAGAATGTTTTGTAACTCGGTTTTGTCATCCTCTTGCCTTTATTGGTGGCTCCGGCAGGAACATTGACAAGAGTACCGCAGGCTGTTCTTATGCTACCGTCTGTTTTCTCAAACACGAATTTCACAACGCCCTCGCGCATTTTCTTCGCTAATCTGTAAAGTTCCCACGCTTTGAGCAAACAATAACGCCAAGATTTGTGCGTACTCTTCAATAACTGATGTGCATACTTCATCACTCTAACTCGGAAATTAGTTTTTGATACAAAATTTACAATAAAATTTAAACTGCTTCTTAACAGATGTTACAAATAACTAAACTTTACGTTTAGCATAATAGAAAGCAACAAAAAGACAAAACACGATGAGCGAAGAGCAACTCACAAGAACATTCACAGCCATGCGCAGAAAATTCCTGCACATAGCCACGCTCTTCCTACCTCAGAAAGAGGATGCCGAAGATGCCTTGCAAGATGCCTTCCTAAAGCTATGGTCGCGGCGCGACGACATTAAAACCGACAAAGAGGCAGAAGCACTTACAACGACAACTGTAAAGAACATCTGCATAGACAAACTGAGAAAACAAAAACTCGACACCGTACCGATAGACGAAGAACACGACGATTCACCCGAAGAGAACAACGAAGAACGCGAAACACTCCTGCAAGAGGTAGAAACTATAATAGACAAAGAACTGACAACACTACAACAAAAAATAATTGCCCTGCGGGAATACGATGGAAAAAGCATAGAAGAGATAGCATCCGACCTCAATATGCAGCCGGCAGCAGTAAGGATGCAACTGTCAAGAGCAAGAAAAAAGATTAGAGAAATTTATAAACAACGAGAGCAATGAACAGAGATAAAAAAAGCACCGAAGAATGGCTTGCGCTTATCGAGAGATATTACGATGCTCTCACCACCCCGCACGAGGAAGAAGAACTTAAAAGATTTCTCGCTACCCCGGCGGCAGACGCCCCATGCTTCGACGAAATAAAAGCCACATTCTCTTATTTCGCGACAAGCAAGAACAAAGGGAAGAAGAATGGCGGCAGAAGAAAAGAATTCCATCGGCAAAGACAGCACCATAGTCATATACCACCCCGACACGGTAAGGATAACCAATGGCGAAAAGCATATTACAGTAGAGGTCAAGAACAACGGAACAGAATACAGTTTGCATCGCGAACTGACCTCCGACGGCGTAACAGTAATAAACAAAAAGGAGGCATGGAATTTCGATATTCCATTCATAGGCAGCAAGAAGAAGAGAGAGGAAGAGGAGAAGAAGACAAGACAAAATGCCACATTCGAAATGAATTTAATCTCAGACCTACAATTCGGAATGGGACTTGTAACAGCCACAAATCAGGCTACGGGAATGGATGTAAAGTGGGCAAACTGCGGATTGGAATTCACCCTTAACAGGCTTGTCGGATGCGAATACAGACCGACAAAGAACACCGCCATGCAACTGAACTTCGGCGTAAACTGGCGCAACTACCGCATGAAGGGTGAAAACAGGTTTCTGAAGGAGGGCTCACACTTGACAGTTGCTCCCTACCCCGACGGAGCCGACATCAATTTTTCGCGTATAAAGATATTCAGCCTGACATTGGAACTTATGCTCAGACAGAACCTCGCAAAAGAGATCAGCGCAAGCATTGGTCCTGTTGTAAACTTCAACACTCACGGTTCATTGAAGACTCGATACAAATATAACGACAAAGGATACAAAGAGACAAGCAGCAATATCAATCAAAATGCTGTTACCATCGACTACAAGGCAGAAATTGCCATCAAGGATTTGAGTTTCTATTTCAAATACTCGCCAGCCAATATGCTTGACACAACCTATGGGCCGGAATTCCGCTCAATGTCGGCAGGAATACTGCTGACTCTGTAAAACGGATTAAAGCAACATTCAAGGCAGCAACGAGTCGGTATAAATATATCTTAAACCCTGCAATGCCCTTTCGGGAATAGCCTCATAATCATTCACCGTGAAGAGTGAAATTTCATAATCTGATACAAGAAGCAGGAATTTCATGTAAGCATAATCGAAAGCCGACGTGTGGAGAGCCAGATTCTTGATTTTTACTCCGGGGAAAAGCCATGAGAACAGTATGTGCTTCAGTGTTGCCGATGGAATATCATTTGCCAAGCAAGAGTATGTTACATATTCATAGCCCTTCTCAAGCAGGCTGCTGTAATGGTCGTAACTGAATGTCTCTACTATCATACGCTCTTTCAGACGCGGGAAGAATTTCTCAAGAATAGCAGGGTCGGATATTTTGTCGGTTACAAGATGCAGGGAGTCGTGCGACAGAAAAAAGCCGTTGATGCAGGCAGCAGAAAGAGGTGTGTGTCCCGAAGGCAGCTTTTGCGAAAGGAAAGCTGAGAGTGTTGGTGCAGAATCACCCTTTGCCTCCATGCCCATTGCGCGGTTGTATTCCTCCCAATCGTGCACAGCTACAAGATTGCTGTCGGCAGTGAGACACAGGTCGAGTTCTATATATTTATAGCCTTTGTCGCGTGCAGCACAGATTGCTTCCAGTGAATTTGTCATTGATGCACCATCCACTGCCCCACCCGCATGAGCTATCAGAACCGGATTAAAACTGCTGCTGTTGTTGCTATCGGCACACGACAGCAACAACAGCATTGCAATTATAAATGATATGCTTTTTTTAATCATATTGCAGCACAAGCCTCTTTCAGGAACTCAAGTTCCTCGCCATCGAGGAGTGCCGACAGAGAATCGTACACTCTTTTGTGGTAATCGTTGAGATAGGCAATAGCCTCCTCACCCAAAAGTTCGGGGATAATAGGCTCTTTGCTTATAGGACAGAGCGTCAGAGATTCCATTTCGCAATACTCGCCAAACTCAGTTACAAGAGAGGGAATCACGAGCATTGTATTCTCGATGCGGATGCCGAAACGTCCTGCCTTGTAGAGTCCGGGTTCGTTGGTTACCGTAACACCGGGCAGCAATGGGGCAGGCATATTGTTCATTCTTATCTGATGCGGTCCCTCATGCACATTTAGGAAATGCCCCACTCCGTGTCCTGTACCGTGAAGATAGTTCTCTCCCGCACGCCACAGCCATTGACGGGCAAGGACATCGAGCTGAGTGCCGCATGTGCCCTTTGGGAAACGCGCCATTGCAAGGGAAATGTGTCCGCGGAGGACACGTGTATAGTCCTCTTTTTCCTCTTGTGTGAGCGGACCGAGAGGTATCGTGCGAGTAATGTCAGTTGTACCGCAATCGTATTGTCCTCCGCAGTCGAGCAACAGGAATCCGCGATTTTCGAGAGCCTTGTCGCTGTCGGGAGTTGGTTCGTAGTGCACGATTGCCGCATGCTCGCCGTATGCAGATATTGTTGCAAAGCTCAGTCCTCTGAAGCTACCGTCTTTGCTTCTGAACTCTGTGAGCTTACGATCGACCGAAAGTTCTGTAAGGTTTTCCGACAGGACAGCCTTGCGCAACCAATTGAGAAGCTTGACCATTGCCACTCCCTCGTAAAGCATAGCCTTTTTGAATCCGGCAATCTCCACGCCGTTTTTCACAGCCTTCATTGCTGCTACAGGAGAGGCATCGCGCAGGATTTCGCAATTCGAAGCAGCTTCGAGCACTGCATGGCAGCATTTTGCAGGGTTAATAAGGAGTCTGCCCTTAAAATTTGCCAATGCATCGAAAAATTCATAGTATCCGGCAACATCGATACCCTCGCCACGAAGATATTCCACAGTGGCAGCAGTTATCTTTTCGGGAGAGACAAAAAGTGTAGCCTTCTCCTTTGTTACTAACATATAGGAGACAAGCACCGGATTATAATCGACATCTTCGCCACGAAGATTGGTAAGCCACGCAATTTCATCGAGCATTGTTACAGCCATAGCATCGGCGCCGGCAACAGAAAGTTCACTGCGCAACGATGAAAGCTTTTCATGGGACGGGACACCCGCATTTTCGATAGGCATAATTTCGGCAACACTTGTCGGGAGAGAAGGACGGCCATTCCACACTGTGGCAAAAGCATCGTCCGAAGCATCCATTTCTACTCCATAGGCAGCAAACTTGCTTTTCCAAGCCTCCACTTCGCTGACGGAACAGACCTTTCCGTCGATGCCGACTATATCACCGCATGAGAGCTTCTCGCCTATCCACGATGTTATCGAGGGGGTGCCATCCGCACCATCTTTCATAAGCACTACTCCTGTGTCCTGCAACACCTCCTCGGCTGCAAGCCAATAGCGCGAATCGGTCCACAGTGCAGCATCGTTCATTGTTATTACCGCCGTTCCTGCCGAACCGTCAAAGCCGGTAATCCATTCGCGGGACTTCCAACAATCTGCCACATATTCACTGCTGTGAGGGTCGCTGCTCGGCACAATGTATGCTGCAATGCCTCTGTTGCGCATATAGTCGCGCAAAGCCGAAATTCTGTCTGTAATTTTCATATATATAAGATTTATATCAATTTACACTCTCACTAAACACTTTCATCATGCAATTCTTGCAATCGAAACTCAGTCGGAACCGTCTGCCGTCGCCCAATACAATGAAGAGAGGTTCCTTGTAGGGAATCTTCTTGCCCTCTTTGCTGCACCACCCCATGCTGTAACGCAGACAATGCTTGCAATACATAATAGGCACATCGTGCGGCATATTTATTTCGTATGCACTGTTTATACTTTCCACCCCACAGGATGAATAGAATTCACGTGCCTTTCTATTTGCGACGTTACCCGTATAGTCGAAATATTTTTCTATATACGAAAGTTTACCCTCCGGCGGTTCCTGTTCCTCGCGGATATATGTGCGGCGATGTTCATCGAGCAACAGCTCACAGGCGCGACGACGCATATCTGCCACCACCGACGATGGAAGGAAATAGTCTTCTTCGAAAGAGACTGCAACATCACGGACAACAAAAGGTGTCTGCCCCCATTTCGAAAGCTGTGTAAGCAGATTGTTTCGTTGCGGGGTACGTGCCTCGCTCTTTTCCTGCTCTACAGAAACGGTTGCAGATACTCCGCTCTCGTCCGTAGCGGTAAGTGCGAATCCCGCCCCTGTCGCATCGAATGAGATGTCCAACAACAATTTTCGCGCAGCGTCCGAAGCCTTCACATCGCGTTCGAATGTAATGCTATGATTTCTGTACAACAGACATCCCTCTTTTATTTCGGGCATTGTCTGCGGGAAGAGCCTGTTGCCCTCTACCCTGTTTACTCTGAAGCCTTGCAATCTGCCTGTGTGGTCTATGAAGCATGCACCGTCGCCATTGGCAAAACTGTTGCCGTCAGATACAAGTATATAATTCTTGAATACCCTTTTTACAACCCCCATTCTCTCGCCAAGAGATTTAGGAGAATCAAACGAGGTTATATCTCCGGAGCGGCCATTAAGAAAATAATCGGTAAATCCACGGTTAAAACTTTTTTCGAGCACAGGCTCGAACTGTGGTCTGACAACTCCGTATGAGGAACGCACATAGTCGGTGCGCCTCATAAATATCTCATCCAGCTTTCTGCGATAGTATGCTGTAACATTCTTCACATAGGAATTTTCCTTCAGACGTCCTTCTATTTTCAGAGAGACGACACCTGCATCGAGCATTTTTTCGAGTTCTTCGCTACGGTTCATGTCCTTTAGCGAAAGAAGATGTTTATCCTTAAGAATTGTCTCGCCGTCAGCTGCCACAAGGTCGAAAGGCAGACGGCAGAACTGTGCGCACTCGCCACGGTTGGCACTGCGTGCAAAGCAATGCTGCGAGGCATAGCATCGTCCGCTGTAACTTACGCACAAGGCGCCATGCACAAATGCTTCGAGACGTGCATCGGGGACAGCATTATGTATTTCGGAAATTTCACCAAGCGACAGCTCGCGCGCGAGGACAATCTGCTTGAATCCCGCTCTGTATAAGAAATCGACTTTTTCGATGGAACGGTTGTCCATCTGTGTGCTTGCATGCAGGGCTATGGGAGGGATGTTGAGACGGGTGATTCCCATATCCTGAATAATGAGCGCGTCTACTCCGGCATCATAGAGCTTCGAAATGAGCTCTTCTGCTTCGTGCAACTCATCATCGTATATAATGGTGTTGAGCGTTACATATATCTTAACCCCGAAAATGTGGGCATATTCCACCAATGCGGCTATATCTTCTATTGAATTGGAAGCTGCCTGACGGGCACCGAAACGTGGTGCACCGATGTAAACCGCATCGGCACCATGATTTATAGCATCTATACCCGTTGCAAGATTACGTGCAGGGGCAAGAAGCTCTATTCTAATCGGCTGTTGACGCATAAAACAAAATTTTGCTGTTCAGTCTCTCGTTGAAAGAGATGCAGAGAGTGATGTTTTTCTCTAAACGGTTGTATTGCGTTGCCACCTCTCCCTCGCAAAGTTCCACAGACGAAGCATTATCCAGAACAATTTCGGCATTGGGAGCAATCACCCTTGTGCCCTCGATGCGGACATCCACTCCGGGGGCAAAGTGAAGAAAGGCTTTTCCGCGACAACCATCAGAGAGTTTGTCTGATATTTCCACACAGTTGTCGTCCCATAGGAATTGCCGCGTATGGAGGGTACCGAATTTGGAATAACCGTCATGTGTGGCAGTGATTGAAGAAAGTTCCTGTTTAAAGTCGACAACATTTGCCCGTTCTGCGCAACGGAAAGCAGCCCACACATGGCTTGAATTTTCATCATTCACCGTAACTGTGTTGTGTGCTGCGGTGGAGCGTTCATATTGTCGTCTTCCGCACCATTGGTATGTAGATATGCCGCTGTCCACTATAAACGGCTTGCCGCCTGTGCGCAGTTCGAAGTTGAAAGTATCGGCATGGGAATGTCCGGGAATGTATGATGCTGCAATGCCGCCCATATCCATGCGTAGTTCATAATTCTCTTTATCGACACAAAAGTACCCCGACGCTTCGGACTCTCCTTTGCTCCATGCAATATTCAGGCGCGAAGCATAGTCGAAGAGTTCTTTGGCGGAAGGTGCAATGCCCTCAGCAGAATCGTTGAAGAGCGGAAAAGTGCCGTCGGAATATGTGATTGACTCCAACCATCCGAGCATCATCGCAGCTTCATCGCGCAGAAAGCCGCAGAGAGAAGCCTGCCCGTCGAACCGTATGTTGTTCTGCAACAGATTTACCGCATCGAGCACTCTGTCGAGTATGATGCAGTGATACATTGGCGACTGCTCGAAATTGGCTCCGTCCTCAAGGGTCTGTTCTTTCAATTGCTCTATCAATTGCGGTGCGGCAACATCGAACATCTTCTTGTCGTCAAAATAGATGGCTCCCCACAGGAGAGAGAAGAAATCCTCAAGCAAATGGTTGCCGGCGAGATTGTATTCGAGATTGTCCTGCAATATTCTGTATTGTGAATAGAGCGAGGTCTCTATCTTCTTTAAATCATCGGCAGCAAAATGTACACGGTATTTTGTAATGAATTTTATCCAGTTGACGCATCTGAGAGCAATGCAATAGGGATGCAGTCCCACTGAATTATTCTCTTGCGACGACATGAAGCGCATAATCCATCCGCAACCCTCTTCTAAGCTCATGGAAGGTTGCAGAAGATATTCCATATAGTTGATATTGAAACTCCACAACGGGCCAAGTTCCTTGTACTCCCAACTGCCGTTGAACCGCTCTTTCAGATTCAGGAATGTGAAATTCTCTCCGCTGCACGACTCATATTTGTCTATTTGGGCTGTCAGCTGCAACGGGAGCCCTTCTTTATAGATGGAAAAATCGTATTTCCTGCGAAGAAGCTTGCGGAAAACCTTACGCAAGCGGTTCAGACACTGATGATATATCTGACCGCTGCGCAAATGTATTATTGTATTGTAATAAAGTGCTGGCTTGCTCATCCCGACATCTGAGAATATCAAATAGTAACCCACGCTCCGGACTTGAGCGACTCTATTGCAGCAAACGAAGCAAGCGTCGTGTTTACGATGCTGTCAAAAGGTATAAGCGACTCACCGCCCTTTGTTATACGCTCGTTGAGCAGTGCAAACTGGCTCGTCTGTCCTTTGTCCATTGAGCAGGTCATCTTTGAGAATCCTTTTGCACCGAACGCCTCAAGACGGCGCCAATTGTCGAGGACAAAGACACGCTCCTGTGAATAGACCTCGAAACGCTCCTTGGCGTATGCCTTTGAACCGTTGGCAAAGTAGTTTATCACAGCATTTGTGCCATTCTCGTATTTCAGGAGTATTGTTGCATTGTCGGTATTCTCTTCGGGATTTGTGCCCATTGCATTCATGCAGACTGCAACAATGCGGCTGCCGGCAATATACGAACAAAGGTCGATGAAATGGCATGCCTCACCGATGATGCGGCCGCCACCAATTTCAAGGTCGTGCACCCACATGTCGGCAGGGATAAAACCTGCGTTCATGGTAGCTACAATATTCTTGGGACCGTCGCCAACCTGCTGTTTGAGCTTCACTGCAAGAGGCGAGAAACGGCGGTTGAAACCAACCGTGAGGGTAACATTGTCGGGAGCATTCTTATATGCCTCGGTAATTTCGGCAAGTTCATCCTTGTTGAGACAAAGTGGCTTTTCCACAAAGACACTCTTGCCGGAGTTCAATGTTTCGAGAACCATCTTGGCATGTAGATTGTGGCGTGTGGTAATGATAACCAAATCTACCTCGTTGTCTTTCAAAATCTCTTTGTAGTCTGAAGTTGCACACTCTGCACCCGCTTTTTTGGCAAGAATCTTTGCGTTCAACCCGCCTGCACTTGCGATGTACTTGACTGTTGCCCCTGCTTTCTTAAGGGAGGGGATGACCATTCCCGATGTATAATTTCCGGCACCGATGATACCTATCTTTCCCTTGCCCGGCTTGAATTTTCCGTTTTCAATGGTTACTACACGCTCAATTGCAGAATCCTCAGGGAATTTTATGATGGAGGCGATGGAACCGCGCTTGCGCATATCGCCATAGATTTCGAGATAATCTTTAAGTTCTACGACTTCGGTTATCAAGGACTTGACATCCAATTTTCCCATGGAAATTGTATGAAGTATGGTCTCGAAATTGCGTTTCTCTGTCCATCGTACATAGGGCAGAGGATAATCGTGGCCCTTATTCTCATACTCCTCGTCGTAGCGTCCTGCACCGTATGAGCAGGATACCTGGAACGAAAGTTCTTTCTTGTAGAAATCGTCGCGGCGCAGATTGAGCCCGACAACTCCGACAAGAATAATACGTCCGCGCTTGCGGCTCATCTCGCATGCCTGATGCATCACCTCGTCGCTCTTTGCCGATGCTGTGATAATGACACCGTCGGCACCTGTTCCGCTTGTCAGTTCGTCAATAAATTTGACCGGGTTGTCTCCGTTTGCCGGGTTTATGGCAATGACACCCATAGACGAAGCCATCTCTACCTTGTCCTGATCGAAATCTATACCCACTACACGACAGCCGTTGGCTATGAGCAACTGAGAAACCACAAGACCAATAAGCCCCAATCCGGTAACGACCACAGTCTCTCCCAATTCGGGCTTGAAAAGGCGTATGCCTTCGAGACCGATAGAGCCGATTACTGTGAATGCAGCCTCTTCGTCGGAAACATTATCGGGAATATGCGCAACAAGATTCTTTGGCACACACACATATTCTGCGTGATTGCCGTTGGAAGCGACACGGTCGCCGACTACGAATTCTGTAACGCCCTTGCCTACGGCTATCACCTTGCCTACATTGCAATATCCCAATGGCAACGGCTGTCCCAGTTTATTGAATACGGCTTCCAATGTAGGTTGTATTCCATCGGTCTTGAGTTTATCCAACACCTGTTTCACTCTATCGGGCTGTTGACGCGCCTTATCGATAAGATTGGCTTTTCCGAACTCGACCAACATTCTCTCTGTACCCAAAGATACCAGTGTCCGAGTGGTTTTTATCAATACACAACCGGATTTCACATTAGGTACCGGCACCTCTTCAAGTATTGTCGCGCCGGATTTAAGGTCCTGTATAATTTGTTTCATTTTAAAGACTTTGTTTTAGAAGCTGTTTGGATTATATGGATATATTTCAACGAAAGCAGTATATACTCTCTGTATACTGCAAACATACGAAAAAAAAAATGATTTTCAGCATATTTAGATGTACCTTCGTACTTATATCTGCGTATAAAGCCGTTGCAACTCTTTAGGGGTAGAAACCGCAGGATTGTATTTTACACGAGGTTTTGATTGCAACAATTCAGAAACCTTATCATACAAATCGTCTACATCCCCTTTTTTGTAGAGAACAGTTTCTGACGGACGTACACAAACATCGCTTGCCACAACGGGCGTACCGAATTCCAAAGCCTCTTTTACAGAGACTCCTTCCATGTCGGACATTGTAGGACGAAGAAATATATCGCTCCTTTCCCACACCTCGAAACCGTTTACCTCTGATTTGATGACAAAAAGGAAATAATCATCGAGTCCCAATGCATGGATTTTTTCGAGACATTCCTTATAATAGGCATCGTTCTGCACATCGGCGATACAAAACACCAATCCTACATCCTTTGCCGCCTTATTCACCAAACGGTCCATCAGTTCAATCAGCTGGTCGAGACCATAAACATCGCCAAAAACATTTCTATCCAGCAGATAAGCATTGGCAGAGAGAGTTGATTCGTGCTTCTTGCAGAAATTCTCAATTTCGGGGGTAAGTCCTTTGCGCTCATCATTGGAAGGCGATATGTATGTCGGCAAGATGACCACCTTTCCGGCATCAAAATCATACTTCTGCTGCAAAGCCGATGTATACGAGGCATCATTGTAGACAATATATCGGGCACGGCGGAAAAGACGGTTCACAACCCATCGCTTCCATCCATCCAGCAATACAAGCCTGCGATTGTGCAATGTCATTACCAGCGGATGTCTCCACCCGAAGACATACAGCAACAGCAACATATATATGTTTGTAAACTGTGAATGGATTATACGGCGCTCAGAAAACAGAAGACGCGCAAATTCCCAGAGACGATTCTTCACATCAATCACATACTCCTTGCCGCTGTCGGATTTTGTAAAATTGCGCAGTACAATAGTTGGTTCCATTGCATAAAGCTTTTCGGAAAGCCTTTTGCAATAGATGGATATACCGCCTACAGGAGGGGGATAGAAGCCCCATATCTCTTTTTTCATACCTTATCGAAGTAGTTTCCGTTAATAACCAATGACTCAAAATCGTCTCTGCTCACACCCTGTTTACTACGCGCATCCGACAACAAACGGCACAAAAGCTTCAGCGACTGTGGCAATGAGCGGGAAGCCCGATAGAAGTTCTTCATGCAGAGAGGGACATTCGCTGCTGCCCACAAAACATAGAACAACCGGCTCTTGTGGAGACGGATATCTACAAAACGGTTCAAATAGTGGAGATATATTTTTCCGAGACCGCTCATGCGCGAACTTGATGCGCCGACCTTGTGGAAGATTACAGAATCGAGGACGCAAGCCATCTTCACTCCAGCGGCCTGCATGCGCATCGAGAATTCGAAATCCTCTTCGCCGAAGAAGAAACGCTCTGTGAGCAGCCTGCCCTCTTTGTCGAGCAGTTCGGGGGGGAAGAACAGGGCACAGCCTGTAACAAAGCCGATGGGAATTAACTCTTTCTCCTTGATGGCATCATCACTCTCTCCCGCATAATAGTATTTTCTGAAGCCCATAGAGAGGCTTCCGCCGCAATTCCAAATTTTAGTCTTGTCGAAATAATAGTGGATTTTGGGAGTAAGGACACGATATTCTGTATGCCTCTGCGAAAAATCTATCAGCTTGGTCAAGAAATCGGGCATAACCTCAGTGTCGTTGTTCAGCAAAAGGAAATAATCGGGATTATATTTCCGGGCGTACGCAATGCCTTTGTTGTTTCCTATTGCAAAGCCGTAGTTCTTGTCAAGCGGAAGAAGTTCGCACGAGACATTGACCTTGTGCGCGTCAATCCACTGCCCTATCCGCACAACCGAATCGTCGCCGGAGCCATTGTCAACTACAAGCAGATGAAAATTCCCCTTCAACGCCAGCATCGAGTCCAGACATGCAATAGTGTCGTCTGCTCCATGCCAATTCAATATTATTATTACTGTCTTTTTCATTTATTCATCAATCTGCTCTGCTACACCGGAACTTATCTCATTCCTCTCTTCGGAAACCGGTTCGTCCTTTCTTTTACCGGCAATGAGATAGAGAATGAGGACCCAGAACGGGACCTCGAAAAACTGAAGGTGATAGAAATAAATCTCGAACCATCCCATGCACAACATTCCAAGATAGAAGAAATAGACTATGTTCACAAAGAAGTCGCGGCTTTTCAGAGCAACCAGTTTTACTAAATAATATATGGAGGAGACAACCGACACTACCACAACAAACTGCAAGGCTGTTGTGTGAATGTAGATTGTTCCAAAAAATGCACGTACGTTGGAGCCGTTGAATCCATTGAATATGAAGAATGGGTTGATGGGACTCACAAATTCATCACCTGTTACGACATATATGAGGTTAAGTACATTGACAAGAAGAACATCGAAATTGGGCCTTTCGAGAATACCCATCTCAAGGTCCTGACTCCAGCCAAGGATACCGCTCACAACATAATGGGCAAAGTTGCGATAAATAATTTCAATTATCACGTCAAATGTTGCCACATTCTCCTGTCCCAATACCAAAGAGAAAGAGTATGTAACAAAAAAGACAATAAAGGCGAATACGAGTACCTTGAGCACAAGACTGGCTTTCAACTGCATCTTTCCTGCGAAAAGCCTCATGCAGAAACCAGCCATTGCAGGAATAAGCACCCACGATTTCACTCCATACATAAGTGTAACGAAAAACATTCCCAATATGAGCAGGATATAATACCAATGCTTTTTGTCCCACTTGTATATATAGATTATAGAAAGGGCATGGAGAACACGATGAAGATGCCCCCAAAAGCCACCGCCGCAATAGTCATATCCGAAGTCCTCTGTACCAGGCAGATAGGGGCTGCTGCCTACCATAGAGATGAAGCGGAGAATAAAGGCTATTACGACAACGGTCGTAAATGCGGTCAACACACGCATATTCACATTGTCGTATATTACACCTCCATTTTCGGCACAGACCTTCTTGCGGTAAGCTATTCCGAATATGAAACTTGGAATGGCAAATATCACCAGTCCCACCATCCACACAAGCAGGCTCGGATAATAGAAGTCGGGCACGCCGAAACTGCCACATACAGCCAATGTAACTGCAAGCATAAAGGCATAGGGCAACATGAGCACATTGAGAGGTGTGTACATTGTACGCCACATCTTCCAGTCGCAATAGGCAAGCACGCCCATCTCGACATACAGTGCCACGAGGCATATAAAATCAGTCAACCCCATTTGCAGAATCCAACTTTCTGTTTTTAACACTCCTTATCGACAAAAGACACAGCACAAAGAGCAATGTCTCTGCCACTGTCCATGTGGCTGCCGCCGCATAGTAGGTATACTCTTTGCAGAAGAGCACCATCAAGGTAACCGACAAAAGTCCGGCTATCCATATGTTTCTCTCGAAGAGGTTGGATGCTCCGAGATTTACCAGTCCTATTATGCCTGCAATGTAGTTCATGCAACCGAAAATAACCACAGGCGACATAAGCCATATAAGATACTTTGCTATGTTATAGTCAAGTTCGGGCAAATAGAACATCACAACGAGTTTCGGCGAGCATGCAAAAATCACTGCAATGAACAAGAGCAGGATAAACGACACACGCAACATTTTGTTGAGCTTTGCCACATTATCCCGTATGTCTCCACTGTGAAACAAACGGCTCGCATGGGGGAATATAGCCATCGGAAGGGCGTTTATCACAGACTGGCCGACCTTTACAAGTTTCTCTACCGAAGAATATATACCGCAGGCTGCATCGCTTACAAGCAAGCCAAGCAGAAAACTGTTTGAGTTCCTGTAAAGCTCCATGCCTATATTTGATACAAATATGTGCCAGCCGTCCTTCAGAAGTTCTACAATATCGCACCAGCGCGGCAAAGCGAAACTCAACCTGTAATGACGGAAAGCGATAATCATACTCAAGACACCGGCTGCAATATAACCGCAGGAGTTGAGTATGAGAACATAGATATAATCGTTCTGTTCCTTTATCAGGAAGAAGACAAGCAGAGCAAAGACTATCTTGGAGACAACATTTACTATGGTAATGTAACGCATCTGTTCCATACCCTGAAACAGCCAAACAGGAATAAAGACATCGCCAAAGACTATTCCAAGAGAAAAAAGATACATCAGCATATCATCGCTATCCATAAGCACATATACTGCAATACCGGCAATCACCGTTGCCACAGACGACAGCAACAGACGTGCGGCGATTGCTGCATTGAAGATGCGGTTTACCTCAGCCAAATTATCGCGGTTGATTGAAATCTGCCTTGTTACAGAGAAGCGGAAACCGTATGTGCCGAAAATCACAATATATAGGGCAATGCTATATACATAGAAGTAGGCTCCGTATGTATCGAAGCCAAGCACAGATACCAGATAAGGTACTAAAAAGAAACTTATTATCTGGCTGACGGAATTCAACAAGGATATTGAGAAGAAATTCTCAATTATCTTGTTGTATTTCTTTATGTATGAACGAACATTCATCCCGGTCTGCTATATTCTTCTTAGAAGCTGTTTAAATTTTATTTAGGTATTATTTGAGAGCTATTTTAGAGTAGATTTTCATTGTTATCTTGCAGGGAATAGCGGGCTATTTCCAAAAGACAACAATGAAAAGATGCCTAAAATAGACTCAAAGAAACCGAAACCAGCTTCGCAATGATAACAATATTTTTCAATAAAATTTAAACAGCTTCTTATTTTTCAGCAATCTTTCTTGCTGCACCTTTAAGCGAATCTCCGGTTATCAGCCAAGCCACATGACCAAAGAATGTAAGGAACAGGAAGCCTATGAGAATAAAAAGTTTGCGTGGACCGGCTGCAAGACGGGGGACTACCGCCGGCTGCATTACGGTGTACACCGGAGTACGTTCCTGCACTTTTGCACGCGCAATCTCTTTCTGTTGTGCCATCTGAGTGTATATTCCGTATGCAAGCTGCATCTCGTTCATCAGCCTCTCCTCCTCAGCCTTATATTGCATCTTCAGAGTACCGAGCATGTGTTTGTCCATGTAACGTGCATACTCCTCCTGCTTTTTGTGGTAATCGGCTTCCGCCTCCTTAAAAAGTTTTTCGCTATACAAATAGTCCTGCTGGGATTTATTGGTCCTGTACTTTGTAACATACTCTTGCAGAAGAGACGCTACCCTATCGGCAACCTGCGCTGCAATCTTCGGGTCCTGCATCTTTACGTCTATTGTGATTACGTTGTTGCCGACATCCACCGAAGTCCACACTTTTTTGCGCAATTTATTTATCACACTCGTTTGTTTGTCGGAATAGCTGTAATAGGATACGTCATCGGGCAGACTTGAAGCGCTGCCGTCTTTTTTCAGAATCATTTCCTTTATTCGGGCAGGGATAATCAATATATATTCCCACCATGGCATCTTCTGCTTGTTTCCGATATAGTCGAACAGAGTTGTATTTATCTCGCCATCGCTTGAAGAGACCTCCATTGAATACAGGTCCGAGAGGAATGTTGTTGCTCCTGTTATCTGCGGGTAGAGTTCGGGATAGAGCGCATCTTCGGCTGAAAAGTTACCCATATTCACTCCTGCCATTGATGCAAGGGAGCTCAACCCCGACAACGAACCGCCTTGTGAGGATTCGGGCGCAAGCACTACTATACTTTGATACTCGCGAGGGATGCTGAATGCGACTATTACTCCTATTACACCTCCAATTATAATGTTTCTGAAGAGTCGGCGGCGGTCGCCCCAAACTCTACGCAACAAGGGTATTATGTCGTCTAATTTCTTGTCTAAATTGAAATCCATGATTGTTTCTTAGTTCAATAGGTTTATAAGAGCCAACACCACTGTTGCCAACGATGCCGATGTTGACGAAAGACTCAATATCTCGGTTGTACTCATTCCCTTGCGCGCTATCTTGCTGGGAACAATTATCTGACAGCCCGGCTGTATGAGATCTTTGCTGTTCTTGCTTGCTTTTGCAACAGTACCATTCATGTAAATTACAATGGCTTTCGATTTTTTGGCGTTCATTCCGTAACCTCCCGCCTGCTCTATGTAGTGCTTGAGTTTAGCGCCTTCCTTAAATGCCACTGCGTTGGGGAACATCACGTTTCCGTCAACTTTTACGGTATTGGTTATTTGAGGAATGATAAGACGGTCGCCGTCTTCAAGAACAATATCGGCATCGCTTCCGGGATTCTTAAGAGCCTTGTCAAGCTCGATACCTACCTGCATCACAGGCTTTATATCTATTGCGCTTATATCCAATGAATCCATCTGCTTCTGCACGGTCTTGAGCGCATCAAGCATTCTTGCACGCTGCTCCGCTGTCATTTTTCTCTCCAAACGTGCACCTTTAATATATGCCTTGTCTGTTATTCCGCCGGCATTCTCTATAATGTCGCTCAAACGCAATCCCTTGCGATCGAGGACATAGGTACCTGCAAAGGAGACTTCACCTGACACTTCTACGTTCTGTTGCTCATAGTACATAGGCGAGCGGCGTACATATACAGCATCATAGGGCTGCAGTGTGAACCCTGGGGTACCGGACACAAGAAGTCCTTTGTCTATTGAGAATGTAAAAATCTGTGCAATTGTGTCTCCTGACATTGTCGCTTCCGAATCACGTTTACGTCGCGCAACATCAATCTTCACAGTAGACGCTTTGTCCTTGAGACCGCCCGCCTGAAGAATGAGATCCTCAATAGAGGTATTCTCTGCAAAACGATATTTGCCGGGGAAGGCTACTTCGCCATATATCATAAGCACTTTCTGCTCTTCGACTTCTGTTATGCTCGGAATATACAATACATCATTGGGGCGCAGATTTATGTCGGCTGAAGTTCCTGCCATTATGCCTTTTACATCCACAGAAAGGTTCTCCATTGTCATATCGGGCAGACGGCGGTTCAGCAATGCACGATTGACAAAGGCGTCGGGGCGCAACCCGCCTGCCTTTTCTATCAGTTGCTTGACTGTGTTTATGTCTCCACCGCATTGGAATTTTCCGGGACGGAAGAGTGCGCCCTTGACTTCGACAAGATTCTCGAAAGTGGTGCTTATCGAATCCACAGTCATTATATCTCCGTCACGGACGGCAAAATTCTTCTGTTCACCTGCATCGAGCGTGAATATCTGACGTTCGCGCTCACCCATACGCTCCAGACGGACATCACCTCTGTATGCATCACGCGTAAATCCTCCGGAATAACGCAGAAGGTCGGCAACACTCTCAGAAGGCTTCATCTCATAGTACATGGGGCGTTTTACTTTTCCTTCAACATTCACCAGACAGTCGTATGCGCCGACTGTGATAACATCGCCATCTTCGAGACGCACGTCATCACCGGTCTTTCCATTAAGCAGATAGTCGTATACGTCCAAAGAAACAACCTCTCTGTTGCCGCGGGAAAGTTTTATGGCTCGCAACGTACCTATGTCGTTGACACCTCCTGCTTGATAAAGAGCATGGAAAATCGATGCAAATGCCGAAAGCGAATATGTTCCGGGATTTTCGACCTCGCCCATTACTCTCACCTGTATGGTGCGGATTGCGCCAAGTGTCAGTTTTATGTTTGCATTGGGGGTATCAGCAGTTATTCCTGCATATATCTGTCCGAACTGTTCTTTCAGATAAGCATCCGCCTCTTTGACTGTCAAGCCGTTAAGATATACCAGTCCAAGATTCTCTACGTTTATGTATCCATCAGGAGAAATGACATCGCTTGCCGATGATTGTGCTGCTCCCCAAATATCCACGATTACCTCATCGCCGGGACCGAGCTTATAATTGGCAGGTGTCGAAATATTCAGATTTGGTTCAAATATCAGTTCCTTATCCTTGAATATATTATGTCCGAAGATTTCTATTTTCTTGTTCATTTCCTCTTCCATTCTTATCAAATCAATGGAATCGGGAATAAGGACATCCAAAGAATCCTTGAAATATCCCATTTGAGTTGTCAGCCCCTGATTACTGCGGAGTCTGACAAGTTCTTCATTGTCTCTGCCCGCTTTATTTTTATTTTTCTTTTTACTCTCGCGATTGATGTACTCTTGTCTAATTTTATTCAATTGCTCACGCGAAACACCTTTTTTGAGAAGTGCCAACACAATAGCCTTGTTGTCGGTTCCCTTGTTCTGCTCATCCTTGATAAATTGCAGAATCTCTTCATCAGTCATTATTGATGAACCGCCCATTCTGCTACCTTCGCGTGAAATTCTATAATCATTTCGCATCTCTTGATTGTTACTTGACTGTCTGTTTGCATTGTTATTTTGGGCAAATGCAAACTGCACAGCAAGCAAGATAACCAAAAATATGTTTAATTTACGCATAAAAATACTTTATTAAATAAAATTCATAAATAACTGTAAAGGTAATGCTATTTTTTCTAAAAATGGCACATTGATTAATAAAATCGAACAAATATGACCAAAAATTCATATCTTTGCGTCAAGGTAGGTGGGATAGCATGCAAAAAAGTTTGCATGAGCCCATTCAAAAAAATAACGGACAATTAACTGTAATATTATATTTAAGGTATGAAAGCATTTGTTTTTCCCGGTCAGGGAGCACAGTTTACAGGTATGGGAAAAGACCTGTACGATAACAATCAGACAGCAAAAGAACTTTTCGACAAAGCCAACGAAATATTAGGATTCAACATAACAGAAATAATGTTCAACGGCACAGTAGAAGAGCTTAAAGAGACAAAGGTAACACAACCTGCTGTGTTCCTCCACTCGGTAATTTCCGCCATTGCACTGGGCGAAGATTTCAATCCCGATGTAGTTGCCGGCCATTCACTCGGCGAGCTGTCTGCACTCACTGCAGCTGGCGCCCTGACATTCGAAGACGGCCTCAGACTGGTATCAGCAAGAGCATTCGCCATGCAAAAGGCATGTGAATCAACACCCTCTACAATGGCTGCAATCATAGCGCTTCCCGATGAGAAAGTAGAGGAAATTTGCGCTGAGATAACCGCAGGCGGCAATCTTGTGGTAGCAGCCAACTATAACTGTCCCGGACAAATTGTCATCTCCGGTACTAACGAAGGTATCAGACTCGCATGTGAAGCCCTGAAAGCAGCAGGTGCCAAACGTGCACTGCCCTTGAGCGTTGGCGGCGCCTTCCATTCTCCACTTATGCAGCCCGCAAAGGAGGAGCTTGAAGCAGCCATCATTGCAACAAAGTTCAGCACTCCGCGTTGCCCCGTATATCAGAATGTGGACGCAAAGCCCCACACCGACCCCGAAGAGATAAAGAGCAATCTCATAGCACAGCTCACCTCACCAGTTCTGTGGACAAAATCTGTACAGAACATGTCGGCTGACGGAGTGAGCGAATATACAGAGTGCGGTCCCGGCAACGTATTGCAAGGACTTATTAAAAAGATAACAGCATAAGAAGCTGTTTAAATTTTATTTTTATAAGATAGGCTGCACTCGCTGTAAAACCTGTAAGCAAGCTTA
>CAYWIE010000049.1:0-20002 GCA_964458275.1 uncultured Bacteroidaceae bacterium
TTCTGTGATATACAGAACTAAAAGCTATATTTTTTTACTTGCGAAACTTAAATTACAATAATCCCGGACGGTTATTGCAAGAGTGTCAAAAGTAATACCAATAGTTTTAAATTATATACGTATAATGGATATTATGGATGTTTGAACGCTGACATGATACGTTCACTCGGCACTTTTGACTTCTCCTTCCGTTTACCACCTGTTTCCCCACGGACGTACGAAATACGTTTCTCTTGCACATTGAGAGACGGTTATTGGAAAGATGCCCCTCTTGTACAAATATACATTGATGGCAAAATATGCGGGCTGCCAATAGATTTCAGATATGGTGGCAACGACCCGCTAATAGGATGGGTAGCAGACGAAGCCACCAATGACAATGGAATGGAGAACGACAAAAATCTCAGGAATAAAGGCTGGATGAAAGCCCCCGACAGTTATTATAATGGTGCAGGAATACCAATGAGACACAACACTCAAGTTCTTCGCCGCATAATTGACAAGCGTTATTTGGGCGACGTGGAGCATTGGATACGATTCAGAGATGTTGCAGATGTTGGCAACGATTATAACTTTAATCTTGACTATATAGAACTTGTGCCATTGCACATTGTAAGCGACCCCATCAAGCCCGAAGATAGGCACTGAATCTAAAATAATAACTTGTAACCGTGCTGATTACAGATATAATTATTATAAATCATTAAGAATCAGTGATTAGCGTACTACACACTTGTAAAGAATCAGTTGGAATTAGGACAGTAACACACAAACACAGATAGCATGAACAAAGCAGAGAATACAAAAATAGATGCTTTTAAAAAGCAGCAGATAGATATGGCAATGCACTGCGACGAAGTGCAGGAAGTGATGGGCGAGATTCCATCGTGGATAGTGCGCTGGGGCATTACCGTTATATTCGCAATAGTCGTTGCACTCATTATCGGTTCCCACTTTTTTTACTACCCTGATGTTGTAAAAACAGACATTCGCATCGCTACCACAGAAGCGAACAATACAGCGTTAAAAAGTATCGGTGAAATTAAAATCCCTGCTGCTGGTTCTGGTAAGATAATGCCGGGACAACAGGTGAATGTCTTTATTGCAAACTATCCGTATAGCGAATACGGGTATGTAACAGGTGTTATTGACCGCATTGACGAAACTCCCGACGAAAATGGCAACTACCTGATAGCAGTTGCGTTCCCCAATGGAATGAAAAGCAGTTACGGCCACAATCTGCGTGCATGGAAAGTAATGACAGGAACGGCTGAGATTGTCTTGGAGAGCAAACGCCTGACAGAAAAGCTTTTGCAACCGTTCAGTCTGATAAAAAGATAAAACACAATATAGGGCAGTCCTATTGGACCACCCTATATTGTGTTACTATTGTCCGGTTAAACGTGCTTAAGTTCTTAACATTAAGCCAATGCACCTCCGTAGCTTCATTGATATGTTCATTGATGTGCATAAATAGAATCTCTCTTGATATAAAACATCCGGCTCACCTTATTTGTTAGGTGAGCCGGATGTTTTATTGTCTTGAAATATTAATCCTTAAGGTTTTTAAAGAAGAACTGTGTTATCATTTCGAACATTTGCAGACGTGTCTTCGAACCAAAGTATATGCTGTGGTTGCTGTC
Organism: uncultured Bacteroidaceae bacterium; assembly: GCA_964458275.1. Lineage (GTDB taxonomy): Bacteria > Bacteroidota > Bacteroidia > Bacteroidales > Bacteroidaceae > HGM04593. The sequence goes on from CAYWIE010000049.1 coordinate 1,644, forward strand.
GGGGTAGATTGCTGTGCTGAACTGTTTGCCTGCTTGTGTTAGTGCATATATGTAGCGTGTCATGTTGCGGAAGTGTACATTGTCGTCGGCTGTTCCGTGAATGAGCAGCAGGTTGCCGTGAAGCTTGTCTACATTTACTATTGCCGAGCCGTTGTCATATCCCTCTTTGTTCTCTTTAGGTGTACGCATGTAGCGCTCTGTGTAGACTGTGTCGTAGAAACGCCAGTCGGTGGGTGCAGCGATTGCTACGCCAGCCTTGAATACGGGTGTTCCTTCGCTCATAGACATAAGTGTTGTGTATCCGCCGAAACTCCATCCCCATATGGCAATGTTGTTTTTGTCTACATAGGGAAGTGATCCGAGGTATTTGGCAGCTTCAACCTGGTCTCTTGATTCGTATTTGCCGAGAGACATATATGTGCACTTGCCGAATTTTGTTCCTCGTCCTGCGGTTCCTCGTCCGTCTACACACACCATGATGAAGCCGTTGCTTGCCATGTAGCTTTCAAAGAGTCCGCCGCCGTACTGTCCTATTGCCCATGTGTCTTTTACCTTTTGTGAATAGGGACCGCTGTATTGGTGCATTATGACGGGATATTTTTTGTTGGCATCGAAATTGGCTGGTTTTATCATCCATCCGTATAGTTTTACGCCGTCGCTGTTGGTGAATGTGAACAGTTCCTTGCGTCCCATGTTTATGCCGGCAAGTCTGTCGAGAAGCTCTTTGTTGTCGAGGAGTGTCTTAAGCTCTTTGCCTGTGTTGTCATTGATGGTTACTACGGGGGGAGTGGTCAGGTTCTGATAGGTGTTTATGTAGTATTTGAGGCTTTTGCTGAAGATGGCGCTGTTGGTACCTTCTTTTTGGCTGATGCGTGTCTTCTTGCCCTTTGCGTCTATCTTGTAGACTGCACTTTGTGTGGGGTTGCCCTCGTTGCTCGAATAGTAGAATGTGTTTTTCTTTTCGTCCCATCCGAAGAAGCCGTTTACGTCGTATTCGCCCTTGGTGAGCTGTTTTACAAGATTGCCGCCGATGGTATAAAGGTAGAGGTGGTTGTTGCCGTCGCGCTCGCTCTGCATCACAAAGTTGTTTTTGAAGAATGCAAGTTCTTGGTATGTAGTCTCGTTAATGTATTCGGGGCTCTCTTCGCGCAGTATGCGTTTGCACAGTCCCGAAAGTGGGTTTGCCTTGAATATGTCCATGCGGTTCTGGTGGCGGTTGAGTGTTACGATGGCAAGGAATTCGGGGTCTTGTGTGAATTCTATGCGGGGTATGTAGTCGGTGCTGTCGATGGGTAGGTCGAGTTTGCGTGTTACCCGGTTCTTGATGTCGTATGTGTGTACACTTACAGTTGAGTTCTGTGCTCCTGCTACGGGGTACTTGTAGCTGTATGGCTTCTTGTAGTTGTCGTATTCGTTGTTGTTCTCATCTCTTGAGGGGATGTACATGGGCATGTCATAGCTCATTACTTTGCTCTCGTCATAGCGTATGTAGGCAAGGACTTTGCTGTCGGCGCTGAACTCGAATGAACGGCTTGTAGCAAACTCCTCTTCGTATACCCAGTCGGGGAGTCCGTTGATTATTTCGCCGAATTTGCCGTCTGTTGTTACCTGTGATTCGCTGCTGTTGAAGAGCAGTTTTACAAGGAACAGGTTGTTTCCTCGCGCGAATGCTATCATTGTGCCGTCAGGCGAGAATATTGGTTCTTGTTGCGGACCGTTCTCGGAAAGCGGCGCCAGCTTGTTGTTCTTGCGCGAATATATGTGGTATTCGGCTGTGAAGGAGTGGCGATATATGCGGTTGGTCGCTGTCTGTATGAGCAGGCGTGCTTCGTCGGGCGAGAATATGTAACCGTCTATTCTTTTGAAGTTGCAGCCGCGTGCGGTTGCGACATTGAAGATGGTGTCTGTTATTTCGCCTGTCTTGAACGAGTGGCAGAGTATCATTTTGCGGTCGCTGCTCAGTTTGGCGAAATGTTCTCCGTCGTTCATTGGGTGTATGCCGGAGAAGCCTCTTGCGCTGAATGTTCCGTTTACTACTTCTTTGAGCTCGATGTCGCGTGGAGTGGCATGCACTGTGATTGCCACAATGGATAGCAGGATTAATAGAATCTTTTTCATGTGTTGTTATTTGTTTCGTAGTGCGAAGATAGTGCAAATTTATGAGATATACAGCAATTTGTCATAGAACCTCCCTATATATAAAGGCGCAAGGGGGGACCTTGCGCCTTTATGCTTAATTACATGAAACTGTTACAGTCTTACTTTAATGGCTTTCTTGCCTGCTTTTACAATATAGTTGCCTGAGGGCAATGCATATTCGCCTGCTTTTCCTGCTGCAACCTGTTTGCCGCTTATGGTGTATATTGTAACTTCTGCATCGTCTGATACTACAATCTTGCCGTCTTTCACTGTTATCTCTGCATCTTCAACAGTTGTTGCGATGCTTGTGAGATATTGTTCGTAGGTGATGATAGTACCGAAATCTTTCCACTGCTTCTGTGATTTGTATGCCTCGATAGCAGCTTCGCTTGGAACAACAAGAGTTGCGTTTGCAAGGTCTGCTCCGTCAAATACCTTTGAACTGAGTTTTGCAGGTGTCTCGCTATTGCTTATTACGCAAACCAATGGGCAGTTCTTGAACGCGTTACGGCCAATTTCGGTTACTTTTGCAGGGATGGTGATTCTTTCGAGAGCTGTACAGCCGCTGAATGCATAGCTGCCAATTTCGGTTGTTTCATCGCCCATTACTGCTTTTGTGAGCTTAGTATTCTGATACAATGCGTAGTTGTCAATTTTTTTGGCATCAGCAGGCAGGATTATTGTCTGCAACTCTGTTCCGAAGAACATTCTTATGCCTACAATGTCTTCTTCGCATGAGTAGTCCCCAAAGTAGATGGCAGGGCTCTCGATTATTTTAGCCTGACTGAGGTCGAGTGATTTTAGCGATAGACTGTCGCGCATCAGGACAATGTCCTTGCCCGATATGCGGCCGCCTACTGTCAGAGTGGTTATTGTGTCCATAGCTTCGCGGGACATGCGTTCGCAGAGCTGGTTCTTTACACGTACTGTGTAGGCGTTTGTGCCTTCTGCCCACTTGATGTAGTTGAAGTTCACTGTTTGTGTGGAGATTGTCTCGCCTTTGTATTTGAGCGATATTTTTGCTGTTGATTGTGAACTTACATTCTCGTCGGTGATGTTGAGATAGAGCATGAGCGTACTGTCTATTCCGTCTCTTGTAAGTCTGTATTTGTAGCTTGTTGCTTCGCTCTCTTCTCCGAACTGCAATGTCGCGTTGTCGGCAAGTTCTGCTGCATCGAGTGATACTTCTACCTCGGTTGCTTCAATAAGAGGGTTCTTGATTCTTATGGGGTAGGGCATAAGGCTCTTCTCTTCGTCGAAGTAGTAAGTTTCAACTGTGGCAGTTGTTCCAAGAGGTTTCTCCTCGCCATAGTATTCGGGAGCCTGTCTTTCGCGCCAGTCGCGTACTTGCTTGAGTTCAACATAGTTTGCATTGACAATGTCGTCTGTGTCGTCATCTATCATGAGCACGATGAGTGTGGTCTTGGCAATGTCGTTTATCTTTTCGGGGATAGGTATTACGTTTGTGTAGAGGTATTCGGTATCATATATTACTGTGTCGGGCAGGCACTCTTCGAAACCTTTACTGTTGGGGTATATGCCACGTGAGAGGCTGTTGTACGTTACTCCGTTGATGTTCACTCCGTCTTCGGTATATACGAACGCCATTCTGTATTTGCTTGCATCGGTCTGTGTCTTTGGGAAGAGTGTGGATACTGATACTTGCATTGTGGTGTCGGAATAGTATGTAGCATCAATGTCCAGCTGTGCAGGTGAATCGTTTTCGAAACTATTGCGATAGTACTCTGTGAATGTGTTGGAGTTGATGTTCTCGGTGAGTCTTGTCTTTCTGTCGAACATTATTCCTTCCATCTTGCCGAGTCCGCTGAGGTGGGCATCTGCGGCGCTACGGGTGTCGGCTGTAACGATGCTGATGATTGTTTCGCCGTATTTAGATGTCTTGTCGATGGCGTTGATGGCTTTGGTGATGTTGGCTGTCTGTGTGTTCCAATCTCCGAGACCGGCTTCAACAACAACGCGGCGTGTGGGAGATTCGGGGGTTAGTTTTCCGACCGGGTGCAGATGGCGGAAGTAATACATTCCGTTTCCGTAGGGTACGGTGGGGGTGGGGCAATTTCGTAGTATCCGTTGCTTGAACCGCTCCATCCGAGGTTGAAGTGGAAGAGACCGTTGAGGTCGTAGCCGTCGCAGATATATGAGTGCGCTGCATTTGTACCCGAACCGGCACACCAGATGGGACGGCCTTGACTGAGTTCGTCGGCGAGTGTGAACTTGTAGTGGTCGTAGTTGGTGTAGTTGTTGAAATTGTCGCTGATGTAGTCGCTTGAGTAACCGAAGTGTTTTACAACGTTTTCCGGTCTGAGGGCTGCGCCCGTGCCGCTTGTTCCGTAGCTTGCCTGCATTGCCACTCCGCAGTGATACATAAGAAGGGCAATGGCGTTGGCCTGTTCGTCGGTATATCCGCCGTTGCGGTATGTGGGAAGCATCTTGTCCCATTCATATTCTCCGACCGAGTCGTAGTTTACATACAGAGTCATCTCTTTGTTTAATGTTACGGAACTTCTGCTGTCGGCATCGTAGGTGAATTTGTGTGTCTTTTCGCCGGTAGAGTGTTTGGGCCATTTCCAGTAGCGCATGAGTGAACCGAGTGCTGTCGATGTACAGCCTACGATTGATTGTCCAAGGTATTCCGTTCCGTCTGCTTTTACCATATTCAGTTTGGGGCAGAAACGGTTATAGGGAGCGCTCTGTCCGTAGTTGATGTCTCCTAAGAGTGGGGGCACGTTCTGGCGCAGCGAGAAGTTGCTTTCAAGGAATGCCTTTGCCTTGACTTTTTTCTCGGCTTTTGCGGCAGCAGGGTCATTGGCTGCTTTTTTGGCAACTTCGGCATATATGTCGAGCCACATCTGTGCAGAGGGGGGAAGGTCGTCTGTGTCGAAGCACTCGTCGTTGGAGTAGGCGAGGATGTCGCTCATGCCCTCCTGACCGCCGACGATTACAAAACCTCCTTTTTGTGTGTCGTTAAAGATGTAGTAGGGGGTGATTTCGCCAGCTTTCTCTGTACTTACTTTTTTAATTTTGGGGGATTTGGTTATATTGAAGTTATAACCGTTCGTTTGCATAAAGGCATTAGCGATGGCTGCTGCTTCGGCTTCTGTGCGTTGTTGCGCAACAGTGGGCGTTAATAGTGCCGATGCCATTAAGAGTGAGAGTAAAAATTTTTTCATACGTATATAATTATATGTTTAAAAGTCGAGCATGTTTGCGTTTATCTGCAAATATAGCTACAAACGAGCGAGAAATATGAAGTTTACTTCAATATTTTTCACAGCGAGTGCAGTATATATTCGTCGTTTACGACAAATATAGCAACAAACGAGCGAAAGTTGTGCAAGCGAATGGGTGAAAATTTATTTTCACACACAATGAGCGCAGCTAAACTTCGCTGAAAGCAAAGATATGAAGTTTACTTCAATATTTTTCACAGCGAGTACGTGCTATATTCACGATTAACCTCAATTGTCAATAATTTTTATGGGTGTGAATAGAATAACTTTCAATCAGACCTTATTGTCTTCCAGAATATTTTTGTGGTAATCAAATATATTTTATTATAATTGCAAAAACTATAATGATATAAAATATATACAATTATGAAGACCAGATTATATTTGACAATAATGATATTGTTTGTTGCCATGGCATGTGTGGCTCAGGCATATGAGTGGCCTATAACTCTTACTTCATCGGACGCTCTTCCGGGCAAGAAAGAGCCACTGAGCCATTACTACAAGACGATGCGTTATTCGTTTGATGAGTCATTCAGTACACTCCGGTTCACAGTGGTTTCGACAAATACGGTGGATGCGCTTTCCGCAAACAGCTACGACGGTATGTCGGGAGGATGGGGACCGGCATTCCCATTCTTCTCGCTTGGTGAATTGCAGGTGCTCGACGGGAATGGCAACCTTATAGAATATGAGGCAACCTCGAACGCAACGGCAATAGGAGACGGTTCCATCGCCAACCTCAATGATGGTAATCTGACAACGCATTTCCATTCGCTTTACGGCAGTGAAGGCCCTTGTCCTCAGGAGTATCATTATATCGACCTTAAGTTCAAAGAGCCTATCACCGAATTCGTGATTCAATGGTATACGCGAGCCGCTTATGCAAAGAATATGCCAACCTATGTTGGCATTACACCCGGCACAGAGTATCTGCCTTTTCCCGAACAGGAATTCAGCCTTGGCAAGCAGGTGACTTCTGTCGAGGAACTTGCCGAAGGCTCTCTTTTTCTTATCGAGAGCAATACCGATGATTATATCTATTCCGATACTCGCACAATCAGCGGCGGAGGTTTCTACCACTCGCCCTACGGCGCGCATCTGACAGCTAACGCTGCTTCGTTAATCTCTCTTGTCCCATGCGACGACGATAATACATACAAGGTCGCATGGCTCAATAACGGACACTATATTTCCAAACAGAATTCAAAGCCGACGGACTGGTTGCAATGGACAGATAGAGAGGGTGATGCAGCCCGCATCCTTTTTACACCATGTGAAGGAAACAACGCCGGCGACTTCGGGATGACTGTTTACGACGAAGAGCGCCGCGTTGAACGTACAATAGCAGCCGACGCGATAGGCAATGGCAATATGCGTGACTGATTCGCTTTCTGCGTTTGCACGGCCTTACAAGACAAATTTCACAATTTGGAAAGCCGAAGTCAATGCAGGCAGTATTAAATTCATGCTTGAGGAACTTGTCGATGAATCGAAAAGACGCATAGAAACCTTTTTTGACACTAAATATTATGTCGAGGGTTACCTCGATGAAGATTACAAAGAACTTGTAAAGGCGTTGACCGAAGCTGAGGGTATTTTACAGGACAAGAATGCAACGGTTGTCCAAATTGTCAACTCGCGCAATACCCTCAAAAAGCTTCTTATGCCGGTTGCTTGGAGCGGTATCTTTCAATGTTTGGATTCTGCCGATTATATTCTGCAAAGTATCGAGGCGGAAAATAAAATTTCGTATGCTCCCGATTGGGTGGCAGGTACATACCCTGAAGCGGCTGTTTATAGATTGAGCAGCATAGTGGATTTATATGGTAGTCTGCCTATTGTTGAATGGTACGGCTATTCCTCTCTTGACGAGGTGGACAGAACGTGCAAAGAATTGAAACAGGCAATTGCTGATTTCTGGGCTTCCGAAATTACCGAGATAAAGACCCTTCCTTTACGTGTGGGTGATAAAAATGACGCTCTTCCCGGTACTGTTGCCGATTATGGCGGTTATGTATGGGAGTCTCCATTTTATTATTTGTCGGAAGCAACAGATACTCTGCGTTTCACCGTATTCAATACCAATAACGGTGCAAAATTCGGCGATCATGTGATTGTTGCATTGAGCGAATTTGAACTGTACGACATCAATGGCAACAGGGTTGAATTGACAGAGGAGTGCTTTACCACAAATTCGCTTGCAAATTTGGAGTGTAACGGCATGCACGCACTTTGCGATGGCAATCTTTCCACATACTACATTTCTGCGTACAATCCGCCTTCAGTCTCTCACGGATACACAGGCAAGGAGGGGCATGTTTACATCGAGGTGGCACTTCCCGAACCGTTGAGTGCATTTAAATACAAGCAGTATGGACATAATAAGTCAAACACTCCGGTTGATTTTGTATTCGGCCCGGCAGGCGTAGCGTTGACTACCGCCGATGTAAAGCCATACGATGCGCACAACGCTGTTCTCGGCGAGAAAATTACCGATGTATCCCAGATTACCGACGACGGCATATATGCCATACAGGGGCTTTACAGTTGCGACCCTGTCAACCACTTCGAGAACGACCTTCGTGCCCCGCGCTTCTACTCAGGCATCAAGCCGTTCGAAAACAATATCCATTCATGTTGCGCATACAATATAGCAAAGACAGCCGACGGTAAATACACAATCCAAAGTCTTGCCGATGGCAAGTATTGGTCGAAAGAGCTCAATGCGGATGGTTGGGGGGATGCTGCATCGACGGTTTACCCATCGGAGGCCGCCGAACTATTCATTGAGCCAAACGGCAACGACGGCCTTCTCGGTTCATTCGTAATCTACATGTATGCCGAGGACAATGTTCGCGACGGTGAGCCGATGCCATATATCATTTTCCAAGATTGGGGAGAAAAACTCGGAACATATTCTGTAGCCGGTCTCGATGCCAACGACAAGGATGGCGAGGGCGAATGGTTCCTCTACAAAATGACTATGGATAATCCCTATTACTATTGGTTGAGCAATCTGGTAACGGCTGCCGAATCAATGGGATATGTTTATAGCAACGACCCCGGATGTTACAGCGATTTAGGGGAGTTCCCCGTGATACTTGCACAAGCTCAGGCTGCCGTTGAATCAAAAGACTATTCCGGTTGTCGTGCCCTCGTCGAGAGTCTCAATGAGGCAGTGGTGTATATGGAGTCGGTTACTCCTAATCCCGTTTATGAAGGCATGTATGTATTGGAGGCTGCCGATGAGTCGTTCTACAATGCGCAGGGTGTAAAAAAGGCTCTTTTCGTTTATCCCAACGACGGAGCTTCGAACGCTGTAACATCGGACTATAAATTATATTGGGGCGACGCCTTTGACGATGATTATAGATTTGCACCGTATGTATATAAGTTCGAATTTATTTCGGCACACGAGAGTGCCAAGGTCGAGCAATGGGTTGCCGATGGCGTAATCACATCCGAGCAGGCTAACAATGCGTTCTACATAAAGAATGTATATTACGATGTCTATATTGGCGGTCAGGATGCTGTTTCTAAGGCAATTGGCACGACATCCGAGCCTGAGGCTGTATATATAATCCGCCGTCAGTCTGTTGCGGTGTATGATATTTGGAATCCCGAAAATACCGGATGGTCGCTGCATATGAGCGGCCATGATAATGGTTCGGGAAGTTATGGCGACGTTGTCTATTGGCAAGGCACAGACGATGCATCGCAATGGCGATTGCGCCGTATCCAGATGTCAGGACCTTGCAGATTCAGTCTTACGCTTGAGGCTGAAAACGGCACGCTCTATGGCGCGGGGTGGTATATGGTGTTTGAGAAAGCGACAATAAAGGCTGTTCCCGACGAAGGATATAAATTCGATGGCTGGTACTCAGGCAACGAACTTGTCAGCACAGAGGCAGAGTATAGTTTCGTGCTTAATCAGCACATGGATCTGACAGCGAAATTTTCTCCTGTTACGGGTGTGTCAGGCACAATAGCCGATGCTCCTAAAATTTATACTTCTGATGGTGCTTTGATTGTAGAGAGCAATATAGAGACAACCCTCTCCGTTTATTCGACCGACGGATGCCTTGTAAAACGATTGAGGGTTACGGTCGGCAAAAACCGTTTCACCGGACTCGAAAAGGGCATGTATATTGTCAATGGTATAAAAATAAGCATAGTTTAACACCTGTATTTCTATAGCGAATAGGTTGTGCCGGATTTCATTCCGGCACAACCTATTCGCTATAGAATCATATACTTGCCTCGCTGACAATTCTTGTCTTGTTATGTCCTCTCTTTTCCGCATTTATTCTTGTTGGCAGAGGGTGGTTGTAGCATATCCACACCAATATGGCAGTAGCCATCACACGGTCGTCGTGATTGCCTTCGACTGCACCCATTTCCTTGCCGTTTTCTTTCAGTTCGTAGAGGTCGAGTTCGTATGTAGTCTCTATGCACCGTTCCACATAAAGTCCGTCGCGCAATGCCTTTATAAGAAAGTTGATCACCATCGGTTTTGTAGAGGAATTTGTGTGGAATCCCCATCTTCGTGGGCGTCCTTGACGTATCTCTTGTATCGAGGTGCGGCAATAGAGGTTACTGTACTGTCCCGAAATTTCGTTGAGGATGTATTCGAAATTGTTTCCTTCTGTGCCTTCCGTTTCGAGAGTGTTTGCTTCGATTACCAGCAGTGCATTGTCGTATGCTTTTGCAATTTCAACGGCTTTCCATGCAAGCTTGTCGTGCTCTATGTGTCCGTGCCAGCAGGCTGCAATTTCCGGAACACCGCCCTCCAGCATGGGCTGACGGTCGGCTACAATAATGCAGGAATAGTCGGCTTTCTCAGAAACTCCGCCAACATCTACTGTTACAATGTATCTGTCGCGGTAGTGTTGCTCCGATGATTCGGGCATCAGCCACACCTTGAGAACATTGCCGTCCCGCTTTTCGCCCGCTTGCAACGGCTCGAAACGGCTAAGGTTTTCCCGCTCCGAATCGTTTGCTCTGTCGTATGAAACGATGTCGCCTACCCATGCGGGAGGCACGCACTGTTCTCTCATGCTTTTCACGTATGATATTTTGAAAACCCGGTGTCCGGTACTTTGGAAGGCTTCGTTAGCTGTGGATGGAAATTCCGAAAACAGACGCCACTCCTCAGGCATTTCGCGCCTTTTGTCGCGGTACCACGATATAGCTTCGAGCGTAGCGCCAAGCGAAAAGAGTCCTCGTTCATATTCGTCCATGCTCTCTACAAATGCCGGATAATCGCCTTCGGATATAGGCTTGCTGTAAAGGTCAATGCTGTACCACGGTATGAATACCGGAGTGAAATTATTGCGTCCAGCAACAGCTTCAATCCATGTGCGGTGAAAGAAGTTTCCCACACCTTTAGCAGTCGATTCCATCACTTTAACAGTGTATGGTCCGCCCGCTATCGAACCGAAAATGGACTGTACAAGGTCTTCGGGCTTTCTGCCCGATGTGGCTTTCCATAGTCCTACTTCTGTAAGGTGTGCCATGCTGATATCCTCGCTTCGCAGCGAGTCGGGCTTTTGCGACGAACCGAGAGAATATCTGCTGTTGCCGTAGCTGATGACTCTTGTCTTTTGTGCACCTTGATATGGTGTGGTGGTGATTTTTCTGCCTCCTGTCGCCCATAAAGGGTAGTTGTTTATGACCTTTGCCAATATGCCGGCAACGATGGAAGACTGTTTTTCTATGTCTCCACAGATTACCGAATTCCAATTCTGCCTATGCACCAGCTGTATCCACAGCATGTAGAGCTGGGTGAGTGTAGAGCCGCCCCATTGACGTGCCTTGCACAGGATTATGTCTATCGGACGGTCTGATGTACGCAGCTTTTCCATCTCTTTCAGGTAGATTCTTTGCGGGCGGTTGAGAGTGAAGGGAATGTCTCGTCCCTTTCCTTTGTCCGAAATGACAGCCATAGTCTTAGCCCAATATTCAAAGTCGTATTTTATGCGTTCGCGGCAGAATTCGAGCCACAGCTTTATTATGCTTTTGTGGCTTGCCGTGTGGTCGCCACGTGTGGCAAGGTAACCTTTTGCTCCCGTTTTGACGAGTCGCGCCACGCTCTCCTTTTCCAGCATTGCAGCGGGGAGATTCATCCGCGTTAGCGGAAAATCTTCAATCTCCACCCATCTGCGTTCGATAGATGAGGAACCTTCGCCATTGACAGGATTGTAAACGGCTGAAATCTCTTCCAGCCGTTTTGCGTTCTCTTCAATAATCTTCTGCTTTTCCATAATTAGAAGCTGTTTAAATTTTATTGGACAAGTTTTCTATATTTGTGGCTTTGTTTCGGCTTCTTTAACGGGGTTTATCTCCTTCGTACCTCAACCATATCAAGCAGCTTCTTATATCCCGGCAAGCCCGGTCGAACGTCTTCTGATTTTTCGGTTGCTCAGCCTGTCAAGAAGCCCTTGCACCTTATCGTAAAGTTCGTTGCGCATGGCAATGTATGTGTCGCTCCATGTGCGGCGACGTATCATCAGCCATTGTGTCATAAGTTCGTTCACAAGGAACTCTTCGATAGCCTGCTTGAGAATGGGTACAACCGTTTCGTGGTTAGGATTGTCGGCACCTGTGAAACTCAGATAGATGCAGTCTCTTCCGGTGTCTATCTCTATCTCGCCAAGTCTTGCCGTGTGCGGGGTTATAAGTTCGTACATAGCTTTACGCATAAAGCCTTCCATCAATTCGTCGTCATCTGACGATGCTGTACCTATATCCGCATTGATGTCGTTGCGCTTGTCGGCTTCGTAGTGGTAGTGGGTGAGCAGTTCCACACGGTGAAGCAGGTCCTCTTTGTTGATGAATATTTCGTATTTCATGGTCTCCTATATCTCTATTCTTGTGTCTGGTCTTTTTCTTTTGTTGACGGGTCTTGTGCGTGATGTCATAGTCTGATGTATCTGTAATGCAGCTTTTTCGCTCTCATTTGCGGCAATTGCACTTTCGTCGGGCTTCACCTGTTGCATCCAAAGCTGTACAGTGCGCATTACTGTGTAGCGCTCGAACTGTTCTCTCAAATCTCTTTCTGCCTCTTTCGGGAAGTTGTGTGGCGGACGGAAGCTAAGTCTTATCACGTTGTAGCCTTCGTGCGATTCGTCCTCTTCGGCTGTATGCCGGCAGTTCGGGAAGTAACGGTTTATGATCTGCACAATCTCTTCTATTGCTGCGGCTGCGTGGGTTTCAATCTGTTGCTTGTCGTCGGTTGAGGTTTGCAATGTGGCAGCCAATTTTATCGGGTGTCCCGCATCTCGTCTCGAACTGCCTACATAATAGTTGTATCTGTGTACCTGCTCCAAAATATCGTGTAGCGAAAGTTCTATTTCAATATTCACTTGTTCCATAGTTGTCCGGTCTGTTACGGTTAACACATTTGCGGTTCGACATTTCTTTCTCTCAAGGCTTTGTAGAGCAGGCAGCGGAATGTCTCTGCGTCGAGGTAGAACGAGGGTGCAGGCTGTTCTATGATTTTTTCGAGCACAGTGTAATTTATCACTCTGTTGCGTACATCATCTTCGCGCATTTTCTTGTAGCGTCTGAAGAGTTCTTTGTACATCTCAATTTTGTTCTTGTTTACAAGCGGCAGACGCTTTTTGCGTACCATGAGAGAGACGAAGCGTCGGGCGTTTTCGAACGAAACAAAGAAGCGGGGTGCTCTTTTCCCTGCTGCTTTTTCGATAACTTTTTCAAGAGTTGCGAACGGGTCTGATTTGCGACTGTTTTTTAGGGTTTCAAAAAATGTTTCAACAATGGCTTTTTTGCGCAATTCGCCAATGGCGCTGTTTCCTGTTTTTGTTTCCATACTCGTTTTTTGAGTACAAAAATATAATCAAAAAATCCGAATTGGGTTGCAGAATTAACATAATTTTTTCTGAGCTGACAAAGCGTCGGCATCAGCTCTATCAATGTTCGCGCGTAAGGAGTGTATAATTTTTTCAGTTTCAATAAAAAGTAATTTTTCTACATTCGGGAAGTGATAATTCTGCAACCTCAAACTTCGCTTTCTGCCTTTACTTTGCCGACGGATTTAAAATTAAAGTAGAAATGAACAAAAACTATCAAAATCAGGAAATGGTCTCTGCAACCATGCAGAATGGCACTCAAGGTGTGGTGAACAGTATTGCCGCCAACGAAGAAGATGGGGGAGTGAATTCCTCTTCCTATGCCGACCTCGAAGAGAGTTTAAAAGAGTATTTCGGTAGCGATTTCCGGCTCGACGATGCGCAGTCGCAGAAGAAGTTGAAGGATTTCTTTTACCGCAACGTTGAACAGAATCTGCAATTGGCATCTATTCTTGGCGAAGATCCGCGACTTGCGCAGCTGTTTGCCGATGTTGTCAACGGCAAGCGCAATGCTCATGCGGCAATGGCGCGTTATTACGGAAAATCGTTCCTCGACTATGAAGAGGGTACCCCTGAGTACGAAGAGATGATGATGATGGACGAAGAACGCCGCAAAGAGGCATTGGAACTTGCACGCAATCGCCGCAGCTATGAGGACAATCTCGAAGCGAGCCGTCCTGTCATAGAGCAGTTCTGCAAAGAGCGCGGTTACGACCCTGCACAGTTCCTCGACTGTGTGTGGGAACAGCTGGTGTTCCCCATCCTTTCGGGCTATTATTCGCCTGAGGTCTGTCTTGCTCTCGACCATGCTGTAACATATGAACAGGATGTCGAGGACGCTTTCCAGGCTGGAAACATCAAAGGGCGAAATACCAGCATTCGTCGTATGCAGGAGAATTTCGGCGACGGATTGCCCAAGAACATGAACAGTGTGGCGCCTGCGACAGGCAATGGCAGACGTTCTAAGGGCAATTCTCTTATAGATGCGGCTCTCAATGCTTAGAAACTCAATTAATTTATTAATAACTAATTTTTAATTTATGAAAGCAATTATGTTTATTAAGAAGAATCCCATGTTTGTTCTTCTTTCATTGGTAAGTCTCGCGCTCCTTTTCTTTGAGGAGAGCAGCGGTTCGGTAATCATGGCAATGGCAACGGTAGTCTCTCCCGGAATGTCCGCTTCGGCGGGTATCACAGGGCGTCCCACTCAAGGTCCCGGTGCTGCAACAACCGTTTCAAATGCTTCGGAACTTGGTGACGGATTCATTCAGCCTGAGATTGATTCCGAAATAGTGAAGGTTGCGAGCGATGAGAGCATCATCGACACTATCAAGCGCTCAATTACCCGTCAGGTGCCTGTAACCTCTTTCGAGGTGGACCATTACCTCATCGACGAGAAGCGTTCTAAGGCCTATACAAGTTCGGAGTACAAGGGCATCAGTGCCACACGCGCTGAGATTCCTTTTGCTACCACAGGCGACCGCAAGATTTTCCAGGAGTACTACACAGCCATCTGTAAGGGGGTAAACGGTTACGACACAACCGGTCAGACAGAACTTCCCGGTGTCGACCTCATGCTCTTCTTCGTGGGCAAGAACAGCACAACCGAAGCGCCCATCGCAATGGCAGTCAACGGTCCTAAGGTGAACTCGACCGATGACTATTGTGTGGTACCCACTATCCCCGCCGGTACCGAGATAATTCTGCTCTCTTCTGCTGCATATGAGACACAGAAGTTCATTGCTCCCAGCACAATTGTCCCCGTTCCCGAACGCATGTATTTGCAGAAGCAGCTGTGCAACAGCATTGTGAGTGATTACTTCAAGGCACAGAAGAAGCGCATACCCTTCAGCCGCAATCAGATTGCCGAAGCGGTGCTCCGACAGTTCCGCCTTGAGAGCTGTCGCACAGCGTGGGTAGGTCAGCCCGGCAAGTTCAAGGTGCAGGCAATGGATGCAGCAATGGGTTATCAGTGGGACTATTTCTCAAAAGGTCTGCGTTGGCAGTTCAAACGTCAATACGACCTCTCTTCTACCATCACATTTGCCGACCTTATCAACCTTTCAATGGTCAAATTCACCGGTTACAATTGCTCTAAGAAGGCTGTGTGGCTGTTGGGCAAGCAGTTGCTTAACGATATTCAGAAAATAGACCTCACTCTGCATAAGAACATCACTATGGGCGGCAGCACTGTCTTTGGAATAGAGTGCTCTAAAATCCATACAGTATTCGGCGACATATCTCTTGTTCACGATCCCACACTCGATGCGCTCGGCTATTCTCATTGCGGCGGTCTTATAGACGAGAACGGTCTTGTCCGTTATTGGATGAAGAACGAGGATTGCAAGAGCGAGAATGTGGAGGGCGAAGAGGCAAAACGTGAGGTTGTGATGACAATCGACTGTCTCTGTCTTAAGGGTTACTCTCACATCTGGGTGAACGGTGCTTCTGCCGCTTCGCGTGCAATACCCGGCGCTTCACACGTAACAAGTGCCGATGCGCTTCCCTCAACCCCTGCGGTAAATGATGTTGTAATCCTCACAGCCGATGTCTACAAAAGCGATGGCACCACATTGTGGTTTACTGCAGGCACTGTGGTTACATACACAGGCAGCAGCTGGATAGAATTCACTGGCGAAATTCTGGCAGCATAGTAACATTTCCATATTATTAATTGTGCACCGCAGTTCCATGTTTGATATAAATCCATTTGTTAATGTTATTGCGGAGCTGCGGTGCTTTTTTAGTTTAAAAAATGAAAAAGAAAATCACATACGAAATTAAAGGGCAGATAGAAAGAAGCTGTTACTTCAGAGTCGGCAATGCTATGCTGAGAGTAGAGTTCACCGGCGGTTCGATAAACTCGGCGGGTATGACTCCTGCATTCTACGTTACCGACAATCCTCTTTATCAGAAGGCTATCGAGGGCAGCGAACAATTCCGCAAAGGCGAAATAACTATAGGCGCAGTGGAGAGTGTTGAATGTGCTTGTGCCGTGTCGGCAAAGGAGGATGATGCAGCCGCAGAGGGCGAAGCATCAGCTGTATATACCGATGTTACAAATGTGCAGCAGGCGCGTACAGTGCTCATGGCTGAACCTTATTCTGTTCCTTTGTCCGAATTGCAGAACAAGGCTGCCGTGCGCAGAAAGGCTGATGAGTGTGGAGTCTCTTTCCCTAATTGGTTATGATATCCGAGAGCGAACTTGTAAAGAAGGTGCGTGCATTGCTCAACGAGGCAGAAGAGGATAGTTTGTCGTTGATAACCGATGACACATTGCTTCTTGACAAACATATATCTGCCCTTTTGCCCGAAGCGGTGCTTTTTATTCAGATGAATAAGGTCCAGGGGGTACTTAATCCGAAATCCCTTGCCGATTGCACGGTCGAGGCCACAGACGACGGCGGTGCTGTTGTTGAGCTTCCCGATGATTATATAAGACTTGTTTCGTTGAAACTTGATTCGTGGAAGCGTCCCTGCACAAAAAGTTACCCCATCGGAAGCCTCATTGCTGCATTGCAGAGCGACAAATATATGCGTACAGGGAATTTCTCTCCTGTTTGTGTAGAGGGAGTGAATGTTTCCGGCCGTATGACCTTGACGCTCTATCCGGCAAACGCTTCCTCTGCGGTAGAGTCGCTTCTCTACGAAGCGCGTTACAATGCTTCGAAGGGACTTTCGGGTGGAGACGAGTCGCTGTTGAAAGCTGTAGCCTACCAGTGTGCGGCACTCCTGTACAATGTCTACGAAAAGCATGATACGGCAAATGTCTTTCTGAGTCTTGCATCTGCACTGTGTAATAACGAGAAATAGTTGTGTAATATAGTAAAAATCAATGAAATATGTCAGCAGAAAATGTTTCTTTTGCAAAAAATGGCACCCGATGGGAAACAGTTCCTATCGTTGGCAAGGGTGGAGACATGAGAGTACGTGTGCATAAGTGCGGTCCCTATCCTGTCGAGGTCCATGTGAGTATAGACGGAGTGGAGGAGTATCTATTCCATGATGATTTTGCAATGGACGACGAGAAGTGTGAAATTACACTGTTGGGGGTAATGGAAGGACAACATTTAAAGCTTGTCTGTCGCAGTGAGTTTACTCTTGTAAAGATATTGGAGACATAAAAACAGAACCTTATGACAATAAAGATTGACAAGGAGAGTATAGTGGATGGCATGCACCGCAATACAGCACTTTTGGCGCTGAAGAGCGAGAATGGCGTGAATATTGCATACACCGAAGATGACGCGCAGAGAGTGGAACCCTTGTGGATTGCTTCGCTCGACGAGCTTTTGCAAATTCTGCAACCGTTTGCCCGCATGTCTGTGAGTGGCTCCGGTGCCGAGTTTCTGCTGTCGTTGCCTGCAAATTGGGACGATTCGCAAGAAGATACGCTCGGCACTCTTGCATCCGGCTATCTTGTTACGGCATTGACAGCGCGGTGGTTCGATGCAGTAAAACCTGATTCGGCGATGCTTTTCCGTTCACTGAATACAAATACGGCAAATTCCATAAACGATATTCTGTATCTCAAGAAAAAGCCTTGAAAACAGATGTATATCGCATAAAATGGGGAAATCCCTCCTGAACTTTAGGGGATTTCCCCATTTTATTAGGGATTTTCCCCCTGTTTTTAAAATATTTGTATATTATTTTTGTGGCATGTGTATAACCTGATATTTTACAACCATGCTACGCAAACTTCTACATACCGCACTATTGCTTTTTGTTGCTCTTTTCTCCTATGCAGCAGAAAATTCTCTCGACACCCTTGTACTTAAAAGCATAATCACCGGCCGCGCATTGCCACAGGAACGTGTGTATCTCCACTTTGACAACAACGGTTATTATCTTGGCGAGACAATGTGGTTCAAAGCATATTGTGTGGGCGGCAATGGCGCGAACATCACAGCTCCGCAGAGCAAGGTGCTGTACGTTGAGCTGTGCGCACCCGAAGGCTATGTGGTTGAAACAAAAAAGTTCAAATTAGACGAAAAAGGAACGTGTAACGGCGAATTTGAGCTTAAGCCCTCGCTGCTCTCTGGCTATTACGAAATTCGTGCCTACACCCGCTATATGCTCAACTGGGGCGACGATG
>CAYWIE010000050.1:0-19136 GCA_964458275.1 uncultured Bacteroidaceae bacterium
GCCTAATGCCATATTGTCGGAAGGATTGACATATTGATTTATAGAGGAAAGGTAGTAGGTACAAGCGCAAGTGCCATCAGTGAAATAATCGATAAATTTGTCAGTTGGTGGAGAACAAGTTGAACAACAGAACCAGAAAACGACTTGGGTATCTTGCATATATTCAGAGAGTTGGAAAAGGATTGTAATGTTTGGTAGAATAAAGTATTATATTGGTATCCGGTAAAATAAACTTTTACAGGATACCAATAATCTTTTATAGAACCTCCCTTATGACTACCTTTTTCTTATTGACAATGTAGATACCGGGAGCAATTATCTTTTCTATCTTGCGACCCGTAAGGTCGTAGATGGCATTTTCAGTATCTTCTTTCTCAATATTATCGATACCGGTCGACTCATCGTAATAAAGTTCTATGTTGCTTACACTGTTGGTTGAACCCGGTAAAGCTTTAATGTTTATTTCGAACGGAGCCAAAGTCCCGGCTTGGACGCTCTTGGTGTATTTGCCATTATTATATAAGTATGTACTTATTTTGTAGCTTGTTCCAACGTAGGACATAAGCAGATAGTCGGTTGTTCGGTCCTCCTTGACGCTTGCTTCTATCGTTACGTTTGTTGCAGTAGCGTTTATACTCTTACCGTCGGCAATTGCAAACATGGGAGTGTTTTTCTCAAACTTGGTGTATGCCAATGTAAGTATGTTTGCAACGTCTGTCTTGCTGAAACATGACGGGGATGATGTAACAATTCTGTTTGTGGGGACAAACGGTAACATAATGGGGATTATATTATCGCCGGCACTGTTTTTGTCTGTATATGTAACCTCTGATGCAGTGAAACTTTCGGGAATATAATATGCAGATTCGTTGTTAATGTTCATCTCTTGGCATATTCCGTTTTTGTCTACAACGTTGCTGCCTGCGGCTGCTGCACTCTCAGCATCGAGACTTGTATAATAGACGGTGTTGCTTGCCCCCAACTGCTGTCTGCATTTCTCTATTATAAGTGTTGCATCGTTGTTGTCTCTGAGGTCTACGAATGTTGCATTTGCTGTTCCGCAAACATATACGTTGCTCTCCTCAGTCATAGGCTTACCGTATGCTTTTCTTCCATAACTTTCGCCATCGGTTGAGGCAAGAATGGCAATATCGCTTTCGAATGCTTTTTCCAAACGGTAGTAATTGGCTTTGGTGTTTAACTTGGGATATGTACCCGAACCATAAATATAACTGTTGTCATCACTGATGGTGAATGATTGTCTGGCTGTGTCGAGTGAGAGAGTGTAAGGCTTTGCTTCGCCACCACCCATTGCCTCAAGATAGGACTTTCCGAAGAGGGCACAGCCGCTGCCGGCATTGAATATGTAATATTCGTTCTCGCTGCCGGTGGGGAGGAATGCCCACAGCATATAATCATCACTATTCTCTTTTGTGGTTTCGGTGTGCATAAGATAGTTGATGTATCTTTTTGTAGAACGTTCAACAGTGAGATATTCGTTGCTTTCGTTACGTTGTATGTAGTACCATACAATCTTGCCGTTTTTCTCGTTTGAGGGGTATTGCGGAATTACTGCATATGCAGCTGTAACAGTATCTATTGTTGCTTTAAGTCTTTCGGCTGTGCTACCGTAATCTTCGGTAATTTCCGCCGTCAATATCTCTTTTGCATTGTTGTTGTCGGTTACAAGTTCCTTGACAAGTTCCATCAGGTTGTTGCTCTTAGCATAGATGCCGCTGTTTATAACATAATTGTCATTTATAAGTTGTTGGTATCAAGAATTTCTGCAATAATGCTGTCGGCTGTTGCAATGGTCTTGTCAAGCAGTTCGGCGTCATGGGCTGTCTGGTTATTCTCTATTCTTTTGATTATCCACCAGCTATCTTCTGACCTGAAATCTTTACCTACGATTTTGTTGTCAGAGTTCACTCCCATACTTCCGTAGTGGACGTTGTCGAGCTCCATGTACATGTATCCGTTTTCCAATGACACAACCCTGAATTTTGCGGCTTCGCTTGCGTTGGTTGTAACAGTCGCAGGCTGGTCTTTGGGCATGCTTGCGATGTAGATGCCGTTTTTGGTCTTTATGCGGTAGAGGCTGTCATCGTCTGTTACGAAAGCCCATTTCTTGTTCTCCAGCGAATTTCCGCTCTTTGTCATGCTCAATCCTGAGGTTGACGCGCTCAATGAAGTTATTGAGCTGCTCTTCGACTGAAGCGTGTAGTAGTCGAGAGGCTTTATTTTTATTACCGAGTTAGAACTGTATATCCTGCACAATTCGTTGTCGATGAGTGTAAGGTATTCGCCGAATGTGTGTACGCTCTGGTCGTTGTTCTCTATGGCAGAGCGTGCCGAATCTTTGAGTTCGTTAAGGCGCACCATTTTGCTTGGACGGTAATATCCGACTTTCATTCCGTTTTTGTCGGTAAATTTCACGTAGTAGTCGATAACCTTGAGCGCATGTTTGAGAGCGGTTCTCTGTGCGCTTTCGCCACTCTTTGCGAATGGGAGAAGTTCAACTTCGTCGCCATCGCCTTCGGCTGCTACTATCCTGAGACCGGAATCGATGGCAAGTGCCTCAGGGATGGTGAACTTCAGTTTGTTGGACATAGCCTTGTATTCGCCTTTACCGTTGTAGACTTTGAAGCCTACGCCTCCGCTGCCCTTCTCTATGATTATGCTCTTTCCGACTTTGGTGTAGCTGTATCCGACTGCTTCGGGAGTGTTGCCCGGAGCATAATATGTGTATTGTCCCACGTCGCCACACTGCCCTACCGAAAAGACACTCTTAATGCGGTTGCCACTGCCGCCATCTGTACGTGGCATGGGCTCGATGCGGTCTTCGATAAACTCAATTGCAGGTGCCTTGCGGCTATATGATGCCATCTTTGCAAGTGTCTTGTTGAGCATCGCTTGTGTGATGGTAAGGTCTTTCTGAAAGAATTCTTTACCGAGCAAACGGTCAATGGGATGGAAGAATCCCCATACTTTGAAAAATTCAGTAAGGTCCATATTCGCAGCTTCGCAACATTTTTCAGCAAAGTGTAGAATGTCTTTGTCGCCTTGTACATGCGTGAGCGATGTGTCTATGCCGTCTTCGCGCAAGAGAGCAAACAGTTTCGGGTAGAATTCTGTGTCGTTGCCTGCCACGTGGAAGTAGAGATAGAGCTGCCACCACATTCTCATTTTACTCTCTCCGAGCATGCTTGTCCAGCATTTGTTCTGCGCAAAATCGTTGACAAGTACGCCGAGTGAATCTCCGCGCGACATATATTTTCCCATCTTGTACATGGTGAAGTTTGCATAAAAGTTTGCGCTGATTTCTCCTGTACCCATTACCTCGATTGCGGCTTGGTTGAAGTGTCCGACTTCGTGTCCGGGTCCCCATACATTGTCGTGATTGGACATCAATGATTCGTAGTTCAGTATCTTGTATATGTATTTTACGCCATATTGTGTACGGTAACCTGTTGATGCCATGTAGGTCTTATCATCGTCGAGTGTGATAGCACAGTGCAGGTTGTTGAACTTGACCCCGAAGATGCCTTTATCCCAGCCCATGAGTTCGTGGTCCCATTTGAGCATATCGTCCCACCATCCGATGGCATCGGTTATGGTGTTTTTGCAACAGTTGTCTGCCGTAATCCATTTTTTCTCCATATGGTAGAGATTGCGTTCTCCCTTTACTTGAATTACTGGATGGGTTGCGAGATTCTGTGTAATATCCCTCCAATCGGCATCGGTGTGCACGCCTTTCTCGAAGAAGCCGTTGACAACTCCGTTCTCTATGTGGATTTTTATATCAGGATAGTCGGCAAGGACTTTACCGCTATTGTGAGTATTTACATCGTAACGCACGAAGAGGCTTGAGAGGTTAAAACTTACAGGGACTATGTTGAGCCCCAATTTAAGTGTGTCGAGAGTACCGCTGGTGTTTGTGCTTAGAATCTCTTCGATTCCAAGGAACGCCCCCTCTTTGATTTCTCCCTCTACGAATATGTAGAGCAGTTCGTGCCCGTTACCATAAATTCCTGTGGGATTGTTAAGTCTGGAGTATTGGTTGGTCTGAAGTATCTTGTACCATGCGTCTGCATCCGAATATGGCTTGTACTCTCTTATGCGGAACTCTTTTTCGCGTTTGCCCCAAGTTCCGTTCTTTATCTTCAAAGCCATATCGCGAAGCGATACGGGGAGTTCTTTTGCGGATTCCATGAGTTCACTGTCACTCATGCTTGCGTATGTCTCTTTGAGTTCGCTGCATGAACGGTCGGTAAACATTTCGGCAAGTATTGCCTCGTATTTGTCGCTGTTTTTTATGATTTCTTGCTTTTGATAGAATTTTTCCTGTTGTTCGGCAAGCTCGCTGAGACTGACAGCTGCATCTTCGAACAGCCATTCAGATGCACTCGGTTCGCCGCTTGTGGTCGTCGATGTCCAGACAACCAGTTTGTTTGAGGGGCTGGCATGGAAACCGCGTGTTCCGTTTGATGATGTCAATACGTTGTAGTATCCGCTGTTGTATTTGTTCTCTTTAATGAAAAACTCTTTTGGAGTGTCTGTCATTTTAAACAATTCAGACATTTGTGTGGCATATTGTACATATTTTCCGGTCAGTCCGTTTTTTATGTAGACGCTGTTTGTACCGGCTTTTTCGAGTATCCACATCTGTTCATAGGCATTATCACTTTTTGGGAGAGTCTCGATGATGTTTGCTTTATAATTGGCTGCCATGCAATTATAATATCTTCCGGGAGCGAAGATGCGATAGACTTTTCCCGCCTCAGGTTTAACATACTGCCCCCATGCGAGCATGCAACAGAGCATTGTTGACAGTGTCAGTAACAAATGTTTTTTCATATATAAATCGTTTATTTGCAGATTTTAGCATTAATTACAAATATACTATATTCTTTTGAAGAATTCATGCAATTCCTCAAAAGAATAAGGTGGCCGGAGAATTACTCTCCAACCACCTCAAACAGTTTCAGTACCTTCCTTTTGTTATTCCTTGCTTGTTGCAGGACGTTTGCTGAAGATTGCCTTGATGCGTTTCATATCGAACTTAGCCGAACGGTCGTAGAAATAGATACCATTCTGTTCTTGTTCTACATCTGTAAGCTGTGTATAGCAGTATCCCCAGACATTCTCTGCAATACTCATGAGTCCATCTACCTGACCTTCCAGTCTGCTGTAGAACTCTTCGAGTGAATGAGGAGGAGCACCGTAGCCCCATGACTGCTGGCTGTTGCCAGTCTTTTTATCCTGACCTTTCACCCACTTGATACCGCCGAATTCGTCAAGGATGTAAGGCATGTCGGGTTTTTCGTATTTGGGGAATTCGTAGAGGTTGTTGTCTTTGGCACGGTTGAAACCTACGTTCATGCGGGGAACACCCTGCACATAGTTGGGAGTCTGGAACCAACGTTCACCGTTATATATGGCATCAGTGAGTTTTTTGGGATCCTGCTCATAATTGTGTGTACTCCAGATGTCGCTCTTTATGTTGACACCACCGCTGACTGTGCATACGGGACGTGTGGGATCCAGAGCCTTTGTCATGTCATAAAGGTCGCAGACGAAACGGGGGTACTGTACGCGATCGGGCCACCACTCCTCGTTCATAGGAGTCCAAGTAACGATTGAGGGGTGGTTGCGGTCACGGATAATCTCTTCAGCCCATTCGCTCATGAAGTTGCGCGCAACTTCAGGATCGTTTGCATTCATACCCCAAGAGGGAGCTTCGCCCCAAGTGATGTAACCGAGCTTGTCGGCCCAATAGTGGAAGCGTTCTTCGAACACTTTCTGATGCAGACGTGCACCGTTAAAACCGGCTGCCATAGACAGTTCAATGTCGCGTTTGAGATCGGCATCGCTGGGAGCTGTCCATATACCGTCGGGGTAGAAACCTTGGTCGAGTACCAATCGCTGGTAGAAGGGTTGGTTGTTAAGATAGACCTTGTTACCCTCTACATGTATTTTTCTCATTCCAATGTATGAGTTTACAATGTCGGTGGTCTTTCCTTGATTGTCTTTAACCTCATATACAACATCATAGAGGAAAGGCGATGAGGGGCTCCAGAGTTTGGGCTTTTTAATGGGAAGCACTACATTTGTTCCGTCGTATGCGGGAACAGTCTTTGTAGCTACCACCTTTTTGCCATCCTTTACAGTAACTGTAAAAGTACCTTTTGTCTGGGGATAGAACTTAGGCTGCACTATAATCATATTCTGGTCAATGTCGGTTGTAACCTGTGTACGTTCAATGGCATTTTGTGCCACAGGCTCCATCCATACTGTCTGCCAGATACCTGTAGTACGTGTATACATGCACTCAAAAGGAGCATAGCGCATATTCTGCTTTCCGGCAGGCTGCTTTGCAGTACGGGTATCACTATAGGCATGTACCACCAACGAGTGAGGTTTGCCGTCGGATATGAATTTGGTTACGTCAATGGCGAACGATGTGCTGCCACCGAAGTGACGGCCTGCCAAACGACCGTCGATGTAAATCTCTGAGTTGTAATATACTGCACCGAAATTGAGTTTGACGTTGCGTCCTGCCCATGCTTCCGGCATGGTAATTGTACGTTGATACCAGATATTGGTTATGAAATCCGTGTATTGTACGCCTGACAATTTGCTTTCCGGGCAGAAAGGCACTATAATCTTTCCGTCGAAGCCTTTGCTCTCGTAAAGTTTCTGTTCCAGTCCGGAACCAACCATATCGAAGGTGTAACTCCACTGGCCATTAAGATTGACCCAGTCCTGACGTTCAAACTGTGGACGGGGATACTCGGCTCTCGGTTGCTCCTGCGCATAGGCAATGAAGGTGAAGAGCACTGCAAATAGTGAGAAAAAAATCTTTTTCATCATTTTTCCTTTTTAATGTTTTTCTTTTATTGTTTGTGGTTTATTTTGCTTTTTTGCAGAAGGTTTTGCCTTAGGTTCGGTATTTGCTGATGCTTTATTGCTCTTTTTCCCATTCTTGCCGGCATGCGTTCCGCTACGTCTTTTGCCTCCTCCTTTGCCGTTTCTTGAAGAGTGCGGACGACGATTGCTTTTCGTGGGTTTCTGCGGGTTATATTCGGGTGCTTCGCCCAGTCCTGAGGGCAACGCTATCTTGTCGATAGGTTTGCCGATGAACTTTTCTATGCGTCCGAAAGCCTGTTGGTCGTTGACGCTTACAAGGGTGATTCCACGACCGGTGTTGTTTGCACGGGCTGTGCGCCCTACTCTATGGATATAATCGTCGCAATCGCCAGGCACATCGTAGTTTATCACTATGCGTATGTCGTCGATGTCTATTCCGCGTGCAAGAATGTCGGTGGCTACAAGCAGATCTATTTTGCGGCTCTTGTAAAGGAACATCATTTCGTCGCGTTCGCTTTGTGTGAGGTCGCTGTGCATTTCACCCACATTCAGTCCCATGCGCCGCAAAGCTGTTGCCACTTCGCGGACTTTGCTCTTCTTGGAGACAAAAAGTATTACTCGTTCGGCACTCTCCTTTGAGAATATATCTTTGATGATTCCTATCTTTTGTGCTTCGTGGCAGATGTATGCCTGCTGGGTGATGCCGTCTGCTGGTTTTGCAAGAGAGAGTGTTACCTGGACAGGGTCCTTAAGTATGTTTTTTGCAAGCTTTCGTATCTCCTCAGGCATGGTTGCCGAGAATAGCATTGTCTGACGTTCGGCAGGAAGCTGCTTGGCGATGGTCATGATGTCGTTGTAGAATCCCATGTCGAGCATGCGGTCGGCTTCGTCGAGGATGAAAAATGAGACTTTGGAAAGGTCTACATTTCCCAGATTTATGTGCGAGATGAGCCTGCCGGGAGTGGCTACAAGAATATCGGCTCCCAATGTCATTCCTTTCAGTTCCTGACCGTATCGCACTCCGTCGTTGCCACCGTAAACGGCGACACTCGATACGTTCATGAAGTACGTGAATCCCTCAAGCTGACGGTCTATCTGCTGTGCAAGCTCGCGTGTTGGTGCCATTATTATGCAGTTGATGGCATTTTCGGGATACTCGTCGCGGCAGAGCTTGTTAAGCACGGGCAAGAGATATGCCGCTGTTTTTCCTGTGCCTGTCTGTGCTACGCCTATAAGGTCGTGCCCCTGCATAAGGGGCGTTATTGTCTTTTCTTGTATAGGGGTGCACTCTATGAAGTTCATTGCATCGAGGGCATCAAGCACCTCGTCTTCAAAATCGAATTCGTAAAAGTCCATTGTAGTCTTATTTAGGAGCTTTCCAATAGAGATATGCGGCTATGAAACTGTACAGGATATTCGGGAGCCATACTGCAAGAATCACCGGGGTATTTCCATTGAGGGCAAAGGTCGAAGATATTGTCTGGAAAAGTATGTATGAGAAACTGAGTCCCAGTCCTATTCCGAGCGAGAGTCCCATGCCGCCTTTTGTCTTTTTCGATGATAGGGAGGCGCCTATTATTGTCAGGATAAATGCCGCAAACGACATAGCTATGCGTTTGTGATATTCGACCTCGAACTCCTTCACATTTGCCATTCCTCTTGATTTCTGATGCTTGATGTATGCTTTCAGTTCGGGACTCGTCATGGTCTCCTGCATACCCAGAGTTATGAGAAAGTCGCTCGGCTGGAATTTTATTATCGTGTCGAGCGGCTGACGCATATTGGAGCGTATTACCTCTTTGTCGTTATATAGTTCTCTGATTGTCCATCCTTTTGCTGTCCATTTATACTGTTCTTCGGGATGATAGGTGATGGTGCGGGCTGTCATGTGTGAGACCAGGCGCTTGTCGTCGAACTTGTCGAGCGAAAAGCGGTAGCCTGTCTTGTTACGGCTTTCGTAGCGCTCGATGTATGCGATGGTATTGTCGTCTATTTCGAGCTGTATGTTCCGCGCCGATTCAACCTGTTCCTTGCCCTTGTATTGCACTTCGAAGTCAATGCGCCGCTGGCTGCCCTGCGGTATTATGTAGGCTCCGAGAATATATGTTATCACAGCAATTATGCCTGCCGATATCATATATGGGCGAAGCAACCGCTTAAAGCTCACACCCGATGCAAACGCTGCAATGATTTCGGAATTGTCGGCGAGCTTCGAGGTGAAATATATGACGGCAATAAACACAAACAGAGCACTGAACATGTTCGAGTAATAGGGAACAAAGTTCAGATAATAGTCGAATACTATTGCATTTAACGGTGCATTGTAGTTCGAGAATTTATCTATGTTCTCATTGTAGTCGAAGACTACAATGATGGAAATGATCAATGCTATGGCAAAGAAGTATGTTCCTAAGAATTTGGTTATTATATACCAATCAAGTTTCTTGATGAAAAGGCTCCTGATATTTTTCATAGTCGGCTTTAATTCTTACAGTCTGCGGGTTACTCTCTCCAGCATCTCCCTCTTCCATGCAGCATAATCGTCGAGCAGTATATGTTTGCGTGCTTCGCCTGTGAGCCACACGTAGAATGCGAGGTTGTGCAACGATGCTATCTGCAATGCCAACAGTTCGTCTGCCACAAAGAGATGACGCAGATAGGCACGGCTGTACATCCTGTCGACATAAGACGCGCCATCTTCCTCTATGGGCGAGAAGTCCTGTTTCCACTTCTCGTTGCGCATGTTCATTATGCCGTTCTTTGTAAACAGCATGCCGTTGCGTCCGTTGCGGGTAGGCATTACACAGTCGAACATATCCACTCCTCTCTCTATTCCTTCGAGAATATTGGCAGGCGTTCCGACGCCCATCAGATAACGTGGTTTATCTTTTGGCAGAATTCCGTTTACCACCTCAATCATTTCGTACATCTTTTCTGTCGGCTCGCCCACAGCAAGACCGCCGATGGCATTGCCTGCACACTCTTTCGATGCAATATACTCCGCCGAGCGGCGACGCAAGTCGGGGTAGACACATCCCTGCACTATAGGAAAGAGAGCCTGCTCGTATCCATACATAGGTTCCGTCTCGTCGAGTCGGGCTATGCAACGGTCGAGCCAACGATGTGTAAGTTCCATCGAACGTTTGGCATAGTTGTAGTCGGAATCTCCGGGAGGACATTCGTCGAATGCCATCATTATATCTGCACCGATTGTACGTTCAATGTCCATCACACGTTCGGGAGAAAAAAAGTGTTTCGAACCATCTATGTGCGAACGGAACTCTACTCCCTCCTCGCGCAGTTTTCTTATATCTTTGAGAGAGAACACCTGGAATCCTCCACTGTCTGTGAGGATGGGACGCTCCCAACTGTTGAACTTATGCAGACCTCCGGCATTCTTCAGGACATCAAGTCCCGGACGCAGATAAAGATGGTAAGTATTGCCCAATATTATCTGCGCCTTTATGTCTGTTGCAAGTTCAGGCATCTGTACTGCCTTTACAGAACCTACTGTGCCGACAGGCATGAATATCGGAGTCTCTATTACACCGTGCGCCGTATGCAAGAGTCCTGCTCTTGCATCGGAGCCGGTGTCTGTGTGTATCAAATCAAATTTCACCTTCTTCCAAATTTAATGGATTGTCAACTTTTTTGTCGAGCAGAGCAATATCCAGCACCTCTGAAATATCGTCAACATAGTGGAATACCAGACCTTTAAGATACTCTTCGGGAATGTTGTCTATGTCGCGCTTGTTCTCGGCACAGAGTATTATCTCTTTTATTCCGGCTCTCTTTGCTGCAAGTATCTTTTCTTTGATACCGCCTACGGACAGCACTTTGCCGCGCAATGTTATTTCGCCGGTCATTGCAAGGCTTGCCTTAATACGGCGCTGTGTAAACGCCGACGCTATCGCTGTTACCATTGTTATGCCCGCTGAAGGACCATCTTTGGGAATAGCGCCTTCAGGTACATGAAGGTGGATGTTCCATTTTTCGAATACCGATACGGGAATACCGAGTTGCGAAGCGTGCGATTTCACATATTCCAATGCCAGCATTGCCGACTCCTTCATTACATCGCCAAGATTGCCGGTAAGTGTTACTCTGGAATTTCTGCCACGGCTGAGGCTGGTCTCTATATACAGAATGTCTCCACCGGCTGCCGTCCAGGCAAGACCGATAACGACGCCTGCGTAATTGTTGCCTTGATAGGTCTCGCGTGAAAATTCCTGCGGTCCTAAAATCTCGGCAAGATGTTCGGGCTTCAGCACCGGATACTTCACTTCGTCGTAACATGCACGCTGGTATGCAATGCGACGGCAGATCTTGCTGATTTTCTTCTTGAGTTCACGTACACCTGATTCGCGTGTGTAATTATCAATCAAGGCCGCAATGACATTCTTGCGTATAGCGACTTTTTCGTCTTCAATGCCGTTGCGTTTCATCTCGTCGGGAATGAGGTGGCGACGTGCAATCTCTATCTTTTCTTCTGTAATGTATCCGCTTACCTCTATAACCTCCATGCGGTCGAGAAGAGCGGGAGGTATCGTGTTCAGATTGTTTGCTGTGGCAATGAACATCACTTTCGAAAGGTCATACTCCACATCGAGGAAATTGTCGTGGAATGCGGTGTTCTGCTCAGGGTCGAGCACTTCGAGCAACGCCGACGAGGGGTCGCCGTGAATAGAGTTCTGCCCCACCTTGTCAATTTCGTCGAGCACAAAGACAGGATTGTCGCTTCCGGCTTTAATAATACCTTTAATAATACGTCCGGGCATAGCGCCGATGTATGTCTTGCGATGTCCGCGTATTTCAGCTTCGTCGTGTACGCCTCCGAGCGACATGCGCACATATTTTCGCTTCAGTGCCCTTGCAATAGAACAGCCGAGCGATGTCTTTCCTACTCCCGGAGGGCCGTAGAGACAGATGATAGGAGACTTAAGGTCGCCGCGCATCTTTATCACGGCAAGGTGTTCGAGAATTCTCTCCTTTACTTTGTCCATGCCGTAGTGATCTCTGTCGAGCACCGTCTTTGCATTCTTTATGTCAAGATTGTCGGCTGTGCATTTGCCCCACGGCAGACTGAGCATCACCTGCAGGTAGTTCAACTGTACATTATAGTCGGGAGACTGCATGTTGAGACGTTCCAATTTAGCAATCTCTTTTTCAAACACCTCCTGGACCTCCTTGCTCCATTTCTTGGTTTCAGCCTTTTTGAGCATCTCTTCAACATCCTGATCCTGCGAAGTGATATTTCCCAATTCCTCTTGAATGCTTTTTATCTGCTGATTGAGATAATACTCTTTTTGCTGCTTGTCGAGAACGGTTTGTGTCCGTTTGTCTATTTTATCCTGCAACTTCGAATATGCATACTCGCTTTTAAGCTGTTTCAGCAGTCTGTATGCACGCTCAATCAACGAGTCAGCCTTAATCATTTCGAATTTTTCGTCGAGAGAGGTCTTGCAGCCCGAACATAGGTTGCTTATGAAAGTTTCCGCAGGAGCATGGCTCAGTGTCATAATCATTTCGCGGTACGATGTATCGGGATGATTAATCACCATCCTTCTTGCTGTCTTTTTGCACGATTCGTAAAGCGCCTTGAACTCCTCTGTGTTGAGTTGGGAATCATCAACGTCGCTGAATTGTTCAACTTCTCCTACAAGGTAAGGCTTGATTCTGGTTATCTCCTTAAGGCGGACGCGTCCTACACCCTGCAACAGAACGGTTGTAATGCCTTCGTTCAATTCAACCACCTGCATAATCTTTGCCAATGCGCCAATGGGATAAAGGTCATAAAGTCCCGGAAATTCTATATTGCTGTCTTTCTGACAAGCAACAGCGACAAGGTTCTTGCTGTCTGAATTCTTTCTGACCAATCTCAAAGAACTGTCTCTTGTAACAGTTACAGGCATCACCATGCCTGGAAACAGGAACTTGTCTCTCAACGGCAAAATAGGGAGCTCGTTTTCAGATATTTCAAATTCTTCGCCGTTTTCTTCGGAATGTTCCAAATTGTCAATGACATCATCAAATTCTTCGATATCCTTCAGTACGGATTTTATGTCGATTTTTTTACTCATAAAAATAAAATATTTTATACTATAATCTATCCAAATTACAATGGTAAACAAGCATCGGATTCTTTCGTCAAATGCAATGCCGACTAATATGTTTATGTTGTTTTGTCGTGGATTTAGTCTACAAAGTTACAATAAATTCGCTTAAAAGAGAAATTTGGGGCATAATAATTGGCGGATGACAGCTTCATGGAATGGACTTAAATGCAAATATCGGTATTGTGTCATATTGCAGCTATTTTTTTGTTTTATGGCTTGACAAGTTGAACGGCATTAACGTGGAACTCGCCAATGAAATATAATTGATTTTTATTTTTGAGTTGCAGAGAGGTTGCATTCCCACAAACCCAACCTGACAATTAACATCTTTTAAAACTTAGGATTGAAATGTTGCATCCGGGAAACAGCTTCTTGCCATACAGCGTTTAAGCAAGATTTTGTGCGGATTTTGCACAGAGATTTTGCAAATTCACATAATATTATTATCTTTGCAAGTGAAATGATGAGAATTGAGGGGCACGAACGCCCCTCTTTTTTGTACACCATAAACAATTCATTACATTATTATTAAATCTATATGATTGATAAACAGAAAGTTGTAGAGCTTATTAATGAATGGCTCGAAGACAAGGAGCATTTCCTGGTAGATGTTTCAATAGGCAAGGACGACAAAATCACGGTAGAAATTGATCATGCAGAAGGCGTGTGGATCGAAGATTGTGCCGATTTGAGCCGGCATATTGAGTCCGGACTGAGTCGCGACAGTGAAGACTATGAGTTGGAGGTCGGTTCAGCCGGATTGGGACAACCCTTCAAAGTCGTTCAGCAATACATCAATCACATAGGCAAAGAGGTTGAAGTTCTCAGCAAAGAGGGAAAGAAGCTTAAGGGTATTCTCAAATCGGCAGATGAAGAGGCTTTTACCATTGCTGTAAGTAAAAAGGAGAAGGTGGAGGGTGCAAAGCGTCCCCAGCTTGTCGAGGTTGAATACAAATTTGCATTCAACGAAGTTAAATACACAAAGTATATAATAAAATTCAAATAACAATATGGCAAAGAAAGAGGAAACCATAAATCTGCTGGATACATTTCAGGAGTTTAAAGAGTCGAAGAACATCGACCGTACAACAATGATAAGCGTACTCGAAGAGAGTTTCCGCAAAGTGTTGGTGAACATGTATGGCACCGACGAGAACTACTCTATCATAGTCAACCCCGACCGTGGCGACCTTGAGATACAGCGTCGCAGAACCATTGTGGCTGATGGCGAAGTGAAGAACGACAACATGGAGATATCATTGAGTGAGGCTCAACAGATTGACGACTCGTTTGAGGTTGGCGAAGAGGTTAGTGAAATTATCAAGTTCGCAGAATTCGGCCGTCGCGTAATCCTTAATCTTCGCCAGACATTGGCATCGAAGATTCTTGAACTCGAAAAAGACAGTCTCTGCAACAAGTATACAGCCCGAATCGGTCAAATCGTTTCGGCAGAAGTATATCAGATCTGGAAGAAAGAGATACTGTTGATGGATGACGAGAAAAACGAACTCATTCTCCCCAAAAGCGAGCAGATACCTTCGGACTTCTATCGCAAAGGCGACATGGTACGCGCAGTTGTGGCTCGCGTAGACAACCCCAACGGCAACCCAAAAATTATCCTCAGTCGTACTTCTCCCATGTTCCTTGAGCGTCTCTTCGAGCTTGAAGTTCCCGAAATCAACGACGGACTCATCACCATCAAAAAGATTGCCCGCATACCAGGAGAGCGCGCAAAGATAGCAGTAGAGTCATATGATGACCGCATCGACCCTGTAGGAGCATGCGTCGGAGTAAAAGGCTCGCGCATCCACGGCATTGTGCGCGAATTGAGAAACGAGAATATTGATGTCATCAACTACACATCAAACATAGAGCTCTTCATCAAGCGTGCCTTAAGCCCGGCGAAGGTATTCACTGTATATCTGAACAACGACAAACGTACCGCAGATGTCTATCTGAAGCCCGAAGAGGTATCGTTGGCAATCGGTAAAAACGGTTTGAACATCAAGCTTGCAAGTATGCTTACCGAATATACCATAGATGTATACCGCGAGAATGACACACAGGAAGATGACATTTACATCGAAGAATTCTCAGATGAAATAGATGAGTGGATAATTGCTGCTATCAAGAAGATTGGTCTCGACACAGCAAAAGCAGTATTGCGCGCACCCCGCGAAATGCTTGTAGAGAAAGCCGACCTCGAAGAAGATACAGTAGACAATATACTCAGCATCTTAAGAGCAGAATTCGAGGACGACAAAGACAACAGTGAGGATAGCAGCAAAGAGTAACAATCGAGAAGCTGTTTGAATTTTATTGGAAAATATTTTTATCATTGCGAAGCTGGTTTCGGTTTCCCGAAATAAAATTTAAACAGCTTCTAAAACACACCGACGAATGAAGATAAGACTAAATAAAGTACAAAAAGAATTAAATTTAGGACTTTCGACGATAGTCGAATTTCTGCAAAAACATAACTTCGAAATAGAAGAAAACCCCAATGCGGTTGTACCCGAAGAGGGATACAATCTGCTCATCAAGGAATTCAGTACCGATAAGAATCTTCGCATTCAGTCGGACAAATTCACCCAAGAGCGCCAGAACAAGGAAAAGACAAAAGCTGCATCTTCTGATACCACCCGTCAGCAGACAAAACCTGTTGCCGAGGAGAAACCTGCTCCTAAAATAATCGAGCAGCCCAAGACCGAAGTGACGAGAACAGAGGAAAAAGAGAACGAAAAGACCAGCAGTCCCGCAATCGGCATAAAAGTAGTCAGCCGCATAGATCTTGATGCTCTGGGACAGCGTGGAGGTCATTCATCTGCTCCCAAAAAAGAAAAACCGCAGCCTAAAAACGAAGAAAAGAATACAGCAGAAGTTGTAGAGAAACAGGTTGCCGAAGCCCCCGTCCGTCCGGTAGAAAAGAAAGAGCAACCTCAAGAAAAAGCCGTGCCATCAAAAGAGCCTCAAAAAGAGAATCTCCAAAATGAAGAGCCCAAGAAAGAGGAACCGGTAAAAAAAGAAGCGGCACAGGCTGCCCCCACTCTGACACAAGTGGACGAGGTGCGTCCTAAATTGAATATCATTGGACACATCGACCTCTCTTCAATCAACCAGTCTACACGTCCTCGCAAGAAAAGCAAAGAGGAAAAGCGCAAGGAGCGCGAGGAGAAAGACAAACAACGCGAAGAACAGCGCAAGCAGGCAAGAGAGAACTCCGGTAAGCCACACAGCGGAGAGAATGCCGACAAGGGCGAGAAGAAGAAGAAACGTGCACGTATCGGCGGTCAGCGTGTAAACATTGATGCTGCAATACAAAGCAACAACAGCCAGCCTTCACGCGAACAGCAAGGCAATAATTGGGGCGACAACAGAAATCAAAGCAACAAGGACAACGCATCCAAAGGCAGCCGCAAGGATCGTGATCGCCAGCACAAACGCTACGACAAGAGCGAGGTAAACGACGAGGACGTATCAAAGCAGATAAAAGAGACACTCGAACGTCTCACCAACCGCGGTAAAGGCAAAGCAGCCAAATACCGCAAAGAGAAGCGCGAATTGGCGGCCGAGCGTCAGCAGATGCAGGAAAACAGCGAAATGGAACAGAGCAAGGTGCTTAAAATCACCGAGTTCGTAACAGCAAACGAGCTTGCAAGCATGATGAGCATCTCGGTTACACAAGTCATCGCCACCTGCATGAGCATCGGTATAATGGTATCAATCAACCAGCGTCTCGATGCAGAGACAATAAACCTTGTAGCCGAAGAATTCGGATTCACAACCGAATATGTAAGCGCCGAGGTATCACATGCAATTGCAGAGGAGACCGACGACGAAGAAAGCCTTGTACCCCGCGCCCCCATCATCACAGTCATGGGCCACGTAGACCACGGAAAAACTTCATTGCTTGACTATATACGCAAATCAAACGTAATTGCGGGTGAAGCAGGAGGTATTACCCAGCACATCGGTGCCTACAACGTGAAGATGGAGAACGGCAAGCGCATAACATTCCTCGACACCCCCGGTCACGAAGCATTTACAGCCATGCGTGCCCGCGGAGCGAAGATAACCGACATTGCCATCATCATCATCGCTGCCGACGACAGCGTGATGCCTCAGACAAAAGAGGCCATCAACCACGCAATGGCAGCAGGTGTACCCATTGTCTTTGCAATCAACAAGGTCGACAAGCCCAGCGCCGATCCCAACCGCATCAAGGAGGAACTTGCCAATATGAACCTGCTTGTTGAAGATTGGGGAGGAAAGTACCAGTCTCAGGACATATCTGCAAAGAAAGGTCTCGGGGTGCCCGAACTTATGGAAAAGGTACTTCTCGAAGCGGAGTTGCTCGAACTCAAGGCAAACCCCGACCGCAAGGCAGTCGGTTCAGTCATAGAGTCAACCCTTGACAAAGGACGCGGATATGTTGCAACCGTACTTGTACAGAACGGAACACTGAAAGTGGGAGACATCGTTGTGGCAGGCACACAATGGGGTAAGGTAAAAGCCATCTTCAACGAGCGTAACCAGCGCATCAAGGAGGTACACCCCGCAGAGCCCGCTCTGATTCTCGGACTCAACGGCGCCCCCGCAGCAGGCGACACTTTCAACATTGTAGAGAGCGAGCGTGAGGCACGCGAAATAACCGGAAAACGCGAGCAACTGCAACGCGAGCAGGGACTTCGCACACAAAAAATGCTTACCCTCGACGAAGTGGGACGCCGCATAGCACTCGGAAACTTCCAGACACTCAACATCATTGTCAAGGGCGACGTGGACGGCTCAATCGAGGCACTCAGCGACTCGCTTATAAAACTCTCCACCGAGTCAATTCAGGTGAACGTGATACACAAGGCAGTAGGTCAGATTTCAGAGTCTGACGTAAGCCTTGCAGCAGCATCAGATGCCATCATCGTAGGCTTCCAGGTGCGTCCTTCGGTAACAGCACGCAAACTCGCAGAACAGGACGGAGTGGATATACGACTCTACTCTATCATCTACGATGCCATCGAGGAGGTAAAGGCTGCGATGGAAGGCATGCTCGCTCCCGTACTCAAAGAGGAGGTTACTGCAACAATCGAAGTACGCGAAACATTCCACATCAGCAAGGTTGGAACAGTTGCAGGCTGTCTTGTACGCGAAGGAAAGGTGAAACGTACCGACCGTGCCCGCCTCATCCGCGATGGAATTGTAATCTTTACAGGAAGTCTTGCAGCGCTCAAACGTTTCAAGGAAGACGTAAAAGAGGTGAATGTCAACTACGAATGTGGTATCAGTCTCAACGGTAACGACGACATCAAGGTAGGAGACATAATAGAAACTTTCGTGGAAATAGAAG
Organism: uncultured Bacteroidaceae bacterium; assembly: GCA_964458275.1. Lineage (GTDB taxonomy): Bacteria > Bacteroidota > Bacteroidia > Bacteroidales > Bacteroidaceae > HGM04593. Next base: position 18,331 of record CAYWIE010000050.1, read on the forward strand.
TGAAACAGAAATTGTAATAGATGAACACTTTAGACTTGATTTTCCTGATAGTATTGGTAATAGGCTTTGCCATAGGATGCTACAAAGGAATAGTCGAACAACTGACACTTGGAGCAGGAATTGTAATAGGCCTGCTCCAAGCTATATTGTTCTACTCTGTTGTAGGTGAGAAACTGCATGCATGGACAGATTGGCAGCCGTGGATATGCTGTATCGTCGGATTTGTCTCCATTTTGGCCATCATAGTTATGCTTTTCAAATTATTGGCATCGCTGATTAGATGGCTATTCAAACTTGTGCTTTTAGGTACTATTGATCGAATACTTGGAGGAGCATTAACCGCATTGATAACAACATTCCTTTTTGTAGGAGTAGTTACAGCAATAAACAGTATAGACAACGAAAACAAGCTGTTCGGCAGAACAGCACAAGAGAATTCTATGTTATATAAACCCATGCGAGAATTCTCAATGTCATTTCTTGACGAGGTGAAAAAAGAGGTGAAAGAAATTAAATGAAAAAAGGTAACAACATATTCAAGAAGATTGTCGATAAGGCCTATGAATATGGCTTTGTCAGCAATGTAAATACAGAAATCATAGAAAAAGGACTCAACGAAGATGTTGTCAGACTAATTTCGGCAAAGAAAAAAGAACCTGAATGGCTTCTTGAGTTCCGTTTGCAGGCATACAGATATTGGCTCACATTGGAAATGCCCGATTGGGCACATCTGAATATACCGCCAATAGACTATCAGACAATATCATATTATGCCGACCCGCTGAAAAAGAAGAAGAAAAACGACG
>CAYWIE010000051.1:0-15512 GCA_964458275.1 uncultured Bacteroidaceae bacterium
GTGCTTTTCGCTCCGATAGCCCTTCACAGTGCCATGCAGGTGGGAGTCGACCCCACACCTTTCCTCTTTGCGGTAACGGTCGGAGCAAGCATGTGCTTCGCATCTCCTTTCTCCACTCCGCCAAACGCGCTTGTGATGCCGGCGGGACAATATACATTTATGGACTATGTGAAAGTAGGTTTGCCGTTGCAGATAATAATGGGCGTGGTGATGGTGCTGGTATTGCCGTTGCTTTTCCCGTTCTAAGAAACTGTTTGATTTTTATTGGAAAAGTATTCTATCTTCGCGGCTTTGTTTCGGTTTCTTTAACTGAGTTTATCTCCTTCGCACCTCAGCCATATCAAGCAAGCTTGTATGGCGTTCGGTTTGGCGTCGATTGAGTCTATTTTAGGCATCTTTTCTTTGTTATCTTTTGGAAATAGCCCGCTATTCCCTACAAGATAACAAAGAAAATCTACTCTGAAATAGCTCTCAAATAATTCCGAAATAAAATTCAAACAGCTTCTGATTTTAGCTCTGTAAAATCGCGTAGTTTATAAAAATTGCATTATCTTCGCACGGAGTTGTTAAACACACACGAACACTACTAAAGCATGGATTTACCCAAGATTCAAAGCATAAAACAGCAGTTCGGAATAATAGGAAACAGCCCCGAACTGTTAAGAGCAATAGACATAGCCATGCAAGTGGCAAAGACCGACCTCACAGCCCTCATTACCGGAGAAAGTGGAGTCGGCAAGGAGTATTTCCCGCAGATAATCCATCAGAACAGTGTCCGCAAGCATGGAAAATACTTTGCAGTGAACTGCGGAGCCATTCCCGAAGGCACCATCGACTCCGAACTTTTCGGGCATGTCAAAGGAGCCTTTACGGACGCAGTAAGCGAGCGCAAGGGATACTTCAGCGAAGCCGACGGCGGCACGATATTCCTCGACGAGGTGGGAGAACTCCCCATCTCCACGCAGGCCCGTCTCCTGCGCGTGCTTGAGAATGGAGAGTACATAAGAGTAGGCTCCTCAAAGGTTGAAAAGACCAACGTGAGGATTGTATGTGCCACAAATGTAGACCTGCCGAAAGCCATCAGCGAAGGTCGCTTCCGAGAGGACTTGTACTATCGTCTCAACACAGTTCCCATCAACGTCCCCCCATTGCGCAAGCGCGGCGAAGATGTAGTCCTGCTGTTCAAGAAATTTGCGATAGACTTTGCAAGCAAATACAATGTCCCCAGAATACAGTTGAGCGACGACGCGCACGACGCAATCCTCGAATACTCATGGCCCGGCAACATCAGACAGCTGAAGAATGTGGCAGAACAGATATCGCTGCTCGAAATGCAGCGCGAAATAACACGCGAAACCCTTGCGAAATACCTTCCCGAAAGCAGCAGGACAAACCTTCCGGTGTTGACGGTCAACAGCGGCAAGACATTCGAAAGCGAGCGTGAGATTCTGTATAACATCCTTTTTGATATGCGCCGCGAGATTGCAGAGTTGAGAACACAGATGAAGCAGCTTGCCGATAGCGGGATACACAAAGGAGATATGCCGATATATTCCCATGCCGACGAATATGTGATGCCCTCAAACAGCCATCACATCATACAGATACCTGCGGTGAACGGTATTAACGAAGAGCCGAAGCAGGCTATCGCCGAAGCCGAAGAGTATGTAGAGGAGACATACTCGCTGGACGACATGGAGAAAAAAGCGATTATTCGCGCACTCGAAAAACACAGAGGTAAACGCCGCGATGCAGCAAAGGAACTGAAAATCTCGGAACGCACTCTTTACAGAAAAATAAGAGAATATGGACTTGACTAAAAGATACAGAAAGGCAATAATCCCGTTTGTGGCATTGGCACTCATGCTGTTCGCCGGATGCAAGGTAAGCTATAAGCTCACAGGAGCTTCGATAGACTACACCAAAGTGAAGACAATATCGTTGGAACCTTTCCAGAATCGCGCACCCTATCAATGGGGACCGATGGCGCAGATGTTCAACCAAGCACTCAACGATGCCTTCGTGCAGCAGACAAAGCTTCAGCAAGTGAGAACAGGTGGCGACCTTCACTTTGCCGGAGAGATAACGTCATATGACCAGTTCAACAAATCAATTTCATCTGACGGATACTCTTCGATGGTGCAGTTGAAGATGACAGTCAATGTGCGTTTCACCAACAACACCAACCACGAGGAGGACTTCGAACGCTCATTCTCGGCAGTGCGCGACTTTGAAGCATCGCAATCTCTTGAAACGGTACAGGAAGAACTTGTAACACAGATGATAAAGGAGATAGTAGAGTCAATCTTCAATGCAGCGGTCGCAAATTGGTAAGCATGGATTTTGCATATTACATATCCCACCCCGAAAAGCTTGACAGGGCGACGCTCTACAAGCTCAGGATAACCATAAGCAAATATCCCTGTTTCGATGTTGCCCGTCTGTTGCTGCTGAAGAACCTGTATATCTTGCACGATATTGATTTCGGCAAGGAGATGCGGCGGGCAGCGCTCTTCCTGAAAGACCGCCGTATGCTTTTCGACCTGATGCGCGAATATGGCAACCCTGCGGCGCCCGAAATCCCGCAGGAACAGGAGAACCCCGGCGTAGACCGCACAATGGAGCTTATAGACGCATTCTTGGGAACGCTTCCCGCCGACAGCTTTTCGCTGGAGGCAGAGGGCGCGGCAGCGATAGACTATGCCGCGGCATACCTCTCCGACAAAGAAGACGTTGCCGAGTCCCCGAAACTGAGAGGACAAGACCTTATAGACAAATTCCTCGAAGGCGACGATGAGAAGATAAGCCTTATCCTTTCCGGAGAAAGCGATGAGCCCGCAGTGGAGACAGTACAGGAGCCTCCCGTGCCTGAGAAAGTGGAAAAAGAGCCTGAAACTCCGACCTTTACCGAAACATTGGCAAATATTTACCTGAAACAGGGCAAATATGACAAGGCACTTGAAATTCTTAAACGAATAAATTTGGAATATCCGAATAAAAACCGTTACTTTGCAGACCAAATCAGATTTTTAGAAAAAATAGTTAAACATACAAAAAGAAAATAAGATGTACTTACTTAGTGTTGTCCTTATTGTAATTGCTTCAATCCTGATGTGTTTCATCGTTCTCATCCAGAACTCTAAAGGCGGCGGCTTGGCATCAGGCTTTGCATCGTCAAATCAGATTATGGGTGTAAGAAAGACTACCGACTTCCTTGAAAAAGCAACATGGAGTCTTGCTGCATTCATGGTTGTAATCAGCATTGTAGCAACATATTCAATTCCTAAAGCAACAGTATCAGATGAGAGCCTTTTGCAGCAGAACGCAATAGAGAACAATATGGTTAACCCCACCAATGTTCCCGATTTTACTGAGCAGGCACCTGCTGAGACTCCCGCAGAATAATTAAACCGAAATTATTCCTTACTATTAATTATAGGCTGTGTCTTTCTGGTGCAGCCTATACTTGTTTTTTTATAATCATGAAGGAACTATTTTATACGATATTGTTTTTGACGCTTGTCGCTTGCGGTTCTTCTGCTGCACGCCGTAAGGCGCCTCTCCCCGATAATAGCTCAGCTTCAATGGAACTGCAACTGCCTGCAGTGCCCGCCACATTGCGTGTTCCCGCAGAACGAGCTGCTTACGTTTTGCTGCATTTTTGGGACAGTCTGGAATTTGCCGACACCCTGCGCAGCTGCAACAAAGTGTTCATGGAACAGAATTTTGCCAATTTTCTCTCTCTCTTCCCTCATGCATCGCAGCCCTCTCTGCCAATGGCTGTGGAGAACCTGCTGGCTCGTGCCTCAGTCATGCCTGAGGCTTTTACGGTAATAAACGATATTGCAGAGAATTATCTCAGCGCATATGATTCGCCGATGCGTTCGTGTGAGTATTATATCATTTATCTACAGGAATATCTTCGTTTGCCGTCAATCACAGCGCCGCAGCGCATGCGTGCCGAGTCCCGTCTGAAGGTAGCGCAGCATAATGCGCAGGGTAGTGTGGCTCCTGATTTTACGTTTACCACCCGCGAGGGCAAGAGAACTTCGCTCAATGCAGTTGCGTCTGGCAAGGAGACACTTCTGCTGTTCTACGACCCCGATTGCGAGCATTGTATGGAGAGTGTTGAGGTGTTGCGCAAGAACGCTCAACTCAACAGCCGCATTGCTGACGGCAAGACTGTTGTCGTTGCAGTATATCCGATGGGCGATACTGACTATTGGGGCAAGACAAAGGCGGCAATGCCGTCAAATTGGCTTGTCGGTTGTGATTACGGCGCGGTTCTCCGTGGTTCGTTGTATTTGTTGAATAATATGCCCGCCACATTCTTGCTGGACGGAGAAAGAAAGGTTATATATAAGGAGCCCACCCCATGTACACTTGAAAATTATTTTAGCTTGAACCCGCTTTAAGTTAACGTCAGTTCGATATAATAATTTTAATTTATTCTTAAATTAATCCTTTGAAAATTAGTAGAATAGCGATAATTGTTGTAAATTAAGTGCACAATAAAAAGATTTACAATCCCTTACCGCTATGTTCTCCGATGCTGAAGTTATCTGTTTGGCAGACGAATTCTGCAAGTTTTTTGATGCGCGAGCCAAGAAAGATCTATGCTCGAAACGCCAGCAGATGGCAAAAAGCACCGTCGTAAACTCAACCGAATGAGTGAGCAGAGATTATCGTAATCCTTATCATTTTCATTCGGGTGGCTTCAGCTGCTTCAAACATTACCATCTGCACTACATCAGCAAATACAGTAAACGCCTGTTTCCCAACACTGTATAACGCAATTACAACCTCCGTCTGAGAACCGATGGAAGACAAGCGAATTGCTGAAAAATATCAAGGGAAACTCTTCGGCGACAATGGGTATATTGGAAAAACGCTTTTTGAGACTCTTTTTGTCGATGGGGGTTCAACTTTTTGCAAAAGTCAAAAGCAATATGAAGAACTTCCTCATGAGGATTGCCTACAAAATTTGTTTAAGGAAACGTGTGCTAATAGAACCCGTAAATGACGAACTGAAAAATATTGCTCAAATTGAATATTCGCGTCGTTGCCCATTCATCGGCTTTATTTCCAATTCTTTAAGCACAATTGCTGCATATGTTTCTTAGACAAAAAATCCGCCATTGACGTAGAATGGTTCAATGACGGGCAGTTGTCGTTATTCTAAAGTTTCTTTTTGTTATTTGTTAGAGTCGCTGATGGCTGTTTTCTCACGGAAACAGTTTGGCATTTAACACTCTTTGATAATTGGCGATGTGTATACCGCGTTTATGCAAAATTATGTCGAACTCATGTTAAGTTAATAAGAAACAGATAATTGTGCAACGAGAATGCTGAATTTTCTTTAAGTTCTGTCCTTTATTTTTGCTGATTTTGTAAAATTAACAATAAGTTAATAATAATTAACTATAGAGATGGAAAATTGAGCAAGAAATATTTTGTAACATGTAGAAAAAAATTATTAATTTGCAACTTGAAAGACATGCGCTATTGTCAACGGTGCTGTTTTTGGTACGAAATGACTAAATTTATGTACAAATAGCATGTGAATGTTGCTTGTTTTAGGGGCTGTTTGAATGTCGTTCGCAGCAGCAGAACGTTTTTCGATGAAATTCGGGCAACTTCCGGTTTGGAATATTAAACACGATATATAACTTCAATCTGACAAATAAAGTTTGAATATATGAACAATAAGTTACTCAAACAGATTCTTTTCTTGCTGATAATGCTTGCAATGGGTTATACGCAGGGTGTAAAAGCGCAGGATGTTGCGGTTAAGAGTAATCTTTTATCAGATGCCTTCCTCAACCCGAACATGGGATTGGAAGTGGGATTGGCACCAAAGTGGACACTCGAAGTTACAGGTGAATTTAACGGATGGACACTTTCCCACGACCGCCGTTGGAAGCATTGGGCTGCTCAACCCGAGATACGCTATTGGTTTTGCGATAGGTTCTCGGGTCATTTTATCGGTGCGCATGTCCATGGCGGGCAATATAACATGGGAGGTTTCAACGGACGATACAACCTCTTTGGCACCGACGCCCGCAAGCTGAAGGATACCCGCTATCAAGGCTGGTTTGTCGGAGCAGGCATAGCATATGGCTATGCATGGATTCTGAGCCGTCATTGGAACTTGGAGGCGGAATTCGGATTCGGTTACTCATACACACGTTACGACAGGTTCGAATGTGAGGGTTGCGGCGAGAAGATAGAAGACGACAAGCCACACCACTACGTAGGTCCCACCCGTGCCGCTATTAATTTAGTATACATGTTTTAAAGTGCAGAAAGAATGAAACGGATAATATTTATAATGTCAGCCCTTTGGGGTGTACTTTTTACAGCGACATCACAGAATATTGTTGATGGAGTTTCTGTAAACGACTTTAAAATAGAGCGCAACGGTGCATATCTGGTTGTTGATATGAATATGGACCTCACGTCGCTGAATGTGGATGGCAACCGTGCTGTGTTGCTCACTCCTCGCTTGGTTAATGGTTCCGATTCTGTAGAACTTCCTTCTATTGGCATATATGGCCGTCGTCGCTATTACTATTATGTGCGCAACGGTGAGAGCATGCTTACCGGCGAGAGCGAAAAAAGTTATCGTGCAAAAGAAAAGCCCGATAGCATCCCCTACAACAATATTTTTGCCTACAAGGACTGGATGGATGGAGCACAGCTGGCACTTCACCGTATGGACTATGGCTGCTGCAATGCTTTGGTCGACCAGTATTATGGACTTTTGGGAAAATATACCGACAATTTCTTCCCGGAACTGGTATATATGAAACCTCCCCGTGTGATAAAGACAGATTCGTTGGTGGGTTCAGCCTTTATAGACTTCCCGGTGGATAAGGTGATAATCTATCCCGAATACCGCAACAACGTAGTCGAACTGGCAAAGATACAGGCAACAATTGACTCTGTTCACAGCGATAAGGACATTAAGATAGACTCGGTGTGGCTGAAAGGTTTTGCGTCTCCTGAGAGCCCCTACTCGCATAACACAGAACTCGCAATTGGCCGTACAGAAGCATTGAAGAAATATATACAGCAATTGTACAATTTCAGCCCATCGATCATCAAGACCGCTTACGTGCCCGAGAACTGGCAAGGTCTGCGCGAGTATGTCGTAAAATCCAATATCTCTAACCGCGAAGAGATACTTGCTATAATCGACAGCAATCTTGAGCCCGACCCCCGTGAATGGAGACTGAAAACCAAATATCCCAAAGAATATCGTTTCTTGTTGCAGAACTGCTATCCTGCATTGCGTAAGACCGATTACCGCATAAAGTATACAATCCGTCAATATAATGATATAGAGGAGATAAAGCGTATATATAAGACCAATCCGCGTAAACTCAGCATCGAAGAGCTTTATAATCTCTCTCTTGAATATGAGCCCGGTTCCGATGAGTTTACCGAGATATTCGAGACAGCGGCGCACATATATCCCAACGATACAATCGCCAATTTGAATGCAGCAAATGCAGCAATGCGTCGTGGAGACAATGTCAAGGCTGCGCAATATCTGAAAAAGGCAGGAATATCACCCCGCGCTGTGTATGCGCGTGCTGCTCTGGCAATTCGCACTAAGGAGTACGATAAGGCACGTGAGCTGTTGAAAGAGGCTCAAAGATTGGGTGTAGGTCAGGCTGCTGAGACACTCAAGCAAATAGACAACGGCAGAAAATAAGAGGTTATTAACCAAATATATGTTTAGAAAAAAAATTTCGTTAATTTAATTTTTACAACAATGAAAATCAAGAATTTATTTATTGCAATGTTGGCAGGTGCGACAATTTGCGCTTGTTCTAACGACGATGATTCATCTTTGGTGAACGGTAACAAGTTTGCCGGTGATGAAGCGTATGTTACAGTACGCCTTACCGATGTAGGTAGCACAAAAGGCATTGAAGGCGGTCTTTTGTATGGTACAGCAGCAGAGCATGCTGTAAAGACAGCTCACTTCTATTTCTACGATGCAAACGGCGCGTTCGTGTCTGAGGCAAGCGTATGGACTGGCGGTACAGAATCTACAACTGACCCTGCTGAGAATATTGAGTTCAGAGGCAACTCAGTAGTAGTTCTCAACGGTCTTGAGGGTAAAAACTTCCCCAAGTACATGGTAACAATATTGAACAAGGCTGCTGATTTCGAGCCCGCTTCAACACTTGCTGAGATGGAGAAGGCTATGGCTACAACAACAGCCGGTGAAACCGGTATCACTGTTGCCGATGGTACAACAAACTACTTCACAATGAGCACAACAAGCTACAAGCAGAGTGGTCTTGAAGGCAAATACTTCGTTACAGAGGTAGAAGAGAAAAACTTCTCAACAGAGCCCGTTCCCGAGAACCCCGTAAATCCTGTAATTGTTTATGTTGAGCGCCTTGCTGCAAAAGTAACAGTAAATGTTGCAGAAACACTTAAGAACAGTGCTATCACTCTCGACGATGGTTCAACACTTCTTTACAAGGTTAACACAACTGTTGCCGGCGACCTCAACGAAGAGGATGATGACAACAACATCGGTTCAGAAGAGGTTTACGTTAAGTTCCTCGGCTGGAAGCTCAACGCAACAGCTAAGTCTACTTACATGATGAAGAACATCGATGAGACATGGGCTGATAACCTTATGGTTGATGCAAACGGTACTGTTGTGGCTTGGAATCATTCTGACTATTTCCGCAGCTACTGGGCAAGTCATACAACTATGGTAGCAACTCATACCAATATCCCAATGTCGCTGCAGATGTTGCATCATTGGGTGAAACTTGTCCTCTTACCTACGTTAACCTCAAAGAGAATCTCATCGAGCTCGGTGGTGTCGGTTATTGCGCTGAAAACACAAACACAAGCGCTATCGTATCAGCGAACTTCCCCTCTGCAGTTACCAGTATCCTCGTTAAGGCTCAAGTATGCGACGTAAATGGCGCCGCTCTCGACCTTGTACGTTACAATGGTGTTCTCTACACTAAAGCACACTACACAAAGTATGTTCTCAACAGCATGAATACACTTGGAGACCTCAACGCTTGGACTACAGCTGACAACGGAGCTACTTATACACAGATAGGCGTTGGTAACGTAGAACTCAAGAACTCTGGTGACGGTGTGTTCTATGTAACACTTACAGATGCTACTGTTGAAGGCGCTATCTACACAAAGACTGTTGACGCAGATGGAAACGAGAGTTATACAGAAATGGAAGATTGGCAGAAAGAGGATTTGAAGGAAGTTGCAGAGTCTTATAAAGCTATCGGTTACACCGGCGGTGAAATGTACTACAACATTCCTATCGAGCACCTCAACGAGGCTGCAATTGCAGAAAAAGTTATTCCTGAGGCTAAATACGGTGTTGTTCGTAACCACCAGTATGTTGTTGAAATCAGCAAGGTTGAGACAATCGGTATGGGTATCTTCGATCCCGAAGAGGTTATCGTTCCCAGTCCCGACAAAGAACTCTACTACGTAGGTGCTAACATCAATATCCTCTCTTGGAAGATTGTTAAGCAGAACGTTGAGCTTTAATCTCTCTTGAACTTTCAGGGAGCAGTTTCATAAACGGCTCCCGAAAGGATATTCCGAATAGAACTACAGTTTCCAGGGTGCAGGTCTGCACCCGCACCCTGGACTCTTTATTGAAAGAAGAACGCTTCTGTTCCGGCGTAAAGAGAGGACAGCATGGAGAAGATACATTCTCCCACTAAAAAAGAAAATTCCCTGCACTTTCACGGCGCATATGAGCTACGGCTCTCCACCGCAGAATGTAGTAAATATATAGTTACAGACTTTTAAAAGGTACGACAATGGATGTACGGTCTTATATAAAACAATGTTTTGGGAAATTGTCGCTATTGGCGATTGCGTGTTTTGCGTTATGTGCATGCGACAATGCAATATACGACTACGAAGGCGATTGTAATGCATATTACAAGGTGAAATTCCGTTACGACTATAATATGAAGTTTGCCGATGCTTTTGCCAATGAGGTTAACTCCATAACCTTGTATCTGCTCGACAGCATAGGGAATATTGTTTGGCAACGTACAGAGAGTGGCGACACTCTTGCGACAGGCAATTACGAAATGACAGTCGATGTAGCTCCCGGCAAATACAGTCTTCTTGCTTGGGGTGGAACAACAGATAAGGGCTCCTTTGTCATACCTGAGACAGCCAATGGCAAAGAACTTACATGCACACTCAACCGCGAGTATGCAGAAAATGATTCGGCATACGTCAAAACCGACATTGACCGTCTCTTCCATGCTTATCTTCCCGATCAGGTATTCCCTGATAAGGAGGGAGTCTACAACTATACACTCTCATTGGTGAAGAATACCAATAATGTCCGTGTGGTCTTGCAGCATCTTTCCGGCGAAGAGATAGATAAAGATCAGTTTACATACACCATAACCGACAACAATGGCAGTATGGACTGGGACAATACTTTGTTGCCCGATGAGACCATAACATATTATGCTTGGCATACCGATGCCGGCGTTGCAGGCATAGATTATGCTACACGTGGTGCATACAGTGCCACTATCGCCGAGCTGACTATACCCCGTTTGGTTAAGGGACAGTCGCCCAGACTCACAGTAACCAACAGCGAAAACGGAGAAATTGTCTTCTCCCTCCCATTTATTGATTATGCATTATTGGTAAAAGGATTCTACAATCGCAATATGCCTGATCAGGAATACCTCGACCGCCAGGACGAATACAACATGATATTCTTCCTCGACGAAGGTTTCCGCTGGGTAGATACACACATTTATATAAATTCGTGGAAAGTGGTTTTGCATAAAACAGAATTGTAAATCTTTCCGGGTACAAGAATTATTAAGAAGAAAAGAAGCCTATGAAGGCGTTTAATAAAATATCAATATACTTGGCATCAACTGTACAAGCAATGGTGGCACTCCTGTGTTTTTCCTGTGTCTACGATCCGGGTGAGAATCCGGTTGCCGTGGAGCGGGAATATCAGGTAGGTCTTACCCTCAGCTTGGACAGAATCGGTGCTACACGTACCATAGACGCGGGAGATTTGCCTGGTACCGGGTACGAAAATTATATAGATATTTTGGGGCGCGATTTTATGTTCTTGTTCTTTGATGACAATAACAAGTATTTGGAGACAATGACGGTGAATGAGCTGATTCCGTCGGACGACAGCCAATATCCGTCACTCTACCATGTACTCGGAAGCATCAAGAGCCCAATAGAGGGAACATTCAAGTTGGCAGTGCTCACGAATTGGGGCACATATCCTGCCGCTGATGCGTTGAAGGTCGGCGAAACAACCATAGAGGATGTGTGTGCCGGAAATCTTGCAAGTGTAGGAATATTTGAATACTCACCAACATCTGCCGCTCCATACATACCATCTGCTGATACCCCGATTCCAATGTATGGCGTCAAGTCCTACAGCGGAGTGGAATTCAAGGATGGATTTGCAGCCGACCTTGGAACAATAGACTTGTTGTGTTCGGTGGCAAAAGTTGTGCTGAGATGCAAAGAGGGGCTCGATGTAGAGCTTGCAACTGTGAAGCTGAGAAACTATTCATCGACTGCCTATGCAGCCCCTGTCGGCATGTATGACAACACTGTCAATCATGGTCCATACGACAACGCTCACGTACCTGCTTCATCGGCAGTGAACGCCGACTTGGATTTCACTAAATTGAGTGATGGCGGTTACATCATCTACATTCCTGAGTATGACAACGATGCAACACTGCACTCTTCTGTAGTGGTTACATTTACATACGACCCTGCAACCGAATACGAGATACGTTTCTGCGAATATGTCGATGGCAAGCCTGTCGGCGACGATGTCGATGTGTTGCGCAACTATTGTTACGATTATACAATCTCCAAACAACGCGACCTTATCATTGAGGTCGACGTGGTGCCCTACGGTGAGGTTAAATTGGACCCTATTTTCGGAATTAACCCATAACAGATTAATCGAAAACAATTATGAACAATTTGGCTAAATATATATTATCAGTGATGAGTGCAGTATGTCTGCTGCTGACATCATGTGAAGATTTGATTTATGACGATGCAGTCCTCTCCGGAGAGAGTACAGTGGCTGCTGAGGTTAGTTTCAAGCACTACACTCCCGCTCTTGAGACAAAAGCCGCAGGCGATGCAATAAAAACCATAAACAGCCTATGGCTTGTTGTCTATAACGGCAGCGGGGAGTTCATTGAGAAGCGCCAGATTGTCAATTACACAGTCAATATCCGGGACAATGAGCGCCCCGACGGCACCACTTCTGCCGAGAAACAGACCGGTCATGCCGAGTTTACAATGCAGTTCAAGAACGGCAAGTACAAGATATATGCAATTGCTAACTACGATCTCTCTGCTGACGATGTAACAACAGAGGATAAACTGAAAAAGATAGGATTGACATGGGAGGAAGATCCCGCTAATGTAGCACAGAATGGCGAAATGTTCGGATATTTTGCCCCTAACGACGAGAAGTCGGCAACAGGTTTCGATGCTCCTGTCATAACAGTTAGCCCTGCCACAGCCAAGTTGCATGCATGGGTGAAACGTGCAGCCTCTAAGCTGACAATCGCTTTCAATACACAGAACCTTAAAGAAAATACCTATATCTACATTAAATCGGTAGCGGTTAAGGACATTGCAAAGAACTGCTATTTAGGTGCCGATAACCGTCCTGTAGGAAAGGATGCTCTCATCTCCACCGGTGAAGTCTTTTATTTTGCCAATGCCGAAGCGTCGCATACCGATGCTAAAGCCAATTACAGCAAATGGCGCAGGATAACCAAAGGTACAACACTTTGGGGATACAATTCCGAGAAGAATGGCGCATATAAAGGTGAGGACAAAAATAGTGTAGATGCTCTTGCTGCATACGAACACAGTGAGACTGCTCCTGCGATATATTTCTATGAAAATCTTCAGGGGCAGGGCGAAGAGGGTACTGTTACCGACAAACGTCAGGATGTTACAGGTGCCAATAACCAGGTCTCTTATCCCGATGGTGTAAAAGAGGACAATTTGGCATGGAAAGATGCAATGCCGTGGGGTACTTATGTCGAGGTAGAAGGCTACTACGTCTGCGAAGATGTCAAGCGTCTTGGCAGAGGTCCCATCAAATACCGTTTCATGTTGGGTAAGGACATAATCAAGGATTACGATGTCGAGCGTAACCACCACTATAAGCTGACACTTAATTTTAACGGTTACGCCAATGACATCGATTGGCACATAGATTACGACGAAGAGAATACTCCGGGCTTCTTTGTCCCCGATACCTCCTACGTCTCTTATTACTACAACCAGCCTGCATCGGTGGCTGTGCGTGCCACTCCTAAGTTGGGCTATAAGCTCCAGAAGATAGAGACTATAATCATAGAGAACGAGTGGCGCCCGCATGATGCCGGCAATGGCGTTGCCGATTATAACACAACTGCATGGTCGTGGCAAATGAATGGCACCGGCGGTTACGCAGGTGGTGCTGCAAAGGCGGCTACTTTGGATGCAGAGTGTCAGCCTAATTGTGAATTTGGCTTCTTGTCATTGCGCTATGACAGCCATGTCAATATCGAAATGGGCAGCAATTCCAACAAGGCTGATTTTGTGAATGAATTCCGCAAAACCTATTACGATGGCTCTAAAATGTCATCAAATGATGATATAGTAGGCTCCCTAGGCAAACGTGTCTACACGGGCTTCCCGACTGCAGACACCGATGATAATCCCATTTACGAAAACACACCTTGTGCATGGAAAGCAGCCAAACATCTTTCTACCACCAGCGAGGGTTACAAAAACTATACATTGGAGGTGCCTCTTTTCACTCGTGCAAAGTCCTTGGACTCATGGGCTGTTTTCAGTGGTGCCAATGCTTTTATTCAGAATTTCCGCAAGGCTCGTTTGAAGTTCATTGCCACATATGTCAATGAGACAAACAGTAGCGATAAATACACCGAAGTGGAATATACTACTGTGTTGCAGGCACGACGTATAGAGAATCCTGCTGCAATATATCGTAAAAAGAACAGTTCAGAGCAGTTCCATGTGAATCTTAAGTACACATTGCTTTCTGCCAATGCTGCCGGAAATAGATTCAATAACTTTACATCTCAAGGTCCGTGGAGTGCGACCATTGCAGTAGACCCTAACGGTATTGTGCAGTTGGAAAAGGATGGTGTTGTCGTGCGCGGACAGGGAAACGCTGTTACCGGGCATACGGGTACTGAAATTGATTTCGTGTACAAGCCCAACCCCGAAAAGGCATCATTGAATGCCGGTGCTGTAATAACTGTACGTTTCCACAACTATTCCTGCATTCACAATATTGTAATCAGACAGGGTTACGACCCTATAGTTCTGGTGGGAACAACCAAGTGGGCTTCGTACAATGTGTATAATGCTTCTGCCTTGACAAAATCGCCGTTGTCTGTAGGAAGTTTGTTCAATCATAATACAGACCTGTCAAAGCCCATTTCTGAGGCTAACAATACAACCTATGGCGTCGGCGCTAAACCGCCAAGTACGTATGCATACAAAATTTCAGGCTCAACCAATACATATACTTGGGAACAATTGTCGGGCGTTACAAATTATGCGCCTGCCAGTCTGTTCACAACATTTGTTTCGGGTTACAGATTACCGACCTATGATGAGGTGAATGCTGTGCTGACAAGCAACAATATGGACTTCAACTTCGGTATAACTTATGGTGATGGTGCGACAGAAGTGGATGCTACTGCAAATGCGTACAGTTTTACAGATCCAAACAATTCTGTAACAACCTCAACGAAAGGCGTTCGTGGTGTGTGTGCATATAATAATAAAACAGGTAGCAATATATTCTTTCCGTTTGGCTCGACAGGTCATGCAAGAAGAAAATGTTTCTATTATACGGGTACAACATCTTTGACTAAGAATCGTGGTTATGGTGTTATGCAGTATGGTACCGTTGACGTACGTCTGGTAAGGGATAATGATAACTACAGACCTATGGCATATGACCTCCCTGCACAGTCTGGTGGTCCCTATTGGCTGAACAATGCAGCTGAGACTGACGGAGTGGCTGCATTGGACTTCAACTATGGAAACTATATGACGGCTGGTTTGGGAGAAAGCGAGTTCATGGGAAGTTCCGGCTCTGATGCATTGCCGATCCGTCCTGTTGTGAAGTAATCATTACTGCAATATTTTGATAGAATAAAGAGTGTCCCGCCTTGAATAGGCGGGACACTTTACTTTTTGAGGCTGGTACACAAAATTAATGCGTCAATCGGAAAACGCAGTTTTTTGTGGCTTAATTTTATAGGAAAACGCGGGTTTTTGAGGGCGTATTTTGTTAGAAAACGCAGTTTTCTACGGTGGTTTTTCATGGGAAAACGCACCTTGTATCAAAAAATGTACTATCTTTGCGCTAACAAAAAGGCAGTAACATGTTATACAGAAAGATTACAAAACGGATTGAGGAA
>CAYWIE010000052.1:0-13803 GCA_964458275.1 uncultured Bacteroidaceae bacterium
AAAGGTACAACCTTTTTCTAAACTACCAAACTTTTTGACGAGAAAATTTTAAAGAAAATTTGAAAATTTTTACAAGGCATTGAATTCCAGCACATAATAAAAAAGAAAATTTTAGAGCACATCTCTGTTTTTTCGCGATTATTTAATATTTGAATCAAAATATCGAAAATAAAAATTTCTTGCCGCCAGAGAAATAGTGAAATAAAATTCCGAATACTGACAAATTTCAATAAATTTGCAGAAGAAACCAGAACCTCCCATAATATATAATGATTGACAGAAGCACGATAGAAAGAATATTAGACACAGCCAAAATAGAAGAGGTCGTGTCAGACTTTGTAGCGCTGCGCAAACGCGGCGTCAACCTTATCGGCTTGTGTCCTTTCCACGACGAAAAGACTCCGTCATTCACAGTTTCTCCAGCAAAGAACATCTGCAAATGTTTCGGATGCGGCAAAGGCGGCACTCCTGTACATTTTATAATGGAACATGAGCAGTTGAGTTACTGGGATGCACTCAGATGGCTCGCCAAGAAATATCACATAGAGATCAAGGAGCGCGAAATGAGTGATGAGGAGCGCGAAATGGAGAGCCTGCGCGAGAGCCTTTTTGTCGTCAACCAGTATGCCCATCAGTATTTCATCGACAATCTGCACAAGACAGAAGAGGGCAGAGCCATAGGACTGCACTATTTCCGCCACCGCGGCATCAACGAAGAGACAATAAAGAAGTTCGGGTTAGGCTATTCTCTCGAAAAACGCGACGCGCTCGCACGAAAAGCCGCCGCCGACGGCTACAACCCCGCCTTTCTGGACAAGACAGGGCTCTGTTTCACCACCGAAGACGGCAGACAGCTGGACCGTTTTTGGGGAAGAGTAATGTTCCCCGTACACACCGTATCGGGCAAAGTGGTCGCATTCGGAGGCCGTCTGCTCAACACCAACCCCAAAGCGGGCAAATACATAAACTCCCCCGAATCGGAGATTTACCACAAGAGCGACCACCTCTACGGCATCTATTTTGCAAAGCAGGCTATCATACAGAAAGACTGCTGCATAATGGTCGAAGGCTACCTTGATGTAATCTCGCTGCATCAGGCAGGAATAAAGAACGTGGTTGCTTCGTCAGGAACCTCGCTGACAACAGAACAGATACGTCTGGTACACCGCTTCACCAACAACATGCTCCTATTCTACGACGGCGACAAGGCAGGAATAAAAGCCTCGCTGCGAGGCATAGACATGCTGCTGCGCGAAGGGCTCAACATAAAAGTCGCGCTGTTGCCCGAAGGAGAAGACCCCGACAGCTACGCCCAGTCCCACTCCAACGAAGAGATTGAGGAGTTTCTCGAAAAGAACCAGGTCGATTTCATCACATTCAAGACCAACCTGTTGCTTGACGAAGCAGGCAACGACCCGATAAAGCGCGCCGCACTCATAGGCGACATCATCAAGAGCATAGCAGCCATACCCAACGACATCCTGCGCAGCGAATACACTAAAAAATGCAGCGAAATGTTGCAGAGCAAGGAACAGGTTATAGTATCGGAAATAGCGAAAATACGCCGGCAGAACGCCCAGGAACAGTACAAGCAACAACAGAGTGCGAACAATACAACCTCAGATAACGGGCAAGCAGAGAACGTCCCGCTCTTCCCGGAAGAGAGCAACACTATATATAATAAGGAACGCGCGTTGATACAGTTCATACTCCGCAACGGTGAAAAAATGCTGCTTGTGCCCGAAAACGCAGAAAACGGCACCCCCGCCTTCACAGAGAGTGTAATATCCAACATCCACTACTCCATCGACGGCGACGGCATAAAATTCTCGCATCCCCTCTACAGGAAAATATTCGAAGAGGCAGCGACATACAGCGAAAAGCCCGGATTTATAGCCGAGAAGCATTTTCTCGCACATCCCGATGCAGATATTTCGCGTCTTACAGCCGAGTTGTGCAACGACCGCTACATACTGAGCAAGGCATTTGCCGAGAACGACACAGAGGAGCGCAACGAAACAGCGGTACTCTTCGAGCAAGCGACACGTCTTATCATAAGCTACAAGCAGAGCCTTGTCGACGAACTGCTTAAAGAGACCATGCGCCAGCTGAAAGACCCGGCAACCATGCAGAATGCCGAACTCGCAAACGAAGTGATGCAGAACTACAAATATCTGAAAGAGACACAGCAGGCGCTCAACAGCCAGCTTAAAAGCTATGGATTCGGTGAGTGCGCTTTGAACATATAAAAAATGCGGCCACACAAGCCGCACACATATTTCGGGAAATTCAAAAAAGGAAATCCAAAGAAAAGGATTTACCTGTTTCCCCTAATCAAATTCATGAACTCCTCCCTTGTCTTTGCCTGGTTGAAAGCACCGCAGAAGTCGGAAGTCGTTGTAACGGAATTCTGCTTTTTGATTCCTCGCATCTGCATGCAGAGATGCTGCGCCTCGACAACCACCATCACTCCGAGCGGATTGAGAGTCTCCTGAATACAATTCTTAATCTGAAGCGTAAGTCTCTCCTGCACCTGAAGACGTTTGGCAAAGACATCCACAACACGCGCAATCTTGCTGAGCCCGGTTATATACCCGTTGGGAATATACGCCACATGAACCTTGCCAAAGAACGGCAGGATATGATGCTCGCAAAGAGAATAGAAATCAATATCCTTGACAATAACCATCTGGCTGTAATCCTCCTTGAACATCGCACCGCGCAGGATGGCATGAGGATCCTCGGCATAACCCGAAGTTACAGACAGCATAGCCTTCGCCACACGTTCAGGGGTCTTCAGAAGCCCCTCTCTTTCCGGGTCCTCACCAATCAGTTGCAACATACTGCGGCAATCTGCCTTGAGACCCTCTATCACTCTTTCGTCATTCTCTCTTTCGGACATAGCTTAAAAACGCTTGATAAATCTACAAAATCAATTAGAATGGAAGGTTAATCAACCCCTTCTTCACGGAAATCTCCTTGAACTTCTTCGTTGCCTTCAGCTTATACATTACCGCCTCAGCCTCTTCACGTGTGCGGTAATCGCCATACTGACACGAACGGATGGGAGGAACGAATTCCACATACACCTCGGCTCCCGGAAAATTCTCACGCATGAACTGCGCCATCTTGTTGGCCTCGTCGCGTGCAGCACGCGAATTGTTGCCCGAATAGACGAGGACACGATAACCCTCGACCTGACGCTTTTCGCCCTTTTTGGCTATCGAGCCCATAAGAGCCGACAAGCCCTCAGGCTGTGTGATTCGGACCTTGCCCTTTCCGGGAACATCGCGTCTGAGTTCATCGACAATATTGCTCTGCGCCTGAAGCGCGAAGGCGCAGAACAATATTGCAATCAGTGATAAGACTGTTCTCTTCATTCTATTATTTGAATGCGTCGATAATACCTTTGAAGTCCTCAACCTTGAGAGCAGCACCGCCGATGAGACCGCCGTCCACATTGGGATTTGCGAAAAGCTCTTTTGCGTTAGAGGGCTTGCAGCTGCCACCGTAGAGGATAGATGTGTTCTCTGCAACCTCTGCACCGAACTTCTCAGCGATAACCGAACGGATGTAAGCGTGAATCTCCTCTGCCTGCTCAGGGGTAGCTGTCAGACCTGTACCGATAGCCCAAACGGGTTCGTAAGCAAGAACAATCTTAGAGAAGTCCTCTGCTGAAAGGTCGAAGAGCGAACCTGCGAGCTGGTCGAACACAACCTGGTTCTGGATACCCTGCTGACGCTCCTCAAGAACCTCACCGATACAGAAGATAGGTGTAAGACCGTTTGCAAGAGCAAGCTGCACCTTCTCTTTGAGGATTTCGGGAGTCTCGTGGTAGTAAGCACGACGCTCTGAGTGACCGAGGATTACATATTTTGCACCTGTTGAAGCAACCATCTCAGCTGAAACCTCACCTGTGTATGCACCTGACACCTTGTCGGCACAGTTCTCTGCACCTACGCCGATGATAGAAGCGTCAACAGCGGGAACTACAGAAGCAAGGTGAATGAAAGGAGTGCAGATGATTACATCGCAATTGGGTTTGTCGGCTGTCAAAGCAGCATTAAGATCCTTTGCAAGAGCAATACCCTCCTGAAGGTTCTTGTTCATTTTCCAGTTTCCTGCAACAATGTTTTTTCTCATTTTTGTAAAAATTTAGTGGTTTATAATATCTTTAATCTGTTTCTATTTCATGCTTGGTTTTCTGATGTCTCCTGCACCTCCTCTACCGAAGGTTCACGGCAACCATCATCGCTCCTTTTCCCTTTATTGCCCCTCGGAGCCGTTACAACGTCCAACAGGAATATCAGCAGCAAAGGCGTAAAGAGCATAAACACCCAATGGAAAAGCGTGCTGAAAAACGTTTTGTTCTCCACACCCTTCATAAAAAGCGGCGCCTCGCCTGCCGGCAGTTCCTCTGCAGCCGACTGCTGCAAATCGTAAATATCGGGCATGTCCGCGACATTCCATTTAGCCGCAACCCTTCCTGCCTTCAGCACCAACAGTCCCGGATTAGAACGCACCATAGTCTTCAGCAACAGGTTGTCTGCCGAATAAAACGGATACTCCGCACCGGTATACTTGCACCATCTCTCCACATCGGCATCGAGCGAAGAGGTGATGGCATAGAATGCTATCCCATTGTCAAGACAATAGTCATACATGTCGTTTATCTTGTCCACCCTGCTCTCGTCGGCCTTGTTCACGTCCTCAAGCACAAGCAGGCATATATAATTCGTGTCGTTCAGCAACGCTTCGCTTATATCCTCTCCATCAGCCATGCCGGAGAACCAGAAATCGGGAATCCTTGCCGGCTCTCCCTCACTGAGCATTTCGCTGCGTGTACCCAAATAGTTCCACGTCGAATCCGGCGCTTCGCCACTCTCGATCTCAAGAATATCGCCGTCTTTCTCATAGCGATAGAGCACACGGAACTCGGCAGGCACATCGCGTACCCCCTCGTTAAGGTCGGCACCCGCAGCAAAAGGACGGAAATCCATTACCGGCAAATGAGCCAGACCCATATATTGGACATAGCCGATGTACATAAAAGCGAACAACGTTACAAGGCTGCTGTTGCGAGTACTCACAAAACGTACTATCCGGCTGCGCTTTACCCACAAGAAAGATGCCATCATCAGCAGGACCACATTCTTTGCAAACGTTTCCCAATTGGAGAGTTTGAAAGCGTCGCCGAAACAACCGCAGTCGTGCACCGGCTCCCAAACTGCAAGCACCATTGTCCACGGCGTAAACAGCAGCATCACAATCAATGCGGCTATTGCCGAGAGACGTCTGTGAATACCCATAAAAAGCCATACGCCTAATATGAATTCCGCAGCCGAAAGGAACAGCGCAACGGGCAATACCGCGTCGCCCACCCACGCCTCGTCCAAAGAAAAGACCGAAGCATACTCCTGCAACTTGTACATCAGTCCCTTAGGGTCTACAGCCTTGACAAAGCCGGAGACTATAAACACCACTGCCAGCAGCAACCTGCACAGGTTGGCTGCAACAATCGCCGTCCGGTTCTTTACACTATTCGCCGAAGCCATTCTTTATCAGTCCGAAGACCGCATAGTTAATCATATCCATATAATTGGCATCCACACCCTCGGAGACCTTTGTCTCACCCTCAAGGTCCTCAATCTGCTTCGTGCGGCAGATTTTTGTAAGTATGAGGTCGGTGTACGATGTTGTCCTCATGCCACGCCACGCCTCGTCGTAGTCGTGGTTTTTCTTCTTCATCAGTTCGAGAGCCTCGCCTGCCATTTCGTCGTACAGAGCCATCGCTTCGTCGGCACTGATGTCGCAAAGGTCTGAGTATCCGAGCTTCAACTGGACCAATGCAATTATGCCATAATTGACAATTCCTATAAGCTCAGAGGGAATATCCTCACCCACAAGATTCTCGTTTGTCGTTTCGAGTGTGCGTATACGCTTCGCCTTGATAAAGATCTGGTCGGTAAGCGATTCGGGACGCATGATGCGCCACGAAGCCCCATAGTCGTAGAGTTTCTTTGCAAACAAATCCCTGCAACGGGCAATCACACGCTCAAACTGTCTGTTGGTATCTTCTGCCATAATATTTCTCTTTTATGCAAGCTTTACTACTATGCACCTTTTTGGGGGTAACGCTTGAACCAGCTGCCAATCTTCAGGCTTATGACGCCGAAAAACGCCTCGCTGAATATGCCGCCGCTCATTTTGGAGACGCCAAGCACCCTGTTTACAAAAATCACCGGCACCTCCTTTATCAAGAACCCGCACTTGTAGGTAACGAATTTCATCTCTATCTGGAAAGCATAGCCCTTGAAACGGATAGCATCGATGTCGATGGTCTCAAGCACCTTGCGGCGATAGCAGTTGAATCCCGCCGTGGTATCATAAACAGGCAGACGCGTAATCAGACGCACATATTTCGATGCGAAATAGGACATAAGCACACGTCCCATGGGCCAGTTGACCACATTCACACCGGTAACATAGCGGCTGCCCACAGAAAGGTCGGCACCCTCCTCGGCACACGCCGCATAGAGACGGGGAACATCGTCGGGGCTGTGCGAGAAATCGGCATCCATTTCAAAGATATATTCATAACCCTCCTTAAGAGCCCATTTGAAACCGGTGATATAAGCAGTGCCCAGACCCAACTTGCCCGAACGCTCAATCAAGAAGACCCTGTCGGGAAACTCAGCCTGCAATCCTTTGACAATAGCACCCGTTCCGTCGGGCGAGCCATCATCCACCACAAGCACATCGAAACTGTGTTCAAGAGCAAGAAGAGTACGAATCATCTTCTCGATATTCTCCTTCTCGTTATATGTCGGTATAACTATTACGCTATCGCTTTTAGCCATATTTAATTCATGTAAATAATCGCAAATTTAGCTATTTTTACTCGCATTTCGCACATAATGCAGATAAAAAAAAGCAAAAACGCCGAAAAACCGCACAACGCCACATCCAAAAGCATATTTACGCGACATCCGATACTGCAATATAGCGAAAAAAACAGTAAATTTGCACCTATACGAAAACGCATTATGGAGACAAGCGAATTACAGGAGATATACGCATCACATCCCGGAGTGGAGGCACTCTCGCGGCTGACAGACGAGAAGTTCAAAGGCAAGGCAAAACTATGCGGGCTCACGGCAAGCAGCGCAGCCATTGTCGTATCGGGATACATGAAACGCCACGAGAAACAGACACTCTTCATCATCATGAACGATGCCGAAGAGGCGGGATATTTCTACCACGACCTTGTGCAGGTCTGTGGAGACAAGAGAGTCCTGTTTTTCCCCTCCTCCTACAAACGCGCACTCAGATACGGGCACGAGGACGATGCCAACCGCATACTGCGCACAGAAGTGATGAGCCGTCTTTCGAGCAAAAGCAAAAGGCAAGGCACAGTCATTGTAACCTACCCCGAAGCAGTCGCCGAAAAGGTTGTCTCACAGACAAGAATGGAAGACAATACCCTGCAACTCACCACAGGCAGCACAATCTCGCGCGACAACATGGAGAAAAGACTCACGAAGCTGGGCTTCAAGGAGGTCCCCTACGTCTACGAACCCGGCGAATATGCCACACGAGGCAGCCTTTTCGACATATACTCATACTCGTCTGAATACCCCTACCGCATTGATTTTTTCGGCGACGAAGTTGAAAGCATCAGAACATTCGACCTCGAAACACAGCTATCCAAAGAGCGCGTAGACGAAATCTCCATCGTCCCAAAGCTCACCGGCACAGAGACTGTCCCCATAACCTCGTTTCTGCCACGTGGCACCATATACATAGCCAAAGACTTCCATTTCGTCAAGGAGAGTATAGAAAAGATAAAAGCAGAAGGCTACTCGCTGCAGGCCAGACTCTCCGAAGAGGATCTCCCCGAACTGCCCGACCTGATGTCGGCGGCAGAAATGGAACGCTTCATACAATCCTCGGCGCATTGGGAAATAACGGCACAGGCAAACGAAAAAGCCACAGGAGAGACAACGATAAAATTTGACACCGCACCGCAGCCCCTCTTTCACAAAGAGTTCGACCTTGTAAGCAGCAAGTTCAAAGAATACCTCAGCCGCAACTACAGAATAATCCTGCTCACTGACGATGCACGTCAGGCGCAGCGTCTCAAGACCATATTCGACGAACGTGGCGACGAAATAACCTTCAGCGCCACAAACCGTACTATACATGCCGGGTACATCGACAACACACTGCATCTGGCACTCATCACCGACCACCAGCTGTTCGGCCGCTTCCACAACTACCGTCTGCGCAGCGACCGCGCGCGCAACGGCAAGGCGGCACTCACCTTAAAGGAACTCAGCGAATTCCGCATAGGCGACTATGTGGTACACATAGACCACGGCATAGGAAAGTTCGGAGGACTTGCCCGCATCCCCAGCGGAAACTCCACGCAAGAAGCGATAAAACTTTTTTACAAGAACGACGACATCGTCTTCGTCTCAATACACAACCTGCACAAAATATCAAAATACAAGGGCAAAGAGGGCGAAGCGCCCACGATAAGCAAATTGGGCACAGGAGCATGGGAACGCATCAAAGAGCGCACCAAGAAAAAAATCAAGGACATAGCCCGCGACCTCATAAAGCTCTACTCCGAAAGAGCCGGGAAAGAGGGATTTGCCTTCACCCCCGACACATACCTGCAACACGAACTGGAGGCAAGCTTCATATACGAAGACACCCCCGACCAGCAGAAAGCCACAAACGACGTCAAGCAGGACATGGAACGCACCCGCCCGATGGACCGTCTCATCTGCGGCGACGTAGGATTCGGCAAGACAGAGGTTGCCATACGTGCTGCCTTCAAGGCCGTTGCAGACAGCAAGCAGGTAGCCGTGCTTGTGCCCACCACCGTGCTTGCCTACCAGCACTACCTCACATTCAAGGAACGCCTCAAGGACTTCCCCTGCAACATCGAATACCTCAGTCGCGCCCGCAGTGCCAAAGAGAGCCGCCGCATACTCAAGGAACTCGAAGAGGGTAAGATAGACATCATCATCGGCACCCACCGTCTCACAGGCAAGGACATAAAGTTCAAGGACATAGGACTGCTCATCATCGACGAGGAGCAGAAATTCGGTGTAGCCGTAAAGGAGAAGCTGCGACAGCTTAAGGTAAACATCGACACCCTCACCATGACAGCCACCCCCATTCCCCGCACACTGCAATTCTCGATAATGGGGGCACGCGACCTCTCCATTATACAGACACCGCCGCCCAACCGCTACCCGATACACACAGAAATAATGCGCTTCGATGCAGAAAGCATAAAAGAGGCAATAAACTTCGAACTAAGCCGCAACGGTCAGGTCTTCTTCATCAACAACCGCATTTCGAACATGCCCGAAATCGAGCGCATGATAAACAAGCATATCCCCGATGCCCGCGTCTGCATAGGACACGGACAAATGTCGCCCGAAGAGCTTGAAAAGAAAATCTTCGACTTCATGAACCACGACTACGACATACTCATAGCCACCTCCATCGTAGAAAACGGCATCGACATACCCAACGCCAACACCATCATCATAAACCAGGCACAGAACTTCGGACTGAGCGACCTTCACCAGATGCGCGGACGAGTGGGACGCGGCAAACGCAAAGCATTCTGCTATCTGCTTGCCCCGCCCAAAGACGCACTCCCCACAGATGCCCGTCGCCGCCTCGAAGCCATCGAAAGCTTCAGCGAGCTTGGCAGCGGCATAAACATCGCCATGCAAGACCTCGACATACGCGGTGCCGGCAACCTGCTCGGCGCCGAACAGAGCGGGTTCATCGCCGACCTCGGCTACGAGACCTACCAGAAGATTCTTGCCGAAGCCGTCAGAGAACTGAAAAACGAAGAATTCGCCGACATACTGCACGAGGAGGAGACCTCCGGCAGCAACGAGTACGTCAGCGAATGTCTGATAGAGAGCGACCTCGAACTGCTCTTCCCCGCCACATACGTCCCCGACAGCAACGAGCGCATACTCCTCTACCGCGAACTCGACTCTATAACCAACGATGCCGACCTTGAAAAATTCCGCGAAAAGATGCTCGACCGCTTCGGCAAGGAGATTCCACGCGAAGCTGAGGAACTTATCCGCACCGTATCCATGCGCCACAAGGCAAAAGGACTTGGCGTAGAGAAGATACAGCTCAAGGCTGGCAAGATGAACCTGCAACTCGTCGGAAGCGAAAGCCCCTACTACGAAAGCGAGCTTTTTGCCAAAATACTCTTCAACATGAACACAAGCCAATTCAGGTGCCTGATGCGCGAGAGCAACAACCGCCGCTCAATCATCGTAGAGAATGTAAGGAACATTGAGACAGCCCTAACATTCATCGAAGAGCTCGCAAGAGAACAATAGGGAATCCCCTACGAAGAATAGGGAAAATCCTTGCACAAATAGGGGAATCACCCTTGTTCGGGTGAAGCGGAACAGCTAACTTTGCGACAAAAGAAAACCGTAAAACAGCAGAACATGAAAAGGACAAAGTTTCTTATGTTTATAGCCATAATGGCATTAATCATCGCGTCGATGCCTAATGAGGCGTCCGCCCAAGAGAGAAGAGCAAAAGAGGCACAAGAACTACGCATAAAAAAACACCCCCGCAAGCAGCGCCATGCTCCACGCGCCATGCGCGACAAGGACTTTTCCATGATGTACGACATTGTCAAGAAAACATCATTCGACGACCGCAAGATAGACATCATCCGCGTAGCCTGCATCGGCAGCCGCTTCGACAGCAAGCAGTGCGCCCGGCTATTGTCATTGCTATCATTCGACGACAACAAGCTTAAAGCATTGGAGGTGATTGCACCCCGATTGACCGAAATGGAGAATTTCGATAAAATCCTTAAAGAATTCTCATTCGCATCCAACAAGGATGAAGCCGTCAAGATTTTGGCACAACGCAAGCAATAAGTTCAGCACCCCGGCAAATGCCGGGGTGCTGAACTTATAAGAATGCAAGAGTCGGAACATTATCTTCTTTTTCGCATACCCTCGCGACGTTTCTTGTTTCTCTCCTCCTCGAACTTCAAGTATTTCTTATACTGCTTGGGAGAGAGAATCTGCTTCATCTGTTCGTTCATCGCATCGCGGCGTTTCTTCATCAGTTCCTCGCGCGTTTTCATCCACTCCTCACGGCTCTTGTCGCCGCGTCTGGGAGCAGTCTCGCCTTTTTCACGCATCTTCTCTCTGCGGGCTGCCTGCGCTTTCATGCTGTCCTGCATGGCAGCAACATCAGAGTATTTCAGTATATATACCAACTGATACTGAAGCGAATCGAGTCCAACGGCTTCGTTTATCGCATCCGTCTCCATTTTCGCCATTGCCTCAGGTGAAAAATAGCGTCTCATCTCTCTGCCTTGTCCGGGGCGGATTTCACGACGGCGGTTATTATCCTGTGCACAGAGCATTATGCCCGGCAACAGCAAAAGCGCAAAAATCAATAGTTTTTTCATAGTCTTTAGAATTTAGGGTTATTAGAAGCTGTTTACTTCGCAAATATAGGAACAAACGAGCGAGATATATGAAGCTTGCTTCAATATTTCGCAGCGAGTGCAGGCTATATTCGCAGTTTACTGCAAATATACTAACAAACGAGCGAAAGTTGTGCAAGCGAATGAGTGAAAATTCATTATCGCAAACATTTCACCGGTACAATTTTTAGTGTCTACTTTTTGAGGCTGGTACACTTTCATTTGGGCATTCCCTGTTACTAACATGAGTCCAATATAAAAAATAGCGGTAATAGAAACCGAATTAAACTGCCATCAATTATCCATCATATAATATTTGTCCATGTTCATTCCCGCAACATCCAGCAACAAGACACTCTCTTTGCTGTTGTTGTATAACTCAACGATGATGCAACCGTCGTTTCCCACTTCGGCTTCGGGAATCCAAAGTAACGTGCGGCGGTAGTCCTTTGTATTTTCGTCGGGTTTGTTGTTTGTATAGTCGGGCGAATAGAATTTTTTGCTTTCACTGTAGCCCTGCACGCGAGTATAGCGGCATGTGGTCTTTACGGCAAGTTCGGGGATTATTCCTTGCGTTACTTTGTCCTCTTCTTTGTTGGGAATGAAGCAGGCAACATAGTTGGGATGCTTAGGGTACATCTTGAAAGAAATTTGTTCATCGCGGTATTGCAAGTACATCTTTAGGTGCGGAAC
Source organism: uncultured Bacteroidaceae bacterium (assembly GCA_964458275.1). Taxonomy (GTDB): domain Bacteria; phylum Bacteroidota; class Bacteroidia; order Bacteroidales; family Bacteroidaceae; genus HGM04593. The sequence continues at coordinate 12,203 of CAYWIE010000052.1, forward strand.
TCTTCTTGCCATCTGGTTGCGGAAAACATAGTGTCCCGGATAACCGTCTATTTCTTTGTCATCTTGCGGGGTGATGGAACTTCGTAACAAAAAGCCGAAATAGAAAGAACGGAATTCCCGCTTGTTTAGGTAGCCTATTCGCTGACTGTTCCATCTTTCGTTATTGAACTGCTGCAATGTAGGTTCGTCACTGCGTATGACAATCTCTTTGAAGTTCATCATTTTTATAGGCTCTTTACCTTTTATATACTCTTTGTCCTCAACCGGAACCTCTTCGCTGCTGTACTCCCCTTGCGGCACTATCATCTTCACCCAATATGCCCAATTGTAGTTGTGTCGCCAAAAGGCGCTTTGCAACACTTCGTATGCACTAAGCACATTTTCATATGCGCGAACGCGTGGACCTTCCCAACCATAGACGCGCCACTTGTCCATTATTGTGCTCACGGCAACAGTGTCGTAATAATCTGACACATACGCATTGCCGGAAGTTAATACGTATTTTTCGCAATGCGGTTGTCTTGATATATCCGGGAAATTTGCTCCATCTTCATATATATCGTTTAAATCTCCTACTTTACTCATCATCCAATTATCTTGTGGTGTATAAACATAGCTGACATCCTGTGCATACTCCCACTCGTCCATAAAGTCGAGATGAATCTCGCTTTTAGGTGGCATTGTCGCACGACCTATATATTTCTTTGAGGTTACATCAACAACTTCAAGTTCGTTTGTTTCGTCGAGCAGTGTAGCTGTGGCAGTCGCTTTTTTCTGCTCCAAGCTGCTGCCTGTGTTGCGTTGCCAATAGTCGAATAGGCGGAATTTTGGCGAAAAGTATTTGTCAAGTGAAAATTTGAAGAGTGTATCCTGTATCTGTTTGCCTGTAAGTTCAGGGGTCAGCGAGGCATACTTTTTGCCATAGAAATCCTCTATTTCGAGGGTGAATTTTCCTGCGTCACCCGTTACAAAGTCATAGTTTGAAATTACACTATCCTCATAGCAAATATCGAAGCACACGTTTACATCCTTTAGCGGTATTACTTTGAATGTGCCCAATTTGCCGAGTTTCTTTACAGGAACCTTTTTCATAAAGTAGCCTTTAACCTGAATGCCTTTTTCAATCGGGTGCTTTATTGAAAATACACTGTCGGTGCCGGCAAGCATGCTCCAATCGTAGGATGTCCAGCCGTGTGTGAGCATAAGAAGGTCGAGGTTATTGCGAGTGTTTTCGCTGTCATCGGCAAAATATTGCGATGCGTCGGGGATGTAGCCTTTAAGCTCGGATGCAAGCAGCATTTGTGTGTAGATGTTGTTCGAGTAGCTTGTGAGTATGCTATTCTCTTCGCTTGTAACAGCTACCGAGTAACTGCCGTCTTTGGGCAGGGGCGAGCCATCTTCGCTGCTGATTTTTACTGTCAATTTGCGATAGGGCTTGAAGGATGTCTTTTCTTCGTATGACAGTCCGTTTATTTCTGCCTTTAATTTTATGGGAACAAGGTCGCCCTGCTGCGGTGCAGAGTGCTTCACAAAGAACATCCGTTCGCTCAAGGGTGTGCCGTCGGCAGTGAGCAGCAGACAGCGATTGACGCCCTCGCGCA
>CAYWIE010000053.1:0-13508 GCA_964458275.1 uncultured Bacteroidaceae bacterium
ATGGCAAAGAGGACAATGGGGACTAAATTACCCCGAAAGTTGGAGCAAAATTTCAGTATACCTATTTCTGTTTCAAATAATTTCACTACTTTGGCTCTGCCGAAGGTAGGCGGCGCCTCGGAATAAAAAATAAACTCATTTATTTTGTTCTTCTCTCGGCTTGCACTACCTTTGCATCAAAGTAGGAACTCGACTCTGCGAGACACTGCAAAATAGTGCTGAAATTAGGTGGAGTAATAGCGGGAGATTACGTTTGAAGCAATTCTATAATGTGAAGATATAGAACCATTTAGGACTGAAACTCATTTCCTGGTGGCACCACGAAGATTCAAAACAAAAAGGAAATCGCTGAATTTCAACGAATTCAGCGATTTCCTTTTTGTTTATACTGTGCAAAACTTGCCGATTCATTAGCTTCATCCGTGCCAAATTCGTAGGTTTTCTTAATCGAACAACCCTGCAATGTCGGTATCGAAGCGCAGGTATTCACTTGTTAGCATAGCCGTATTTCATCGAACATAGGCACTTTTGTACTTCAGAGAATGTGTGTAAGATGAAGCGAATCGGCATTTACGGATTGCGCAGGATTATGGACAGTCCCTTTATTGCCGTATTGTCAACGGCGTGGAGAGCCGGCTGCAACCGTTTCCCGATTACATCGAGAAGCCGATGCTGCAACGATGGTTTACGTTTCCTGATGTTGTCTTGAATTTATCAAGAGCGGCAATGACATCTTCGTTCTTTATTGTGGTAAGCGTCTCTTTGCTTGCAACCAAGTTGCTCTTCATGATTCTCGAACTCATGGCAGGAAGCATGCCCTGCATTACAACCTGTTCCACCCACCGTGCATTGCTGAAGCGGCTGCTTTTTTCGGCAAACGCCTCTTTTATGCCTTTGCGCAGTGTCTCATTTGCCTCCTCTTCGATGCAGTATTCGTTCTTTGCGAGCATCGCAGTTGCAATCTGCATGAGTTCATCTTCCGAGTAGTCTGCGAAATGGAATTTGTGTGGGAAACGTCCCTCCAATCCTAAGTTCGCATTCATCATTCGTTCCATGTCATTCTTGTATCCGGCCATAATTACAATCATGTCCGGATTGGGCAAGGCAAGCACTGTAAGCAATGCGTCAATGACATGTCTTCCGAAGTCTTTTCTGTCGTCAGAGCAATTGCAAAGCGTGTATGCCTCGTCGATGAAGAGCACGTTGCCGCGTGCCTGCTCAAGCACTCTTTGCATATTGTGCTCTGTTTCGCCTATGTAGCGTCCCACAAGTTTGGTGCGTTCGGTTACTATGACTTCGCCTTTGCTCAACAAGCCCAATGCATGGAATATCTTGCCGATTTTTTTTGCCACAGTGGTTTTTCCCGTGCCGGGGTTGCCGGTGAAAATCATGTGATGAGGCGCTTGGCTGGTTGTCGTGAGCCCCATCTCACGGCGCATGCTCTCCATGCGCATATAGCTGAACAACTGTTCGAAGTGCTCTTTCAGGTCATTCAGACCCACCATATTGTTGAGCTCAGACGTGGCAAGCGAGAACTCCGATTCCGTATTGCTGTCGATCCTTATGTTAAGGTCTCTTGCCTGTATGCTGCCAATGTTCTTTATACGTTGCTTTTCAGTGTCGTCGTAGTTTATGATTCTTTCTACAATGCGCGGATAGATGCTCTCCTTGAAGAGATTCTCAATGTCTTTATAGCGCCAACGTATGGCATCGCCGTTTTTTCGTGCGTTGACAAACATTTCAACGATAGCCTGTTCGCTTTCCCCATCTGTAAAGTACTCATAGTCAGCCAGTATCTTCTGCAAGCAGTGTACCTGTTCTGCAAGCGTGTACTGCTCATGTCTTACTATATTCTCTTTAGGGAACAGTTTCTGCATGAACGGTATTGTCTCTATGACAGCTCTGCATTCTGCTTCTGAGCCGCAGAGAATCAGTGTGTTGGATGCATTTGATGCAAGCCACTTGCCTATTCTGTCAAGTACGATGCCGCTGTTGGGAGTGAGCAAGGCTCCTATGTTGTAGAGTACCATTGCTCTAAATTTGCAGGACTCTATAAAATCGCTGCTCTCTTCATACGGGTCGCCCATTGTGTTTTTCGGCTCTACAAGTAATGAGCAGTCAGCCTTTTCAAATGTAGATCTTGGGGTTGCCAATGGAATGAAGCATTTGAGGAAATCATCGTTCATGAACTCCACTATATAGTTTTGTGGCGTGTGGATTGCCCTGAGTCCGTGGTCGGATCTGATTTTATTGGCAATCTTTATCCGGAGATTCGAGATGGCTATCTCCTTTGCGCTTCTCACTCCGGGAAAATTTGATAGCTTGTCCCATAGATATTCATCTTCTCCGATGAGCAGATATTTCATGAACAGATATTCGTTCGAATTCTTATCTGTTTTTTTTGATTCAATGAGCGTAAACTCCTTTCCGTCGTACTTGAATGTAGCTCTGTGGGAAGGTTCTCCATTTTGCAACGAGTAGATGTGGTATGTCTCTTGTACCCATATGTTGCTGGTCAGAATAGATACCTTTATTTTTTTTGAGCCGTTGTTTCTGGGACGGAACTTGATGGGAGGTGCCATATTCTTGTAGTCTCCTGTGGTGCAACAGAATGTGAATACTTCGTCGCTTGTCTGCTTTCTGTCGAATTCAACTTCCAGTTTTACAGGTGCCGATGTCGTGCTGCCGTGCGTCCTGTCATCTTTCTTCAATGAGATGTTGTTTATGGTAGCGTTTTCGTGACTCTCGCCATGTTGGAGGATAGTGAAGTTGAATCGCATGTTTCCGCCCATTGTGGCGCATGAGTCTTCTGTTATGGTTTTGGCGCCACTCACCAGAAGAAAGTAGCTTCCGAAAGAATATTCTTTGCGGTCGCACTTTATCTTTATAGGTGATTGGCATGTTTCGGAATTCAGGACTTTGCAAAAAAGCGGTTCGCTTATTCCTTCCTTGTATAATGTTATGACAAGTCTGTCGTTCGTGGTATACGAATTAATATGGTTGATAGCGACGTTTATACATTTATTCTTAAGCGAATCGTGCGTGAAGAATATCGAACCGTCTTGTGGCACGTTCTTGGGATTGACGCCGTCTATTGAGAGTATTATTTCGTATCGCATTTTGCAGAATGTCTCTTTGTGGCATTCAGGAATTCTGTATTCTACGCCACGCGATTTGTACAGATTGAAACTGTAGTAGTCGGGGATAGTCTGATCTTCGTCTTCGTTGCTGCAGGAGATGTCGTTTTCCATGTCTCCAAGTTCTTCTCTTATAAAATCGTTCAACAATTTATCGAAATCGTCTGTGTTGTTATCGTTATTGTCAATCATAGTTCTTGATAGTTTTGTTTGGTTCTACAAATCAGTAATTAGTTGTTTTTTGCTTTGATTCCATTGAAGTTGCTTGCACCCGCTGTGCAATTTGCAAACAGGCTGGCATGGCGCTCGTTTGATTGCATCTTTGGCATTTGTGCTGATACAGTGCGGATGCCGTACAAGCAGGTACTTGCCCGGAATAATGTGCGTGAGGAGGTTCGTAGCCCGTATCGCCGGCGGGGATTGCTCCCGACGGTTGGACGGTGATTCAGATTGTGCAGCAGAGGTCGTCTGTAGAGGCGACAAAGAGGATGAAATCATCCGTGCGTGGAGATTTCATCGGGGTCCGACCCCATAGCATAGGCTACTGTAGTCTCATGCCTGTCGGAGGGTGTCCAACAATTCAAAGAATGCATAATGCTTCATCGGCTCAAATGAGCATGGGCCGATTCACGATGTTGATTGCATTATTTCTCTTCTTCGAATTGTTAATCATAAACTATGATTGTTTGTCTTTAATGAATTGTGTGCAGTTTTCAAGGACTGGCAAGTTGCTTTGCCCTGTCTTTAGCCAGGGCTTGGTTAAGGTCGAATAGAAAGTGTATTAAAGTATTTTTATGTAATTGTAAACAAATTTGTGTGCTCGGATTCAGTCGCCTAAATCCCCATTTTATGCAAATGTATGAGCAATGTTTTATTCCTGCAAATAATTAAACAATATTTGACAATTTTGTAATTAGTGGAACCAAATCCTTTTTTACAACATTGTCGTTCAGCCTGTGTTCTCCGTTGAACCAGAAACAGCGTTCTTCTCCATACAGCTGTGCCATCAGCGGACGAAAATGTACAACGTTGTCCTTGTTGCCGAATAGTCCGTAGACGAGCTTTTTTTCTTCTTCGTTTATGCCGTCGAACTGGTTCTTCTCCATCTGCTTGAACTGTTCGACGATATTTTTGTCTACTCTGAATTCCGTTGCTCCATCCTTGCGTTTGGCTGTATATTTGTGTTTCCCCATGTGGTTGAACAGCAGTGTGCGCGACATTTCGAATGACGGGTTGACAACTATGCGTGGTATGCCCCACATCTGCTGGGCATACATTCCTCCCATTGAAGTTCCGATAATGATGTCTGGTTTTTCCTCTTCAATTGTTTCGTGCAGCAGTTTCAGCGCATCGAGAGGGTTTATCGGCAGGTCGGGTGCGACAACGCGCCAGTCCGGGAAATGGCGGCGCAATGACATTACCGTGCCCGAACTGCCCGACGAGGCGAACCCGTGAATATACATTATCTTTATCTTCCTGTCCATGATTGCAATTGTTTTTGCGAATTTAGAAATTAATTTTTGTAATTACTATTCTTTGGAGAAATAAATTAGGGCTATCTTTGGCAATAATAATGTTTGCTTTGCGTTATATAATCATGGTAAAAAGGATATTGCTCATATTTTCACTGATAATGGTTCCGCTTGTGCTCTCTGCCCAGGAGCGCAAGGTGCAGAATCGTCCCTATATAGATTTCAGACGTTTGCATTATGGCTTCTTTTTCGGACTTCACAATCAGGACCTTGAACTTGCAAACAATGGCTTTGTTACTGCAGGTGGAGAGCAGTGGTATGCCGATGTCTCTGCATACAATCCGGGCTTCAGTGTGGGTGTGCTTGCCGACCTCAGGATTAACACCCATCTCTCTCTCCGTTTAATACCATCTCTCCATTTCGGCGAGAAACAGGTGGTTTTCCGCGAGATTAACAGTGGCGCAAAGGAGCGTCAGCAGATTAAGTCTACATATATGTCTTTCCCGCTTGATCTGAAATTTTCTGCGGAGAGGTTCAACAACTATCGTCCATATGTTATAGCAGGTATAAATCCCCTGCTTGATCTTACTGTCAAGGAACAGCGTCCTCTGTTGGTGAAGAAGTTTGACTTTATGCTGGAGTTCGGGCTTGGTTGCGATTTCTATCTGCCTTTCTTCAAGCTTATACCAGAACTGAAGTTCTGCTTTAGTCTGCTCGATGTCCTTGAAAAGAACCGGAAAGATTTGCTCGATGAAAATCTTATCAAGTTTACAGAGTCGGTAGATAAGGCTGTTGCAAAAATGATAGTTCTGTCGTTCTATTTTGAATAGAGTGCATTTTCGGACAAATCTATTAAGGGAAGCTTGCTTTCACAAGACGGATCGCGTCTTGGAGCAATAAAGAAATCTTTCAGTGCAGTATAAGGCATCCCGTCCATAAAACTGTTTTTATGGACGGGATGCCTGTTTTTAAGATTTCTGCCTTGTAATCCAAGACAAGCTATGTATTCTTCTTATTTTGCGATGAGCAGGAAGTAGTTTTTCTTTCCTTTCTGTATAAGAATGTATTTGTCGTTCAAAAGGTCGGCAGATGTTACCATCTGGTCGAATGCGGTGAGTTTCTCCTTGTTCATCGACACGCCTCCGCCTTGTACCAGCTTGCGCATTTCGCCTTTCGATGCGAACACTGCTGCTGCCTCAGTGGTGAGGTCTACAGCCTTGATGCCTTCGTTGAGCTGTTCGCGGGAAATTTGAAACTTGGGTACACCGTCAAATACTGCAAGCAGTGTCTCTTCGTCGAGCGAGCGGAGCGCTTCTGATGTTGCATTGCCGAAGAGTATGCCTGATGCCGATATTGCTTTGTTCAGTTCTTCTTCGCCGTGTACAAGTATTGTCAGCTCCTGTGCAAGGCGTTTCTGCAGTGAACGGAGATGGGGTGCCTCCTTTTGTTCGGCGATGAGTGCCTCTATTTCTTCCTGAGGAATTGAGGTGAAAATCTTTATGTATCTGTCGGCATCCTCGTCGCTTACGTTCAACCAGAACTGGTAGAATGTGTAGGGTGAGGTGTAACGCTTGTCCAGCCATATGTTGCCTTGCTCTGTCTTGCCGAATTTCTTGCCGTCGGCTTTTGTTATGAGGGGGCAGGTGAGGGCAAACGCTTCGTTGCCTGATATTTTTCTGATCATCTCGGTGCCTGTGGTAATGTTTCCCCACTGGTCGGCACCGCCGAGTTGCAGCTTGCAGCCGTAGTTCTCGTTGAGGTATACAAAGTCGTAGCCTTGCAGCAATTGATAAGAGAATTCTGTGAATGACATTCCGTCTGAACCAGCTTCGCCTGTGAAGCGGCGTTTAACGGAGTCTTTGGACATCATATAGTTTACGGTGATGAGTTTGCCGATGTTGCGGATGAAGTCGAGGAATGTGAATGTCTTCATCCAGTCGTAGTTGTTTACAAGGATTGCTGCGTTGGGAGCGTCGCTTTCAAAGTCGAGGAAGCGTGCAAGCTGGTTTTTGATAGCCTCCTGATTGTGGCGAAGTCTCTCTTCGTCAATGAGTACACGCTCTTTTGACTTTCCTGAGGGGTCTCCAATCATACCGGTAGCACCGCCTATGAGGGCTATCGGTCTGTGTCCTGAGCGTTGGAAATGGCGGAGCATCATTACTCCAACAAGGTGCCCGATGTGCAATGAGTCGGCTGTGGGGTCGATTCCTAAGTATGCGGTTGTCATCTCTTTCTGCAACTGCTCTTCTGTGCCGGGCGTCATGTCTTGGATCATTCCGCGCCATTTCAATTCTTGTACAAAATTCATCGAAACTATATATTTATTTGTTGTTTGCTTATTTGAAACGCGCAGCATAATGAATATGCCACGCGGAAACGGCTTTCCGTTTTCGGGCGCAAAGTTAATGCTTTTATCTTTTTCTGAAAAACTGTTTAACGCTTATTTTTCAACAAAATCTTCTTGTTGTGCGTATATGCTTGTTAATAAATGCGTTATTTTTCGCGTTCGCCATTGTCGCCAAGATGGTAGAGCGGTGATGGGGTAGCACGTTTAAGCACATTCAGATATACATCCTTGCCCGGAATGATGCCGTAGCTGCGCATTTGCATTTCCACTGCTTTGTAGGCGAGTTCGGGGTGGTTGTTCTCCTCGCTCAGATGGCACAGCCATATATATTTAAGGTGTTCGTTGAAGTTCCGCGCAAGGAATTCGGCTGTTGTCTGGTTGCTCAGATGGCCTGTGTCGCTCGATACACGGTCTTTCAGGAACTTGGGGTATTTGCCCATTGCCAGCATCTCTTCTTCGTAGTTGGCTTCTATGACAAGATAGTTTGCCTTGTTGATGTATTGGGCTGCCGTAGGGGTAATGCAGCCGAGGTCGGTGAGGAAACAGAATGTCTTGCCGCCGATCTCTATGCAGTATCCTACGTTGTCGCTACCGTCGTGAGGGACTTCGAAGGCTGTGATGGTCATATCCCTAAAGTCGATGCTCTTCTCCTTTTCGATGTAGCGTACGTATTGCTTTTCGATAGGTGATGTTATGCAGTAGTTGCGTGTTATACCTTCGTGTACCTCTTTGGTCGCGTAGATGGGTATCATGCCTTTGGCAGCTATGACACCGAGCGATTTTATGTGGTCGGCATGGTCGTGGGTGACAAATACGGCGCAGATGCTTTCGAAGGGGATATTTTCTCTCTTCAGCGCCTGCCGTATCGTCTTTACGGGAATTCCGGCATCTATCAATATGCCGTACGTTCCTGTGCCGATGTAGTAGCTGTTTCCGCAACTGCCGCTACCGATGCTCATAAAACGAATTTCCATATCATATATTTTTTTATTCCTATTCCTGTAACTGTATATGCCTTGCTCCGGTTATCAGAATGGGTATCCAACTGCAAAGTGCAGTGCGAAATCTCTTTCGAAGTCGGGGTTAAGCAGAGGGTATTTGTCTTTTCCTGAGAGGGCAGGATTTACTGCTTTCATGCCACAGTCAAGGCGGAAGACAAAGAAATCAAGTTCGAAGCGAAAGCCCATTCCGTATGAGAAGGCAATCTCTTTGTGAAACTTTTTTATATCGAATTGTCCGCCGGGCTGCTCTTTGTAGTTCCTTATGGTCCAGATGTTGCCGGCGTCGATAAATAGTACCGAGTGTATTTTCCAGAAAAGACGCGAACGGAATTCTATGTTGAAGTCCAGTTTCATGTCTCCCGACTGGTTGATGAAGTCAATGTTGCTGTTCTTGTTCTTGAAAGAGCCGGGGCCGAGTCCGCGTACAGTCCATCCGCGCATGCTGTTGGCTCCGCCCGAAAAGTAACGCTTCTCAAATGGGAGGATGGTGGAGTTGCCGTAGGGGTAGGCTATGCCAATTCCTGTGTGCAGCACCAATGCGTTCCTATCGTCGAAGTTTATGCGCGATGTTATGTCGATGTCTCCTTTTACGTATTGTGCGTATGCTATGTCCATGAATGTGTATTGCCCCTCGCTGTTCTGAGGTGTGCGCAAAAGGGTATTTGCTGCAGTTAGTATGTTGCCCGAACTTTCTATGTTGCCTCGTATGGAAAAAGTTGTTCCTCTGTATTCTCCTTTTCCGGCTGCCGAGTTATAGGAAAAGGAGTAGCCCATCTTTGTTATCAGCAGATTCTCGTAGTTGTATTTGAGGATGGAGTTACGGTTGGATATGCTGTCGAGGTATTCTTTCTTGAATGTGTCTGATATCCATGGTACGTAGATGTAGCTGAGGTCGAGCAGGTCGAACTTGTGCTGCATGGTTTCTTTCTTGCTCCAAAGGTAGCTCCATGATGCCGAGAGCAGTTGACGCTCGAATTCGGGGCGCTCCTGTGAGTTGAATTTTATGGAAAATTGCATTTCCGATTTCAGATGACGTTTTTCGGCGGGAATGAAGGAGGAAACGGCGCCTCCGGGAATGCGCAGTCCGAGCTCGGCTCCGTATTCGAAGTAGCTGTCCTTTATATATCCGCTTAGTCCCGATATTGCTTCGTATGCACCGAAAAGCTTCACCGAGAATACTTCTGAACCTTTGAAGAGGTTGCGGTTGGTGAATGTGAGTGATGCAGCTGCGCCGAGGTCGCCGGCGGTGTTTGTGCCTTCGAGGTCGAAGATTGCAGAGCGTTGCTTGCGGCGTTCGAACATGATGTAACAGTCGAGAAGGGAGTCACAGAGGGCGTTGTCGCGCATCCTTATGGTGGCGTATCTCAGTGCGTTGAGCTGTGAGAATGAGTTGTATGTCCTGTTGACCTTGCTCTGCGAATAGTATTCTCCGGGCTCTATGTATATTTGGTTGGTGAGGACGGTAGGGCGTATGAATGGCTTGTTCTTGTACAGCAGGTTGTAGTCTCCCATTGCGAGGGTGTCGCAGCCGGACAATATGTCGTCGTCGAGACGCAGACCGGCGTCTGATACCACTGAGATATTGCCGAAGCGGTATTGGCGGTGTGGCTCCGGGGTATCTTGTACGTTTGCTTTGAAGGCGGCAACCTTCATGTTGAGGCTTATTTCGGTAGAGTGGTGGGCTGTGTCTGCAACGAAGGTGATGAATTCTTTCTGGAACTTATAGAACCCGTTGTCCTTGAGGTGGTTTGTGATGCGTTCACGTTCTTTGTTCAGTGTATTTATGCTGAATGGTATTCCCGGTTTTACAAGGGATTTGGCGGTATCTTGCAGTATGTATGCTTCCACCAGCGAGTCTTCTATTTCGCGGCTGACGCTCGTTATCTTGTATCTGTTTCTTTCGTGTAGGTAGTAAACGGCATTTACTCTGTTCTTCTTTTTTGTGGCTTTGGGCTCATGGTCTACTCTGGCATGCAGATAGCCGTTGTTGCGGAGCATTGTTTCTATATTGCTTCGTGTGAGTTCGGCTTGCCTTTCGTCGTAGATTACGGGGGCTTCGCCTATTTTACGCAGGGCTTTGTTTATGAATTTTGTGCTGTCTTTGCCGGAGAGACAGTATATGTACATAGGCACTTTCACCAGACTGAACAATTTGGAGTTCGGGTTTTGACGGACGTATGAACGTGCTTCGGCGGATTTGTTTTCTTTGTTGTAGGAGATTATCTCTACGTCGTTGAGCATACGCTCTCCTTCCGGTATGAATTTTGATACCGAACAAGAAGCAAGCAGCACAAGGCATAGCATTATGTATATTCCCCTTTTTATTGGCACGTTCTTTGGTTTTTGGTTGGTTTTTGGCATTTTGCCGCCAATTTGCAAAGATAGCGTTTTTTTGTTTTATTGGGGCAGGATTTGAGCCTATTTTGGCTTAGAAGCTGTTTGTCATTGATATTGGCAGATATATGTTGCGGTTCAGAAGCAGATTCTAATGCTTCTGTCGAACCTAACGTTTATTTGTAGAACTTGAAAAGTTCAAATTCGTATGCCTTTGCCTTGCCAATCTCGCTGCCTTGCTCGGCGGCTTTCTTATACCATCTGTAGGCTTTAATGTCATTCTTTTTTATTCCGCGACCCTTTTCGAAACACTTGGCAACCTGTTCCTGCGCTTTCATCAAGCCATTGTTGGCGGCATGTTGCAGCCACTCGAAACGCTTTTTCTTGTCCTTCTTCACATAGCGTCCGTTGCTGTAGAACTCGGCGAGTCTCATCTGTGCCTGGGCATTGCGCAGTTCGGCGGCGCGGGTGTACAGCTTTATTGTCTCCGATTCGCGCAGAGCCTTGCCTTTCTTGCCATCAACCGAGTCTTGATGTTCATGCATACGGGCAACCTTGTACATTGCGTATGGCTCTTTATTTTCGGCTGCGCGTTTGTACCACTCGGTAGCCTTTTCGTAGTTCTTTCCGGTGAAAAGCCCCTCGTCATAGCTTTTGGCGAGCATGCTCATCGAGCGCACAGAACCGCTGTCGGCAGCAAGAGTGTAATATTTCAGTGCAAGGGCGTCGTCCTTTTTTGTTCCATTGCCATCCTTGTAGCATGTAGCCAACTGATGCAGAGCAGGGACAATGCCGCTGTTCGCTGCCGAACGATAAAGGCTGAATGCTTTTATGCTGTCCTTGTCTGTTCCTTGTCCATAGGCGTAGCAGATGGCTGTAAGGTATGCGGCGGTAGGCTCACCCATTGCTGCCGCATCGCTGAAATTGGCGAACGCGCCTTTATACTCTTGTTCCTTGTATAGTTTTTGTCCGTCATTTATCAGTTTCATGCAATAGGCAAGCATTGCGGGGTTGTTTTTCAATGTGGCAGTATTCTTCTGTTCTGCAATTGCTCTCTGTTCATGGGAGAGTGTACGGGTAATAATGTTCAGGTCGCTGCCGTATATGGTGCCGTTGTAGTATCCCTCGGCGTTCACGCTTATTTCCTTTGCCACGCTGCTGTTGCACAGTTCAACGATAGCTTTCCCGTTTGTGTTGTTCACCGATGGTACCCATATTAACGTGCGACGGAAGTCCTTTTCTGTGGGTTGCTTGCCCTTGTAGTCGGGTGAGTAGAACTGTTTGCTCTCGCTGTATCCTTGTATGGATGTGTAGCGTTTGACGCTGCCCGTGTGCAGGTCGGGGACAATACCTTTCTGCTCATCCTCATCGGTATATGGAATCATGCAGGCCACGTAGTTGGGGTTCATGGGGAACGAGCGCCCTCTGTTCATTCCACTCTCAAGCCGGTTATGAAAATTTACTCCGGGATAGCCATCCTTTTCATTCCCTCCATTTACATACATTTGCGACAGGAATCCTAAATAGAATTTCATGTAGTGCATCTTGTTGTCCATAGCTCTACCCTTACGCGTCCACTCCGATTGCAGATTCTCGAACTGTTCTCTTGTGCCCTTGTCGCTTCGTATTACAAATTCCTTGAAGTTAGTCATCTTCATGGAATTCTTTCCTTTTAAATAGTCATTGTCGGGACGTGGAACGGAGTCGGAGTTGTAAGTGCCTGCTACCACCATCAATTGCACCCAGTATGCCCAATTGTAATTGTGGCGCTTGATGGCACTGCGCACCACATCGGCAGCGGTGTAGGCATTGGGGAACATCTGATAAGGGATTCTAAGGTAGTTGGAGTCGCGTGTCGGCGCATCACCACCCCCGCCCCCCGAAGTTAGAATATCCATCCGGCTCCAGTATCTGATATTGCCTAAATATTTGATCATAGGAACATCGCTGCTTATTGGCCATTCGGTTATATAGGATAGTTCTGTTGTTTCGTTGTCCAACAACGTGATATACTCTTCCTCGTTTGTGATGTCATTCATTCGTTCCTGAATTTTATTGCTGTACTTGTCATAGTCTTTCGATTCATTCAAGAAGGTTACATCCTGTGCATACTCCCACTCGTCGAGATAGTCGAATCGCATTTCACTATGCGGTGGACGGCTGTTGCGTTCATACTCTTTTGCAGCCGTTACCTCCACTGACGAGAGCATGTATTCGAACGGACGCAGCTTGATGCTTTTAGCCTCTTGTTCGTGCTTCTCTTTGTCGGTAAGTGGTAGTCCCATGTGCCGCTCCCAATAATTGTAGAGCCGAAAATCGGGCGAGTAATAGCGGTCGAGAGAAAATGAATAGATAGAATCTACTATTTGGTCGGCTGCCAGCATCGGTGTAATTGCACCTATCTTTTTGCCATAGAATTCCTCTGTTTGCAATTGCAAAATTCCTTTCTTGTCCGATGCAAATTCATAATTGCTGATGGTGCTGTCCTTGTAACAGATTTCGAATTTCATTTTGAGGCTTTTCTGCGGAATCAGTGTGAAGCGGCCCAATTGGCCAAACTTCTTGTTTTTCTCTTTTTTGTAGAAAGTACCCTTAACGGTTATTCCCTTTTCCATCGGCTGGTCGAGCTTTATCTCTTTCCGTGCCAATTTTGTCCAGTCGTATGATGTCCAGCCGTTTGTGAGCATCAGCAGGTCGAGTTCTTCGGCGCGCTCCTTGTTGGCAATGTCAAAGTAGCGGGCGGCGTCGGGGATGTAGCCTTTGAGTTCGGAACCAAGCAGCAGATAGCTGTACATATTGTGGGTGTAGGAAGTTTGTTGCCTGCCGGCGGCGTCGCTGACGGAGAGGGACAGTTCTGCATTTTCTTCTATGGGCTTGCCGTCCTCGCGCTCTATGGTTACGCTGAACTTTTCGTGGGGTTTCAGCGATAGCTTGTGCAGGGGTTCGCCATTGGCGGTTACTTTCAGTTTGGCTGTCTCTCGGTCGCCGGGCTGTATCTTTTCGTGCATCACAAAGAACTGTCGCTCGGCAAGGGGCAGGCTGTCGCCGGCAAAGACGATGGCGCGGTTCACGCCTTCGCGCAGTGAGTCTTTGCTGATGGTGAATATTTTGCCGTCGTCCTGCGAGGTGTAGCTTTTGTAGTGGGAGAGTTCGCCGCGGTGCAGTATGCCCATGCCTATCGTGGTGGGCGTGGCGATGTTGTTGCTGACCTTTATGT
>CAYWIE010000054.1:0-13397 GCA_964458275.1 uncultured Bacteroidaceae bacterium
ATGAGGTTCTGACTACTCGCTAATGGTAAATTGAATTTATAGAACCTCCCATAATGGATTCTAATAGTTTATATTTGTTTCAATTTTGAAAAATGATGTGCAATCTCAAACAGAGACAAAGTCATTTTTCATATAACGGGATTCCTTATTACATTTTTTTGCAATATAAGCAAAAATTATTTAAATAAACAAGAAGAAACCTAATAAAAGATTCCATAAGACTGTGTTCGTTGCAATCTTATGGAAACTTCATCTTAGATATTGTTCTTATCTAAACTCTACTCCCTGCGTATGACCTCCGCCGGGTTGACAGACATAATCATCCTTATCCTGTGCCACATTACAACTGCCAGCAGAGCCAACATCCCGAAATAGACGCAGATGCCGTATCCGACAATGAATTCCAATCCCATCGCTGTTGAATAGGCACCGCCATTCTTCCAATAGAATCCCGCCAACAGCGGATAGCTCACAAGGAACGTAACGGTGAACGTAAGCACATAAGGAGCGACGAACCGCCGCAGAATGTCGCTGCCACGCGCACCGTTTATCTTCCTGACTGCAATCTCCTTCTGCTTGGTGGTTGCATCGAGAGAGATGATCGAATAGATGCTCAGCACCACAACCAGCAGGCTGATGAATGCCATGATGTATGCCACGTGCTTGAACATTCTGTAGGCAGCGTTAAGTTCGTCCATTGCATATTTCAGCGTCGGAACAACGACGTCGAATGTACGTGGCTGGAACTTATAATATACCTCCTCGAATCTCTTCCGCGCCTCCTCTATCGACACGCCCTCCTTTATGCGGTAGTAGTATTTATGGAAATTCTTGTTGCTTACAAAGAATATCGAACCGTTGAAAGGCACTTTGCCAAGATGGTCAACAAAAGCCATCTGTCCGTCGAAGGTAAAATCGTAGTCTGCCACTCCCGCAACGGTATATCTGCGACCGCCGGAGAGCTCCAGCGTGCCGTCGTAGTTGCCCCGTTCGAGCAGGCATTTGTGCAGTTTCCTGTCGATATATACATAGCCGGTCTCGTCGGGCGAAACAATCTTGCCATTCATGGGGATGTTGAAGAACTCGAAATAGTTTGGCATGCCGCCGTATGTGATTATGTCGGCATATATCGAGTCGCCGTTTACATATATCGTTTGGTAGTTGATACTGAGTTTTCGTTCTGTCTCATATTCCACTGCGGTGAAACTTTCCACGACGGGAAGTTTTTCGAGCAAAGGCCTTATATCCTCCCAGTTCTTTACCCATTTGTCGAGAAGGAAAATCCTCTCCATCTCACTGTCGGACATTCTGTCTTCGTGGCGTCCGCGCTCGACGGACTCCATCTTCAACGCAACGCTCAAGAAGCCTAAGCAGACAATGGCGACAAGAAACTGGAGTGCCACCATGAAATTGCGCATGGCACTACCCTGCCTGTGGCGCATGAGGCTGCCCTGCATGCTTGCCCTGCGCAAGCGGAGTATGGGCAGAAGTATCACCATCAAGGCAATGGCAAATGCTATGAGGGTTGTCTGCAACTGCGTGGCAAGTATCGCATCCAAAGGTATTGCGTTGACAAAATCAAGATTCATATATTCGACATACAGCACAGAAAGTTCACTTATTACGCACGACAGCAGGAACGACACTGTGAGCATGATGAATACCTCGCTTGCCAGCAGCATATATAGTCCGCGGTTGTTCGAACCGAGACACTTGCGCAGGGCAAGCTCGCGCTGGCGCGAGTAGAACATCTGTATCATGAACTTGATGAAATTTATCAGTCCGGTGATAAATATCAGCAGCGAAAATGCCCCAAGCGCCAGCATTGTCAACCAGAATCCGGGGTTGGTCTTGCTGTAGTCGCGCACCTCAATCTCGAACGGAGCGCCGTCGTCTGCCGCTTTCCATACGATGCCGTCGAAGCTGCTCTGAATATCGTTTGTCGAATAGCCGCTCTTTGTGCAGGCATTTATATATGCACACCTGTCCCTGTCGGCAATGGGAGCATATATGTAGCACTCGTTGCCTGCACCGGGGGAGACAATCTGACAGACCCCCGCAATGCGGTAGCTCTTGTTAACGTAATAGTTTTCACGGCTTTTCTCTACAGTGTCCTTCAGCAAAGTAAGGCTTTTCCCTATGGGACTTTCAGTTCCGAACATCTTATGCGCCAACTGCTCGGTTACGATAATCTCGTTGTCGCCTATGGAGTCGCGTCCCTCAATCATCAGCGAGCCTCGCGGGTCGTAGTCGTACCTGAAAAATTCTGAAGAAATACCCTCAGCACAGGCCTCGTAAAGTTCCTCCACATTGTCGCAATATGCCCATATGTATTCGGTCTTTCCTCCATGCGCACGTAGGTCGCGCAGCCCTTCAATTCTCTTGTCGGCAATCTGTCTGTATTCGCTGCCTGTGATAGAGCGCCCATTCCGGTGTTCGCTCTCTTTATTCTTTTTGAAAAGCTCTATCTGTTGCAGTGTGCCGAATTGGAATTTGACGACAGTGCCCAAATAGCCGTTGATGGTGAGTCCGATAGCCATGCAGAGTGCCGACACTGCTGTGTGGAGCTTATATTTCGCCAACTGGCGGAATGCCATCTTAATATAATGTAAAATCATAATTCAAACAGCTTTTAATTATTCCCGGCGTACGACCTCCGCCGGATTGACAGACATAATCACCTTTATCTTATGCCATGTTACAATCGCAATCAGAGCCATTATTCCGAAATATATCATCGCGCCTGTGGCAAATATCACACCGTTGCCCATCATTCTTACGGTACTTCCTACGGCACTGTAATAGAAGCATACCAATGTCGGATATACAATAAGGAATGTAACGGTGTAAGTAATCAGATAGGGTACGACGAAGCGTCTGAGAATGTCGCCACGGCGGGCACCGTTTATTTTCCTGATTGCAATCTCTTTCTGCTTAGTAGTCGCATCGAGCGAAATTGTAGAATAGATGCTCAGCACCACAACCAGCAGACTGATGATAGCCATGATAAATGCAACGTGCTTCATCATTCTGTTGCTGCTATTCATTTCGTCCAATCTCTCCTTGAGGGTTGGCATTACTATTTCGAACGTACGTGGCAGGAATTTATAGAATACATTCTCGAACTCACGTCGTGCATCCTTCATCGACACCCCCTCCTTAATGCGGTAGAAGAATGTTCGGTTTGTAGGATTTACAAAGAATATCGAACCGCTAAACGGCTGTGGCTCATAAGCACCGGCATAAATTCTATTCCACTCTTTGGTGAAGGTATGGTCTATAACTCCTGCAACATTGTATTTTTGTCCGCCGGCAAGTTCTATCGTTCCGTCGTAGCTGCCGCTGTCGATCAGTGTCTTGTGCAGTTTCTTGTCGATATATACATAGCTTGTCTCGTTGGGCGAAACTATTTTGCCATCCACATCGAGCCTGAAGAACTTGAAGTAGCTTGGATCGCCGTATGCTATGAGGTCGGCAATGACAGAGTCGTTGTTTATATACACTCTTTTGAAATTGATGCCGACCTTGCTAAAAGTTTCCATGCTGGTCGATGTAACATCCTCGACGATGGGCAGTTCTTCGAGCAACGGAGCTATCTGCTCCCAATTGTGATAGAAATTGGCGGTAATAAAAATCCTGTCAAGTTCTTCCTCAGTCAGTTGTTCTTTGTGTCTGCCGCCCTCATTTTTTTCTGTCTGTATGGCAATAGCAAGGAACGAAAAACAGATGATGGCAACCATCAGCTGGAGTCCTAACATGAAATTGCGCATCTTGTTCCCCTGACGGTGGCGCATCAGCGCTCCTCGCATACTTGCGCGACGCAGCTTGAATATAGGAATCAATATTACCACAAGCGCAATAATGAATGCCATAATAGTTGTGTGCAGCTGCATCGGTATTATCATCCTCATCGGAATGTCCTTGAACGTATCCACATTTATATAGTCGAGATATAGGAATGAGAGTTCGCTGGTTATGCAGGACAGGATGAACGACACGGCGAGCATGATGAATACTTCGCTTGCCAACAGCATATAGAGTCCGAGATTATTAGAGCCGAGACACTTGCGCAGGGCAAGCTCGCGCTGACGCGAGTAGAACATCTGTATCATGAACTTCATGAAGTTTATGAGTCCCGTAGCAAATATCAGCAATGAGAAGAGTATAAGCAATACTGCGGTCATCCACAATTCGTAGTCGGTATTTGTAGCGATAACAACGATTGAGAATGGTGCACCGTTCTCTGATTCCTTCCACTCCACACTGTCAATTGCTTTCTGTACCTCCTTCTTGGAATATCCATCCTTGATGAACGCAGAGGTAAACGCAAGAATAGTCTTGTCATGCATCGGTGCATATATCTGGTACTTATTGACATTCGAGTAGAGATTGTTGCACACGCCCACGATTCGGTAGGTTCTTCCGGCATAGAAATTCTCACCACGACGGGCATCAACGCCTATGCTGTCTGTCAAAAGTGTAAGGCTTTTGCCTATGGGTGTTTCTTCTCCAAAAATCCTCTCAGCCAATTTGTCGCTGATGATAATCTCATTCTCGCCAATGGAATCTCGTCCGGCAAGAATCAATCTGCCGCGCGGGTCTGCATAGTGTCTGAAAAAATCGGGTGAAACACCCCTTGCCTGAATTTGATAAAGTTCTTCGACATTGTCGCTGTATGCCAGCAGTTTCTCCAAAGTATAGTCGTGGGCATTGAAGCCATACAACCCTTCGATGCCGGCATCTACTATCTTTTTATACTCGGCGTATGTCGTCTGGTTGCCGTTTCTTTTAGACAAATACACCTGATTGCTGCTATCGAACTGACACTTTACGGCAACGCCTATGTAACCGTTAATCGTCAGTCCCACCGCCATACATATTGCCGACACAATAGTGTGGAACTTATATTTCAGCAGCTGGCGCACTGCCATTTTCATATAATGTATAAGCATGGCTGTAGTGTGCTAAATGTTCTTCTTGCTTGTCTCTATGGTTACTTCGCCGTCGAACAGGTTCACTATGCGGTCGGCATACGATGCGTCGCGTTGCGAGTGGGTTACCATCACTATGGTTGTGCCCTCGTCGTTGAGTCGGCGCAGAAGTTCCATCACCTCGATACCGTTTTTCGAATCGAGGTTACCGGTAGGTTCGTCGGCAAGGATAATTTCGGGGGCGGCGACCACTGCACGTGCTATTGCCACACGCTGCTGCTGTCCGCCCGACAGCTGTTGGGGGAAATGCTTCGAGCGGTGCGTGATGTCCATGCGCTGCATGGCTTCCTCTACACGTTGTTTGCGCTCCTTCTTTGAGATTCCCATGTAGAGCAACGGAAGCTCGATATTCTCATATACATTAAGGTCGTCGATGAGGTTGAAGCTCTGGAATACAAAGCCTATCACTCCCTTGCGCAGACTGGTGCGGTTCTCCTCTGTGAAACGTGCCACATCGGTTCCGTTGAGGTAGTAGCTGCCCTCGGTGGGATTGTCGAGAAGTCCCAAAATATTCAGCAGTGTGGATTTGCCACAACCCGACGGGCCCATGATTGCTACAAACTCGCCTTTTGATACTTCGAAGTCAACGCCGTTCAACGCCCATGTCTCCAATTCCTCGGTGCGGAACGCCTTTTTGATTTTTTCTGCTTTAATAATCTTTTCCATATTCGTTACAAATTAAATAAATTTATTCCATGTTTTAAAAATCTTTTTTCCAAACGGGGGGAGTTCCCGATTGTTTGTGATGGAACTCCCCACCCGGCCATAACTTATTTTTATTTTATCCTCAATCTCTCAGCATCATCAAATTCCATATACTCCGACACAATAACCTTGTCGCCCTCGCGCAATCCCTCGATTACCTCGAACTGTTTGGGATTCTGACGGCCGATGACGATGGGAACGCGCTCGGCTGTCGCTCCCGATTCGCTCAGTTTGTATATGTATCGTCCGCCGTTGGACGAATAGAACTTGCCGCGGGGAATGACAAGAGTCTTTTCGGGGCGTCCGAGCTCTATCTGTATATTGTAGCTCTTTCCTACACGGGCATTTTCGGGCTTGTCGCCGGTGAACAGCAGCTCCACGCTGAATGTCTGGTTCTTTACTTCGGGCACCACTTTCGAAATTTTCATAGGAAATTTTACCCCCTGATAGGTTACGCTTGCCGGCAGCCCTACGTTTATGCGATCGACATAATATTCGCTCAGGTTGACCATCACCTTGTAGTCGTCGAGGATATTTATCTCGGCAATGCTCTCGCCCGACGACACACGCTGTCCGGGTGTTGCAGCCACATAGCCCAGCTGTCCCCGCAGCGGACTGCGCAGGACAAGATTATCCATGCGGTTGCGGGTGTGTATGAATTTGTCGCGACTGTTCTCAAGCTCGTTGTCGAGCAGAGAGCGCTGAATGAGGTTCACAGCCGAATCGTGCTTAAGGCTTTCGAGCGTAAGGCGGCTCTTTTTGAGATTGTAATTGTATTCATCCTCTGACACTTCGAGTTGTGCCTTGCTCTTGATTCCCATGCGCGCCTCCTCCTTGTCGAGATTGTGGCTCTTTTCGAGCCGTCTGATGTCATACTCAGCCTGAAGCATCTGCTGGCGCAGCGACAGGCTCTTCTGCTCCATCTGGTATTGTTGCAGACGGTGGTTCAACTGCTGTTTTTCCCATGCGAGACGCTCCTCTTCGATGCTGCGCAAAAGTTCGGGATTCTCCATCACTAAAATGGTGTCTCCTTCTTCGAGCATGGCACCGCTGGTTGCAACTATCTGCGAAATGTACCCTCCTTCGCGGCTGTTTACCTTGATGTTAAGTATGGGCTGCACGATGCCCGTTACATCAATGTATTCGTGAAAATCCTCCATTTTTGCTTCTCCGTAATCGAGTTCTTCGTCGTCAACAAGTATTGTACGTGGACCGACTATCATGCTTATGTTGAGAGCAAGCAGTGCCAATAGTGCTATGCCCGACAGCAACCAGTATTTGTGGCGTATGTACCACGCGCGTTTTTCTAATTTTATATCCATAGTATTACTTTTTTATTATTGGTGTTCGGTAAACATATATAATTCTTTCTAACTACAATTCATATCTCTTTACAAGTTCCCTTTTGCTTCATTGAGTGGTGTATTGATGCGCATTTAGCTTTTAGGCAGACGGCGTCAATGACTTTTGGAGAAGGCGAGGACTGTTTGAGTGAGCGTAGCGAGCGATATGGTTGGCTTCGCCTACCACCGGCTGCGCTCGTTTACAATTTGCAAGCAAGCTTGCATTGTATTCGCTGGCACGGTCGTTCCGCAGCCCCAAAAGTCATCAGCTTCGGCTGCCGTTAAAAAAGCGCCCATGCGCAGAGCTCTTTGGTTCTTTCTGTCGGCACAGAAAGAACGTAAACTTTGTTTAAATCGAAATAATATAAGACTGCCATAGAATGTAAAAACTGTTTGGTGAAAAACAATATATTATTTTTAAGCGGACAACAATATTTTATATCCATATGTATTCTTCTATTTATATTCATCAAATATTTTCCCTCCCGTCATACTGCGCAGTCCGTAGTAGAGGTTCCAGAAATAGCCGAT
This sequence comes from uncultured Bacteroidaceae bacterium, assembly GCA_964458275.1. GTDB lineage: Bacteria > Bacteroidota > Bacteroidia > Bacteroidales > Bacteroidaceae > HGM04593. The sequence continues at coordinate 7,571 of CAYWIE010000054.1, forward strand.
GGCATTTATGCGTCCTCTCTCTGCTGCATCCTTCTCGGTTGTCGCCGCATTGAGGTCGAGTATCGTTGCCTTGCCCATTATGTACATGTGGCGTGCAACCTCGTATCGTTGCCGGGCGATGGCTGCACTCTTTTCGGCTACCTCCACACGCTGCGACTGAAGATTGAATTGCCGCACTATTTTGGCAACGTTTGTCTCGAAGTCGGTGTTGGCGCGTTCTATTTCTATTTCCACTAACTCCACGTTCGATTCGGCTATTCTTATCCTGCCCTTTCCGCGCCCCCAATCGAGCAATGGCAGCGATATCCCGATGCCTGCATACTGCATGTTCTGCGGACGGCGATAGCTGTCGGCAAGATTGTCGGCTGTCTGCGAAAGTCCTAACTGGATGTACAGGTCGGCTTTCAGTCCGGCATTGGCCTTGGCTTGCGCAAGGTTGCTCCTGCTCTCCCGGCGACGTATTTCGTATGTTACCGGGTCGGGGCTGTATGCGCGTGCAAGTGTGAGGGCTCTCTCTACATCTGCCTTGCAAGCCGGCAAGCGGGAATCACTTTCCACCTTTATTGCTGTCTCCTTGTCGAGAGCAAGATAGGAGCGGAGCGATGTCATTGCATCCTCTAAATTGCTCTGCGCACTCAGTACGTTTGCCTCCGCAGTTATCTTGTTCAGTTCCAGCTGCAGCATCTCGCTTTCGGTGATGGTGCCAATGTCGTATCTGCCGCGTGCATAGCGGCTGAGGGTGTCGGCTGATGCGTAGTTGTATTGCGCTATGAAAAGTTCGGTCTGCGCAGCTGCGAGGTTGAAGAAGTATGAACATGCACGCGAGGCTATCAGTTCCATGCTTTCGGTATAGTTCTTCTGTGCCGCCTCGAAACGCAGGGGCTGCAATCTGTTTTCCCATTTAAGCGAATTGTAGCCGAAGAGCGACTGCTGATATCCTATGACAACCGGCTGCGAACTGTAGGCTGTGCTTTTGTCCGACAATTCGTCCTGCCGTTGCAGCGAGCTTTTCAGAAATATCTGTCCGCCGGTGAGGGCAACGTTTTGTGTGATGCTGAGCGAGAAATCTGTACTCAGCTGGTTCTGTTCCATGAACGAGGCAGTACCGTCGGGTTGCGTTATTTTGCTTATCACACGATTGAGGCTCGGAGAGGAACCGAGTGTTACCGAGGGCAGGTAATTGGCTTTGTGGAATTTGTAGCTCCATTCGGCTGCAAGGAATGTGTGGCGTGCTGCGCGTGCGTCAGACGAGCGTTCGCATGCCATAGTTATTGTTTCGGGCAATCGCAACGTGAGCGTGTCGCCGTAGGCTATGCATGCCGTAAATAGCAATATTGCAAGAAATATGCGTTTTTTCATAAAATCGGAATTTGTTTCGTACGTTCAATAATTATACTACAAAATGCGTGCCACGAATGTAATTTGTTGATATTTATGGTGATAGAAAAATCAAGGTGTGAAAAGTGTGTGCTTTTTCGCACGAAAATTGTGCGGAATCGCACGTTTTTTTCTTATGTGAACAAAATATATTCGCTATATTCGCACTGTGATTATAGTGATATTTTATGTATAAAGGAAAAGTACTTATAGTAGATGACAATGAGGATGTGCTCTTCTCGTTAAATCTTCTTCTAAAACCACATTGCGAAGCTGTGAGGGTCGCTACCGCACCCGAAAAGATTTCACACTTCATGAAGGTGTTTGAACCGGATGTCATATTTCTTGATATGAATTTCAGACGCGATGCCGTCAGTGGTCAGGAGGGGTTCATGTATCTTGAGGAGATTTTGAAGATTGATGCCGATGCAGTAGTTATTTTTATGACTGCTTATTCCGACACGGACAAGGCTGTGCGTGCCATCAAAGCCGGTGCCACTGATTTTGTTGAAAAACCGTGGGACAACGATAAACTGCTGGCAACACTTCGCTCGGCGATGGAACTGAGATATTCCCGTCTTGAGGTACTCAGCCTTAAGGAGAAATTGGCGGCAATAGGCCATTCAGGTGGTGATGATGCTCTTGCACTTATTGGAGAGTCGCCTGAGATGCGGAAGATCAAGTCGGACATTGAGCGCTTTGCCATGAGCGATGCCAACATTCTCATTCTCGGCGAAAATGGTACGGGCAAGGATGTCGTTGCCCGTTTGTTGCACAATCTGTCGCAGCGCCGCGAATTTCCATTCGTTGCAATAGACCTCGGATGTGTACCCGAACAGCTTTTCGAGAGCGAACTATTCGGGTATGAAAAGGGAGCATTCACCGGAGCTGTCTCGGCAAAAGCGGGACGCATGGAGGCTGCATCTGGCGGCACGCTGTTCCTTGACGAGATTGGTAATCTGCCTTTGCTTTCGCAGGCGAAGCTGTTGACTGCAATAGAGAAGAGAGAGATTGTACGTGTCGGCGGCACAAGGCCAAAGCGCATTGATGTAAGGCTCATAAGCGCTACGAATTGCGACATACGGAAGATGGTTTCGGATGGAGAATTCCGAATTGACCTGCAATTCAGGATAAACACGATAGAGATACACATTCCGCCGTTGCGTGAGCGTGGCGAGGATGTAATCCTGCTTGCAGAATTCTTCTTGTCGAAATTTGCAAAGAAATACAACAAGAATATTCAGCGCATAAGCCGCGATGCACAGAATATGCTGATGAAATATGATTGGCCGGGCAACGTAAGGGAGCTTCAGCATGCTGTGGAAAGAGCTGTCATCATGGAGGACTCGAATATTCTTAGGCCCGACAATCTGATGCTTACGCCAGCACAAGCTGCCTTCTCCTCGCCAACCGACGAACTGACAATGAACCTCGAAGAACTTGAACGCGATGCTATCAATCGCGCCATGAAAAGTGCCGACGGCAACATAAGCCGTGCTGCCGAACTGTTGGGAATTACAAGATATGCACTTTATCGCAAACTTGGCAAATAGGACAATATGAAAAGAAAATTCATAATAAATTTCACGCTTATGCTCCTTGCCGCATTTGCCTCGACAGCAGCAGCGAAAGCCGGCATCTGGTTTTCGGCATGCGGAGCGGCACTGCTGTGCATCTTTTTAATATACAGACAGTTCAGGCTGTTTGACGAGTGCACGGATGCTCTTGACGACGAAAAGCTGTACTCGCGGCTTGCCGCAAGCAGGTCGGCAGGAACGGAGCGTGAGCTCGCCTTCTACAAGACGGTGATGAATGGCGTTGATACAGCTGTGATAACAGCCACCGACAGTGGATATATAGAATGGGCAAACAGCGCGGCACAGGAAATTACCGGAAACAGCGAATTGCTATGCGACGAAATTCTAATTGCAATAAAGGCGGGAAACAGCGACCTTTCCATCAATGGCAAGGAGTATGCGATAAGTGCGTCGCGCATTGCCACGCCCAACAGTTCGCTGAACATTATAGCATTAAAGAACATACACAGTTCCATAGAGAAAAGCAAGGTGGAGTCGTGGCACAAATTAGTGAGGGTTCTCACACACGAAATAATGAATTCCATGACCCCCATAATATCGCTCTCCTCCACCCTGCGCAACAGCATGAGCAACGAAGAGATGGACAAAGACAATATGGAGAATGTCCGTCAAGGATTGGAGATAATAAGCCGTCGCAGCAGCGGACTGCTCTCTTTTGTCGAGAATTACAGAAAACTGACCCATCTGGCAAACCCCGAAATGGCACCCTTTGCAATGAGAGGAGTCGTAGAGGACCTGCGCAAGCTGTTTCCTCTGCCATACATACTCTTCGACACGGAAAGCACTGCTGATACAACTATATGCGCCGACCGTACTCAGATTGAACAGGTGCTGATAAATTTGATGAAGAACGCTGTGGAGGCATGCGCCGACAGAGAGAAAAACTGCAATGACAACAATTATCGGAAACAGATTACCGTATGCACCGGACAGCAGGAGAAACATCTGACAATTGCCATAATCGACAATGGTACTGGCATACTCGAATCGGTGCAGCAGCAGATATTCATTCCGTTTTTTACCACAAAGAAAGGCGGTAGCGGCATCGGACTGAGCCTGTGCAAGCAGATTATCGTAAACCACGGCGGCGAAATAGATGTTACTTCGCAAGACGGCAACGGCTGCCGTGTCGTGTGCAGACTGCCATTGGCATGAGTCTGGCTAACAGACCGCTTGCGAAGTGAAGAGGTATTAGCTGCGTGCCACATTTTTCATTCTGCAATTCCAAACTACTGCATCTTATATCGCCTGTATTTTAATCATTTATTAACTTTATTTTTTTTGATGAACATTTCTAACCGAGTTTTCCAGTTCATCGAGTGAATTCGTTATCTCTATTCTACTACAATTATCAAAAAACTCTTGCGGATCACCTATCCCATCTACACAATAGTCGTATGATTCGATATGACATTCTTTTGATATTTCATCATTATCAAATATGAATAGTTCTTCGTTTAACTCATCCATAATAACTATATATTGTTATTTAACAATTTATTTAATTTTTCCTTGCTCTCAAATAAATCCGTCATAGAGTATCTTATCTGAATACCTTCAAACATAAAATTAAGATGGTCATATTGTTTTATGTCATCCATGTTGAAATTGTCTAGCAGAACACCGTCTATTCTCTTGTTTGCAGATATTGCTTTCCCTATTTCACGCCTTACCCATGAGGAATTAGCCGAGTTGTGGGAAAGTAATACAATGAAACGAGATGATATTCTTAGTGCAGCTGGAATGGCATATGTATAATCGTAGCCTTCAGGAATTCCATCAGGAGCAATCCAAACTAATTTATTGTTTTTCTCTATTAGTGCCTTAAGCGCGAAAGCATGGTACTCATCCTTGGTAGAATAACTGATGAAAAAAACTTCATCCGATTTTTTCCATTTCATGTGATTAATTATAATATCATCTAAATAGATTGATATTCTATTTGATGACGCACTTGATGGACTATATTCTAACGTACAGTTGTAGATGTTATCTATCTTGTCAATTAAATCAAACGAATTTTTCTTGTCGTCTTTTTGCAGTAACTTCAATATTGAGACAATGAATTCTTCCACTTTTTGGCATGAACCTGTTCGAAACTCATGCAATGGCTCTAAATTATAGGATTGTATTTTATTATATACAATTTCACCATTTATACTTGGCAATAAAACCAATTGTGTCTTACCGTCATATGAAAATCTGTCAGTTCTATCTTCAAGGTCAATTATGAACTTCGCAAAGTCGGCATCATTAAAATATATATCTCCTATAGAGTCGCAATAAGTATGATATATTGGAGAAATTCCATGGTAATCAGTGTGCTTGCTCCGATTCAACTCAATATAAGAATTGATTCTATCTTTAATCTCTTTCTCGTTATCCTTATTCTTGCAGTCAACTTGGTGAAAACCTGGAAAAAAGACAGTTGTATCACGCGAGAGAATATCCAATCTTCTAAACATCTTATATATAGCAATTGCAACCTCGCTACTGGATAGTGGGTTTGCAATCATTAGTAAATACAAATCTAATTCTTCTTCCATATTGTTTTTAAAAACTTCTAATTCATAAGACAGTTTGTCTTTCGCCTCAACTATATAATGAGATATTCTGAGAATTACACATATTTAAAGGTTGTTAATTTTTTATTTCCCAAGCCGCAAATTCAACTAAGTATTGCTTTACTCCGTCAAAACTCATACAGAAATCAGTTGTAAAGATGAAACATTCAATCCGCGAACAAAGATATGGAATTTCTTTGATGATACAAGAAAGAAATAACAGAAAAGACATAGCAAACTTACATAAAAATTCCGATTTTTATGCCCGTTATAATAAAAATCAAGACC
>CAYWIE010000055.1:0-12991 GCA_964458275.1 uncultured Bacteroidaceae bacterium
GCAATAATAGCTGTGGGCAATCCTATGTAGCCCAATCCCATAAAACAAGCTTTCAATTTTTCGTTGGTTTATATTGGAAAAAAATATTCTATTTATTGTCTATATTGGAAAGGCACTTTTTTAGTGATTCAGTCCAATATGGTATACAAATTGCAAAGGTACTCTTTATTTTTGACTTATCCAAAACCGAGTAGCTTGGGCGTATGACCTTGCTTGGAAATTCATTGCTGTGGCATGGCTGTATGTCGCACTCCGTGTTGCCGGAATATTCGGCTATCATCTTCGTGAAGTCGTACCAGCTGCACACTCCCTCGTTCGAGTAGTGGTAGATGCCGTCGTTGGATTCGAATTTGCGCTTTTCGAGTATGTCGAAGATTGCTTGCGCGAGGTCGAGGGCATATGTTGGGGTGCCTGCCTGGTCAAACACAACTTTCAATTGTGGCTTTGTGGCAGTCAGATTGAGCATGGTCTTCACGAAGTTTTTCCCGAATTCGCTGTAGAGCCATGCAGTGCGTATGATGATGTGGCGGCATCCTGTCTGTTGTATGTTCTGCTCGCCAAGAAGCTTGCTCGCTCCGTACACTCCGGTGGGGCTGCCTTTCTTCTCTTCTGTGCAAGGGGTGTTGTAGGGCTCGCCTCCAAAGACATAGTCGGTGGAGATGTGTATGAGCAGGCCGTCTGTCTCTTTCATTGCTATGGCAAGGTTCTCGGCAGCTGCGGCATTGAGCATGTAGCATTTTTCCACATCGTCTTCTGCTGCATCGACATTGGTGTAGGCTGCGCAGTTTACAATTGCATTTATGTTGTTTTCGGCTACCATTGTGCGTATGGCTTCGAGTTCGGTGATGTCGAGCTCGGCTACATCGGTAAAGATGTAGTTGTCTTTGCTCTCTCTGGCAACTATGCGCATTTCGTTGCCTAATTGTCCGTTGGCGCCTGTTACGAGTATGTTCATCAATATAGTTTGTCGTTTATGTCGAAATCGGATGGCTTTTCGTTCAAGAGTGGTTGCTTGAGGTCTTTTTCGCTAAGGATTGCCTGCTCTGCTGGTATGCGCCAGTCGATTGCAAGGGCTTTGTCAAAAAGTTGTATGCCTGTGTCTGCCTGCGGTGCGTAAAGGTTGTCGCACTTGTACTGGAATATTGCCTCATCGGACAATACCGCGAAACCGTGGGCAAATCCGCGGGGTATGAACAGCATGCGATGGTTGCTTTCGTTGAGCTCCACTGCCACGTGCTTGCCGTAGGTGGGAGAGCCGCGCCGTATGTCTACTGCCACATCGAGTACAGCTCCTTTTACACATCTCACCAGCTTGCTTTGTGTATGTGGCATGCGTTGGTAGTGCAGTCCGCGCACAACTCCATACACCGATTTGCTTTCGTTGTCCTGCACGAAATTTATTGGCATCACTTTTTCGTTGAATTCTTTTTGCGAAAATGATTCAAAGAAGTATCCTCGTGAGTCTTTGAATATTTTGGGTTCTATTATCAGGACTCCTTCTATGTCGGTTTTTATTATTTCCATGATGTTTCGTTTCCTGAAAGCCTGAAAAGGCTTCGAATATGGTAAAATCTTTTTGTGAAGTTCAGAAACTGTTTCTTAGTTGGCTTTTTTTGAGCGTTTAATATCTTCGATGACACGAAGTAGATATTGGCCGTATTGGTTCTTTATCATAGGCTGCGCCAATTCGCGAAGTTTCTCTTCTGTTATCCAGCCTTTGCGGTATGCAATTCCTTCGAGGCATGCTATTTTCAGTCCTTGCCGTTTTTCTATGACTTCTACAAAGGTGGAAGCTTCGCTAAGTGAGTCGTGTGTGCCGGTATCGAGCCATGCGAAGCCGCGTCCGAGTGTTTGTACTTTAAGCTCTTTGTCGCAAAGGAAACGTTGGTTGACAGTTGTTATTTCGAGTTCGCCGCGTGCCGAGGGCTTTATGTTTTTTGCAACTTCCACCACCTTGTTGGGGTAGAAGTAGAGTCCCACGACTGCATAGTTCGATTTCGGTTCGGCGGGCTTTTCTTCTATGGAGAGACAGTTGCCGTTGCTGTCGAACTCTGCCACGCCGTAACGTTCGGGGTCGTTTACCCAGTAGCCGAATACTGTTGCCTTGCTCTCTTCTTCGGCTTGTCTTACAGCTTCGCGCAGCATTGCGCTGAACCCGGCTCCGTAGAAGATGTTGTCGCCGAGTACAAGGCAGGCAGAGTCGTTGCCTATGAACTTTTCGCCAATGATGAATGCTTGTGCGAGTCCGTCGGGAGAGGGCTGTTCGGCATATTCGAATCGGACGCCGTAGTCGCTGCCGTCGCCAAGAAGGCGTTTGAAGCCGGGCAGGTCATCAGGGGTGGAGATTATGAGTATTTCGCGAATTCCTGCAAGCATCAGTACCGATATGGGGTAGTAGACCATCGGTTTGTCGAAGATGGGGATGAGCTGTTTGCTTACACCTTTCGTTATCGGGTAGAGACGTGTTCCGCTGCCTCCTGCAAGTACTATTCCTTTCATGTCTTGATGTTTAAGAAACTGTGTTTTGTGTATATCCCGGTTTGCCGTAAATGTCTGTGTTGTGCCTATGTTGTTGCCGCTTGTCAGAATATTCTCATTGAATATCCCAAGCGTGCCGATATTGTCATGTTTGCCGAACGTCCGAAGTCGTCCGTCTTAGAGTTGTTGAATATGTCGCCCAAGCCGTAGTAGTACCTGCCTTCGACGAAGAAGTTGCCGGCTTTTGTTCTCAGCTCAAGACCGAGACCGCCTGTTATTCCGTAGTCGAATTTGTTGTCGATGGGTTTGGCATATATGCTTTGTGTGGCACTTGGACGGCTTTCGATGTTCCATGAGCCTTCATAGGTCTCCTCGTCTCCCAAGAGTATTCCTATCTGCGGACCGAGATTGATGTAGAATTGCAGTCCGTAGGGTTCTTTGCCGAATGCGAGGTGGGCGAGGAACGGTATTTCGAGGTAGTTGAGACGGCGCGAGTAGCTGTTGCCTGTCTTGTCATCGAAATCTTCTTCCCATCCGCGCTGGGCAAAGTTGAGTTCTATTTGCGCAGCGCATATCATGTTGAAGTATTTTTCGGTGGTGTACCGTGCATTGATGCCTCCGAGCAGTCCGGGCAAGTTTGCTTGTCGCACAGTGGGCTGGAAGTCCATGCTGCTGAATGTGGCTCCTCCGGCGACACCGATTTCGAACATGTTGCGGCGTTCTTCAACTTGGGCTGCTGCTGCGAGTGTGAGCACCAGTGCTATGGCGGTGGTCAGTATGCGGTTCATTGGTCAAGGTCTATTTTGGTTACTTTGTAGTCGGGCGAATATCTTACGTAGTATGCTTTGGTGTTGATGTAGCTGCCACGGTTGTCTTTTCTTGTGAAGTGGTAGCCCGATTGCGTGGGGGCAAATTCCGTGTAGTTAATCTTTTCGGGGAAATTGGACTTATGCAGCGTTATGGCTTTGAGGAAAAAATATCCGGTGTCGTATCCTAACATGCCGTAGCGCGGGTAGCGGTTCTGCATGCTGCTATTGTACCATTGGGCATATCTGTTCTGTATCTCTACAGATTCGGGCAATATGCTGTTGGTGTAGAACGATGTGTAGAAGTAAGTGTCTACTTCGTACATTGCTTCGAGGTTGCTGCCGGCATATATCTGCCATTCGGGATAGCCGAAGAGGGCAAAGCGGGGGGCCGTTTCGAGCGTGTCGCGCTTGAGTACAAGCAGAGTGGGCAGTATGCTGTTGAAAGTCTCTACCTTGCTTGTGGTGGGAACAAAGATGTTGAGCGCTGCTGTGTCCATCTGTTCCCTGATATATGTTGTGCCGCCTCCGCCAGCCATGCTCATGAGGCTGTCCATGAGTATTGTTGTGTGGCTTATGTTGTTGGCTTTGGCATGTTTGAGCAGCTCGGTTGCGAACTCCTTCTTCTCTGTTTCGTATTTATTGTCGACGAAGATGATGTTTGCTCCTGGGAACTGTTTGCTGAACTTGTTTACGCTCTTTTCGACTGTGTACGTTTGCAGGGCATTGGCTATGAATACTTTGGGGTTGGAGTAGAGAACTTCTTCCTTTACACTGAAGGGGAGCACAAGAGGAATGTTCTTGGCTTTTGCAAATGTGGCGAGTTCTTTGTTGTGTGTGGGGTAGAGTGCGCCTATTATTATGTTGCAGTCGTTGAGTGCACCGCTGTTGATTAATCCCGACAGGCTCTTGGACGATTCTCCTGAGTCGTATGTGTATATGTCGAATGAGTGTCCTTCTGCCTTCAGCTCTTCCACAGCAAGCAACAGCCCTTGATAGAATTCTACCATGCGTTCTTGCTCGGTGGGAGCATATTGGTTGAGCATGAAGGGGAGGATTACCGCTGCTTTTATGGCGCTGCTCTTTTTCTTTTCTTCCACTTTAGGTTTTTCAACTACAACTGTGTCGCTCTTGACCTCTTTCTCTTGTGTGGGGAATGGGATGTAGAGCTTCATCCCCTTCTTCAGCTCTTTTTTGTCGAGGATAGGGTTCAGCTCTATGAGGGCCTTCCGTGTTACGCCATACTTCATGGCAATTTTGTAGAGGCTCTCGTCTTTGCTGACTATGTGTATCGAGGCAACTTGCTTTTCCAGTTGCGGTGGAATGGTAATTGCTTCTTTAGTCTTGGGGGCACAGCTCCACAAGAGGGCAAGTATGGTTGCTATTGTTACAAGATGTTTCATTGTATGATGCTGTTTCATTTGTCAAAGTCTATTTTTTCTACTTTATATTCTGGGCTGTAGTGTACGAAGTATATTTTCTTGTTTACAAATCCGCCCCAGTTGTTTACTCTGCGGAACTTGAATCCTGTCTGTATCGGGGTGAAGCTTACTTTGTGTATGTTGTCTGCCATTGTCTTGCCGTATTTGCTTGCAGCAAGCAGGAAGTAGTATCCCGTGTCGTATCCTAACATGCTGTATCGCGGGTAGATGTTCTGATAGTTACGGCTGTACCATTGCCGGTAGTTGTTGCTGAAGCCGGCCACTTCGTCGAACGATGCATGGCTGAAGAACGATGTGTAGAAGTAGGTGTCGACTTCGTACATCTTGCTTTGTTGCTCTTTTGCATATATCTGCCATTCGGGGTAGCCGAAGAGGACAAATGAGGGAAGGCTGTTTATCGTGTCGTTCTTCATTATTTGCATGGCGGCGAGCAGAGTGCTCAGGGCGGTCTCGCTTCCTGATGTGGGGATGAAGATGTTCTTGCTCTCTGTTCTCATCGCTTTCTTTATTGCTTCATAATCGGGTTCGGTGCCGATGAAGTGGTCCGATGGGAGAGTGGTGTAGGGGTGTTTGTTCTTGTCGAGACTCTTTTTCAGCGTGCCTATGAACTCTTTCTTGTTGCTGTCCGGTGTTTCTACGAAAATGATGTTGGCATCTGAAAACTTGCGGGTGAAGTGTTCGGTTACTTCAGAGAAAAAGTAGGATTGCATGGTGTTTACCACGTATACCATGGGGTTGCGGAATATTTCATCCTCTTTTGAGGTGAAAGGGATAACAAGGGGTATCTCTTTCTCTTTGGCAAAGCGGGCGAGCTCTTTGTTGTGGCGTGGGTGCAGGGCACCGAAGATTATGTCCATGCCGTCGAGGCTGCCGCTGTTGAGCAAGGGGGTTATGCTGTTGCTCTCCTTGCCGGTGTCGAATGTGTGTATCTCGAATGAATATCCGTATTGTTTCAGACGTTCTACAGCCATGAGGAAGCCTTCGTAGTATTCTACCATGCGTGTCTGCTCGGTGGGGCTGTATGTGCCAATCATAAAGGGGAGTACAACAGCGGCTTTCAGAGTGCCGACGGGAGTGTTTTCCTGTTTTTCCTCTTCTTCTATCTTGCGGAATATCTCTGCGTTGCTCTGTTCCTTTTCGAGTCTGGCTTGTTCTTCTTTTTTCTTGTCGGCAATCTCTTTCGCTGAATATGGTATTGAAATGATGCTTTTGCGTTTCAGCTTTTTGTTCTTTATCTGAGGGTTGGCGGCAAGAAGCTCGTCGACGGTTATGTTGTATTGGCGGGATACGCTGTACAGCGTTTCGCCCTTTGCGACTTTGTGTGTGGTACGTATTTCTGCCCGGTGGCTGTCCGGTTCTTCTTGCTTTTCGGCAGGAGCCGTCTGCTGTGTGTCTGCGGTGCTGCTTGTGGGTATGAGTATTACTTCGCCGGTGCGGAAGTTGTTTATGCTTAGTCCGGGATTGGCGTCGCAAATCTCTTTGGGGGTAACTTTGTATGTTACGCTGAGGCGGTACAGTGTCTCGCCCGATTTTATTGTGTGATAGAGCTTTCCGGGATGTGTTGGGGTGTTCTTTTGTGCTATTTTCAGTTTGTGCCCGATAGACAGCTTTTGTGCGCATCCGGGATTGAGGGCGATGATGTCGTCTACCGTAACTTCGTACATGCGTGAGATGGAGTAGAGGGTTTGCCCTTTGCTCACAGTGTGTGTGAAATAGCGGTCGTTCTGCGCGAAGATGATGTGTGTCGTGCAGAGAATGAATGTTATCAGTGCAAGTGTGTTCTTTATAATGTGGTCAGTCCGAATCATTCGCTTTTCTTGATATGCTTTTGTGCTGTTGCGCTGTTGTCGCAGGTGTATAATTGTTCAACTTGCAAAGTTACTATAATTGGACGAAAAATGAAATAATTTTTGGCGTGGTTTTTGGCGTTTCCTCAACTGTTTGTGTGCGGGAATCTATAATACGAAATTAGCGCAGACTGTGCTGCGCTAATGGGGTTATTGCTTGGGTGGTATCAGTAATTCTCTTTTCTCACCTCGAAGTAGCTTTGCGAGTACTTGCATACGGGGCACACTGCGGGGGCTTTCTTGCCTATGACCAGATGACCGCATATGCGACATTCCCACATCACCTGTTCGCCTTTTTCGAATACCTGTTGCATCTCTACGTTTCTGAGTAGTTTGCGGTAGCGCTCTTCGTGGCTCTTTTCTATTGCTGCCACTCGGCGGAAGCGTTCGGCGAGTTCATGGAAGCCCTCTTCCTCAGCCTCTTTGGCGAAGCGTGAGTACATATCTGTCCATTCGTAGTTCTCTCCTTCGGCTGCGTGCAGCAGGTTGGCTGCTGTGTTCGAGATGCCGCCGAGTTCTTCGTACCAGAGGCGTGCGTGCTCCTGCTCGTTGCGCGCCGTCTGCAGGAAGATGGCTGCAAGCTGCTCATATCCTTCACGTGCGGCTACTTCGGCAAAGTATGTGTATTTGTTGCGCGCCTGGCTTTCGCCTGCGAAACCTTCGAGAAGGTTTTTCTCGGTCTTTGTGCCGGCATATTTGTTTGTTGTTGTGCCTGATTCTATTATTTCTTCGAAAAATGATGCGGGCTTTTTACATACAGGGCAGATGAATTCTGCGCTAAGTTCTCCTTCGTGGGTGTATCCACAGATTTTGCAACGATACTTTTTCATGTTTTTGTATAGTTTAGAAGTTTACGCTCAAAGATAAACATAATTATCGTTCTCTTTGTTCTTGTGGTGTCTGTTTTTTCATTATTTGCAGAACCTTCTTATGCCAACGGAAAATAATTTCTCGCAGTTTGTTTCGAATGTGGGCAGGAAATCGTTTCTTGCTGTTGAATACGTGTTGTTTTTCTTCTCGTTGTTGACGGTTGCAGCTATCACTGTCGATTATGGCTTTGTACTCGATGCAGACGAGAAGAGGGCGGTCGTTTCCATTTGTGATTTTGCACGCTGGTTCTATTTTTCCGTCTTTGTCGTGCGCTTGTTTGTCTATCGTGGGAGAATAAGAGGCAGAATGGTGCTTTTTACATTTCTTTTGGGATTTGCCTTGCTTGTGTCGCTCTTGTCCGATTTGTTCGTCCGCACAACAGGAAGCGGCAGCGACAGCCTTGTTGCTAAGGTTTACAATGTTATCAGCGGCGAGTTTTATCGTCTGCTCTTGCTTTCTGTCTTTTCTTTGCTTGAACTTTCCAAAGGAATGGCGGCCTTCATCGGCAGGCGTACCAATCCTGCCTTGTTGATGGCAGCCTGTTTTTTGGTGCTTATCCTGTTTGGTGCCTTGTTGTTGCTGTTGCCGCGTTCCACGCTTGATGGTGTGAAGATTTCTGTGGTTGACGCTCTGTTTGTTTCCACAAGTGCGGTTTGTGTCACGGGGCTTTCAACAGTGGAGGTCGCAAGGACCTTTTCGTTTGACGGATTGTGTGTCATTCTGCTGCTGGTGCAGTTTGGCGGGTTGGGAGTTATGACGATTACAAGCTTTTTTGCACTGTTCTTTGTGGGTGATACAGGCTTCCTGGGGCAGTTTGCTCTGCGCGATATGGTAGGGAGCGATGTCTTCGGCTCGCTTGTGTCGACATTGTTGTATGTTATGGGCTTTACGTTTTCTGTTGAGATTGTCGGGGCTTTCTTCCTATGGCTTTCTGTGCATGGCTCATTGGGTGTGAGCTTGGGCGAGGAACTCTTTTTTGCTCTCTTTCATTCTGTGTCGGCTTTTTGCAATGCCGGTTTCAGCACGCTTGAGGGGAATTTGGGCAATGGCTTGATTTTCGCAGGGCATAATCTTTTTTATGTCGTTGTGGGCTTGCTTGTCGTTGCAGGCGGAATGGGATTCCCTATTCTGGTCAACCTCAAAGAGTGGGTGTCGTTTTATTTGATGCCGGTTGTCTCTGCTTTGTTCGGTAAAGGGCGAAGGCATAGGTTCAGCCATATTGTAAATGTGAATACGAGGATTGTGGTGTCTGCCACACTATTCTTGCTGGCTGTCGGGACGTTGGCATTCGCTCTGTTTGAGTGGAACGGAGTTTTTGCCGGACTGCCTGTAGAGGATAAGATTGTCCAGTCGTTCTTTTTGGCTGTTGTTCCTCGGACTGCGGGTTTCAACAGTGTGGAGCCGGCAATGTTTTCCTTGCCGGCGCTTGTTGTCTTTGTCTTTCTTATGTGGGTGGGAGGTGCTTCGCAGTCTACTGCGGGAGGTGTCAAGGTCAATTCTGTGGCAGTTGCAGCTGCAGCTGTCAGAGCTGTGGTCAGAGGGCGCGGTTGTGTGGAACTTTTCGGAAGGGAGATTTCTGCTGTTTCTCTCTTGAGGGCTTCGGTTGCCGTTTTCTGCTCGATTGCGGTTGTAGGAATAGCCTTTCTTGTGCTTGTTGTTGTGGAACCGGATGTCTCTGCAAAAGGGCTTTTCTTTGAGGTCGTTTCTGCCTATTCCACTGTTGGGGCAAGTCTTGGTGTTACGGCTGAGCTTGGTGTTGCGGGCAAAATCGTTGTTGTTTTGCTGATGTTTGTAGGGAGAGTGGGGATAGTTACATTCTTTATGGGTTTTGTAAAGGGTGGCATACAGAGGTTCCGCTATCCTATGGGTAATGTTATTATTAACTGATATTTATTTGTTTATGAAGTGTTTGATTGTCGGTTTGGGAAATTTTGGACGAGAACTTGCCACGCGGTTGACCGATGCGGGGCACGAGGTTATCGGTGTGGATGTTGACGAGCGTCTGGTAGATGAGATAAAAGAGCGCATTTCGGTTGCCTACATTCTGGATGCTTCGGAGCGTAAGGCTTTACGTGTGTTGCCTTTTGATGAGCTCGATTGTGTGGTGGTTGCGATAGGAGGGCGCATGGATGACTCTTTGCGTGCTGTGTTGGTGCTGAGGGATTATGTGCGCAGCGGCTTTTATGTGCGTGCTCTGGACGAGGCGCATGGGGAGGTCCTTAAGGCGATGGGGGTAGAGGGAATTTTTTATCCGGAAGGCTTTTCTGCCCGTCTGTTCGCAGATGGGATCGGCAGCAACGATGTTTCTGATTTGTTGTGGCGTCCTCTCTGATAGCATAAAGCAGCTTCTTAATGAAGCTGCTTTATGCCGTTGGGGGTTTCTATGATTCCCGATTTTCGTGTATTGCGACGTATTGCACGGTTTTTTTCGATAGATTCCTTTGTCTTGTATGGGCGTTTGTGGTCGAGGTGCATCACAATTGCCGAGTATCGTATCTGTTTGGATTTTATACCGAGATTGAAGAGGCGTTCACCGAATTCGCGATCTTGTCCTCCGTATTGCATCTCTTCGTTGTAACCGTTTATGCGCATCATGTCTTCGCGCCACCCTGAGGCGTTGCAGCCGTTCCATGTTGCTTTTGCAGGGGTTATGAAATTCATGAATGTTGCAAATGCGGTGCTGCGCAGCAATTTGGTACATTTGAATGAGCATGGCATTTTCTGAGCTTTCAGCCAAGACAGGTCGAATGCGCGTTTGCTTGATATGTCTTCGTGGGTGAGCTGTTTGCTGATGTCCATCGGCAGTTTGAAGTAGCCTCCGGAAAGCAGGTAGCCTCTTTCGGCGAATTTTTCGTGTGTGGCTATGAAGTCCTCCCTCGGTATGCAGTCCTGGTCGGTAAATATCAGATATTCCGACTCCGATGCTATGAGGGCGCTGTTGAGTATGCGCGATTTCTGGAATCCGTTGTCTTCGTGCCACACATGTTTTATTGGCAACCGGTCGCGGAAACTGTCTATCAGTTCTTTAGTTTCGTTGCGCGAACCGTCGTCTGCGATGACAATTTCGTCTGCCATGCGCGTCTGGTAGAGGTAGCCCCAAAGGGTCTTTTCCAGCCACGCGGGGTTGTTGTAGGTGGATATTACTACTCCTATGGTTTTGGGTTTATTCATCTTTTGCTTTGTTTGGAGTGCTTTCTGCGAAGATAGTGCAATCTCTTTTATTTGCCAAGTTTGTCTCAGGTTTTTCTTCTTTTACGGCATTTTTGCGGCGTGGGGTGTTAAAGGGTGTTAAAATTTCAGGTAGTGTCGAACAATTCTTGCTGCTTGTCTGTTTACTCTATGTGTTTTTCATAGTAATAGATTATACGGCAACATCTGCTTGAGACAAGTCGATGTCCGACGGGCAAAGGCGTTTGCCTGGAAAGAGGCCGCTTCCTCTCCCCTGGGAAGTGGCTTTTTGCATTCTTTTCATTCATTTTGTTCGCTATCCGAATTATAACAGCCAGCCTATCGTTGTTGTTTGATATGCCGGCAGCAACATTCTCTTTTATTATTGTCCGGTTAAACGTGCTTAAGTTCTTAAGCCAATACACTTCCGCAGCTTCATTGGAGGCACACTCGCCGGCAATTTGTAAGAATGTTTACATTGCATACTTAATCGTACTTCTCAGTCGGCGCAGAAAGAATGGAAAACTTGCGTAAATCCCCCAAAAAAGAACTGCCTGTAATATCTAAATTGGGCGTACGCCAATATGAAAATATAGGATATTATCATGTATATGCACAAGAAACACAAAGGAACATAATGCATGAATATAATGATGTCGGCCTATGTTTTGTTTTTTTGTGTAAATAATATTATTTTTACGTTCAAACATCCAATTAACAACTACAGTATTCAATATGTGATATTAGATGCAACAGAAGAACAACACTTGACAAGCGAGTAAAAAAATCAAACAAAATAAAACATGAAACCAATATTCTTACGTTTTCTTGATGAATTGGAAGTTCAGTACACCAATCAATATGCAACTTCTATGCACGACGAACATCCATACAAAAATACAATATATGGACTATCCTCTATGCTCGACAAGTATAAAATCTCTAACGTATCTTATAAACTTAAAGACAAGGAAGAGTTCCTAAAATTACAAGTGCCATTTGTAGCACAAGCAACAGAAGATATTGTAATAGTCAAGGAAATTTCCGATGAAAAAGTAAAATACGACTGGCGTGGAAAGGATATAGACGTAACAATAGAAAAATTCAAGGAGATATGGTCGGGTGTAGTACTATTGGCATATCCGTCCGAAGATTCCATTGAACCGGAATATCATGAAAATAAACGTAACCTAATATTATCGCGTTGCAAGACAGCTATAGCTGTATCTTGTGCAATCCTCTCTCTTATAGCAGCAATAATAAGCAATGGCATCTACAAGGACATATACAAGCTGTTGTTTGTAATAACAGAAATAGCAGGTGTGTTTACAACAGCGCTTCTGTTGATTAAGCAACTAAAAGTAGAAAATCCTTTTGCCGACAAAATATGCAACCTGTTGAAGAGCGGAGACTGCAATGATGTCTTGGCAACAAAAGCCGCAAAATTCTTCGGAATAGCCAACTGGAGCGAAATAGGCTTTACATTCTTCAT
Organism: uncultured Bacteroidaceae bacterium; assembly: GCA_964458275.1. Taxonomy (GTDB): domain Bacteria; phylum Bacteroidota; class Bacteroidia; order Bacteroidales; family Bacteroidaceae; genus HGM04593. Next base: position 12,104 of record CAYWIE010000055.1, read on the forward strand.
TGTAAATACGCTGATGGCTATAGCATTTCCCGATACAATCTTCTATATGTCGGTGATAACGCTTTTTGCGCTACCATATACCCTATGGAGCGTATGGTATCAGAAATTCAAGGCCCGCAGATGGTGCGTACTATGTCTTATAGTTCAAGGTCTGCTATGGATTACAGCATTGGTAAGTCTGTTAGGAGGTGCATACAATTCTCCATCTTGCAATATACCCAATATAACAGCCCTGCTATCCCTGTATGGAGTTATATTGTTCTCTTTGAACATGCTGCTTCCTAAATTTATAAAGGCAGGCGAATTGACATTCTGGAAAAACAGCTTCAATAGCCTGAAGACAAGAGACAATGTCTTTAAAACGATTTTGGAAGAACAGAAACATTTCACAATAGACGACAATGCTTCGACACTTCTATTCGGTAACCCCGATGCACCCATGCAGGTAACGATATTCGGTAACCCCTACTGCAATCCCTGTGCAGAACTGCACAAAAAACTGCATATATTCGAAGGGTATGAGATAGGAATAAGATACATATTCACATCATTCCGCCCCGAATACAACAATATAAACAAATATCTTATAGCAGCCTATCAGCAGTTTGGCGAAAAGGATGCATCTGAAATATATAACAAATGGTACGATGGCGGAAAAGCAGAGAAAGAAAAATTCTTCGAGAACTACAATCTCGACATAGAAGATGAATCGGTTCCTAAAGAATTCAGCAACCATCAGCAGTGGATAAAAAGCAGCAGACTAAGTTCTACACCAACAACAATAGTTAATGGTCATCTGCTGCCTAACGAATATAAGATAGAGGATTTGATATATTTTAGGGAGGTTCTATAAATTAATTCATTGTTAATCAGTGTATTATTTTGTAT
>CAYWIE010000056.1:0-12517 GCA_964458275.1 uncultured Bacteroidaceae bacterium
ATCACATTAGCAATCAATCGGTTACATTTTTGAGCCTATTTCGCGACTATCCCTATTTTATCCCAAGGTTTGTCGCTTATGAATATAGAAAGTATGTATATGTTGCCTGATATTCTTTTTGCAGACCCTTCGTTGCGGCGATTGGAAAGTTTGCAGCTATCATGCGAAGCTGTATCTTGCCAGCTATGCGCGGCTGAAGCTGACACTGATGGAGTTATGATGACATCTTCTGCTGAAAACGATGCATAGTTGGTTTTGGCGTCCAAATCTTCACTGTACGACACTGCAAGCAGAACAACAATAAAGAGAATTAATACTTTTAATATAGCTTGCATAATTATATTGTTTACATTAGATGATTCAAACAGCCCTTAAACAATCCCTAAATCTCGACCTCATCGAGAATCCCGTTAAGCGCCGCTATTGCTATTCCATAATTGGTCATAGGCACACCTTGCGCCTTTGCCATGCGAAGCCGGTTGAGCACATGGCGGCGTGTGAACATGCATGCACCGCAATGTATAATGAGGCTGTAAGATGTAAGGTCATCCGGAAAATCATTCCCGCCGACAATATCAATATGCAGGTTCTCTCCAATTTTCTTGCGTAAAAGGCGTGGCAGTTTCACGCGCCCGATGTCTTCATTTTTCGGGATATGCGAACAGGCCTCCGCTATCAGTATGCGAGCATTGGCAGGAAGTTTCATCAACACTTCGGCACCCTCGCGAAAAGCAGTGATATCCCCCTTATGCCTTGCCATAAGAATAGAGAAAGAAGTCAGCATACTCTCAGGAGGAGTCAATTTCCTGACCTCGGCAAAGACCTGTGAATCTGTGATTATAAGCGCAGGAGGATATTTGAGAAGTTCAAACATTCGGGGAAGTTCCTCCGGAGTGCAACAGAGCGAGAGACAATGTTTGTCGAGCAGATTGCGCAATGTCTGTACCTGTGGCTGTATGAGCCTCCCTTGCGGAGCCTGAGCATCCTGCGGCATCACAAGCACTACCACGTCGCCGCTCCCGACAAGCGAATGTGTAATATCATTGAGATTATCGCCACCTTTATAAACAACAGCAATTGAAGCCAAAAGTTCATCTATACCCTCTTTTGTCCTCGACGATACTCTCTGCACCTTGACGGAGAGAGCCTTTTCCCATGCCTCACAATACTCGACAGCAGCGGGGACATCACTCTTGCCCAAAAGATAGATGACCGGGATATTGAATGAATCGAAAAATCTCCCCCACTCCATTTCCAATGAAACATCGTGAGGCGCACCGTCCAGCAGCACAAGAGCAAGATCTATACGTACAGCCGACTCTTTAGTACGTTTAACACGCATCTCGCCAAGTTCCCCACAGTCGTCATATCCCGCAGTATCTGCAAGCACAGCCGCACCCACTCCGGGAAGTTCTATATTCTTCCACACAGTATCGGTGGTTGTCCCTGCCGTAGAAGATACAATAGATGTATCCTGCCCTGTGATTGCATTTATCAACGACGATTTTCCGGCATTGCGTCTGCCGAATATTCCTATGTGATAACGGTTGGAACGTGCAATTTCGCTCATTTTAAAGTTCTTTCAATTATCAAAATCTAAAATCCCTCTCGCCATTATCTATAGCCGTCAGATATTTTGCGGCTGTTGCACGTGCCTTTTCATTGGGAATAGAGCCAATCATCTTCCTTATCATAGCTTCACCCTTCTCACGTGTAGTAGGCGAAGCATAATCCTTAAGATACTCTTTCAGTGTAATAAGAGCATTAGGGAGACAACAATTTGCTATCTGGCCGTTCTTCAGAAGAGTCATGAAACGGTCGCCCGTGCGTCCCTCACGGTAACATGCAGTGCAGAAGCTGGGAATATGGTCGAGGTCGAGCAACCATCCCACAACCTCGTCGAGAGTGCGTCTATCGGAGAGGTCGAACTGTGCGGAATTCTCCTCTTCGCTCTCTTCGTTCACATAACCGCCGACACTGGTACGCGAACCGCCACTAATCTGCGAAATGCCAAGTTCGAGAACCTTTTCGCGGCTCTTGACACTCTCGCGTGTAGAAATAATCATTCCCGTATATGGAACAGCAATCCTGATTACAGCCACTATCCTATGGAAAATATCATCGGGGACACAATTCTTGAAATCGGCAGTATCAATATCATCTGCCATGCAAAGACGCGGCACACTTATTGTATGGGGACCAACACCATATGTTGCTTCAAGATGCTCGGCGTGCATCAGCAGACCTATAAAATCGTACTTATATGTTTCGAGCCCGAACAGCACTCCAATTCCCACATCGTCGATGCCGCCTTGCATTGCGCGATCCATAGCCTCTGTATGATAGGCATAATCCTTTTTTGGACCCGTCGGATGCAGAAGTTCATAGTTCTTCTTGTTGTATGTCTCCTGAAAAAGAATATACGTACCAATGCCGGCATCCTTCAACTTGCGGTAATTCTCCACAGTGGTGGCGGCAATATTGACGTTTACACGACGGATGGCACCGTTCTTATGCTTGATGCTATAAATAGTCTTTATACTTTCGAGGATATATTCGATGGGATTATGGAGAGGATGTTCGCCGGCTTCGAGAGCGAGACGCTTGTGCCCCATGTCCTGCAAGGCAATAACCTCTTCGCGTATCTCATCCTGTGTAAGCTTCTTGCGGCGTATACTCTTGTTCTTGGCATGGTAAGGACAGTAGACACAGCCGTTTACACAATAATTGGAGAGATAGAGAGGGGCAAACATCACTATTCTGTTGCCATAGAACTTGTGCTTAATCTCGCGGGCGAGATTAAAGATTTCTTCCAACAAATCAGGCTCATCACACTCAAGAAGCAGTGCAGCCTCGCGATGCGAAATGCCTTTGAAGGCACGCGCCTTTTCCAATATGGCTTTAATGGCTTCGCGATTATTGCGGTTGGACTCGGCATACGCCATAGTGCCGCGTATCTCCTCGTCGCATATGAATTCTTCTGCAATTGCAGATTTTGGACTATACATAATATTATAATATTTATAACAGTTTCAACAGCGAGCGCGCAGTACACCTGCGCTGTTTACGGCAAAGATACAACAAAGAAACGAAAGTCTGCACTCTCTTTCGTTTCTTTGTTGTATCTTTGCACGCAGTTATCCGCACAGTCACGTTCCTGTGATACGGATAGAAAACAAACAGAAATATACACGTATGCCTAAACTAAGATTCGACGTTGTCCGCGACGCATTCAATAAGAAACCGGTAAAGCCAGGCACACCTGCCGGCAGACCTTCAGACTACTTTGCAATCAATGTATTCAATCGCGAAAAGATGTACAAATATCTTTCGAGCGACATATACAAGAAACTGATAGATGTCATTGACAATGACGCGCCGCTCGACATGTCCATAGCCGATGCTGTAGCAGACGGTATGCGCCGATGGGCAATAGAGCATGGAGCCACACACTACACACACTGGTTCCACCCGCTCACAGAGACAACAGCCGAAAAGCACGATGCCTTCATTGAACACGACGGCAAAGGCGGAGTAATAGAGAAATTCTCAGGCAAGCTGCTTGTACAGCAAGAGCCCGACGCATCATCGTTCCCCAACGGCGGCATCAGAAGCACATTCGAAGCACGCGGATACAGCGCATGGGACCCCACATCACCGGCATTCCTCATGGGAGACACACTCTGCGTACCCACAATCTTCATTTCGTACACAGGCGAGGCACTCGACTACAAGGCACCGCTGCTGAAGGCACTACGTGCCGTCGACAAGGCAGCCACCGATGTATGCCACTATTTCGACAAAAGCGTAAAGAAGGTAAACACCTACCTCGGATGGGAGCAGGAATATTTTCTTATAGACGAGGACATGGCACTTGCCCGTCCCGACTTGCAGATGACAGGACGCACACTCATGGGACACGACAGCGCCAAGAACCAACAGCTCGACGACCACTATTTCGGCTCAATACCCGAACGTGTGGCAGCCTTCATGACCGACCTTGAGGTTGAAGCTCTCAAACTGGGCATACCCGCAAAAACCTGCCACAACGAAGTAGCCCCCAACCAGTTCGAACTTGCCCCGATATACGAAGAGTGCAATCTTGCAGTGGACCACAACATGATAATAATGTCGCTGATGAAAGTGGTTGCCCGCAAACACGGATTCATAGTGCTGCTTCACGAAAAGCCATTCAAAGGCGTAAACGGTTCGGGCAAGCACAACAACTGGTCTCTCGGAACCGACAACGGCACACAGCTGATGGCACCCGGCAAGAGCGACAAAGAGAACCTGCGCTTCATCACATTCGTCGTAAACACACTTGCAGCCATCTACCGCCACAACGGACTGCTGAAAGCAAGCATAATGTCGGCGACAAACGCACACCGTCTCGGCGCAAACGAGGCACCGCCCGCCATAATATCAAGTTTCCTCGGTTCGCAGCTCTCATCCGTGCTCGACCACATGGAGACAACCGACGACGTTGTAAGGATACTCGGCAAACGTGAACTGCGCCTGAATATCCCCCAAATACCGGAACTGCTTATAGACAACACAGACCGCAACCGCACATCACCGTTCGCATTCACCGGCAACCGCTTCGAGTTCCGTGCAGTAGGCTCCGAAGCCAATTGCGCGTCGGCAATGATAGCGTTGAACACAGCAATGGCAGAGCAGCTGGTAATATTCAAGAAGGAGGTGGACGCACTTATAGAAGGAGGAGCGAGCAAAGAAGATGCCCTTGTAAAAGTGTTGCGCAAATACATAAAATACAGCAAGCCCATAAGATTCGACGGCAACGGCTATTCAGATGAATGGAAAAGCGAAGCCGAAGCACGCGGACTCGACTGCGAATCGAGCGCACCTGTGGTATTCGACCGCTACTTAGACAAGGCAAGCATAGAGATGTTTGCCAACATGGAGGTAATGACAGAGACCGAGCTGAAAGCCCGCAACGAGATAAAATGGGAAATGTACACCAAAAAAGTGCAGATAGAAGCCCGCGTGCTTGGCGACCTTGCACTGAACCACATCGTTCCCACAGTGATGAAATACCAGAGCATGCTTCTCGACAACATCATCAAGATGGAGAGAGTGCTCGGCAAAGAAGAGGGCGACAGATACTCGGCAGAGAACATAGCCACCGTCAAAGAAATCGCCACACGCGTAGTGGAAATCAAACGCATGGTAAACGAAATGGTCGAACGCCGCAAAATCGCCAACCGCATAAGCATCGAACGCGAAAAGGCAATAGCATATCACGACACAGTAGCCCCAATGCTCGAATCCATAAGGGCGCATGTAGACAGCCTCGAACTGATAGTAGACAACGAGCTTTGGACTCTGCCCAAATATCGCGAGTTGCTGTTCATCTGCTAAGAAGCAAAACAGACTACACAACAACCCAACGCCTGCATGATTTTGCAGGCGTTTTTCACATATAGCCCCTCTGTTCTAAAAAAAATCACTGCATAGCGCAAAAAGATAAAAAAAATGGGGTTAAATACAGAGTTTTTCATAAAAAATCCCCATCTTTGTAATTATGAATGAATTTAACGACTTTTTGCAGCAGAATGACTTTTTACAGCAACTTGTAGCACAAATCTCATTGCTCGAAATTGTTGTAAAAGGCATTATAATAGGAATAGTGGCATCGGCGCCCATGGGACCGACCGGAATATTGTGTGTACAACGTACACTGAACAAAGGCCGCATATACGGATTCGTAACAGGCTGCGGTGCAGCCGTCAGCGACATAATCTATGCACTGATAACAGGTTACGGCCTATCGTTCATATACGACTACATACACAACGAAAAGAATCTGTTCATCCTGCAATTGTGCGGAAGCATACTTTTGCTCTGCTTCGGAATATACACATACCGCAGCAAGCCCGCACAAAGCACACACAAAGTAAGCCGCAATCGCAGCAACCTCATACACAATGGATTGACTGGATTTTTCGTAACCCTGTTCAACCCGTTGATAGTATTCTTGTTCCTTGCAATGTTCACACCGATGTCGTTCATGTTGCCCGACCTGCCGCTATACCAACAAGCATTAGGCTACCTGTCGATATTCGGAGGAGCCATTCTATGGTGGCTGTTCATCACATATGCAGTGAACAAACTCCGCAACAGATTCGACGTAAGCATTATAAACCGCATAATCGGCGTAATAGTAATTGCCGCATCCTTCATAAGCGTCATACTGTTGCTTACAGGAATATACTCATTCCACTAACAGACAGATAACATCAAGATTCCCAAAAACATTATATTTTGTATATATCCAAAGAACTCAGAAAGAAGAATATAGCAGAATATCTGCTATACATGTGGCAGGTTGAAGACCTTTTAAGGGCAAACAAACTATCCATAGACAACATAAAGACAAACATAGTCGCGCCATACAACCTGCCGGCGGAGAAAGAAAAAGAGCTGCTGGAGTGGTACAGCAACCTGATAGAGATGATGCACATCGAAGGAGTAACCGAGAGCGGACATCTGCAAATAAACAAGAACGTACTGATAACATTGGGCGAACTTCATCAACGGCTGTTCCATTCATCCAAAGTACCGTTCTTCAACGCAGCCTACTACAAAGCCCTGCCGTTCATAGTAGAATTCCGCAACAAGAGCAACGGACACAACAAACCCGAACTCGAAAACTGCTTCGACGCACTCTACATGGTGTGGATGATGAAAATACAAAAACGCGAACTGGGAGAAGAAACCCTGAAAGCCACCGCCGAAATAGGAAAATACATCTCCATGCTCACACTCTACTGTAAAGAAGAAGAGGAAGGACGGCTGAAATTGGACGACGAAGAGATACAATAACAGAAAAGTATAATCGCAGCATAACAGACACAACAAAAATGGACATACAAGAAGAGATAGGAAGAAGACGGACATTCGCAATCATATCACACCCCGACGCCGGCAAGACCACGCTTACAGAAAAACTGTTGCTCTTCGGCGGACAGATACAAGTAGCAGGCGCCGTAAAGTCAAACAAAATAAAGAAATCGGCAACATCAGACTGGATGGAGATTGAAAAACAGCGCGGAATCTCCGTAACAACATCAGTGATGGAATTCGACTACGAAGGATACAAGATAAACATCCTCGACACCCCCGGACACCAGGATTTTGCCGAAGACACATTCCGCACACTCACAGCAGTCGACAGTGTAATAATTGTAGTAGACAGCGCCAAAGGCGTAGAGACACAGACACGCAAGCTGATGGCAGTATGCCGCATGCGCAACACCCCCGTAATCATCTACGTAAACAAGATGGACCGCGAAGGACGCGACCCGTTCGAACTGCTCGACGAGCTCGAAAACGAACTGCAGATATCTGTACGTCCCTTAAGCTGGCCCATCGACCAGGGAGCACGCTTCAAAGGAGTCTACAACATATTCGAGCAGAAGCTCGACCTCTTCACACCCAACAAACAGCGTGTAACCGAAAAGGTGGCAGTTGACATAAACAGCAAAGAGCTCGACGACAACATAGGCGAAGAACTTGCCGCAAAACTGCGCGACGACCTTGAACTTGTAGAGGGCGTATACCCCGAATTCAACGTACAGGACTACCTCGACGCAAAAGTAGCCCCCGTATTCTTCGGCTCCGCACTCAACAACTTCGGAGTGCAGGAACTGCTCAACTGCTTCGTAAAAATAGCCCCATCGCCTCGCCCCGTACAGGCAGAAGGACGTACCGTTTCACCCGAAGAGCCCAAGTTCACAGGCTTCATATTCAAAATAACAGCAAACATCGACCCCAACCACCGCTCATGCGTAGCATTCTGCAAGATATGCTCAGGCAAATTTGTGCGCAACGCCCCCTACCGCCATGTGAGATTGGGCAAAGATATGCGGTTCTCCTCACCCACACAGTTCATGGCACAGCGCAAGAGCACCATCGAAGAGGCATATCCCGGCGACATCATAGGCTTGCCCGACACAGGCAACTTCAAGATTGGCGACACGCTCACCGAAGGCGAAATCCTCAATTTCAGAGGACTGCCGAGCTTCTCTCCCGAAATGTTCAAATACATAGAGAACGCCGACCCGATGAAGACCAAGCAGCTTGCAAAAGGCATCGACCAACTTATGGGCGAAGGAGTAGCACAGCTGTTTGTCAACCAACATAACGGCCGCAAGATTATCGGCACAGTAGGACAGCTCCAGTTCGAAGTAATACAATACCGTCTCGAAAACGAATACAATGCCAAATGCCGTTGGGAACCGATTAACCTCTACAAGGCATGCTGGATAGAGAGCGACGACGAAGCAGAACTCGAAAACTTCAAGAAACGCAAATATCAGTACATGGCAAAGGACATTGAAGGACGCGATGTATTTCTTGCCGACAGCAACTATGTGCTGCAAATGGCACAAAACGATTTCAAAAGTATAAGATTCCATTTTACAAGTGAATTTTAACCTTATTAAAGAAGATGGGAACAATAGCAGATGAAGCCAAACGCGCAATAGAAGTGATGCGCAAAGGAGGAGTAATACTCTACCCCACAGACACAGTATGGGGCATCGGATGCGACGCCACCAACGAAGCAGCAGTAAAACGCATATACGAAATAAAAAAACGCACAGACAACAAAGCAATGCTGCTGCTTGTCGACTCACCCGACCGTATAGTGCGATACGTGTCGAAGATTCCCACCGTTGCGTGGGACCTCATGGAGCTGACAACAAAGCCGCTCACCATAATATATGACGGCGCACGCAACCTCGCTTCCAGTCTGATAGCCGAGGACGGCAGCGTAGGCATCCGCGTAACAGCCGAACTGTTCTCCAAAGAGCTATGCTACCGCTTCCAGAAAGCAGTGGTATCTACATCGGCAAACATAAGCGGCGACCCCACCCCACGCTACTTCGCCGAGATTAACCCGGAGATAATCGAAGCGGTGGACTACGTTGTAAAATACAAGCATCTCGAAAAGGGCTCACCCAAGCCCTCAAGCATTATCAAACTCACCGAAAAGGGCGAAGTTACCGTAATAAGACAATGAAAGAGAATGAAAAATCGCTGCTTGAACGCTTTTTAGAGTGGCGCGAAAAACACATACCGCAGAACAGGTTCGTACTAATTCTAAGTTTCTTGGTGGGAATAGTATCGGCACTTGCCGCCTTCACCCTCAAGCATCTTATAGAATTCATTCAAGAACTGCTCACAAGCGGATTCAGTGTATTTTCGAGCAACTGGCTCTATCTTATATACCCGGTGATAGGTATATTCTTTTCGGGACTCTTCATCCGCAAGATTGTACGCGACGACATCAGCCACGGAGTAACAAAAGTGCTCTACGCAATATCTCAGCGCAAGGGACGCATAAAGAGCCACAACATGTGGTCTTCGCTTGTAGCCAGCGGTGTAACCATCGGATTCGGCGGTTCGGTGGGAGCCGAGTCGCCAATCGTCTACACCGGTGCGGCTATAGGCTCCAATCTCGGCAATTTCTTCCGCATGGAGAAGAAAGTGATGATGCTCCTGCTCGGTTGCGGAGCAGCAGGTGCGATAGCCGGCATCTTCAAGGCACCGATAGCCGGACTTGTATTTACGCTCGAAGTGCTGATGCTCGACCTCACAATGTCGTCGTTGCTGCCACTGCTCATCTCAAGCGTAACGGCAGCGACACTTGCATACATGTTCACAGGAACCGATGCAATGTTCGACTTCCAGCCCGACAAGGCATTCGAAATCACAAGAGTACACTACGTGGTGCTTCTCGGAGTAGTATGCGGACTAATCTCGCTCTACTTCACCCATGTAACAACCACAATAGAAAAACACTTCAGAAGAATAGAAAACCCGTATAAGAAACTGATTATAGGCGGCTCCATTCTTAGCGTGCTCATCTACCTCTTCCCACCGCTTTACGGCGAAGGCTACCACACGATAAACACGCTTATCAACGGCTCCGACCCCTACGACATTCTCAACAATTCGTTCTTCTACGGCTATCCGAGACTGCTGCTTCTGTTCATGCTGTTCGTCATACTCTCAAAGGCAGTTGCATCGACCGTAACAAACTGCGGTGGAGGATGCGGCGGTATATTTGCTCCCAGCCTTTTCCTCGGCTGCATATCGGGCTATCTCTTCTCGTCGCTCTGCAACCAGTCGTTCCTGTCTACCGACCTGTCGTGCGTAAACTTTGCACTCTTCGGCATGGCAGCCATTATGTCGGGAGTGTTCCATGCACCGCTTACAGGCGTATTCCTCATTGCGGAACTCACCGGCGGCTATGCCCTCTTCCTTCCATTGATGATAGTTTCTGTGAGCTCATACCTCACTGTACGTGTGTTCGACAAGAACAACATCTACGCAGTGCGACTTGCACAACGCGGCGAACTTATCACCCACCACAAGGACCAGGCAGTGCTCACCATCCTGAAAGTATCGGATGTAATTGAACGCAACTTCATGACCATAGACCCAGACATGAATCTGGCATCACTTGTCGCTGTAGTGGCAAAGACGAGGAGAAACATTTTCCCCGTACTCGACAGCGCCAAGAAATTGGTAGGCATAGTATACCTCGACGACATCAGACATATAATGTTCCGTCAGGAACTCTATCGCAGATACAACGTAGGCGGACTGATGAAACCCGCACCTGTACGCTTGGGCATAGAAGAGCCTATGGAGACAGTAATGAAGAAATTCGAAGAGACACAAGCGTGGAACCTGCCCGTAGAGGATGTTGACGGTACATACATCGGCTTTGTCTCAAAATCGGCAATATTCAGTGCATACCGCAAGACTTTATTGGATTTTACATCAGATTAAGAAATAGATTATGTCAGACAAACTTCGTATAGTATATATCGGCACACCCGATTTTGCCGTTGAGCCATTAAAATGCCTTCGCCATTTAGAGAAGACCAACAGCGCATGCGGCTACACAATAGTCGGAGTCGTAACAATGCCCGACAGGATAATCACACGTCGCGGCAGCAATCAAGTGCTTATGAGCCCCGTCAAGGAATATGCCCTCAGCGAAGGATTACCACTGCTGCAACCAGAGTCGTTGAAGGACGAAGCATTTATTGAAGAACTCGCATCGTGGAAAGCAGACCTTCAGATAGTTGTAGCTTTCCGCATGCTTCCAGAAAGAGTGTGGAACATGCCCCACTTGGGTACTTTCAATCTTCACGCATCATTATTGCCTCAATATCGCGGTGCAGCACCTATCAATTGGGCGATAATAAATGGAGACAAGGAGAGCGGCATAACGACATTCTTTCTCAAGCACGAAATTGACACAGGCGATGTAATAATGCAGCGCAAGGTGGAGATTGCCGAGACCGACGATGCCGGCACACTGCACGACAAGCTAATGCTCATCGGCGGCGAAACAGTCGTAGAGACAGTGTTGAGTATAGTACGTGGCGAAGCCGTAGCCCGCACCCAGTCGAGCATATTCGACGGCGAACTTCGTCCTGCCCCCAAAATCTTCCGCGACACATGCCGCATCAATTGGAACAGAGAATGTGCAACAGTTCACAACTTTGTAAGAGGTCTCTCGCCCTACCCAGCAGCATGGACAGAGCTATCGGATGCCAATGGAGAGCATATGGCAATCAAGATCTATGAGACAAAAATAGAAGCTTGCGAGGTAAAAGAGAGCGTAGGAACAATTCTCAGCGATGGAAAATCGTATATAAAAGTAGCGCTCAAAGATGGCTACATACATCTTGCCTCCCTGCAAATACCCGGCAAAAAACGTATGCCCGTTGCCGACCTGCTCAGAGGATTCAGCATAGAAGGCAAAAAACTTGTTCTTGATTGACCAAAAGGCATATCAGATTTCCCGCATGTTCATATAACGTTTTCTATTCCACATAGAACCCGCAAACAGCACTCTACTGACGATTTTTTGTGTTTTACAATTTTTCGTCAGTAGAGTCTTTTTAATACACATCGCTCTCTCATACCACCAAAAGTTAATATATGCTAAATGGGGGGGGTAAATCTTTAATATCAAAATATTAACTATATTTGCCATAAGCAACAATAGAGACACCCATCCATTGTACGCAAACGGACAGTTGTAAAAACACATTCAAAACAGATAATCAACCAATTACCGATTTTGGAAGAGTTTTTGCAACTAAATTTAAAGAGGCACATAAAAATAGAAGCATGAGCCAAACACAAGACATCAATAAAGCCCTGCAAGGGCGACATTATATAGCGTAGTCCGAAAGGGCTATGCGACAAAGAACGTGGCAAATAGAATGAAACGAACACTCTACATACTCGCATTGGCATTGTCAATCCTCTCATGCACCGATGAGATAGACAAGAGCAACCGCTTCACCTTCACCGGTGAGACGATGGCAGATTTCCTGCTCAACCGAAGCGAGAAATATTCACACATGATTGACCTATTCAAGCGTGCGGAACTATTCAGCCTGCTCAATACATACGGACAATATACCCTATTTCTGCCCGACAATGCAGCTATTGAAAAATTCGTTTC
>CAYWIE010000057.1:0-12347 GCA_964458275.1 uncultured Bacteroidaceae bacterium
ATACAAAATAATACACTGATTAACAATGAATTAATTTATAGAACCTCCCTTAAATTATATATCTATTCAAAATAGTTTCTAAAAGTAGTGAATTTTTACTTATAATTATCAATATCTCATTATAAAATAAGTTAATTGGCTGTTTTTTCCTTTTTCAAGCATATTGCTGAAGAGACTGTCTACATAATTTCTGGAAATGTATCTCTCCTGACTTTTCCACTTTCATTATTTTATTTTATATCTTCTTTCTTAAATTAAAAAAGAAAATAACTATAATAATAGCTGTTGATATTATTGAAAAGTTTTTTGCTCTTTTCTTTCGAAATATTTTATTGTCAGACAACAGTAGTTTATTTATATTTTATTGTATATCTATTGCATTGCAGTTCAGTAGAATAGCTGTTTATTCACATTCTGTTGATAATGTTTGTCATCTGAAAATGACAATATCTTTTTACTGTTTTTCCGGTTGAAAAGCCTATAATAAATTTTTATAAAAAAGAGGGTTTTCAATTTGCATTTTCTGTTTTGTCGTCTGTATATGCGGATGTTTTATTTTTCCAAAAAGAATCATCATTTTCTTTCATCATCTTATCAATAGGTTATTGAAATGCTTTTCAATGGTTTTTTCATAGTTTTCAACCGATTTTGTTGATAAATGGCGCCACCTCATGAGAATACCCGTTTTCAGCCTTTTCTCTTTTCTGAAATCTGAACGGTTTTGACAGTTTGTTGATAATGTTGTTATGTATGTAATATATTGTTATTTAATATCATACAAATATAATTAACAATCTTGTCAACAGAATCGTGATTTTCGGAAACAACCAAATTCATTTGCTTATAATTACTGTTTTACGTATTTTCTTACTATCTTCGCAATCTGAACAAAATTATATGATAATGAATAGAGAAAAATATATTTATTGTCTCGACATGAAGGTGCGCGACTATGAGTGCGATCTTCAAGGAATAGTCAACAATGCCAATTATCAGCATTATATGGAGCATGCGCGACATGAATTCCTTGAATCGCTCGGAGAGAATTTCGGTCGTCTGCACGAACAGGGCATTGATGCAATGGTTGCAAAAATAACGATAGAGTACAAGCTTCCGCTTATCAGCGGAGACAAGTTCTTTGTTGGAATCAACCTCAAGCGCCAGGGTGCCAAGATTCTCTTCCTTCAGGATATTTACCGTCTCTCCGACGGCAAACTGTGTACTAAAGGTTGTGTAGAGACAATCTGTGTGCAGGATGGACGTCTTACACGCGGCGAACTTTTTGACGAGGTATTCAAGGATTATCTATAACTTTTAACCGTTTGCTGATACTATGGATTTTATAGAAGAATTTTGGCCGGTGGCATTCTTTTTTGCGTTGATGGGAATATCATATGTACGCAATGCTGCAAAAATAAAGAAAGAGGCTTCTCAAAGACCTCAGGTGGAGTTGACGGATGAGTTTCCTGCAATAGAGCCGGAGGAAACTCCTGAAGGTAGTTTTGAAGAGAAAGGTGGCAGCCTTTTCGATTTTTTGAAGCAATTGGGCAACAATCGTCAGCAAGAGCAGCAGAATGTAAGGAAAAAAAGCACTCATCGCGAAGTGTCAAGCAAAAAAAATAGTGCACGCCCTGCACTTCCTCCTGAAGAAGAAAAGCGCAAGGAGGGCCGCATCAGCATGAAAAACAAGTCAGAAGCAAAGAAAGCATTCATATACTCAGAAATATTCAACAGAAAATATTAACACAGTAATAATAGACAAAATGAACTATCGCATAATTAGCGCAGCCGAAGCTGCAACATATATAAACGACGGCGATGGAGTGGGCATCAGCGGATTTACCCTGTCGGGTACTCCCAAGACCGTGCTTCCCGAAGTTGCAAAACGCGCCGAAGAATTGCACGCTGCCGGAAAGCCATTCAAGATAAACCTCTACACTGGAGCATCCACAGGTGATGCAATCGACGGAGCACTCACACGAGCAAACGCTCTCAACTTCAGAGCTCCTTTCTTGTCGAATCCTACTGTAAGAACAGCAGTAAACAACAAGGAACTTACTTATACCGACCTTCACCTCTCGCTCATGGCGCAGGATTTGCGTTACGGCTTTATGGGCAAGGTTGATGTAGCCATTCTCGAAGCAATAGACATCACTCCCGACGGAAAGGTATATCTTACTACTGCAGGAGGTATAGGCCAGACAGTGGCGAATCTTGCCGACAAGATAATCATCGAGCGCAACTCGTTCCACCACACAGAGGGACTGCACGATGTATATGAGCCCGAAAATCCTCCTTATCGTCGCGAAATACCCATCTATAAGGCATCCGACAGAATAGGAACACCGTATGTGCAGGTTGATCCCAAGAAGGTGATAGGTATTGTAGAGGTCAATCTTCCCAATGAGCCTGTTGTTTTCAAGGAACTTGACGATGTTACCCGCCGCATAGGCGAGAATGTAGCAAACTTCCTTGCCAATGACATCAGACGCGGTATAATCCCCTCGGTAGGTCTTCCCTTGCAGAGCGGCATCGGTAACGTGGCAAATGCAGTGCTTAAGGCACTTGAGACAAGCACAGAGATTCCCCCGCTCGACCTCTACTCTGAGGTGTTGCAGGATACTGTCATCGACCTTATGGAGCTTGGAAGAGTGAAAGCTGGCAGCACCTGTTCGCTCTCTCTCAGTCAGGAGGGCTTGCAGCGTGTATATGACAATCTCGACTTCTTCCGCGACAAATTGGTGCTTCGTCCCTCAGAAATATCCAACAGCCCCGAAGTTATACGACGTCTTGGTGTGATAGCCATAAACACAGCTATTGAGGTCGATCTGTACGGCTGTGTAAACTCATCGCACATCGGTGGTACAAGGCTTATGAACGGTATCGGCGGTTCGGGCGATTTTGCACGCAATGCGTATATCTCAATCTTCACATGTCCCTCTACTCTCAAAGACGGCAAGATAAGTGCCATTGTTCCTATGGTTGCACATGCCGACCACTCTGAGCACGATGTAAGGATAGTGGTAACAGAATATGGTGTTGCCGATCTTCGTGGAAAGGGACCTGACGAAAGAGCAAAGGCTCTTATAGAGAACTGTGCGCATCCCGACTACCGCAACCTGCTTTGGGACTACTTGAAGATAAGCAAGAAGGCGCACATCAGCCACAACGTAGCTGCTTCCCTTGCTCTGCACACTACATTCGAGCGCGAGGGAGACATGCGCCTCACAGATTATTCCAAATTCATTTGATAGAGAGTACACTTCCGGAATGAAAAAGAAACTGGTAACAGAAATGGGACGTATCGGACGCGATGAATTCATCGCGTCCGATAAACTTCCATTGACAGTGGTGGTCGACAATGTGCGCAGTCTTCACAATGTGGGCTCCATTTTCCGCACCTCCGACGCTTTTCGTGTGGAGCAGGTGATGCTGTGCGGAATTACAGCAACACCTCCACAGGCAGAGATTCACAAGACAGCACTCGGCGCCGAGGATGTTGTAACGTGGAAATACTATAAAAACACTATGGATGCCATCGGAGAGCTCTCCGATGCAGGTTATGGCATATATGCCATAGAACAGGTCGAAGGCAGTATCCCTCTTCAGGAGTTCAAGACAGTGGAGGGACGCAGATATGCCGTTGTGCTCGGCAATGAGGTAAAAGGTGTCGAGCAGCAGGTGGTAGATGCTTGCGACGGTTCGATAGAGATTCCTCAATTCGGTACCAAACACTCTCTCAATGTATCCGTTACCGCAGGAATGGTCATCTGGGAATTTGCATGCAAGCTCGGATGGGTTAAGAGATAATACTAAAACATCTTATTCAGGCAGCTCTTCTATATCAATTGTCAATTTTGGATAATTCTTAAGCAGGGCATACAAGAGCGGTTCTTTGTTGTAACTCTCCACTGTGAGTATGAGAGCCTCCTTGTTTTGTAAAACAGACAGCAGTCGTCCCTGATATTCGGGAGTTTCGGGGTCGCTGCCTGCAAGTTTATTCATTAACATATTAAGCGGCACATATAATTTCCGCCTGTTATCGGGCTGTACGTGAACTTTTCCGTATCTTGCAGCCATTTCTTTTATAAATGTCTTGAAATTGTCTGTATTGCCTTTTAGGGAGTATTTGAAATTGTAGGTCTCTTTCCAAAATTCTTCATCGGACTTGAACTCTTCCGGCGAGCAGCCTGCAATTCTGTAATACTCGCGTGCCTTTTTCTTGTCAATGAAATAACCATATTTTTCTTCACCGCAATTATAGAGCTCTCCAATGAATTCAAACACCTGAGCGCAATATTCTATTTGAGCTATTCTGTCTGGTGTGTACAGTTCGTTTATGAACTCTTCGGCTTTGCGCAGGACTATGGTGTAATCGACTCCGGCAAGTTTCAGCAAGAGTATTCCGTTGAAAAGCTCATATTCAAGGTCGGGAACTTCGCTGCATATATCTTCGAAGAGACTCTCTCTCTCCTCTTCGCTATTCTCGAAAAGCGGTGTGTCAATCCAGTTTTCATATTCTATTTCTATCACTTCGCCCGATTCCTTGTCCAAAAATTCCTGTCTATCAATGACAAGAGACTTATACATTCCAAGCAGCAGTATATATCGTGCGTCGGGTTCATCTGTTTCTTGCAGCCATTTCTTGTCCATAGGCTGCAAAAGTGCAAAGTATTTTTTGCTGTAATCTTCATTGAACAGAATCCAGATTATTGAGAACAGATAGCACTCATTGCCTTTTCTTGTCTCTTCGAGCAGCTTTTCGAAACATTTTTCGGGAGTTTTTATAACATCCCATAAAGTGTAGGGAGGGTCTTCTCTGTATTTTGTCTCAATTATGAGCATTGTGATTGCTCCATCCGAATCTATCCATTCGATGTTCTTGTTTGCAACTATGCTGTATTTGTCGGCTAATGACGGGAATATGGTGTTTTTGTATTTGGTGCATATGAATTCCGTATCGGGCATCAGTGCTGTTGTTTCAGTCAGGAATTTGTCGCATATCTCTTCTTCTGCCGGAGTGCTGTATGTGCAGGCGATGTGCGGCAAGCAGTATCCGTTTGTTTCAATATTTGTGGCGATACCTTGTTTTTTGAGTATTGAAGAGCATTTTATCAGACGTCTGCTTGATTCTTTGTCGGCGGTGTATATAAGCATTGTCCACTGTTCCTGTTCCGCCTCTTTTTCCTCTATATTGTTGTTTTTCATAGAAAAAGTTCTTTTAATACATCCGCCGACTTCAGTTCGGGAAAATCGGGAATGTGCAACCGGTAGTAGTTCTGTATGACTGTCAGATACTCGTTGCGCATGTTTCTGTTCATTGCCACTTGAGAGACTCCATCGTAATCGTGTGCCATCAGCGAAAAGAAATCGGCAGCCTGTGTGGCTGTAAGATAGTTTGAGTGCATCGGCTGCACTCCTACGAAACATCCTGCCTCAAGGTCGAAATAGTGCGCTCTGCTGCCTGTTTCGAGGTTGGGCGATATTCCTAAATAGCGGGTGAGGCGCATGAGAAAGAGCAGATGAAAATTGGCATACTTCTCTTCTGCTTCGTCGAGCCACATGAGCGATTGTTCTATAAACCCGAATATGGCTGCATTGTCGCTCTCCTCGTGCAGTGCGCGGGTGAGAAATTCGGCAAGGTAGAGAGCTATTGCCGACTTGCACGGGTCGCATTGGATTGTCCGGTACATATATGCCGGGAGAGCCTCTGAGAGACGGCTCATGGCTCCTCCATGCTTGTAGTTGGCTTGAAAATGCAGTATCGACAGAGGCTGAAAGAGCACACTCTTCACTTTTGAGTTTCTGCTGCGTGTTACGGGCAGCAGAAAAGAGACTCTTCCCCTGCTTTCGGTGAATATATCGGCAATCATCAGATTGTCGCTGTATTTCAGTGTGCGCAACACTATGCCTTTGAATTTCTCTACCATATTATTCTTCTCTACTCTGCCCTGCTCATTGCCAACTTGCCATGCTTGATGCCTTTTATGGCAATAAGCATGTCCGACAGTCCGGTCAGCCGGTACGCCTCTCCCATTACTGTGGCAATATGCAGGCAGAAATTGCTGTTGATGAAGTATTGCGACGATGAGAGGATAAGTTCCTGATGTTCCTGCTCAATGTCTGCTATGCGCGAGGTGATGTCCTTGCGCTCCTTGTCGTACATTATCACTATGGTGCCGGCGACAGTGTGATTGCACATCCACTTCTCTTCGGCAACATTCTTCTCTATCAGAAAGCGTATGGCTTGTGAGCGGTTGCTGAATCCGTTCTTCTCTACATATTTGTCGAGCGAATCGAGCAGTTCTTCTTCGAGCGATACTCCGAAACGTTTGAGTGTCATGGTTTTAATTTTTAAAGGGAGGTTCTATAAATTAGTTCGAGTCGATTTTTGAATTTATTCAGAGTAGATTGTTTGTTTTTGCGAAGGCGCAACCTTTGCGTTGCAACTGAGTAAAAATAAACAAGATGCCTTAATAAAACAAAAAGCGACCGAAACAGAACCCACCTTGCAAAGAATTATAGTTTACTAATTTATAGAATCTCCCTAAGTATACACATTGCCTCCATAAGCATGCAGCCTGTCAGCTGTGCTGTCAGCTGGACATTACCGTTGTCGGCGGGAGCTTTCCACCACTCTCCTCCGTAGAGCATTGTGGTTTTGTTTATCCCGTTGGCTGCCATGGTGGTTGCAAGGCGGGTGAGGTAATTGTGGTATTTGAGCCTTTTCTCTTTGTCAACTCTTCCGTCGTTTATGAGTTTCACAAAGTAGCGGAAAAATATTCCATGAAAGAGTGCGCCGTCGCCCGATGTAGCATTGCTCAGCACTCCCCTATTGTTTGACATCCGTTCGATGACGTGGTCGGCAGCTTTCAAGGCATCGTGCAGATAAGCAGCATCGCCCGTAAGGTTGTAAAGTTCGTGTGCGGCACCGATGAATGTTCCCTGATTGTATGTGAAATTCCAGCGTACAACCTCGCCTTTTGCGTTGATGTTGTCATACACCGCCCCGCTCTCCTTGTCGAAGAGCCTCTCTTTGAGCCACGCATATATGCGTATCGATTCGGCAAGATATTCATATCGTTTCTTGTTCCCTGTATCGCCTTTTGTCAATCGGTATAAACGTGCGGCGATGATTGCTGCCGGACCATTGGAGCAGGCATTCTTTGACGGCTCGGCATCGGTCTTCCAAGTTATTCCTCCGTACCACGGAGCCTTGTTGTCAGGTCCCCATGTGGTCCATATCCATTTATCGTAAATGGTGCGGGCTTTTTCGAGGTAGCGCTCCTCTCCGGTATATTCGTACAGCCTTATGAGCGTCAGTGCCATCCATTCCATGTCGTCGACATACGCGTTCCACCACGCTTCCTCGTTGCGCCCGTAGGGATTGAAGCGGGGCATCCCTTGCCACCACAGCGGCATTATCTCCTTGTAGCGTCGTTTGCCGGTACGCATGGCGGCATCGAGAATGACATCCATTGCGTGAGCCTGAGGCCAGAAGTGCTCTGTGCTCATATCTGACATGTTGCTGCCGTAGTTGAAGTAGTAGCGTGTGCTGTGTCCTTCGAAATTTGCTCCCCAGAATTTCTCAATGAGTGCATTGCTCATGCCGTCTGCCATTTTGCGCCAATATGAGGCTTTTGCGGGCTTGCCGGCAATGTTGTCTGCCGACATTGGTACAGCTGTCAGCAATGACAGTACGATTATCATTATGATTTTCATAGTTTTTCTGTTGTAAATGGTTTGCTGTGAATACATTTTATGTTGTTTTGCAACTGTTCCACCGAGCTTGCGCCTGCAAGCACTGATGTTACTCCTTTCTGTGCGAGTACCCATGCAAGAGCCGTTTCGGATATTGTCTCTCCGCGCGACTCTGCCACCGACTTCAGATGTTGCAGATATTGTGCTGTTTCGGGTGTGAGGCGCTCTTTGGTGAGTGAGCCTGCACGTGCCATTCTCGAATCGACAGGTATGCCGTCGAGGTAGCGGTCGGTGAGCAATCCCTGAGCCAATGGCGAGAAGGAGATGAAGCCTATCCCGTTGTCGTGGCAGAAGTCGAGAATACCCTCCTCTTGCGGCTCTCTGTCGAGCAGGTTGAGCCGTCCTTGGTATATCAGTGGCGGCACATCGCGTTCTTTCAGATAGCTGTATGCTATCTTCAGGGCATCGAGTGGCCAGCGCGATATTCCGATGTATAGTGCCTTGCCCATCCGTACAATGTCCACAAGCGCCTGAAGTGTCTCTTCGAGGGGTGTTACGGGGTCGTAGCGATGAATGTAGAAGAGGTCGGCATAGTCGAGGTTCATGCGCTTGAGGCTTTGGTCAAGGCTTGCGAAGAGGTATTTTCTTGACCCCCAGTTGCCGTACGGTCCCTGCCACATGTCGTAGCCTGCCTTTGTACTTATGAACAGTTCGTCGCGGTAGGGGTGAAAATCGTCGCGCATGAGCCGTCCGAACAGCTCTTCTGCTGCTCCGTATGGCGGTCCGTAGTTGTTGGCAAGGTCGAAGTGTGTGATGCCGTTGTCGAAGGCGCAATGAGTGATTGCCCTGCTCTTCTCGTATGAGGTGCCGTATCCGAAATTCTGCCAGAATCCGAGGCTTATGCGTGGCAAAAGTATTCCGCTGCGTCCACAGCGTGCGTACATTGCTCCGCTGTCGCTGTACCGGTTCTCAGAGGCTGTATATCTGTTTTTCAGGTTCATGGTTGATGTTGGGTAGAAAATGTTTCTATTGTTGTTCTAATTGTTCCACTTTAAGAAGTATTTATCATTCTTTAAGAACTCTATTGAAAGGTCGCATCGCGGGTCATAATCCACAGCTGTTGCATAAAGGTCAAGAACCTGACGATACATCACCTTTTCCGATGAACGGATATCTCTTATTCTGTCGAGCAACTCTTTCCAGTAGTTGCCACCGCTCAGTTGTTTTAGACGTTCATCATCCATTGTAAAGCCCTTTATGATATACTCTTTCAATCGTTCGGTAGCCCATTGACGGAAACGGGTTGCAGTAACGGAACGCACGCGATAACCAAGCGAAAGAATCATATCGAGGTTGTAATGCGGTATCTCTCTTTCTACATTACGATTACCCTCTAATCGAACTTGTCGGAATTTCCGACAGGTTGCCGCTTCTGTCAATTCATCATCTTCATAGATATGCTTGATATGCTTCACAATGTTTGTACGCGATGTTTGATATAAATCGGACATCTGTTGTTGAGTGAGCCACATATCTCTTCATTGTACACCACATCGAGATGCACTTTACCATCCTCGCTTTGGTAGATTACTATGTTATTATCCGTTTCGTTCATAACAATTGTGCTATTATTATTTCAACATTCTTAAATGTGAATTCCATAAGAGATTTACTAATGTAATACTGCTTCCACAGCTTCTAAAAAGGTAGTTCTTGTGAATATAATGATTCTGAGTCGGATACAACACTGCTATCAATTGTTTTTCCGAATAGTTTAGCTTGTTGCTGTAATTTACCAATATACTCTTTTCTCTTTACGACACAGTTTATCTCTTCTTTTCTTGCTTGACTAATTTGCAGAAATTCATCATTAATATCTATACCTAAGAAACGACGGTTTAGAAGATTTGCTGCTATTCCGCTTGTACTGCTTCCTGTAAATGGGTCGAGTATCCAAGCTCCTTCTTTTGTTGATGCCAGAATAATACGAGATAGCACGCATAGTGGTTTTTGTGTAGGATGTTTACCACAAGACTTTTCCCATTTCGCAATAGATGGCAAATTCCAAACATCTCGCATTTGGGTACCGCCGTTAATCTCTTTCATTAGCTCATAATTGTAAAAATGAGAAACTTTGGAGTTCTTACGAGCCCAGATGATATATTCAGCTGAATGGGTAAAATAACGGCAGGATAAATTAGGAGGAGGATTAGTCTTTACCCAGGTAATACAATTAAGTATTTTGAAATCCAATTCAGTAAGGCAACGTGCTATGGAAAATATATTATGGTATGTTCCGCTAACCCATATTGTTCCATCTTCTTTTAGTTTGTTCCTACATAGAGACAGCCATTCTCTGTCAAACAGATAATCTTTTTCGTAACCTTGTGATTTGTCCCATATCCCTTTATTGACTGACACTTTCTTTCCACTCTGCACACTATACCCATTATTTGATAAATGATATGGTGGGTCAGCAAATATCATATCAAACTTAAACTCAAACTCATTTAAAAGTTGGATGCAATCTCCTTTTAAGAGTGTAAAGTTTCTGTCGAAAGATTTATAGTATGGGATTATCACAATAGTTTCTGATTAACAGTTTGTTACTCTATCGTTTTTAGTTCATCAATAAAATAGGAAACTGATGTAAGATTATAGACTCTTGGTATTATTTTGTATGCTTCTTCCAATTTGTTTTTTGCAGAATGCCAACCTTGTCCATCTGTTATCCAAACAAACTCATATGATGCGTACTGGTTTATTTTAGGTGCAAGTTCTGAATAAGCCCTCGCTACTTCATTTAACTTTGAGCCTCCACTATTATAGTAGTTGGTCTCAATTAAATATGTCTTATGTTTTGTTTCAATAACAAAGTCAAAACGTTTTAAATCTGCGCCTAAAGCAGTGATTTCAGGAAATTCCGTACTATTAACCTCTGTCTTAAAAACAATGCTCGCATCTGTAAATATCTTTGCTACAGCATTTGCCATAATATCACCGCCTCGATTCTTTCTGGCGTTAGTATCAAGTCCAACTTCAATGCCAAATACATAATCTACAAGATTTGTTATCTTGTTAGAAGTAAAAACTTCAGCCAACCCAGTTCCTTTGATAAATTTACAAATACTATCTGCATCAGCAAAATACGATTTAACCAAAACTGGGTTAAAGTTTTCATTTAGCACTTTCTTGTTTTCCGATGAGCGGACAGCAACCAAGATATCAAGAACCTCAAATGATTTTGGATTTTCCTCGAATAACTCAGATACAGCTGTAGCCAAATCTGTTTTTCCCACTAAATAATTTAACTGATTTAGTTTTATTGAGATTTTGGCAACATTGCGGGATACTTTCTCAAAATCGGTAAAAGAATCCAATGTGGCGTTAGTTTCGCTTAGTTGAGAAATAAATAAATCGAAATCTTTCATTTGAGGTATTCTTATACATTTGAAATCATAATTTCAGACACTATGCCTCTTTTTTCTGAATCTGCATTTATAAGTCTGGTAGCAAATACTCTTTTTATTTTGAATTGGTGATATAACTGCTCAAAAAACGATGTCCCGGCACTCTCTATCGGGTCAGAGTTGCTGGCAATAAATTGAGTCTTTTGTCGTGATATACGAGTACAAAAGTCCCTCAGTCGTACTTGTTCAGCGTCATTAAATCCATCTTTTGTGTATGATGTAAATGATGAAGTCTCTGATAATGGTTTATATGGAGGGTCTAAATAAAAAATAGAATTATCGCCTGCATATTTTTCTGTTTGTTCAAAATCACCACATAGTATTTCCACTCTCTGTAGAAGCTGTGATACAGCTATGAGATTATCCTTATCACATATTTTAGGATTAGCATATTTGCCGTGAGGAACATTGAATTCCCCTTTTGAATTCACTCGATACAATCCATTGAAACAGGTCTTGTTTAAGAAAATAAACAATGCAGCAGTTTCAATATCTGAACTTTTTTTGGAATTGAATAGCTTACGTTTTTCTAAAAAATAATCTTTACGTTCTTCCGGGTTCAATGAAATGTACTGTTCTTGTATTGTTGCAAGAATGTGAATTAAACCCTCGACATTATTTTGTATAATTCGGTATGTACAGATAAGCTCTTTGTTAATATCATTGATTATTGCCCGTTTTATATTCGGGTATGTTTGGATAATCCAAAATAATACCGCTCCACCACCGACAAAAGGTTCTATATATGTCAATTCATTACGCATATGCATATCAGCAGGAAGTAACTTTTTTACCTCCTCTAATAGCTGGGTCTTGCCACCAACCCATTTTACAAATGGTTTTGCTATCACTTTATTCATACCTGTACAAAGATAACAACAAACGAGCGAGAAATATCAAGTTTACTTGAATATTTTTCACAGCGAGTGCAGTCTATTTTCGAGGTTTACCTCAGAGATAGCAACAAACAGCTTCTAAGTTTTTAGAATTATTTGTAAAGATAACTATTTTTCGCTACCGGGTGGCCATCAATACACTTTTTGTATCCAGGATTTTCTACTGCCCCCCCCTTCTCCTTTCGACTTTATAAAAACAAAAAACCTCTCAGCGAACTGAAAGGTTTTTGCGGTGCGTACGGGACTCGAACCCGTGACCCCATGCGTGACAGGCATGTAT
>CAYWIE010000058.1:0-12307 GCA_964458275.1 uncultured Bacteroidaceae bacterium
GTTCCTTGCCGAAAGCGAGTGCAAAGGTACAACCTTTTTCTAAACTACCAAACTTCTTGACGAGAAAATTTTAAAGAATTTTTCGAACAAAACCACAAAACAATAACAATCAATAAAATACACGAGAAAAAAATTTCAAGCAAAACAAGCCTGCACACGATTTTAAAGAGAGAATACGGTTCCTGCTCATCATTTCTGAGTGTTTATTTTATTAATTAATCATAAAATCGGGGACTTCAACAAAGAAAAACAGCCTTTATGGTTAAGAAGCTGCCCGATTTAATAGTAACTTTGCACTCCGATCGACAAGCCATGCTTGTCATAGAAGATACCCGAAGAACAGATGAAACATACATTTGCACATTATATATATATAGCATTCGTTTCTGCACTGCTCTTGCACGCAGCCCCGGCAGAAGCACAAGTTGCCAAATACAGAATACACGGATATATTACAGACTCCTCTACAGGGGAGCGGATGCCATACATCTCCATACGCATCCGCAACACCACATTCGGCTGCAGCTCGGACAACAACGGCAACTTCTCGTTCATGGCACCTGCTCTCAAGGACACTCTCATAATCAGCAGCATCGGATACAAAGAGGAGCGCATACCCTTGAGCGCAAGGACAAAATTCCCATTGAAAATAGCGCTTGCACCCGACCTTTACGAACTTTCGGAAATAACCATAAAGCCCAAGCGCGAGAAGTACAGCAAAAAGAACAACCCCGCCGTGGAGCTTGCCCGCAAGCTCATAGAACACCGCGAGACAAATTCGCCGAAGAACAAAGCCTTTTACAGCCGCGACCGCCACGAAAAGCTGAATGTAGCCCTCAACAATTTCAGTTCGTCAAAAGAGAGCCACTTCGGGAAAGAGTTTTCATTTCTCGACCAATACATAGACACCTCGCTTGTATCGGGCAAGCCCATCCTGCACATTTCGGCACGAGAGCTGCTCGCCACCGATTATTACAGAAAAAACCCACACAGCGAAAAGCAGCACGTAAAAGCCCGCCAACGTGCCGGCATCGACGACTTTGTATCAGACGAATCAATCGAAGTTCTATTCGAAGAGACATTCAAGGATGTAGACATATTCCAGGACAACGTAACGCTCTTCCGCAACAAGTTCGTAAGCCCCCTCTCCAGCATCGGCCCCACATTCTACAAATACTACATAATGGACACCATCGACATCGAAGGAGAACAGTGCATCGACCTCGCGTTCACCCCCCACAATCCTGAATCGACAGGATTCAACGGGCATGTGTACGTTACCGCCGACTCCACATGGTTCATAAAGATGGTGAACATGAACGTCCCCAAAGACATAAACCTGAACTTTGTAGAATACATGAACATAAAGCAGGACTTCAGCCGCCTGCCCGACGGGACAAGACTCCTGAACAACGAATCGCTTGTTACAGAGTTCAAGATTGTAAACACAATAAACGGCTTCTACGCCAACCGGCAGGTCGCATACCGCAACTACACATTCGACGAAACACAGCAATCCACCGGCATCCTCAACGAAAAGCCCGCTATCATAGAGGACAAAGAGGCAACCATGCGCGACGCCGGATACTGGGCCGAGAACAGAATCTCCGAAGTAACCGAGAAAGAGCAGTCCGTGAAAGCAATGATGCAGCAACTCCGAAGCAACCCCGTCTACTACTGGCTGGAGAAAGGAATCACTTTCCTGTTCACCGGATGGATACCCATACGCGAAAACAACCCGCCGATATTCTACGGCCCCGTAAACACCAGCATAAGCCACAACGAACTCGAAGGTGTCAGACTGCGTACCGGAGCCATGACCTCCGCATATCTGCACCCGAAACTGTTCGCAAACTTCTACGTTGCCTACGGTCTCAAGGACAAAGAGCTGAAATACATGGGAGAACTCGAATACTCATTCAACAAGAAGCGAGAACACCCTAACGAATTCCCCATACACTCGCTGCGTCTGAATTACGAGAACGACATATTCCAGTACGGACAGACCTACATGAATACGAACAAGGACAATATGTTCCTCACCATCAAGCGCAAGGAAGACAACAAGATAGGCTATGTCAAAAAAGCCGAGTTCACATACACGCAGGAGTTCTACAACCATTTCTCGTATGCCCTCACGCTCAGAAACAGGACAGACATAGCCACACACCTGATACCCTTCGAACGCACTTCCACCGTCGACGGCATCACCACAAGCACGTTTGCAGACAACCTCCGCCAATCAGAAGTAGAACTAAACCTCAGATACGCTCCTAACGAAAAGTTCATCCAGTCGAAATGGAACCGCCGTTCGATACTCCCCGAACACCCAGTATACACCCTATCGCACAGAGTGGGATTCAAGGGAATCGCCGGCAGCGAATTCAATTACCAGCACACAGAACTCGGATTCAAGAAGCGCTTCTGGTTCTCGGCATTCGGCTACACCAACTGCACGCTGAAGGCCGGCAAGGTATGGAACAGAGTGCCGTTCCCCCTGTTGATAATCCCCAATGCCAACCTGTCGTACACCATCCAGGAAGGCTCATACGCACTGATGAACGCGATGGAATTCTTCAACGACGAATATGCCTCATGGGACCTCACATACTACATGAACGGACTGTTGTTCAACCGCATACCTCTGATAAGAAAGCTCAATTGGCGCGAAGTCATAGGATTCCGCGGAATGTACGGCAACCTGAGCGACAAGAACAGACCTGACAACCTCAACACCGGTCCGTTATACAAGTTCCCATATCAAGACGAGACCTACCACTACTTAGGCAGCACCCCCTACATGGAACTTTCGTTGGGAATAGAGAACATATTCAGAGTTCTGAGAATAGACTACGTAAGGCGGCTCACATACCGGGACTATCCGGGCATCGACAAGGAAGGAGTCAGAATACAGCTATACGTGCAGTTCTAAAGCAAAGAGCCCTGCAACACACTGCAACAGCCCACAAATAACGCTCAAAAGAGAAATTTCCGCACAAATAGCACCACAGATAATAAATTTATAACTATCTTTGCCATATTGCAACGGCGCCATATATAAGATTTTGCGCCACCGCGGACAAAACAGAAACAACAATACAAAGAATAAAAACAAAACAATATAATGGGATTTATAGATTTTATAAGCAAATTATTCGGCAACAAAGCAAGCCGGGACATGCGCGAGATACAGCCATGGGTAGAGAAAATCAAGGCAGTCTACCCCTCAATATCAGAATTGAGCAACGACGAGCTGCGCACACACACAATAAGACTTAAAGAAAAGATAAAAGCAGCGACTGCCGATGAGCGCAAAAAGATAGAAGAACTGAAAGCGACCATAGAGCAGACAGAACTCGAAAAACGCGAATCAATCTTCAATCAAATAGACAAATTGGAGAAAGAGGTACTCGACAAGAACGAGATAATACTTGACGAGATACTTCCCGAAGCCTTTGCCATTGTAAAAGACACAGCACGCCGCTTCGCAGAGAACGAAACGATAGAGGTAACAGCAACAGACTTCGACCGCGAACTCGCAACATCAAAAGACTTTGTCAGCATCGAAGGCGACAAGGCAATCTACAAGAACCGCTGGACAGCCGGCGGCAACGAAACCGTATGGAACATGATACACTACGACGTACAGCTGTTCGGCGGCGTAGTGCTCCACAAAGGCAAGATAGCAGAGATGGCAACCGGTGAGGGAAAAACCCTCGTCGCCACTCTTCCCGTGTTCCTCAACGCCCTCACCGGCAACGGCGTACACGTGGTAACAGTGAACGACTACCTCGCAAAGCGCGACTCCGAATGGATGGGCCCCCTCTACATGTTCCACGGTCTCAGCGTAGACTGCATCGACAAGCACCAGCCCAACTCCGAAGCACGCCGCAAAGCCTACCTTTCGGACATCACCTTCGGTACAAACAACGAATTCGGCTTCGACTATCTCCGCGACAACATGGCAAGCCAGCCGAGCGACCTTGTGCAACGCATACACAACTACGCAATCGTCGACGAGGTCGACTCAGTATTGATTGACGACGCACGTACTCCCCTCATCATATCAGGTCCCGTAGCACGCAGTTCCGACCAGATGTTCGAAGAGTACCGTCCCCTTGTAGAGCGTCTGATGGAAGCACAGAAAAAGCTCACCACCCAGTTGCTCGCCGAGGCACGCCAGCTAATCTACTCCGACAACAAAGAAGAGGTAATCCAAGGCTATCTCTCGCTCTTCCGCAGCTACAAGGCGCTTCCCAAGAACAAGCCCCTTATAAAACTGCTCAGCGAGCCCGGCGTAAAGACAGGCATGCTGAAGACCGAAGAGATATACATGGAGCAGAACAACAAACGTATGCCCGAAGCCATTGAACCTCTGTATTTTGTCATCGACGAAAAGAACAACAGCGTCGACCTGACCGACAAAGGTATCGAACTTATCACCGGCAATTCACAGGATTCATCACTCTTTGTCCTCCCCGACATAGCAGCAGAGCTTTCCGAACTTGAAAACGACAAAGCCCTCACTGACGAAGAGAAGGTAGCGAAAAAAGAGGAGTTGCTCACCAACTACTCGATAAAGTCGGAGCGCGTACACACCATAAACCAATTGCTCAAGGCATACGCCATGTTCGACAGAGACGTCGAATACGTTGTAACAGAAGACGGTCAGGTAAAAATCGTAGACGAGCAGACCGGACGTATCATGGAAGGACGCCGCTACTCAGACGGTCTCCATCAGGCAATCGAGGCAAAAGAGCGCGTAAAGGTAGAAGCAGCCTCACAAACCTTTGCAACAATCACATTGCAAAACTACTTCCGCATGTACCACAAGCTCTCAGGTATGACCGGTACAGCCGAAACAGAAGCAGGCGAATTCTGGGACATCTACAAGCTCGATGTAGTGGTAATCCCCACCAACCGCCCCATCGCCCGCAAGGACATGAATGACCGCATCTACAAGACCAACCGCGAAAAATACAAAGCCGTAATAGACGAGATTGAAATGCTTGTCTCAAAAGGTCGTCCCGCACTTGTGGGAACAACCTCAGTAGACATCTCTGAGCTTCTCAGCCGCATGCTCACCATCAAGAAGATACCTCACAACGTCCTCAATGCCAAGCTCCACCAGAAGGAGGCAGACATTGTTGCCAAAGCAGGTCTTGCCGGCACCGTAACCATCGCCACCAACATGGCAGGCCGTGGTACCGACATCAAGCTGAGTCCCGAAGTACGCGAAGCAGGAGGTCTTGCCATCATCGGTACCGAACGCCACGAATCGCGTCGTGTCGACCGCCAGCTGCGCGGACGTTCAGGACGTCAGGGCGACCCCGGTTCATCAGTATTCTTCGTATCGCTCGAAGACAAGCTGATGCGTCTGTTCGGTTCGGAACGCATAGCAAAAATCATGGACAGCAAATTCATGAACTTCCAAGAAGGCGACATGATAGAACACTCCATGATTTCAAAATCAATAGAAAACGCCCAGAAGAAGGTAGAAGAGAACAACTTCGGCATCCGTAAGCGCCTGCTCGAATATGACGACGTAATGAACAAGCAGCGTACCGTCATCTACACCAAACGCCGCCACGCACTCATGGGCGAGCGCATCGGCATGGACATTGTAAACATGATATGGGACCGTTGCTACACCATCCTCGACACCTACACATTCGAAGACGCAAAGCTCGAATTCCTCAAAGTGCTTGCAACAGAGCTTCCCTTCAAGAGCAAGGAGGAGTACGACAAGCTCGACGGCGAAGAGAGAGCAAACATAGCATTCGACGCAGCCCTCGAAAACTTCAAGCGCAAGAACGAAAGAATGGCAGAGATTGCCTATCCCTACATTGAGTACATATACACCAACAACGAAGCGATGCGCGACCAGTTCATATATGTACCCATCACAGACGGCAGACACATCTACCAGATACCCGTAAACATAGCCAAGGCATACGAGACAAAGGGCAAAGAGGTAATCAAATGCTTCGAAAAGGCGATACTTCTGCACACCATCGACGAAGCATGGAAAGAGAACCTTCGCGACCTCGACGACCTCAAGCACTCCGTTCAGAACGCAAGCTACGAACAGAAAGATCCCCTGTTGATATTCAAGTTGGAATCAGTAACCCTCTTCGACAAGATGGTAAACAAGATAAACGACAAGACAATATCAATACTCATGCGCGGACAAATCCCCGTACAGGATCCCACACAGGTAAACAAAGCTCCCG
Organism: uncultured Bacteroidaceae bacterium; assembly: GCA_964458275.1. Lineage (GTDB taxonomy): Bacteria > Bacteroidota > Bacteroidia > Bacteroidales > Bacteroidaceae > HGM04593. The sequence goes on from CAYWIE010000058.1 coordinate 6,234, forward strand.
ACCCCGACAAAGCCCAAAAGCCCAAGCAGCAATACCGCGAGAGCAAAGTAGACCTCAACGACGCCAACCAACAGGCAGCCGCCGGCAGAGACACACGCGAACAGCCACGTCGCGAACCCATCCGCGTAGAAAAGACAGTAGGCCGCAACGACCCCTGTCCCTGCGGCAGCGGCAAGAAGTTCAAGAACTGCCACGGCAAAAACGTATAATAAACTGTAATCATTAAGAAATATGTCACTCAGCAAACAGTCCCGCGAGTCATTGCTCGACGCAATACTCTCCATTACCGAAAAGTTCGGTAAGTTGGAAAATGCAATAATCACCGACCTCTACATACAAGTAGAGAAAGGAAGTGGCAAACTCACAATCCTCGACGACGACGACCGCCCCATGGCAGAAGCGACCATCGCCGAATGGAAGGATGCGCCCAAAGCATCCATAGAGAAGCCCCTGCGCAGCGAGCTTGCACAGATGCAGAAAGTAGGACTGCTTGACAAGATAAACATACTTAAACCATTCTCCATCACCCTCGTCGACGAAAAGAAAGAGTCGATAGTCGACCTCATATACATCGACGACGACACCCTTGTGCTCGACAAGGAGCTGCTCGAAGGGCTCGACAAGGAAATGGATGATTTCCTCAAACATTTGTTGGAAGACTAATAATAAAAGCACACGACAAAATGAAAATCTTTGATTTGCCCCAAGCATACAAACCACTGTTAGACCTCAAGCAAACCGAGCTTGCCATCAAGCAAATAAAAGAAACATTCCAGAACCATCTCGCCTCCACACTGCGCCTGCGCCGTGTTACTGCCCCGCTGTTCGTATTGCGCGGCACAGGACTCAATGACGATCTCAACGGCATAGAAAACGCCGTGAACTTTCCGATAAAGGACATGAACGGCGCAGTAGCAGAGGTAGTACATTCACTTGCAAAATGGAAACGCGTAACCCTCGCCGACTATCAGATAAAGGAAGGGCACGGCATATACACAGACATGAACGCCATACGCGCCGACGAAGAACTCGACAACCTGCACTCGCTATATGTGGACCAATGGGACTGGGAACGAGTGGTTACAGCCGAAGAACGCAATGTAAATTTCCTAAAGGCAATAGTCAAGGACATATACTCGGCAATCATCCGCACCGAATATACGCTGTGCGAATACTACCCTCAGCTGACACCTTCTCTGCCGAGCGAAATACACTTCATACACTCCGAAGAACTTCGCCGTCTCTACCCCGGAATGACCCCCAAAGAGCGCGAGAACGCAATCACCAAAGAACACAAAGCAGTGTTCATCATAGGAATAGGCGGCGAGCTCGGCGACGGAACGAAGCACGACAACCGTGCCCCCGACTACGACGACTACAGCACCCCCAACGAAGATGGCTTCTACGGGCTCAACGGCGACCTTTTCATCTGGTCATCAGTGCTTGAATGCGCCATAGAACTTTCCTCAATGGGAATCCGCGTCGATAAGGAGGCACTGCTGCACCAGCTTGCAATATCGGGCAAGGAAGACAGAAAAGAGCTATACTTCCATCGCAGACTGCTCGAAGGCACCCTTCCCCTCTCAATAGGAGGAGGACTCGGACAGTCGCGACTCTGCATGCTGCTGCTCCACAAAGCACACATCGGCGAAATACAAGCAAGCATCTGGCCCGACGAAATGCGTCAAGGATGCAAAGAGATTGGTATTCCATTGATATAAGCAGCCCCGCATGAATGTAAAAATAGAAGAGAGCTGGAAAAGAGAACTTGCCACAGAATTCGAAAAGCCCTACTTTGCCGAACTCACAGAATTTGTGCGCAACGAATACTCAACGACAACCGTCTACCCCCCAGCCAGACTCATATTCAACGCATTCGACCACTGCCCGTTTGACGAGACAAAAGTAGTAATCATCGGGCAAGACCCCTATCATGGTGCAGGACAAGCAAACGGACTCTGCTTCTCTGTCAACAAAGAGATAAAGATGCCGCCATCGCTTGTGAACATCTTCAAAGAGATAGCATCGGACACAGGAAAGCCCATGCCCGCCGACGGCGACCTCACACGATGGAGCAAACAAGGAGTGCTGCTGCTGAACGCCACGCTCACCGTAAGAGCCGGCAGCGCAGGCTCACACCAACGCCGCGGATGGGAGACATTCACTGACGCCGCTATACGCATCCTTGCCGAAAAGCGGGAGAATCTTGTATTCATACTTTGGGGAAGCTACGCACAGCAGAAAGGAGCATTCATAGACCGCACCAAGCACCTTGTGCTTTCCTCGCACCACCCATCCCCTCTATCGGCATACGCAGGCTTCTTCGGCAACCACCACTTCACACTCACCAACGACTACCTTACCAAACACGGCAAAGAACCGATAGATTGGTAAGTGGGAATACCGTAACACGTATGAAATCCGCCATAAAGACATTGATTTTCTCAGCCGTTGCACTGGTAGCGACATCGTGCAGCACACCCGCGAACACCCCGGAAACAATCGGCAACATGCCTGAATATGAGCAGGGCTACCGGTTAGGCGTATCAGCCTGCTATGCAGCCACCAAAAGCAACAGCATGCTGCTTGCAGGCGGATGCAATTTCCCCGACACCCCCGCGGCCGACGGAGGCAAGAAAAGATACTACAAAGGAATATACCGCACAAGCACAAACGGCAATCTGCAATGGGAAATGATAGGAGAATTGCCCGAAACATCAGCCTACGGAGTATCACTGCAATACGGCAATGACCTTATCATAGCAGGCGGAATGAATGAAGAAGGCGCAACGTCAGCAGTCCTGAAGATAACATACAGAAACGGCAACTGCACAACAGAGAAACTGCCACCGTTGCCATGCACCATCGACAATGCCAGTGGCGCCGTATCAGGAAACAACATATATGTCGCAGGAGGCAATGCCGGCGGCAAAGCATCAGCCCGGCTGTTCACCCTCGACATAAACGAAACCTCAAAAGGCTGGCAAGAACTCGCTCCCTTTCCCGGCAGCGGAAGAGTGCAGCCTGTATGCGCAGCCACAAAAGAAGCACTCTATCTTTGGGGAGGATTCACCCCAAAGGACTCCACAACAAATGCCAAAGTACATACCGACGGCTACAAATACGATTACAAGCTCGACAAATGGACACCGTTGCCAACGGTAACAGATGAAAACGGAGCGGAATTGACACTTTCGGGCGGCACCGCCATAGTGTACGACGAAACCCACATCATTGCAGCAGGCGGCGTAAACCGCACAATTTTTGAAGATGCCATATCCGGCACATACGCCTGTATACCGCAAAAAGAGTACATGAGACAAACGGCAGAGTGGTACAAGTTCAACAACCGGCTGATGATGTTCGACACCAAGAGCGGAGTATGGAGCATAATCCGGACAAGTCCGCAATATGCACGCGCAGGAGCACTCCTCACAACAGATGGAGAAGAGATATACTGCATAGGAGGAGAGCTGAAGCCCGGCATCCGCACACCTGAGATAGTCAGGACCCGGCTCACAAAGCAATGAATATAGAAAACTTTTACAATAAAATTTGAACAGCTTCTAAGGAAGTTCTGAGAAGCGACGCTTCCCACCGGCATAATATTTCCAAAGGATAGAGTATGAGACTCTCTCCGTAATCTTATTTTCCACGCACTTTTCAATGTTCTCTCTGCGCATGGCAGAATATCCGCTCTTTATGCGACCGAAATCCCGGCGCGCCTGAAGAATGGCACGACAGCCTGCCGCATCGCCTGAGAGAAGAGATTTGAATGCAGCCACATAATCGAGTATCGCACGCACAAACATAGTGTAACGAAGTTCCTCCTCAGGAAGATTCTTATAGAGCATCAACAGATTGTTGCGGAAATTAAGATAAGTCTTTCGCGGATTGCTCTTGTTCAAGGTAGCTCCACCAACATGATAGACAACACTTTGCGGAACGCAGACTATGCGGCGCCCTCTCGAACGCAAACGCCAACAAAGGTCAATCTCCTCCATATGAGCAAAGAAAGAACCATCTAACCCTCCTGCAGCCCTGTAGTCGTCGGAACGCACCATAAGTGCAGCGCCTGTTGCCCAAAAAAGGTCTGCAACAGAATCATATTGCGCACTATCACATTCCACAGTATCGAATATGCGCCCACGGCAGAAAGGATAGCCATATCTGTCAATGAACCCGCCGCAGGCTCCGGCATACTCAAATTCATTCTTATTCTTGTAACTAAGCAACTTAGGCTGGCATGCCGCAACATCGGGATTGGCGTTCATATATTCGAGCATAGGAACGAGCCAATCCTCCGTTACCTCAACATCGGAGTTCAGCAACAGAAAATACTCAGCCTCCACCTGAGCAAGCGCAAGATTATATCCATCGGCAAAACCATGATTCTTTGCCAAGCAGATTAATTTCACATCGGGAAACTCCTCGCGCATCACCTGCACCGAATCGTCCGTAGAGCAGTTGTCAGCCACAATCACTTCTGCCTGAGGAGAATATGCAACAGCGGAAGGCAGAAAGGTACGCAACATCTCTGCCCCGTTATAATTCAATATCACTACTGCAATCTGTTTCTTCATACCCTACTCTACCCGATGCTTAGTATTTCGTCGGCTATCAGTGCCGAACCATCTTCGTTGAACCCGCCAAGCTTCACTCTCGCAATCCTGTTGATACACCTGTCGTCGCGCTCGGCTTCTACACGGATATAATTCTCAGTGAATCCGCTCATAGGCATTCCGGGACGCGGTTTCTCGAAGAGGACAAGCGCCTCAGTCCCACAGTAGCGGCGATAGAAAGAGATTCGTTTCTCCTCGGAAAGCTCGATGAGCATTTTACTGCGACGCTGCTTCTCGGCAGGAGACACAGCACCATCAATAGCCAATGCCCTCGTCCCCGGACGCTCCGAGTAACTGAACACATGCAGCTGGGAAATATCAAGACTCTTGATAAAATCGTATGACTTCTGAAAAAGTTCATCGCTCTCTCCGCGCGTACCCACAATAACATCCACTCCGATGAAAGCATCGGGAAGCAAACGGCGCACAGTGGCAATCTTTTCGCCGAAGAAAGCAGTATCGTAACGGCGGTGCATCAGTTTAAGCACCTCGTCGCTGCCCGCCTGCAAAGGAATATGGAGATGAGGCATGAAACTGCGCGACTCAGAGATATAATCTATTATCTCGTCAGTTATGAGGTTAGGCTCGATAGAAGAGATTCTGTAACGCGATATTCCCTCAACCTTGTCGAGCTCCTTTACAAGCGTAGTAAATTTCTCGCCGGTGCTTTTTCCAAAATCACCGATATTGACTCCGGTAATTACAATCTCGCGTCCTCCCTCCGCAGCGACATTTTCGGCTTGCGCTACAAGGTCGGCAATATGGGGATTGCGGCTGCGGCCGCGGGCAAAAGGAATGGTACAGTAGGTACAGAAATAATCACATCCATCCTGCACCTTCAGAAAATATCGGGTCCTGTCGCCACGCGCACACGATGGCACGAAGTTGCGGACATCCTTAGCCGGCTGAACAAACCAATCGCCACAGTAGGCGCGTTTCTCCAGATTACCAAGGTAGTTCAGAATGTCGCCTTTCTTGTCTATTCCAAGCACAACATCCACCCCCTCCTCCTGCGCCAGTCTTTCGGGAGACAACTGCGCATAACAGCCCGTAACGACAACATATGCACCGGGATGCTTGCGGATAAGCTTATGTATAGCCTGCCTGCACTTCTTCTCGGCCTCCTGCGTAACCGCGCAGCTGTTTATAATGCAAATATCAGCAGTCTCGCCCCGCTTGGCAGTCCTTATTCCCGCCTCCTGCAATGTCCGCTCAATACTCGAAGTCTCTGAGAAATTGAGCTTACATCCGAGTGTATAGTAGACTGCCTTTTTATCTTTAAAGTGAAATTTTTCCATCTTTTTACAAATCATTTTCCGGATTCTTGACGCGAAGATAGTGAGAAAAAACGAAATCATCATCCAAATGAGATGCACAAAGGGTAGAAGTAACATTATTTTATTTAAGTTTCGCAAGTAGCTTTATGCCGTTTTCTTTTCCGAACATAGTTTT
>CAYWIE010000059.1:0-12168 GCA_964458275.1 uncultured Bacteroidaceae bacterium
GAGCATCTGCCTTACAAGCAGAGGGTCGGCGGTTCGAATCCGTCAACGCCCACGATACGAAGTCTGCATAAAGCAGGCTTTTTTTGTTTTTTGCAGCTTCTGTTGTTTCCGAAATTCCAAAAACAATAGGACGAATTCTGCTTTTTTTCTAAATTTAAATAAACTTTTTTCTCATAGTGTGTGTTTATGGGTAAAAAGTGCTATTTTTGTACCCGATTTTTTGTAAGGTTTACCTTATAATATAAAGATACAGGATTTTAGGACTAAATTATATACTCACAAATAATGAAACTTGACATTCTTACAGCAATATCACCTATCGATGGCAGGTATAGGGGTAAAACAGAGTCTTTGGCAAACTATTTCTCAGAGTATGCGCTGATGAAATATCGCGTGTTCGTGGAGATAGAGTACTTTATTGCATTGTGTGAACTTCCTTTGCCGCAGTTGAAGGGTGTGGACACAGCGCTTTTCCCCGAATTCCGCAAGATATACAGCGAGTTTACAGTAGAGGACGCGACACGTATCAAAGAGATAGAGAAGGTTACCAACCACGATGTCAAGGCTGTGGAATACTTCATAAAAGAGCGTTTCGACGCTATCGGCGGTCTCGACGCCTATAAGGAATTCATACACTTCGGACTCACATCACAGGATATAAACAACACTTCAATCCCCTGCACCATAAAGGCTGCGCTCGAAGAGGTCTACTATCCGGTGATAGACGAGATGCTTGCAATACTCAAGGAGTATGCCGAGGCATGGAAGGATGTAGCCCTGCTTGCCCGCACACACGGACAGCCTGCATCGCCCACACGTTTGGGAAAAGAGATAATGGTGTTCGTATATCGCATAGAGACACAGCTGAACGAACTTAAACGCTGCACAATCTCTGCAAAGTTCGGCGGCGCAACCGGAAACTACAATGCACACCATGTGGCATATCCCTCAATCGACTGGAAGGAGTTCGGAAACCGCTTCGTAACCGAAAAGTTGGGCTTGCAGCGCGAGCAGTACACCACGCAGATTTCCAATTACGACAATCTTGCAGCGCTTTTCGATGCTCTTGCACGCATCAATACCATCATCATAGATATGGACAGGGATTTCTGGCAATACATCTCAATGGAATTCTTCAAGCAGAAGATAAAAGCCGGCGAAGTAGGTTCAAGCGCAATGCCTCATAAGGTCAATCCTATCGACTTCGAAAACAGTGAGGGTAACTTGGGCATAGCAAATGCAATCCTTGCCCACCTCGCAACAAAATTGCCGATTTCGCGCCTGCAGCGCGACCTTACCGACTCAACCGTGCTTCGCAATGTGGGTGTTCCCTTCGGACACATCGTCATAGCGATAAAGAGCACAATGGTCGGTCTTCGCAAGCTTCTTCTCAACGAAACTGCGATTTACGACGAGCTCGACAATATGTGGAGCGTATGCGCCGAGGGTATACAGACTATTCTTCGCCGCGAAAGCTATCCCAATCCTTACGAAGCACTGAAGGCTCTCACACGCACCAACAGCAAGATCACTCGCGAGTCGCTTCTGGAGTTCATCGAGGGCTTGGACGTTTCGGACAGCGTAAAGGAAGAGCTTCGCAGCATAACTCCCCATACATACACAGGAGTGTAAGACAAAGATAAACAACATGGACCGTGAGGTTCGTAAAAAAGATAAAAATGGATAATTACAGAGACAAACGATTCGACAAGAACTCCGGAAACAGAAACGACAGAAGGCGTTCTTACGATCGTAACGATGAGTTTGAGGGCAATCGCCGCCCCGGCCAACGCACCAATCATTATTCCTCAAGAGGAAATTCGGGCGACAATGGAGAGGAAAACGGTGGACGTTTCCGTTTCAACAACAGAAACGACCGCGACAGCCGTTACGGATATAACCGCAACAACAGAGGACGTTTCAGCGAAGAGCAGACCGAACGCCGTCCCCGCTACGGCAACAACGACGGCGAGCAGGGTGGTGCACGTCCCTATCGCGACGGAAATTCTGCGCCCCGCACTGAGAGATACAACGGTCATGGAGGAGACAGAAAACCCGCATACTCGCAGCGTGGCAAGTACGATGCATCGGCAAAGTACAGCAAAAAGAAACGCATAGAATATAAAGAGGTCGTTGCAGACCCGGATGCACCGATGCGTCTGAATAAATATCTCGCCAATGCCGGTGTCTGCTCGCGTCGCGAAGCCGACAACTTCATACAGGCTGGTCTTGTAACGGTCAACGGCGTTATTGTAACGGAGTTGGGAACAAAAATCACCCGCAACGATGACGTCCGTTTCAACGGCGAACGCATAAATCCCGAACGAAAAGTCTACATTCTGCTTAACAAGCCGAAAGATTGTGTAACAACCGTAGACGACCCCCAAGAACGCAAGACTGTGCTCGATTGTCTTCGCGGAGCCTGCAAGGAGCGTATCTATCCCGTAGGACGTCTCGACCGAAACACAACAGGTGTGCTCCTCTTGACAAACGATGGCGACCTTGCCTCCAAATTGACGCATCCTAAGTTCATGAAGAAGAAAATATATCATGTCTATTGCGACAAGAATGTAGCAATGTCAGATATGGCACAGCTAACCGAAGGTCTTGATCTTGAAGATGGAAAGGCATATGCCGACGAAGTAACATACGTCAACGAGGCAGACCGTTCGCAGATAGGCATAGAGATACACTCAGGCAAAAACCGCATCGTCCGTCGTATGATGGAGCATCTCGGCTACAAGGTCGTAAAGCTCGACCGTGTGCTGTTTGCCGGACTTACAAAAAAGAATCTCAAACGTGGCGATTGGCGCTACCTTACCGAAAAAGAGGTAAACATGTTGCGCATGGGTGCATACGAATAGAAAGCACCGATTCGCCATAACAAAATACAAATATCAATGGAAACGATAAAACGTACAAAAATATCAGAACTGCTCGGCCTCACTACATACGGTGCCGCAGTAAACGTAAAGGGATGGGTAAGAACCCGTCGTGGTAGCAAACAGGTTGCTTTTGTAGCCCTCAACGACGGCTCTACAATAAAGAATGTACAGATAGTAATAGACCTTGAGAAGATGGACGAGGAGCTTGTGAAAAGAATCTCTACCGGTACATGTCTTTCGGTAAACGGAACACTTGTGGAGTCGATAGGTGGCGGCCAGAGCGTAGAGATACAGGCTACTGCCATAGAGATACTCGGTGATTGCGACAACACATACCCTTTGCAGAAGAAGGGCCAGACAATGGAGTTCATGCGCAGCGTTGCACACCTCCGTCCCCGCACCAATACTTTCGGCGCAATATTCCGCATACGCCACAATATGGCATACGCCATCCATAAATTCTTCCACGACAAGGGATTCTACTATTTCCACACACCCATCATCACAGCTTCGGACTGCGAGGGTGCAGGACAGATGTTCCAGGTAACAACCATGAACCTCTACGACCTCAAGACGGACGAGAACGGTTCAATCAAGTACGATGACGACTTCTTCGGCAAACAGGCAAGTCTCACCGTTTCAGGTCAGCTCGAAGGCGAACTCGCGGCAACCGCGCTTGGCGCAATCTACACTTTCGGTCCCACATTCCGTGCCGAAAATTCAAACACTCCCCGTCACCTTGCCGAGTTCTGGATGATAGAGCCCGAAGTTGCGTTCAACGATATCGTTGACAATATGGACCTTGCCGAGGAGTTTATAAAGTATTGCGTATCATGGGCGCTCGACAACTGCATGGACGACATAAAATTCCTCAACGACATGTTCGACAAGGAGCTTATCGAACGTCTGCGCTCAATCGTAAACACAGAGTTCGTGCGTCTTAAATATACCGAGGGCATCGAAATCCTCGAAAAGGCTGTTGCCGACGGACACAAGTTCGAATTCCCCGTATATTGGGGAGTGGACCTCGCGTCGGAGCACGAAAGATACCTTGTAGAGCACCACTTCAAGCGTCCCGTAATCCTCACAGACTATCCCAAAGAGATAAAGGCTTTCTACATGAAGCAGAACGAGGATGGCAAGACAGTACGTGCAATGGATGTGCTTTTCCCGAAAATCGGCGAGATAATCGGCGGTTCCGAGCGTGAGGCTGACTACAACAAGCTGCTTGCACGTATCGAAGAACTCGGAATTCCTATGAAGGACATGTGGTGGTACCTCGATACACGTCGCTATGGTTCATGCCCCCATTCGGGCTTCGGTCTCGGATTTGAGCGTCTGTTGCTTTTCGTTACAGGCATGTCCAACATCCGCGATGTGATACCTTTCCCCCGCACACCCAACAACGCCGAATTCTAAAAGTTTCTTATACTCCAAACAGCCCTCCTGCTCAGGCAGGAGGGCAAAGATACTCGAAAAGATGGATAATAACAGGTATTGTGTGATAATGGCAGGAGGTATCGGCAGCCGTCTGTGGCCGTTGAGCAAGAAAGCCTATCCCAAACAGTTCCACGACTTGTTGGGGTGTGGCAGGACACTCTTGCAGCAGACTTTCGACCGATACAGCCGTATAGTTCCACGTCAGAATATAATAGTCTCGACCAACAGCGACTATTCCGGACTTGTAAAAGAACAGTTGCCCGAAATCCCCTCGGAGCAGATACTGCACGAACCTGTCTATCGCGGTACGGCTCCCAGTATTGCATACGTCGCATGCCATATACGCAACCTCAATCCTAATGCCAATATTGTGGTTGCACAGTCCGACCAGTTGATTCTCGATGAGAATCTGTTCGTGGAGACAGTAAATCACGGGCTCGATTTTGTCGGGAAAAACAAAAAACTGGTAGTGATAGGCATTAAACCCGCTTGTCCCGAAACCCGATACGGATATATCCAGGCTGAGTCGGAGCCGCTGGCTGCCGAGAATGGCTCCTTTTACAAGGTGCGTACATTCACCGAAAAGCCTATGCGGGAATTTGCCGAAATCTTTATGGAGAGCGGTGAGTTCTATTGGAACTCCGGTATATATATATGGAACGTTCAGACCATAATAGATACAATGGCAGAGATGCTGCCCGATATGATGGGGGTGCTCAACAAGGTGTTCAGCGAACATCCCGACAGAGACGAGCGCCGCAAGCTTATATACAGCGCCTATACCTCTTTCCCCAATGTGTCTATGGACTATGCTGTGATGGAAAAGGCGGATAATGTCTGTCTTCAGATAGGCAAATTCGGTTGGACCGACCTCGGTACATGGGATTCGCTCTACACTACACTGCCTAAGGACAGGGATGGCAATGTGATAGTCAAGACGCGGACAATCTCATATAACAGCCGCAATAACGTGGTGGTTCTCCCCAAAGACAAGCTTGTGATAATGCAAGATGTTGAGGACTTGCTCATTGCAGATGCGGGGAATGTGCTTCTGGTCTGCAAAAAGGGAAACGAAGGCGATATAAGAAAGTTCCTGAACGATGCACGTATGAAATTCGGTGACGAATTTGTGTAGGTTAAAACTGAAATATAGATGAGACCGTGCCTGAATGTGATGGTGCGGTCTCATTTTGTTTAGGGTGGTACAAGGGAAATTTCAAACAGCTTCTGAATTTTAAAACATTAAAAGAGGTTTTTTAAAGTCATTTGACTATATTTGCGGTAACCCGCGAATATGCTCTGCACTCGTTGCGAAATATTGAATCAGGCTTCATGTATCTCGCTTGTTTGTGAATATATTGGCATTTGCCTACCGCGCTTTGCGGGCAGAATCAGTACAACAATATTTTTCAATAAAATTTAAACAGTTTCTAAGATGAGAAAGAAAATCAAGATGGGTATGTTGGGCGGTGGTCCCGGCTCCTTTATCGGTCCAGTACACAGAATGGCAGCAAATTTGGATGGTCTGATTGAACTTGTGTGCGGATGTTTCAGTTCCGATCCGGTGAAATCGATGCAGACCGGTGATGAACTCTGTTTGCCCAAAGAGCGTATGTATGCTTCGTACCGCGAAATGATAGAGACGGAAGCCGGACTCCCCGAAGATGAGCGTATGGATTTTCTTGCTATCGTAACCCCCAATCATCTTCATTACGCTCCGGCGGCGATGGCATTGGAGGCAGGCTTTCACGTTGCATTGGACAAGCCTATAACATTTTCATTGGAAGAGGCTGAGAGCTTGGCTGAGATAACAGCCCGCACAGGAAAACGCCTGCTGCTTACTCACACATACAGCGGCTATCCGTTGGTGAAAGAGGCGCGTTATCGTGTGCAGCGCGGCGATTTGGGCAAAATCCGTCGTGTCTTTGTGGAGTATCCCCAGGGATGGCTCTCTACCGATTGTGCAGCAGAGAACAAGCAGGCTGCATGGCGTGTAGACCCCACACGCTCAGGAAAGGCCGGCTGCATGGGCGATATTGGTACACATGCCTTTCACTTGGCTAACTACATTACAGGTCTCAAAGTGACGGAACTGTGTGCCGAACTCAATTCGTTCGTCGACGACCGTTTGTTGGACGACGATGGAACAGTTATGATACGTTACGAGGGTGGTGCGCGTTGTCTGCTCAGTGCTTCCCAAGTGTGTGCCGGGGTGGAGAATGGCTTGAATATAAGAGTCTATGGCGAAAAGGGAGGGCTTGAATGGCGTCAGGATAGCCCCAATACGATGATTTTCCGTCCTGTAGAGGGTGTTGCGCAAGTTATTCGCACAGCCACTTCAAGTATTGTTTCACCGGCTGCACAGCACAATTCGCGTGTCCCCGGCGGGCATCCCGAAGGATTCATAGAGGCATTCGCCAACCTGTATCGCAATTTTGCGCTCACTCTTATGGCTGATGCCGAACAGCGCGAACCTTCGGAGCTGTGTCTCGATTATCCTTCGGTTAAAGATGGAATAGAGGGCATGCGCTTTGTAGAGGCAGTTGTGAGCTCTTCGGCGCAGAATGTCGCTTGGGTGAAGTGGGAGGAACCATCCTGCTAAGGATTGTAGATTGCTGATTTACATTGCGCCTTCAAACTTGCTTGAAGGCGCAATGTGCTTGACAATTGTCGAGGTGAATTATTCAGTTTTTAGAAGCAATATCTTGCAATATGAAAAAGGACAACAATAAAGAGATATTTCCCATTGTTGACGAACAGGGGAATGAGGTAGGAAGTGCAACCAGAGGCGAATGTCATGGTGGCAGCAAGCTGTTGCATCCCGTTGTACATCTCCACCTATTCGATTCGTCCGGGCGTATATATCTGCAGCAACGGCCGCTGTGGAAGGATATCCAGCCGGGAAAATGGGATACAGCCGTTGGCGGTCATGTAGATTATGGCGAGACGATAGAGGAGGCTCTTTCGCGCGAGGTGCGCGAGGAACTGAACATTGTCGATATAGCTCCCTGCTTCTTGCAGAGATACGTTTTTGAGAGCGAACGCGAAAAGGAACTTGTTCATGTCTACAGCGCTGCATATGACGGTGAAATAACGCCAAGTGACGAACTCGACGGCGGGCGGTTTTGGAGTATGGATGAAGTGAAAGCGGCGATAGGCAAGAATGTGCTTACACCAAACTTCGAGCAAGAATTCATGCGCATATTCAGTTTCTTAATAAAATAAAGACTATGAAAAAGAGAATCTCATTCTTTAAAAATTTTACGGCAATTGCGTTGTTGCTCTCTGTGATAGGCTGTATGTCCCCAACAGACGAGGTCGGCACAAGAATTGCAGCACTTGACGATGCAGCGTGGAAAGTCTCTAAGTGGATTTCCGCGGTTGATGCACCGGTGGCGACAAAAGAGAACAAAGGCAGAGCTGCCGATGGTGCAAGCTGGTTTCTCTCAACAATAAAAAATGAGCAGAAAGTGGTTGCAGCAAAGTGGATGACAGCAGGTCTGGGAGTTTATGACATTTACATCAACGGCAAACGGGTGGGAAAAGAGTTCCTTAAACCCGGCTTCACACACTGGAGAAAGACCAAACGTTCATTTACATACGACATCACCGATGCGTTCCTCACCGGGCAAGGTGAAGAGAATACCCTCTCGGCACAAGTTACTCCCGGCTGGTGGGCAGACAAGATTGTAGGTATGCGAGGCAAGAAATGTGCTTTCAGAGGAGTTCTTGAACTTACATACGCCGATGGCAGCAAGCGGCTCTATGGAACGGACCTTGAAAATTGGAAAGCAGGCATTGCCGGTCCGGTTAAGCACGCTGCGATATTCGATGGCGAAGAGTACGACGCCCGCGAAGCTATGGGCTACGACTGCGCAGAGAAATTCTCTACGCCCGAAGAGAACAGCGAGTACACCGGAGAGATTCTGCCCTCCGAAGGCGCCGAGGTCTATCTGCGTCGCGACCTTGCCTTAATGCCCGTGAAGGCATATGCGTGGAAAGATGTAGAGGGTGCGGCAGAGAATGAATTCGGCAAAGTGATTGTCGTCAAGGAATTTGCTCCCGGCGATGTCATGGACGTGAAGGCCGGAGAAACATTAGTCGTAGACTTCGGCCAAAACTGTGCCGGTGTGCCCGAATTTCTTTTCAAGGCTACAGAAGGCACCAAACTCACATGTCTTCCCGGCGAACTGCTCAACGACGGCAACGGAGCAAGAAGCAGAGGCATGGATGGCCCCGAAGGCAGTGTGCACCGCGAAAATCTGCGCACTCCAAATACAGCTATGATTCTCAGCTACATCTTTGCCTCCGACAACGGTTATGTAGAATATTCTCCCCGTTGCACTTTCTTCGGATACCGCTATGTCTCGGTAACAGCAACTGGCGATGTCAGCATAAAGTCTATAAAATCAATCCCTGTAACCTCCATAGCCGACAATCTGGAGACGGGAAAGATTTCTACAGGAAACGAACTTGTGAACAGACTTATCCTGAACACATATTGGGGGCAACTTTCGAACTACCTCTCTATACCCACCGATTGTCCGCAGCGCAACGAACGCTTAGGATGGACAGCAGACACTCAGGTTTTTGCCGAGACAGGCAGTTTCTTTGCAAACACCCTTCCGTTCTTCCTCAAGTGGATGCGCGATATGCGCGACAGCCAGCACCCTTTGGGCGGCTATCCCGGAGTGGCGCCGTGGGCGCAATATGGCAACGTGCACATGCGCTTAGGATGGGGCGATGCCGGCATAATAGTGCCTTGGACAATATGGAAACAGTTTGGCGACACCCGTATAATAGAAGAGAACTGGGAGTCGATGAATCTCTTTATGAACCGCATATATGAGACTAAGTACGACCACGAGACCTTGCGCGAAGAGAACCGCAACTATCAGTGGGCAGACTGGCTCAGCTACGAGCCTCTGGAGAGCTGCAGCGGACGCGCCTTCTCTTCCAACGGCCCATTGCCCGAAGCCATCGACTACTGGAATTTCCTCAGCTCTTCGTACTGGGTGATAGACGCAACGATGATGGGCGATATGGCAAAGGCTGCCGGACGCGACGCTGCAAAATACCAGCAGATGGCAGAAGAGGCAAGGTCCTACATCAAGGAACGTTTCCTCAACGAGGACGGCACCTTCAAAACCGAGATACTGAACACTATGCAGACACCCGCGCTCTTCGCTCTGAAGACTGGGGTCGTAGAGGGCGAAGCGAAAGCAAATGTGATAGCGCGCCTCAGAAAGAATTTTGCCGACCACGACAACTGTTTGCAGACAGGCTTCTTGGGAACATCCATCCTTATGGCTACTCTCACCGAGAATGGCATGCAGGACATTGCGTATGAGCTTCTTTTCCAGCGCAAGAACCCCAGTTGGCTCTATTCGGTTGACAACGGAGCTACCACTATTTGGGAGCGTTGGAACAGCTACATGGCTGACAAAGGTATGGGACCGCGCGGCATGAACAGCTTCAATCACTATGCTTACGGTTGCGTATGCGAATGGATTTGGGAGAGTGTGGCAGGCATCTCTTGCGACCCTGCTGCGCCCGGATTCAAGCATATAATAATGCGACCTATCCCCGATAGGCGCTTAGGGCACATCAAGGCGGAGTATCGCTCTGCGGCAGGTCTCATCAAGAGTGCATGGAGATATGAGGGTGATAAATGGGTGTGGACTTTCACTATTCCTGAGGGCGCCACAGCCTCTGTAACGCTTCCCGGAGAGAGTGAATCCCAGAAGTATGGACCGGGAACCTATACGCTTACAAAATAGCTTCTCCGTACTCCTTTCAACATCAGACGGCAGGCGAATTCGCCTGCCGTCTGATGTTCTCATATTTCTTCTTGGAACTATTCGTCGAAATCGTATTCGTCGTAATTGTCCTCTTCGTAATAGTCGTCCTCCTCTTCACCCTCTTCTATGAAATCGGGTTCCCAGTCGACAAAATCCTGCGCAAGCATGCCCGCGTCGTAGTTGCGGTGTACCAGCTCTTCGCGTTTGACAGCCATCATGCGGTTGTCTTCGCTGTTGAGCTCCTTCCAAAGAATGTCCTTCAGATCTGATATGCCCATGCCGGTTATTGCCGAGATAAATACATGGGGGATGCCTTCGGGGAGAGACTCGGAGAGCATTTCCATGAGCTCATCGTCGAGCATGTCGCTCTTGGTTATGGCAAGTACTCTCTGTTTGTCGAGCATTTCGGGGTTGAATGTAGCGAGCTCATTCAAGAGTATTTCGTACTCCTTTTTGATGTCGTCGGCATCGGCGGGAACCATGAAAAGCAACAACGAGTTGCGCTCTATGTGGCGCAGGAAGCGCAATCCCAATCCTTTGCCCTGGCTGGCACCTTCTATGATTCCGGGAATGTCTGCCATCACAAACGACTTGCCGTCGCGGTACGAAACGATGCCGAGGTTGGGCTCAAGGGTGGTGAACGGATAGTTCGCTATCTTGGGCTTGGCTGCAGAGACCGATGCAAGCAGTGTCGATTTTCCGGCGTTGGGAAATCCTACAAGACCTACATCTGCAAGCAGTTTCAGTTCTAACGTAACGGTCATTTCGCGCATAGGCTCGCCTGGCTGGGCGAAACGCGGTGTCTGCCGTGTGGCTGTGGCGAAATGGACGTTGCCCAATCCTCCGCGACCGCCTTTGAGAAGTACCACCTCCTGGCCATCCTCCATTACGTCGCAAAGGAATTCACCGGTCTCGGCATTGTATGCAACTGTTCCGCAAGGCACGTCTATTATCTTGTCCTCGCCTGCGGCGCCGGTGCTCTTGTTTATGCCGCCGCCTGCGCCGTTGCCTGCAAAGACGTGGCGCTGATATTTAAGGTGCAGCAGTGTCCAATAGTTGCGGTTGCCGCGAAGGATGATGTCTCCGCCACGACCGCCATCGCCACCGTCCGGACCTCCGTTGGGCACATATTTTGCACGGTGCAGATGTGCTGAACCGCGACCTCCACGTCCCGAACGGCACACAATCTTTACATAATCAATGAAATTTGATTCTGCCATATCCTATCTCTTCGAGTCGATGGCTGCTACAATGTCAGCAAAAATTCTGTCGAGCTCACCGAATCCGTTTATATAGCAATGCTTGCCGTCATTCTTGTACCACTCTTTCAAGGGAGAGGTCTGCTCATGGTATACCTTCAGGCGTTTTTTGATTGTCTCTTCGTTGTCGTCGGTTCTGCCCGATTCGATACCTCTTTTTATAAGGCGCGACATAAGTTCCTCTTCGGGAACGTCCAATTCAAGCATCACTGTTACGTCCTGTCCTCTTTCGCCAAGCATCACCTTGAGCGCTTCTGCCTGTGCGATGGTGCGGGGGAATCCGTCGAAAATGACACCTTTGCTGTCGACAAAACTGTCGAGTTTTGCTGCAAGAATGTCTATCATCAGCGAGTCGGGAATGAGCTGTCCCTGGTCTATAAAGCCTTTGGCAGTCTTTCCAAGCTCTGTCTCAGCCTTGATTTCGGCACGCAATACGTCGCCTGTTGAAATGTGGTCAACACCATATTTTTCCAAGATTCTTTCGCTCTGGGTACCTTTGCCGGAACCGGGAGCACCAAAAATTACAATATTCAGCATCGTTCTTAAAATTTATAAGCAGTTTACTACTATTGGATTGCGTAGCCGTCTTTCTGTACGCAGTTTGATGTTTTATCTATATTCCCGACAAAATTACTACAAAGTTATGAGAAAACAGGATTTGAAAAGCGAAAATGCGAGCAGCAAGGGCAAAATAATTGCACACACCACGCATTAGATTAGCTTTTTATGTACCTTTCCTCTATAAATCAATATGTCAATCCTTCCGACAATATGGCATTAGGC
>CAYWIE010000060.1:0-11845 GCA_964458275.1 uncultured Bacteroidaceae bacterium
GGTCTTGATTTTTATTATAACGGGCATAAAAATCGGAATTTTTATGTAAGTTTGTACCAAATTTACCGACATGTATGGTTAATAAAGTAGAAAATATAGATCAGTTCAACAGCTTTTTCGGTCAGCCGACATATCATCCTCAGGTGAGTGTCTGCAATCTTGCCGATGCGGATTATTCCTTGTTCGAACCTACTGATTTCGGCATGTATTGCGTGGTGTTGATGGATGCCGATTTTGGAGAATTGCATTTGCGTGGCTCCTGCATGCGTTATCAGGCAGGAACGGCTTTTACCATGAAGGCTGGTGATGTGGTGAGTATGGTTCTTGACGCGAATGTCCGTCCAAAGGGCTGGATGCTTGCTTTCCGTCCCGATTTTATCGTAAATACCGGACTTGGAAGGGATTTCTATATGTTCAACTTTTTTGACTATGAGGTGTTTGAGGCACTTAAGCTTTACGAGGGGGAACGGCGCATCATGTATAACTGTTTCAATACGATTATGACAGAATTGCGTGCGCCCGATGATGAATTTACCGGACACATGTTGCGTCTTGGTATCGGCCAGCTGCTTAGTTATTGCCGCAGGTTCTACGACCGTCAGTTCGACACAGAAAAGGTGAAGGCGTCCGAACTTGTGCGTCAGCTGGATTCGATGCTCGACAGTTATTTGGCGGACGGGAGTGAATTGCCACGTCGTTTAGGTCCGCCTCAAGTATCATGGTGCAGCGGTCAGTTTCATTTGTCGGCAAACTATTTTGGCGATGTGGTCAAGCACGAACTTGGAATTACGGCGAAAGAGTATATCCGCAACAAGATTCTGGAGAAGGCAAAGTCGCTGCTTGCCGACCGTCAGTTGTCGATAAATATTGTTGCATCCAGGCTTGGCTTTAATTATCCCAACCATTTTACCCGTTTCTTCCGTAATGCAACCGGCATGTCTCCGTCGGAGTTCCGTCGTGGCTTGTAGTTGACATTTCACAGCTATGTAATGATTGTTTATAACTGACATATGTGTCGCATTCATGATGCTGTTATAGTGTACGAAAAAGCAGGAAAGGACACAAGTCCTTTCCTGCTTTTTCGTACACTATATTCTATATTATTAGAAGTAGATGTATCTGTTGTCTACGATTTCTGCTTTCTCGTAGAGGTCGTTCATGAAGCGTGATGCTCCGCGCTGACCAAGAATCTTGAGTGCGTCCTGCTCCTTCTTTGCGTTGTATTCGCCGCCTTTGGCATTCTTTGCTATGAGACGGATTACATATACACCTGCGTTTCCTTTGATGGGTGCGCTGACTGCGCCTTTTTCCATATTTGCAACAGCTGCGCTGATAGCAGGCTCGCTTGCTGCTGTGAGGCTGATGTATGTGGGTGCGCTGAATGAGATGTGCTTGACTGTATCGCATTTCACGTTTGCTGTGCTTGCTATAGCTTCGAATTTCTTGCCTGCAAGTTCGCTCATGATTTTTTCTGCTTTCTTGTCAGCTGCAATCTGGTTGCGGAGAACTACTGATGTCTCATCCATTGACATGTAGCCTTTTGTGTGGATGTTTGCGAGAGATACTACCAGGAGGTTGTCGTTTTCGCCACATTCGTAGAGAGGAGATACGTTGCCTGTGTTCTCTGTGCTGAATATCCATTTGAGTGCTTCGCGTGTTCCGTTCTGACCTGCAATCTTGTGTGTAGATGTGTAGATGTTGTTTTGTGTGAGTACGCGGTAGCCGTATTCTTCTGCATTCTTTTCGAGGTCTTCTGCTGTCTTGCATTTTGCTACATACTCGCTGAATTTGTTGTATGCTGCATTGTATGTGTCGCTGCTGAACTCTGCTTGACGCTTGATGACTGCTGCCTGATATTTTTCAACTTCGTTGCGCTTGTCTGTTACTTGATAGATGATTTTAACAGGTGATGCCTCTATGTCAATAATGCTGTATTCGCCTTTCTTTGCATCGATGATGCTTGAGAGGAATGTTGCGTTCATGCCGTCTACCATCATGCCTTCGTATTGTGCGGATGTGAGCCATATTTCTTCTCCTTCCTGACCGTATTTCTTTGCAATCTCAGCAAAATCGCTTCCTGCGTTGAGTGCACCCATGATGCTGTCGGCAAGTGCTTGTGTCGCTTCGGGAGTTTCAGCTGTGATGGCTACCTGACGGTATTTGATTGAGTCTGCTACTGTTGCTTTGCCCAAAAACTTGAATGTTGTGTATGAGTCGTCGCTCTGGTTGTAGATAGGTGCTACGACTGTGTTGATTGCTGTCTCGTCGAGTCTTACGGCTACTTCTTCGGGGAAGCTCTTCTTTTGCCATGCTACAGCTGAGTAGGGTATCATGCTGCTTGCCTGACGAACGATGGTTGCATAGTCTGCATCGTCTGCTTTGAGCATCTCTGCATATTCGTTCATCTCTTTGTTGAGCTCGGCACGGTCTTCGTCGCTGGGTGTTACACGGTAGCTTACATATTTGATGTCGCGGCTCTCGGCGTACTGTTTGTACTGCTCTTTGTTCTTGTTGTAGAGTGCTTTGACTTCGTTGTCGCTTACTGTAACATCCTTGTCGGCAATAGCTGTGTAGGGATATGCTGCAATCTCTACATCGTATGTTGAGCTGTTTGCTTCGTAGTTGCTCTGTGCTGCTACGGGGTTAGAGAGGTAGCTGTTCTGGATAAGTGTCTGGTATTTGTAGGCAAGTGCATTGTCTGTAATGTTCTTTTCTACAAACTTCCACAAATTGTATATCTGCGCGTACTCAGGGTTGTCTTTGCTCTGCTCGTACTGGGCGAGGAAGTTGTTGAGGATGTTCTTGTCGAACTTGCCCTGCTCGTTGCGGAAAGGTGTCTGCATGAGGATGGGGTCCTGACCGGCGTTTACAATCTCCTGCAACTCTGCTGTTGATACTGTGAGACCGATTTTCTCGGCTTCTGTCTTGATGATGTAGTTGCGAACGTAGTTCTGCCATACCTCGTCTTTCACCTGGTTGAGCTCTTCTTCGCTGAGAGAGTTTGTCTGACGGAGGATTTTCAAGACATCCGAGTATTCCTCGTACATTTTCTGGTAGTCGGTTGCGAGGAGCTCCTCACCGTTTACGCTACCTACTGTCTGTGAGCCTTGATGCGGCTGAAGGATTCTCCAGGCATCACCGGCAATGAATGCAAACAATGCGACTCCCACGAATATGATAAGCATGGGACCCATGTTGCGTAGCTTTTGTAATGTTGCCATAATTTTTTAGTGTATTTTTATTTTGTTTTTATTTCTTTCGTTTGAACAAAACGCCGACAAAGTTACAAATTTGCTTTGATATTTCCTCTTTTTTGTTGCAATAAGTTGCAATGATTTGCTGTTTTTTTACGGCTTTTATGGCTTTTGTTGTGGTTTTATTGTATATGTCGTTTTATTTTGTGGCTTTTTTATCGTATTGCTGTTGCGCAGCCGGGCTATTTGAGTATAAATCCAGCCGATTACAACGTGTGTATGTAACCGGCTGGATTGGTATTTCGTAATGAAAAGTCCGTTGGATTTTCCTTATATGAGGTGTCTTGTCAATTTGATGACAGTTTTTATATAATATTAAGTGTTACTACTTCTATTCGTGTGCTTCGTGTTTTCTGTATTTTGAACTGGAACTTGTCGATTGTAATGGTTTCGTTCACTTTAGGAAAACTCTGATGGTAGGAGAGTATCATGCCTCCAAGAGTCTGATACTCGTCAGATTCGGGCAGGTTGATGTTGAACAGTTCGTTTATTCTTTCTATTTCGAGTCTTCCTGAGAGACAGTATTCGTTTTCGCCGATTTTCCGGGCTTCGTAGTTGTTGGTGTCGTGTTCGTCTTCTATTTCGCCTATAATCTCTTCGAGCAGGTCTTCGAATGAGATTATTCCTAATGTGCCTCCGAATTCGTCTACTACTGCGGCGAGGGTCTTTTTCTCCTGCATCAGCTTGTGCATGAGCTTTTGAGCCGAGAGTGTTTCGGGTACTATGGGCATGCGGCATATCTGTTTTTGCCATCTGTGGGCGTTGCGGAACAGTTCGGAAGAGTGGATGTAGCCGATGATGTTGTCTATATTCTCTTTGTAGACTATGATTTTGGAGTGTCCCGATTGTATGAATTCTTTTTTCAGCTCCTCAAGTGTGGTGTCTATCTCTACTGCGCATATTTCTGTACGTGGCACGATGCAGTCGCGCACTTTTATCTCGGAGAAGTCGAGTGCGTTCTGGAATATCTTTACATCGTTGTCTATGGTTTCTTCGTCGTCTTTAGCGTTTTCTATTGAGCTCTGAATGAGGTGGGTGAGCTCCATTTTGCTGAATGTGGTGTCGCGTGTCTCTTTGTTTATCTTTACATTGAAGATGCGCAGTATCAGGCATGATATCCATGTAGTGAACTGTGCCATAGGGTAAAGTATTATGTAGAGCAGGAATACCGGCATGGCGAACCGTTTGATTGTGCTGTTGGGGTTGATGCGGAACAGTGTCTTGGGTACGAATTCTCCGGTGATGATAATGATGATGGTGGATATGATGGTTTGCAGCACTAATTGTGCAGAGGGGGTGTCGTTGAGGGCTGCGAGTATTGTCTCGTTGAGGAGGTTGGCCATAAGTATACCGTAGATGACGAGTACGATATTGTTGCCAACCAATAGGCTGGATATGAAGTTGTTGCTGTTGCGGTAGAATTTGTCGAGTATGCGGGAGGTAACGGTGTTGTTGTTCATGTCTATCTCCATGCGGAATTTGTTCGATGCGACGAATGCTATTTCCATGCCCGAAAAGAGGGCGGAGAAGAGTATGGCTATAATGATTTGTATGATGATTGTTGTCATTTATTCTCGGTCTTCGATAGTGTATATTCCTTCTGTTGAGAGGATTTCCCAATTGGTGAGGGATTGGTTGGAACGGAAGCCTATTCCGGTCGTTACCTGATCTTCCTGTTCTATCCGTATGTATTTGTCCGAATAGATGTTGCCTTCTTCCTGGTCCCAATATAAAAGGTCGGTGAAGAACTTTTCGTTTTTCTGGTTCTTGATGTTTATGTTGCCAATGAGCTTCCACAGTTTTTTCTCGCTATAGAAGTAGGCTGTGTCGCTTTTGATGGTTGCCTCTATGTTCAGGCTGTCGTCGTATTTTTCGAGGTATGCGCCTTTTTCGAATGCCCAGTATTTTGGGCGGCGTTTTTCGTATATGTGCCACTCTTCGGCTTCTATCTTGTAGCTGATTCTGCCTGAGTCGCTGATGATGGTAGATACTCCGTACGTGCTGAGGTAGGGTATGGAGTCCGGTTCTTCTATTGTGCTTCCGGTGTTCTTTTTCTCACCGCTGCATGATAGAAGAAGTATAAACAGTACAACAATCGCCATAGCAGCGATTGTTGTACTATGTTGTTTTGTGGGTTGGTTAACGAATTGTTGTTCTTTCATTTATCCATCCACCGATTGTGATTGCCTGTCCTTTGCTGTAACCCAAGAAGAAGAGGTCTTCGATTTTGGGTGTGTGTGTGCTGTATGCGCCGTACATCTTCTGTACTTCTTTTGCTACTGAGGGGTCAACAGCTTTTGCTTTGTTGAGCTTGTCAAGCACAGCGTAGTATGTACACTTGTTGAGTGTAGCATTGTCGTTCCAGTTGGGAGAGGCTGCATAGCACTGTGCTATAAGAATGTAAGGTGCACCGTATGTCGAGTTGAGTGATATTGCCTTACGTGCATATTCGCGTGCTTTTGCATATTTCTTGATGCTGTAGTTGGCAACTCCTGCCTTGTAGCACATTTCTGCTTTGTTGGTTACACTGGTCTCAAGCTCGATTGCCTGGTCGAAGAGTTCCATAGCCTTCTCTGTCTCGCCTTTTTTGAAGTAGCGGAAGCCTACACCCATTGCTGCTTTTGCTGTGGGGTTGATTGCAAGTGCATATTCAGATGCTGAAAGGTATGCGTCTTCGTTGGTACACTTGAGCATACTCATGACGTTGATTACTTTGTTCAAGTAGTCGATGTTGTCTTTGTTAGCTTCGATTTTGGAAGCATAGATGGTGTCGAGATCCTGACAAGATGCTGCACCGCTGTTGATGAAGTATGCGTCGATGTTGCTGCGTGCTACACGTGCAGCACCGATCATCTTGCCGAATCCGTCTGCGCGGAGGCTGTCTTTGGGGTCGCTTGTCTCCTTGTATTTCTTTTCGTAGTAGTCGATTCTTTCGTTGTATTTGTCGAGTACTTCAACTACATATGTAGATGCATCGAGGTAGTCCTGAATGATTTGCTCGCCGTGTGTCGCTTTGTTTGCTTTGTATTTTTGAGCTGACATTTTCATGAACTGCTGTGTGATGATGTACTCAGACTGCCCTTTTTCCATGCTTACTGATTTGGCGAGCATGTTGTAGGCTGAGTCAAGTGATGCTTTGGGTACATATGAAATGTATGCGAGAGCACGTTTGCCGAGAACACCGCCTGCCGACAGAGGTGTCTTGGTGATTTCCTGGAGCTTGTCGATGTATTTAATCTGCTGGTCGTATACTCCCATAAGTTCGTTTACATATTCTGCTTTTTTTGCTTCGTCTGTTGTGGCTGCGATGAGAGCTTTGAGCAACTGCTCACCTTTTGTGTAGGTGTCTACACGTGCAACGGGGTAGTTTGTGAATACCTTTTTCCATTCGGGATAGGCTGCTGCGTAGTTCTTGTTCTGCAGGTTCACGTTGTAAACTGAGATAGCTTCAATACATTTGATGCTGTCTTCTCCCTGACCGAACCTGAATGCGTTTGTAATACCATTTTGGGCAAATGAGCCAATTGCAATAAAGAGTGATGCAATTAATAGGATTTGTTTTTTCATGGTGTTGATAAAATATGTTTTAATTAGTTTACTTTTGACTTGAAGAACCAGAATTCGTTGAATGTTACACCTACATTGATTCTGAGATATGTTTCGGTTATCATTCCGTCGGTCTTGGGGTTGATGCGTACGAATTGTCCC
This sequence comes from uncultured Bacteroidaceae bacterium, assembly GCA_964458275.1. GTDB lineage: Bacteria > Bacteroidota > Bacteroidia > Bacteroidales > Bacteroidaceae > HGM04593. The sequence continues at coordinate 6,963 of CAYWIE010000060.1, forward strand.
GATATGTTCAACAGGCTTCGGTTGTTGTTCATGTTGTTGGTGCTTGTCATGGGGAGTGTGAAGCCTGCGCTTATTCCGTATTCTTCGCATCCTTTGCTGCCGTTGAATTCTGTGTATGGCTGGGCGTAATAGAGTCCGGCGCGGTAGCGGGTGCGTTTGAGTATGTTGCGGGAAATCTGTGAGGGGGAGTATTCTGCTCCAATCGATATTTTGCTTCTGTCGCATCCCTTATTGTCTCCGAAGAATGATGAGTCGCCCCATTTCTGGTAGGTATAGTCGGCGCCGAATTTCCATTTGCCGGTGGTGTATGTGGCTCCCACTCCGATGGTGTGGGGGAGCTTGAATGCGTTTGCAAACGTGGTGGTGTCGCTGTATTCAGCAGTTCCGTTTGTTGTCTTGCGCTCTATGAGCCTGGCTTCAGCGTCAAGGTCGTGGCCTAATGAGTAGACTGCTCCTATGACATAGCTGCGTTTTTCCGATATGGTCTTGCTGTATTGTACACCGATGTCGGCCTTGTAGTTCGAAACATTCAGATTGTACTGGCGTGCCGTGTTGCTTATGTTGTTGTCGGTGAATGTGTTGCTTATGTTGTGCGTGATTTCGCCGTAGAGATATGAGGCTGATGCTCCAATGGAGAAATTGTCTGTGATTCCCCAGCCTATTGATACGAATGGCTGTGTCAGTCCGCCTGTTCCGTTATATTTGTATATGCTGCTGAATGAGCCGTTTGAGTCGCCGTCGGGGCTTAGGATTGTCTCGTTGCGGCTGAAAGAGTAGCCTACATTGGAGTAGGGCAGTATTCCTATTGCTATTCCGAGATTCTTGCGCAGTCTGAATCCCATTGCCAGATAATCGAAACTTGCATTCTTGGCATTGATTTTGACTCCGTTTTCTTTGAAATTGCCATTTTGCAGGGAAAATCCGCCTTCGAATATCATTGTTGTGCTGTCGGCAGAGGACATTGCTGCGGGATTGAGCAGGTTTATGTAGCTTTTGTCGCGCAGTGCATAGCCTAAACCGCCCATTTGTCGGTTGACGGCGAGGTTCTGGTCAGATAATATGCCGAGTCCGAAACGGGAGTATGGAGAATTTATTCCGTTTTCGGCGTATGACATGTATAGTGTAAAAAGGGCTAATACTGTGAATAGTAGTCTTTTATATATTGTCATGGTGTGTCAAAATTCTGTTCAGTCCTTTCAAGACAAGAAATTCGTCTGCAAAGATGCAACTTTTTATCTTATAAATCAAAGATTTTTGGTCTCCTCCCGTTAAAAAAACCAAAAGTGCGGGGTATTTTTTCTTTAATTCGCTAATGTAACCCTCAATTTCGTATGTTATTCCATTGATAACTCCGCTTCGGATTGCCGTTTCTGTGTCGTATCCCAATTGGGGGGTGTTGCCCTCTTTCGTTACGTGTGGAAGTCTGTTCGTGTGTTCGTGGAGAGAGATGAGCCGCATGTCTGCTCCGGGGGCGATGTTGCCGCCGTGGTAGTTGCCTTGCGCATCGAGAAAGTCGTATGTGATTGCGCTTCCGGCGTCTATTACGAGGATGTCTTTGCCGGGCGCTTCGTTTTGTGCGCCTATTATTGCTGCAATGCGGTCGACACCGAGAGTGTGCGGTGTCTTGTAAAGAATCTTGATTGGTAAAGGGATAGTGCTGCTGAAATGCAGGATGGGACAGTTGAGCGTGTCGAGCTGTTGTTCAATCTCTTTAGGGATTGTGATGACTGATGAAACAATGGCTTTTTCTATTCTATAGCTATTGTTCCATCTCTCAAGGATTTCTATTTCCTTGTTGCTCCCTTTATGACATTCTTTTAAATCTTCCCCATCGTAAAGGGCTGATTTGCAGCTGCTGTTTCCTATGTCTATTATTAAGTTCAATGTCGTAGATGGTTGTCGTTGATTTTTGCAAAAATAGACATTTTTTTTGATATTCAAGGTGAAATCGAATATAGCCTGCGCTCGTTGTGAAAAATATTCAAGCAAGTTTCTCTCTATTGGCTTGCGCAGATTCAGCTTCTTTGTAAAGCAGACAAGAAACTGTCCGGGTATGAATTCAGACAGTTTCTTGTTAAGTAGTGAGTTTATTCTCCGAACAACCAACGCATAAGGCCGGTTCTCTTTTTGCGGGAAGGGGGATTGCTCGGGATGTAGTCGTTGAAGTACATGTCGAGGAATGAATATTGGTTTGTGCCATCAAGGAATCTTTTCACATAATTCACAGCCTCGGTTTCTACAATCATTCTGCTTGCAGGGTCAATGTTTATCTTTACTTGCGGGAGCTTGTGGCGTACATTCATGTTGGCTTCCATTATTTTTTCCGTATCAATGTACAGCATGCAGAATGATTCGAGCTCCTCGCTCATTATAAACCCTTTGAATTGTTTGTCAGTTCTGTGTAGCTTGCTGTATAAATCATTAATGCTCGTTACTGTCATGCATTCGTAGCCTCTGTTCTTTATGCTTTTTTCAAATATTTTCAATAGTTCTTTCATGTTTCTGTGGTATTTGTTTTATTAATTAGAGGCGATGTTATTGATGATTATCACAAAACTATTGGGTGTGCTTTTGTTTTTGTCTTCTATTTAAATAACCTTTTATCGCACGGAATTGTTCGCGAAAAACGATATTTTTAATTTATTTTAACACATAATAGCGGTTTATGCCTGTTTTTTGTTTCTTTTTCTTCTTTTTCTTGCTTGTTGTGTCAAAAAGACGCATTGTGAGACAAATTGACATGTGAAACCTTTGCGGAACACTCTTTGTTGGTAATCTGTCGAAAGGAGATTGAATTTATGAACTTCAACAAATTTACAGTAAAGGCACAGGAAGTTGTGCAGACTGCTCTTGGAAGAGTACAGTCATTAGGTCAGCAGGCTATTGAGCCTGTACATATTTTGAACGCCATACTCACTGTTGGCGAACAGGTTGCATCTTTTGTCGTCAGAAAGTCGGGCGGCAATATGCAACAGCTTAAGCTTGAAGCTGAGAGAACCGAAAGGTCTTTACCGAAAGTGTCGGGTGGCGAACCTTATCTTAGCCGTGAATGTAACGAGGTGTTGAACAAGGCTACAGATATTTCAAAAGGCTTTGGCGATGAGTTTACATCTGTCGAGTCGCTGTTGCTGGCGCTGCTTGTGGTCAATAGTCCTGCATCGAAAATAATGAAAGAGTCCGGCCTTGCCGAGAAGGAGCTTCGTGCAGCAATAACCGAACTGCGCAAGGGCGAAAAAGTTACTTCGCAGACTGCTGAGGAGAGCTATCAGTCTCTCTCTAAATATGCAATCAATCTCAATGAAGCTGCCCGCAGCGGAAAACTCGACCCGGTAATAGGCAGAGACGATGAGATACGTCGTATTCTGCAGATTCTTAGCAGACGCACGAAGAACAATCCCATCCTTATCGGTGAGCCGGGAACTGGAAAAACTGCCATAGTCGAGGGGCTTGCCCACCGTATTGTCCGTGGCGATGTTCCCGAAAATCTTCGCGACAAGCAGATTTATTCTCTTGATATGGGTGCTCTCGTCGCAGGTGCAAAATATAAGGGAGAATTTGAGGAGCGCTTGAAGGCAGTCATCAGCGAGGTGCTGAAATCCGAAGGTGGAATAATCCTCTTTATTGATGAGATACACACTCTTGTGGGTGCAGGCAAAGGCGAGGGTGCCATGGATGCAGCCAACATACTTAAACCTGCGCTTGCTCGCGGAGAATTGCGTTCGATTGGTGCAACTACCCTCGATGAGTATCAGAAATATTTTGAAAAGGACAAGGCTCTCGAACGCCGTTTCCAGACGGTGATGGTGAACGAGCCCGACAAAATGAGTACAATCTCTATTCTCCGCGGACTGAAAGAGCGCTACGAGAATCATCACAAAGTCGGCATACAGGACGATGCGCTTATCGCCGCCGTTAACCTCAGCGACAGGTATATTACGGAACGTTTCCTGCCCGACAAGGCCATAGACCTTGTGGACGAAGCTGCGGCAAAATTGCGTATGGAACGCGACACTTTGCCGGAGGAACTTGATGAGATTTCGCGCCATCTGAAGCAGTTGGAGATTGAGCGCGAGGCTATCAAACGCGAAAAGGACGATGCAAAGCTTGCACTGCTGAACAAGGAGATAGCAGAACTCAAAGAGCAGGAAAAGGAGCGCCTTGCAAAGTGGCAGCACGAAAAGGAACTTGCCAACAGTATCCAGAGCGACAAGCAGCGCATAGAAGAGCTGAAACATGAGGCTGAAAAGGCAGAGCGCGAAGGCTATTATGGCGTTGTTGCCGAAATACGGTACGGCAAACTGAAGGAGCTCAACGACCGTATAGCTGCTACTGAACGTCAACTGCATGAGACGCAGGGAGGCGAGGCGATGATAAAGGAGGTGGTAACTGCCGAGGATATAGCCGATGTCGTTTCGCGTTGGACGGGTATTCCTGTGAGCAAAATGATGCAGAGCGAGAGCATGAAACTGCTTACTCTTGAAGATGAACTCCACAAGCGCATCATTGGTCAGGATGAGGCAATCAGTGCCGTCAGTGATGCGGTGAGACGCAGCCGTGCAGGGCTTCAGGACCCTAAACGTCCCATAGGTTCGTTCATATTCTTAGGCACAACAGGTGTAGGAAAGACCGAACTTGCCAAAGCGCTCGCAGCTTACCTTTTCAATGACGATACGATGATGACCCGAATAGATATGAGCGAGTATCAGGAGAAATTCTCTGTTTCCCGACTCATTGGCGCCCCTCCGGGATATGTCGGTTACGATGAAGGCGGACAGCTTACCGAGGCTGTGAGAAGAAAACCCTATTCAGTGGTGCTGTTCGACGAGATAGAAAAGGCGCACCCCGATGTGTTCAACATCCTGCTGCAGGTGCTCGACGATGGA
>CAYWIE010000061.1:0-11314 GCA_964458275.1 uncultured Bacteroidaceae bacterium
CCTAATGCCATATTGTCGGAAGGATTGACATATTGATTTATAGAGGAAAGGTAAGAAAATTAAGGACATCATACAGCCTTTTTAACAGAGATTAGCAAATTATTGGAAGACATTTGAATTCCACGTTCCACATTGAATAGAAATAATCTGTTTATCGGAATAAAATTAGAAAGTTTTATTGGCTTTATAGCCTAATTTGATTACCTTTGCGCCACGAAAGCAAAAAAAACGTTGCCGGATTAGCTCAGTTGGTAGAGCAACGCATTCGTAACGCGTAGGTCTGGGGTTCGAGCCCCCAACCCGGCTCAGAATATAAAAGAGACAGTCTTCATTTCAGTGAAGACTGTCTCTTTTATATTCTCAACTGTCAGCGAAGAAACTCCCTTACCTCGCAATTGTCGAGCTTGTGCAGAGTAGTGTGGTCTACATTCTCTATAACAGACTGCATGATGCGTGCAAAGTATCCGTGACTTACAAGCAATACAGATTTCCCGTCGTAATTCTCCTCGAGGAAAGCAAGGAACTTGTTAGCTCTCTCTATCATTGCCTCTGTACTCTCCACGCTGTCGTCAAGAACTGCACCTTTTATCTGTTTTCCGGAGAAATTTCCCATGTCGCGTTCACGGAGCATCGTGGTGAACTGCATATCTGCAACCCTTTCGCCAAGAGCAATCTCTACAGTATCCTTGCAACGCTGCAGGTCGCTGCAGAACATAGCATCAAAAGTCATGTCAGCCAATGTGCGTCCAAGCATAGCTGCCTGCTCTTTACCTTTTTCGGAAAGATGTCCGGGAGCATGTCCCTGGAATTGTCCCAGACTGTTCTCTACGGTTTCTCCGTGTCTTGTAAGATAGATTTTTACCATGATATGTCGATTATATATTATTACTCATAATTATTACTTAGCAAACGTCCTTGCCACGTATTCCGTTCTTTCATACGCTGTTTTACTTTTTGGGCAAGTTCGTGGTTCTTTATTCCCCAATCGGGAGCAATGAGCAGCTCCTTGGGAGACTGCGACGAAAAGCGCTCCACAACCATATCGGAGCGGAGGTTTTCGAGGTAGTCGACAACAACTTCTATATACTCATTCAGAGCGAAAAGGTGAAAATCTTCGGGTTTATGAAGATACTCCTCTGCCATGCGTGTTCCTTTTACAAGCTGCAGCTGGTGCAGTTTGAGTGTGGTTATAGGAAGTGCCGACAACACGCGGGCCTGAGCAGCAAGAGCGTCGCGTCTCTCACCGGGAAGCCCTAATATAATATGCACTCCCACAGGGATGCCGGCAGCCGCTGTACGCCGTATGGCATCTTCAGCTGCAGCAAAATCGTGGCCTCTGTTTATGCGCACAAGGGTTGTGTCGTCCGTACTCTCCACGCCATACTCCACCATCACATACACTCTTTTGGAGAGCTGTTGCAGATAGCGGAGAAGTTCATCCGGCATACAGTCGGGACGGGTTCCTATAACGATACCGACACATCCATCTACAGCAAGCGCCTCCTCATATTTTGACCGCAATGTTTCAAGCGAGGCATATGTATTTGTATATGCCTGGAAATATGCCAGATAGCGCATTTCAGGATACTTATGCGAAAAGAAGAGGATACCCTCTTTCATCTGTTCTGCTACGGAACGGCTACGATGGCAGTACGCCGGATTGAACGTACGGTTGTTGCAATATGTGCATCCTCCCGTACCTTTGCTTCCGTCGCGGTTGGGACATGTGAAACCGCCATCAATAGAAATCTTTTGCACTTTGCAATTGAATATTCCACGGATGTAGGCACCATAGTCGTTGTAGTAGAATCTGTCGTTTGTATCCATTTTATCTCTGTGTGCACATTCCTGCAAGGGTCATTAGAAGCTGTTTAAAATTTATTTTGATAAGATAGGCTGCACTCGCTGTAAAACTTGTAAGCAAGCTTACGTTTCGCTCGTTGCACTATCTTTCGGATTTATTTGAGAGCTGTTTTAACCTTGTTGAAGCTTGATATGGCTGAGGTACGAAAGTGATAAACTCAGTTAAACAAACCGAAACAAAGCCGCAAATATAGAAAACTTTTTCAATAAAATTCAAACAGCTTCTTACTCTTGTTTTTGCGATAAACAACAACGTTTCCGAAGTTTTTTGATGTAATTTATCGTGTATGTGATATAATTAATGTAAAAAAAGTTTGTAATAAGAAATCTATTTTATACTTTTGCATTGCATGAGGATTATACACATAATTCTTATATGTATATAATCAGTTATGATAGTATAGTTTTTTCTTAGTTGTTTAGTGAAGGCGTCTCGTTGTGAAACGTGGCGCCTTTTTTCTGTATGATTATTGCTTTACCGAACCACATTGAATATATGCTTGCCGTAGTTCACTCCTCTTAGACGATAATATAGAGTATCGCTCTGGATACGCTGTACAAAATCGCTGTAGACGCGTTTCTCCGCCTGTGTCCATCCCGCCTCGGCAACGGCAGCCAAGCGGGGCAGCATCAGATACTCGACTGTAGACGCATCCTCTACCCATTCTGTCCAGAAGTTTGCCTGAACACCAAGATATTGCGGAGTGAGTTCCTTGCCGACATCATTCATAGGCAGATATTTATAGACAGCTTCAACTGTCTCTGTGCCGTATCCCTGTGAACGCGGCTCGGTAGGCAAAGGCGACTGACGTCTGTTAATATAATAAGGTATCTGAGGAGAGAGAATTGTTGTCATTCCTCGCTTTGCGGCATTGGCAGCTGCACGGTCGGCACCTATCCATGCCATTATGGTTATATCTGTTCCAAGTTGTGCGGTGTTTCCATGAAGGACTTCGTTCCAGAATATCAGCTTGCGCTGTTCCTCCTTTGGCTTCGCGGCAATGTGGTCTTTCAGCTGCTTATAGAAGTTTATCTGCAAATCGCGATAGTTCTTTGAACCAATCTCGGCAAGCAGTTCCCGACAATCGGCATTCCGTTCCCATTTTGCTGTCGGACACTCATCGCCACCGAGGTGAATATATCCAAACGGAAACAGTTCTGTGAGTTCGTCAATAACATCCTTTGCAAAACGCACGGCATTCGGGTCGGCTACATTTATCACGTCTGCCGATACACCCTGCCACAGCCACACCTCGTGCCAACTGTCAATATCGCATGCCAATATACCGGGATATGAAGCCACTGCCGCCTGTGAATGTCCGGGAATATCCACCTCCGGAACTATCTCGACAAAACGCCGACGAGCATACTCGACAACCTCCTTTATATCCTCATGGGTATAGTAACCGCCATAGCGGATGCCGTCGGGCTTCGTGTCGCCCCACCCTAACACTTTGCTGTTGCGCCATGCACCCACTTCTGTCAATCGCGGATATTTCTTTATCTCTACACGCCAGCCCTGATCTTCGGTAAGATGCCAATGGAAACGGTTCATCTTGTAGGCAGCCATCACATCGATAATCTTCTTTACAGCCTCCTTGCCGTAAAAGTGCCTGCCCTCGTCGAGCATGAAGCCTCTCCAACCGAAACGGGGTTCGTCCTCTATTCTCACGGCAGGCAACGACCACTCCTTGATGTTCTTGTCGGGAACGGCAGCAAGCACATTGCGCGGCATCAACTGCTTTATTGTCTGCAACGCATAGAACAATCCCGCCGGTGATGAGACCTCTATTGCAACTTTCTCAGGAGAGATATCCAGCAGATAACCTTCCGGGACAATTTCGCTGTTGAGCGAGACAACCATTTGAGCAGAAGAACTTCTTGTAGGCTTGAGCTTTATCCCGGTAGCTTTCTCGAACGACACGGCAAAGCCGTCGACAACAGCCTGCAAGCTATCAGAGGCGTAGTCGGCAACCTTCACGGTCAACTTCTTTCCGAAGACAAAACATCCCTGTTCCCTTTCAACTGTTGCAGGAAGCGGAACCAACGACAACTCTTGTGAAAAGACAAGCGTCGAGGAGAGGAGCAAAAGGGCAAATAGAAGGTGTCTGATTATCATCATGCTATTAAAGTCCGCTTGTATTGTTCTCTATATCCTCGTCTGTTACAGTGAAATTATTCAGGTCGCCTGCAAGATATTTATCGTATGCAGCCATATCCATAAGTCCGTGTCCTGTGAGATTGAAAAGAATAACCTTCTCTTCGCCGGTCTCCTTGCAACGTTCAGCCTCGGCTATTGCAGCAGCTATCGCATGACACGATTCGGGAGCAGGCACAATGCCTTCTGCCTTTGCAAACTCTATTCCGGCCTTAAATGTATCTATCTGTGCAATATCTACTGCTTCCATGAGACCGTCCTTCAACAATTGCGAAACAATCACGCCCGCACCATGATAGCGCAGACCTCCTGCATGTATGTTGGCAGGCTTGAAGTTGTGTCCAAGAGAGAACATCGGCATCAAGGGAGTATAGCCTGTTTCATCGCCAAAATCGTAGCAGAATTTTCCGCGAGTCAATTTGGGGCAAGACTGCGGCTCGGCTGCAACGAAACGTGTCTTCTTGCCATTCAATATATTATGACGCATAAAGGGGAAAGAGATACCGGAGAAGTTTGAACCTCCGCCGAAACATCCGATAACAACATCGGGATACTCCCCTGCCATTTCCATCTGCTTTTCAGCCTCAAGACCTATGATTGTCTGGTGCAGGCTCACGTGGCTCATTACCGAACCGAGAGTATACTTGCAGTTGGGAGTGGTGAGGGCAAGTTCCACTGCTTCGGAAATCGCTGTACCCAACGAACCCTGATGGTTGGGGAACTGTGTGAGGATATCCTTTCCTGCACGTGTGGACATTGAGGGCGAAGGGGTAACCTGTGAGCCGAACACCTGCATCACACTGCGACGGTAAGGCTTCTGTTCGTAGCTGACTTTCACCTGATAGACTGCACTTTCGAGCCCGAACACTTTAGAGGCATAAGCCAATGCTGTTCCCCACTGTCCGGCGCCTGTCTCTGTTGTAACATTGGTGACGCCCTCCATCTTGCAATAGTATGCCTGAGGAATTGCCGAATTGAGTTTATGCGAACCTACGGGGCTGACGCTCTCATTCTTAAAGTAAATGTGGGCAGGAGTGCCTATCGCCTTTTCGAGCCCGTAAGCTCTGACGAGAGGGGTCGAGCGGTAATATCTGTACATTTCAAGCACCGGTTCGGGTATATCAATCCAACTATCCGTCATATTAAGTTCCTGACGGCTTGCTTCCACTGACAACAGACGGGAAAGGGATTCGACGGTAACCGGTTCGCGCGTAACGGGGTCGAGCATGACACCCGGCTTTGTAGGCATATCAGCCTGAATATTATACCACTGCGTAGGCAGCTCATTTTCTTGCAAGAAAAAACGTTTCTGTTTAAAAGACATCTTATGTAAAATTATATTGTTACCGAAAAATACGTAGCTTTTGCCACAACTTTGCAAAGTTACGCAAAATAACTCAACATATATCAAGATGATGCTCAAAAAAGCACAGATTCGGGAGTTTGTCCAATAAGATTCTGCTGATAGAACATCCCGGAAGCCCAATGTCAACCGAATAGTTCCACAAAACCATTGCCCGAACAATTTTATTTTCTACATTTGCAAAAAACAACAAAAACCATGATATACGACGAAAGAGAAATACGCCGCCAGCAAGTCATCGAAGCGGCAAAACAGATGATGACAGCAGCCCGCACAGCCCCCAAGGCAAAAGGAGAGGACCTGCTCGAAATCAAGCTCATCACCGGCGAAGACATAACCACCCTCAGCGACAAGCTCCACCAAATGGGCGAAGAGCGCAGCAGAGGCGGCATGATGCGGGACGCAATCAACATACTTTCAGCCGACGCCATACTTTTGATAGGCACCCGCGAACAACCTATGGCACTCAATTGCGCCTACTGCGGTTCGCCCACCTGCGACAGCCGAGGCGAAGGCACCCCATGTGCCATGAACCTTGTAGACGTAGGCATAGCCTTAGGTTCGGCATGTGCGACAGCAGCCGACCTCAGACTCGACACCCGCGTAATGTATTCGGCAGGATATGCAGCCCGCGCACTCGGATGGATGCCCGACTGCACCTGCCTGATTGCAATCCCCATAAGCGCAGGAGCAAAGAACCCCTTCTTCGACCGTAAAAGCATGAGAAAACAGTAACGAAATGAAAAGAGCAATCTACCTGCCTGCCGAGTGGCACAAGCAACAGTCGGTACAGCTCACATGGCCGCACGAAAAGAGCGATTGGGCTTATATGCTGCAAGAAGTAGAAGAGTGCTTCATACAGCTCGCAACTGAAATCAGCCTGCGTAGTCAGCTGCTTATCGTCGCTCCCGACACCGCAAAAGCAAAAGGACAGCTCGCCGGCAGCAAAGCCGACCTGAGCAACATCAGCTTTTTCGAGTGTGATACAAACGACACATGGGCAAGAGACCATGCGTTCATCACCCTCAGCGACGACGAGGAGCTCTTCTATGCCGATTTCTGCTTCAACGGCTGGGGCAAGAAGTTCGAAGCAGGACTCGACAACGCCATCAACCGCAAAATGCACAACAGAGGCATTCTCAAAGCGGGACTGTACATCGACAACACCGACTTTGTGCTCGAAGGCGGCTCCATAGAAAGCGACGGCAAAGGCACAATACTCACAACCACACAATGCCTTATGGCTCCCAACCGCAACCAGCCGCTGACACAGGAGCAGATAGAAGAAGAGCTTAAGAAACGGCTCCACGCCGAACGCATACTGTGGCTCGACCACGGCAACCTCATAGGCGACGACACCGACGGGCACATAGACACAATAGCCCGCCTCACCCCCGACGACACAATCGTCTACATGCAATGCACGGATGAGACAGACGAACAGTACGCAGACCTCAGAGCTATGGAACAGCAACTGCAGACCTTCACCACCAGAGAAGGCAAGCCCTACCGACTGCTCCCCCTGCCGTCGCCCGATGCCATATACGAAGATGGAGAGCGTCTCCCCGCCACCTACGCCAACTTCCTGATAATGGACAGCGCAGTCCTCTACCCCACCTATGCCCAGCCAGACAATGACTCAAAAGCAGCAGCTGTGCTCAAAGAAGCATTTCCCGGATACGAAATAATAGGCATAGACTGCCGGGCGCTGATAAAACAACACGGCTCACTACACTGTGTTACAATGCAATACCCAACAAACGACTGAAACAGCCAAATACAGCATGGAAACAATAAAGATAGGAATAATACAGCAATCCAACTGCGACAACATTGAAAACAACAAACAGAAGCTCGCAGACAACATACGCGACGTAGCAGCAAAGGGAGCACAGCTTGTAATTCTGCAAGAGCTGCACAATTCACTCTACTTCTGCCAGACAGAAGAGACTGCAAAATTCGACCTTGCAGAACCGATTCCCGGACCATCGACCGAATTCTACGGCAAAATAGCAAAAGAACTGGAAGTGGTAATCGTAACCTCCCTCTTCGAAGCCCGTGCAAAAGGTCTATACCACAACACAGCAGTGGTATTCGACACAGACGGCACCATCGCCGGGAAATACCGCAAGATGCATATCCCCGACGACCCCGCCTACTACGAAAAATTCTATTTCACACCCGGCGACATAGGCTTCCGCCCCATACGTACATCGCTATGCACACTCGGAGTACAGGTCTGCTGGGACCAATGGTACCCCGAAGGAGCACGCCTCATGGCACTGCGCGGAGCCGACCTGCTCATATACCCCACCGCCATAGGATGGGAAAGCACAGACACTCCCGAAGAGAAAGCCCGCCAATTGGGAGCATGGCAGACCGTACAACGCGGACACGCAGTAGCAAACGGACTTCCCGTTATAGCCGTAAACCGCACCGGACACGAACCCGACCCCTCAGGCATGACAAACGGCATCAGTTTTTGGGGACACAGCTTTGTAGCAGGGCCTCAAGGAGAATTCATCGCCCACCTTGGCGAAGAAGAAGAGAATGTAGTAGTAGAAGTGAGCCTCTCCCGAAGCGAATCGGTGCGCCGATGGTGGCCATTCTTGCGCGACCGCCGCATCGACGAATACAACGAAATCACCAAACGCTACATCGACTGAAACATCACCACAGATAAATAACAGAAGAGCATTGCGCAAAGAAAAATAAAATTGCGCAATGCTCTTCTGCATATACTAAGGAAACAACAATCAGCACTTGCAGGAGAGCGACTGCGTAATCCACTGCACATCGCGCAAATAATCCTGCAACTCCTGTTCATGTTCCTCCTCCTCAGCCATAATCCTCTTGGCAATATCGCAAGTAGTAAAATCGAGTCCGTTTGTATACGAAGCAATCTCCTCGTAACGTACAACGGCACAACGCTCCGAAGCTATATTCTGTTTAAGCATATTCAGAACATCATTCTGCAACGGCACTGCATACTTGCAACGCGCAAGAGAAAACCACTGGGTAGGGTCAAGCACCGGCGTACCCTCAAGCTGAATAATACGTTCGGCAAGCAATTTTGCATGCAGGAATTCCTCCTCGGCATGCTCTTCGAACTCACGCTGCACATCGGCACGCATAGCACCCTCAACCACAAGACTGCCAACCCAGTATTGATAATAGGCAAGCCACTCCTCACTCAACGCAGCATTGAGACTCGCAAGCAAACGTGGAATATCAATACGCTTCTTCAAAATTTGAATACTCTCCTTTCCCATAATATAATATTTAGTACATTAAACTAACACGGTGAACAAGATGATTGTTCAGAAATGTTTCTCTTTAGAGAATATTCAATCAAAAAAACAGACATGAACAAATAATAAAGCAAGGAAACTTGCTTTTACCAAACATAAATCTTATCTTCGCAGTTGATAAGTTAATTATCCCTAAACAATCTTAATAAAGACATGAAACTTGCAGTTGCTACAAGACCTCATTTTTTTATAGAAGAAGACAAAATCATAACAAGACTTTTTGAGGAAGGTCTCGACTACCTCTTGTTATACAAATCCCACCCCCATCCACAATACATAGAACGGCTCTTGAACCTGATACCGGTCAAATACCACAAGAAGATATTTGTATGCAGCTATCCGCGCTTCAGTCAAGAGTACAAACTGGCAGGCAGGCTTATCAACATAAACCACGACTATAAAGCCGACACCGCATATCAGGGCAAGACTGTCTCCAACTGCAACAATCTGCAGGAGCTCGTGGAACTCAAGAAAACATACGACATAATATATTTTGGACCGTTAGGCCGCACATTCTACCAAAGCTCAGAACTGAACGAGTATGGCAAAAAGGTCATAAACAAGAAAGTATGGGCATTCGGCGAACTCGACGAATACAATCTGAAGAAACTCCCGCAATACAAATTCGGAGGCGTAATCCTCGACAAGATGCTGTGGGAAAAGTTCGACGCATGCCGCTCAACAGACTACAGCGAATTAATAAACTACTTCTGCAAATTGCAAAAAATCATAAATAAACTATAACAAAATCGGTTATAAAACAAAAGAAATACATACCTTTGCAGAAGAATAATGAACAAGAACAAACCAACAAACATTAAATATATGAACAATACCCAATTTATGGTATTTTCAGGTACAAAATCACGCTACCTGGCCGAAGAGATATGTAAAGAGCTCGATTGCGAACTCGGTCAAATGAACACAACCTACTTTGCCGACGGCGAGTTTGCAGTATCCTACGAGGAGTCGATACGCGGAAAGGATGTATTCCTCATCCAGTCAACATTCCCCAACTCTGACAACCTCATGGAACTTCTTCTCATGATTGACGCAGCAAAACGCGCATCAGCCAAAAGCATCGTGGCTGTAATGCCCTACTTCGGATGGGCACGCCAAGACCGCAAGGACAAGCCCCGTGTATCAATAGGAGCAAAATTGGTTGCCAACCTTCTGAGCACTGCAGGCGCAAGCCGCATCATCACCATGGACCTCCATGCCGACCAGATACAAGGCTTCTTCGACATACCCGTAGACCATCTCTACGCATCAATGGTATTCATACCCTACATACAGTCATTGAAGCTCAAGGACCTTGTGATTGCGACACCTGACGTAGGCGGTTCTAAACGCGCCAGCACATACGCAAAATGTCTCGGAGTCCCCATGGTACTCTGCCACAAGACACGCGCCAAAGCAAATGTCGTAGACACAATGCAGATAATCGGCGATGTACAAGGCAAGGACGTAGTGCTTGTAGACGACATTGTAGACACAGCCGGCACAATATCAAAAGCAGCAAACCTGATGCTTGAAAGCGGTGCAAACTCAGTACGCGCCATAGCATCGCACTGCATCATGTCGGGCAACGCATCTGAGCGTGTACGCGAATCGGCACTCACAGAGATTGTCTTCACAAACTCTATCCCCTACGAGCGTTCATGCCCCAAAATCAAGCAGTTGTCAATTGCAAACATCTTTGCCGCGGCAATCAAGTGTGTACTTAACAACGAATCAATAAGCCAGCAGTACATCTGCTAATGTATATCCATTAAAAAGAAAGAAGAAAAGAAGAAGATGAAAAAGCTATTTTCAGTAATCGCACTCATGGTGTTGTTAGTATCGTGCGGTGGAACAAAGTCGTACAAGATAGACGGTACAATTGCCATTGACGGCTTGAAAGACGGAGACACCATATCACTCGGTTACTCGGCAGACGGAGTAAACTACACCCCTGAGACATATGCAGTAATCAAAGACGGCAAGTTCGAATTCACAGGCAACGTCGACAACTGCAAGCTCTACTATCTTGTAAAACATTCGACAGAGGAGCCCCTTACAATGCTCTTCCTCGAAGGCGGCAACATCACAGCCGACATCAACAACGAGAGCGTAGCAGTGAGAGGAACCGAATCGAACGACCTCAACGCAGCACTGCAAGAAAGCATCATGGGTCCCGTATCGGAAATGCAAGAGAAACAGATGCGCCTTTACCTCGACACAACTCTCACCGACGAACAGCGCGAAGCAATAATCGGCGAATTGCAGGTAACAGCCGACAAAGTATCAGGCATTGCAAAAGAGTTCGTAGAGAAGAACATCGGAACAATGGCAGGTCTCTTTATGCTTATCCAGTGTGCAGACATGTTCGAAAATGAAGAGCTCGATGCTCTGATAGAGAAAGTTCCGGAGGCAAACAAAGACACAGAAAACAACTGTCTCTTCTCTGTTCTTCAAGAGATACAGAAACAGAAAAGCAATCCTCAGGATTTTTCAGACATGTTCAACTCGGCAGAAGACAGCACTGCCACTGAAGAGAGTGCGAAGTAAGGAAAATCAGGGAAACAATCGAGTAGGTAGGGAAACGAAAGTTTTCCTGCCTATTTCGTTTCCTTCCCT
>CAYWIE010000062.1:0-10492 GCA_964458275.1 uncultured Bacteroidaceae bacterium
AGCGGATTATAAGATTATTCCCAAAATACCTATTATTCTTTACTTGAGACACTTTTGTTTTACTGTCTCATATTATTGCCTAAATTTAAGCCGTAGAGCAATAAACAACAATGCAACAGTTTCTTTGGCTAACTGTTGCATTGTTGTTTATTGTGTCCAAGTTCTTATTTCAGATTATCATTTGTCAATGTTGAACCTTTATACTTGCCTGTAAGCGACTGCAAAAAAGCAACTACCATAGAGACTTGAGCATCTTCAAGGATAATGTCTGTCTCATATTTTGCCATTGCCTTGACAGCTTCTTCCAAAGTATTCATTGTGCCGTCGTGGAAATAGGGAGCAGTCAGAGCAATGTTGCGCAAACCGGGCACCTTGAAACGATGAATATCGCGGTCGAGCTTGGTCTCCTTGTTGCGACCGTTATCCTCGGCAGTAAGTTCCGTTCCTCTGTCGGCAAAATAATTGCCAAAAAGTCCCATCAGTTCGTAAGATTGACCGCCTATGTTTTCACCGACATGGCAAGTTGCACAGCCCAACTGCTTGAACAGGGTGTAACCTCCGATTGCATTCTCGCTTATTGCACTCTTATTGCCCTTAAGGTAAAGGTCGAAAGGCGAATCGGGAGTAAGCAATGTACGTTCGAACTCCTGGATTGCATCGGTGATTGTCTGCTCGGTGATGCCCTCAGGATAAACGGCTGTGAAAGCCTTGTCGAATGCTGCGTCTGCCCTCAGTTTGGCGCAAATCTCATCGAAAGAGGTTGATGCCATTTCCACTGGGTTAAGGGGAGGACCGGCTGCCTGAGCTGCCAGAGTCTGCGCGCGGCCGTCCCAGAACTGAACGAAATTGTAGTGGGCATTAAAGACCGTAGGCGCGTTGACACCGCCTTTTTGTCCGTTTACACCCTCTGAATACTGTTTATTGTCTACACCGCCGGTGTTGAGTCCATGACAGGTTGCACAGGAAACTGTATTGTCGACCGAAAGACGTGTGTCGTGGAAGAGCATTTCGCCAAGAGCAGCCTTCAATTGGTCGGTCTCAACGGCATCCTCAACGGGGCGTACTGTTTCGTTGGCAAACTCGGCGGCAGCCAACTTGTTGGGATAGAACTTCGCTCTTGCCTCCTTTGTCCATTCCTTAACAGCCTCGCTCTTCTTGCTGCTTGCGTATGAGCCCCAATGGACCATATAATATTTTGCAGGAGGCATTGTGGCGTCGGCAAAGACCTTCTCGACCTTTGCAAGATCGACCTCAGAAACCTTTTTGCCGCTCTTCACTGCATCGTACATAGGCTGCACGTCGAACGAACGATAACCCTTCTCGACATCCTCTTTCACCATTTCTCCGGCTATAGGAAATTCGGCATAGAAAGGAAGTTCGGGTTCAGCTGTATGACACTCAAGACAGCCGCTGCTCTCTACAATGCCTGCAATCTGTGCATCTTTGTCGAGTGTGGCAGCAGGTGTGCCGTCAACACAACAATAGATACATCCCAGCAATGTTGTTATTGCTAAAAATATATACCCCTTTTTCATAGTTTGTGCTTTTTATTTGTGTCTGACTTATGCTTACGAAAACGACCGTTATTTATGTATCCTGTCTTTGGGCAATTTGGGGAACAGTTTCTTGAACCCTACAATCTTGCCGGTGAACTTGCCACCCTCGACCACAAGTGTAACAGCCAGTATTACAAGCAATATACCGCCCGACTCCTTGACTGTAAGAGTTTCGCCAAGAATAAGTACACAGAACAGAACGGCTGTTACCGGTTCGAATGCACCGAGGATGGCAGTAGGCGTGGAGCCGATGTAACGTATGGCGCGTGTTGTGCATGCCAATGAAACTATTGTGGGGAAGAAAGCCAATGCCAGCAGGTTGCCCCATTGATACCAGTTGCCGGGTGTGGTAACTGTACCGTTCACATAGAGACGGGTTGCAAAAATCACTGTTCCGAAGACAAGCACATAGAATACCACTTTCAGTGTTGCCAATCCCTTGAGACGTGTCGTGTTTATACCTACAATATATATCGCATATGCGAGTGCGGCAACAAGTACAAGAATCGTGCCTACAAGGTTGAGCCCCGTAGATTTTCCCGGCTCATACATAAGAGCGACACCGCCTATTGCCATACATAGGCAAAGAAGCGTATGTGCGGTAATCTTCTCCTTGTAATAGACTGCCATCATGAAAGTTACCATTATGGGATAGACAAAAAGCAGAGTAGAAGCTATGCTTGCGTCCATAAACAGATAACTTTCGAACAGCGCCAAAGAAGAGGTCGCCATGAGTATGCCCATTATTATAAGCGGCAACACCTCACGGCTATGAACTCTGAAACCGCGTCCGCGCACTATCATCGTTACAGCAATCATGGGTATTGCAAAAAGATACCTGAAAAACAGCACCGAGTCGGGGTCCATTCCCGCATCGTAAAGCGGAACCGCGAACAGCGGATTAAGTCCGTAAGCCGCAGCTGCCATTATGCCGTAAATATAACCTTTAGCTTTTTCGTTCATATCTACATACAACTTATTAACTAATAACAACATTCATTATGACAGCCTCTGAAGAGACAGTCATGAATAATTTACAAAGATACAATTTTAAACCAAAGTTCAATAAAAAACCCATATGATTTCTTTCGATTTGCATTCAGCTGAATGCAAATCGAAAGAAATCATATGGGTTTTCTACTGTTTCTTTGCATCCAAATATTTTACGACTCTGCCGTAAATTATAAGTGCAAAAGCCGACACCAACGCTATGGCACCGAAATAGTACCAAATATAATGGGCATTGGCACTTGCAGCCAACCACTCTTCGTGAGTAGCAAAGAGCATGGGTTCGGGACAATATTTGCTCAACAGGAATCCCGAAATACCGAATCCGAAAATCGACGAAAGGAAAGAGTGAAGATGACTGAATCCAAGATAAAGTCCCTCCTCGCCCTTTGGAGCCTGGAGCGAGAAATACTCAAGGAAACGGGGCGAAATGAATGTCTCTGCCAATCCTTGGAAAATGATACCCACAACCATCATGAAAGCCACCGGATGCATTGAGAGGATTGTCTGCGAAGAGTCGAGCATGTTTCCCGATGCCATGCAAAGAGCCGAAATAGGCATAATGAACATACCTACAGTCATTGAAGTCAGCGCAGAATACTTACGCATAAGGGCTGTAACAAAATTCACTGCAATCACCACCACCAAAGGATTCACATTGGCATACCACGACGGCGAAGCCCCCTCTCCGGCGAGACGAAGCACATACTTCGGCATTGTGGCATACAACTGGTGCTGCACCATCCAAAAGCCTGTAATGATGATGATTAGTGTGATGAGACGTCCGTTGCAACACACTTTTACAAGTGCATTCCATATTTGCCCGAAAGTCTTGCCCTCGCCCGAATGTTGTGTACTCTTGTAGAAGAACCAGATTGCCAACAGAGCAAGGAATGTCATTGTAGCCGAGAAGTAGTTCAAAGTGATGAGTCCTTCGTTTCCGAGTGCTTCGCGCAAGGGCTTCACAATGGTCTTTCCCGAAAATGCGCCGATGTTTACCATTGCATAAAAGATTGAGAATCCTTTTGCACGTGTTTCGGGAGTAGTCTCCTTTGCGACAGTACCCGAAATCACACTCTTGATAAAAGCACCGCCACAAACAATCAGTGCCATGATAGGGATGATACCGTATCTCAGATTGCTGTCGAGAAGTCCGGTAAACTTTGTAGTATCGCTATACTCTACCAGGCCTGCCGATTGAAGCCATGTGGGATAGATTGCGAGTCCAAGGTAACCGCAGGTAAGCAACGTAAATGCTAAAAGCATAGAATTGCGGAAACCTATCTTGTCGGCAAGCGCACCGGCAAATGTGGGCAGCAGATAGAGACAAGCCGAAAAGACGCCGGCAATGGCAGCCGACTGAATATCGTCGAATCCGAGAATACGGCTAAGATAGAGTGTAATTACAATAAATACGCCATAGTAGGCTGCTCTCTCGAACAGTTCAACGGTATTTGCAACCCAAAAGGCCTTGCTGAACTTGATTTTTCCGTTTGTAGCAGTGTTGCTCATAGTCTAAGTTTAAATATTAATTGATAACAAGATAAAAATCCGATAACAAAATACGGCGGAAATAAAAAGAATTCCCGTCGCATATATTTTGCTGATATTCACTGCAAGTGCAGCCCAGCATTGCTCTGCAAAGATAATTATATTTAGCGAAAGAGATATTATTTTTCCTGAATTTATTCAGAAAAGCATCGAGGCACGACGGTGAAACATATTTTTTGTTAACAAATTGTTAATAATATAATATATAGAGGAATTATTACCATAATTTGAGTAATTTCGCGTTGATTTTTGCAAATTTAAAAACACATAACAACCTATGAAGAAATTTATAAAAATATCAGTAGCTGTAATTATACTTCTGTTGGTAGTCTTAATGGCTATTCCTTATGCCTTCAAGGATAAAATAGAGGGCATAATAAAGGAAGAGGGCAACAAAATGCTTAATGCTACCTTCGACTTTGACAATCTCGACATTAGTCTCATCAGCCAATTCCCCTCTGCATCCATCACTCTCGAAGGCTTTTGGCTGAAAGGAACAGGAGAATTCGAGAATGACACACTGCTCAGATGCGGCGAGTTGACAGCAGCCGTAAACGTCATGTCCCTTTTCGGAGACAACGGCATTGAGATAAGCAAGATAATCATCGACGACACAAAAGCCAAAGCAATCGTATTGCAGGACGGTCGCCCCAATTGGGACATAATGAAAGCCGCTGCGGAAGAGAGCGAGACACCCGCCGACACAACAAGCAGTGCGTTCCGCATACAGTTGCGCAAACTTAGCATCAGCGATCTTACACTTGTCTATGACGACCGTCAGGCAGGAATGTATGCCGAGGTTGCAGAGCTTGATGCATCGTGCAGCGGAGATTTCGGAAGCGAACGCACAACATTGGAGCTCGAAGCAGAAACTCCTGCGGTAACATTCCGCACAGGAGAAATTCCCCTTTTGAGCCGTGCAAAGGTGGACGCATCAATGAACATTGACGCCGACTTCACCACCAACAAGTTTACACTCAAGGAGAACAGCCTTTCTCTCAACGCCATTCGCGCGACAATAGACGGATGGGTGGCTATGACGGAGCAAGGCATGGACATGGACCTTAAGCTCAACTCAAACGAGATTAGTTTCAAGGAGATACTTTCGCTCATCCCTGCCATCTATGCAAAAGATTTCGAGGGACTGAAGACCGAAGGAGAAGCATCTCTCACAGCTCTTGCAAAAGGCAGCATGATAGGCGACAGCATAATGCCCTCTTTCGATGTAAGCCTCAATGTAAAGAACGCTATGTTCCGCTACCCCTCACTGCCGGCTGGTGTTGAAAAAATCAACATTGCTGCAAGCGTAAAGAATCCCGGAGGAGCATTGGACGCAACTACTGTGAATGTCAACCCGTTCAACTTCACATTGGCAGGCAACCCCTTCAGCATGACGGCAGATGTAAAGACTCCTGTCAGCGACCCCACATTCAACGTATCGGCAAAGGGCAAGCTCGACCTCGGCAAGATAAAGGATGTATATCCTCTCGAAGATATGCAGTTGAACGGAATTGTCGATGCTGACATGAGCATCAGCGGATGTTTGTCATACATACAGAAAGAGCTGTACGACCGCATGCAGGCAGCAGGAAAAATAAACCTTGCCGACATGAAACTGCAAATGAAAGACATTCCCGATGTAAACATCAAAAAATCCACATTCAGCTTCACCCCCCGCTATCTTGAACTTAGCGAGACAACCGTAAACATCGGCGACAATGACCTTACATTCGACAGCCGTTTCGAGAATTACATGGGATATGTACTCAAAGGCACAACACTCAAAGGTACACTTAACATTGCAAGCAACAGGTTCAACCTCAACGACTTCATGAGTAGCGACAGCAGCGCCACCACCGAAGCCGGAAGTGCTGCGTCAGACACAGTTGCGATGGGCATCATTGAGATTCCTGACAACATCGACTTCCGCATGCAGGTGAAGATGAAAGAGGTGCTGATGAACAAGATGAACTTCAAGAACATCAACGGCTTGCTCATCGTCAAAGAGAGCAAAGCCGATATGCAGAATCTCTCTCTCAACACAATGGACGGCACTGTTGTCGTAAACGGTTCATACGCAACACCCAAAAACAGCGAGCCACGTTTCAACGCCGGTTTCAGCCTCAACAACATAGGCTTTGCGGCAGCTTACCGCGACCTCGACATGATACAGAAACTTGCCCCCATCTTCAACTCTCTCAAAGGTGAATTTTCGGGCAACGTCAAGATAAACACATTGCTCGACAACAACATGAGCCCTGTGATAAACAGTCTCAACGGTAGCGGAAACCTATCTACAAAAGACCTGAGCCTAAGCGGTGTTAAAGCCATTGACATGGTGGCTGACATTGTAAAGAAGCCTTCGCTCAAACAGGCTAAAGTAAAAGACATGAAAATTGAATTTACAATTGCCGACGGACGCATAAACACTAAACCGTTCGACATTAAACTGGAGGATTACAAGATGAATCTTTCCGGCTCTACCGGACTCGACCAGACAATTGACTACAAAGGCAAGATAACTATCCCCGAATCGGCAGGAAAGATTTCTCAGTTCGGCACTGTGGATATGAACATTGGCGGCACTTTCACTTCGCCTAAAGTCAGCATAGACATGGAGAGTCTTGCAAAACAGGCTGCGAACAAAGCTATAGAAAAAGTCGGTGAGAAAGTCATTGACAAGCTGTTGGGAGGAAGCAATAAAAGTGATTCCACATCCACTGATGCCAAGAAAGATGTAAAAGAGCAGGTGAAAGAGCAAGTGATAAACAAAGCTCTCGACCTTTTCAAGAAGAAGAAATAGACGCTGCTTGAAATATTTTCAATCAATAAAAAATGAAACAGCAATGGGCGACAGATACTGTTGCCCATTGCTGTTTTTAGAAACTGCTTACCATATAAAAATTCCCGTTAATTATCCCAGAAACATCCAGTAACAACACACTTTCCTTGCTATTGTTGTGCAGTTCAACTGTGATGCAGCCATCGTCGCCGACAGTGGCATCGGGGTTCCATAGCAATGTGCGGCGGTAGTCCTTTGTATCTTCGTCGGGTTTGTTGTTTGTATAGTCGGGCGAATAGAATTTTTTGCTTTTGTTGTACCCTTGCACGCGTGTGTAGCGACGGGTGGTCTTTACGGCAGTCGGGGATTATTCCTTGCGTCACTTTGTCCTCTTCTTTGTTGGGAATGAAACAGGCAACAAAGTTGGGATGCTTGGGTAGCCCGTTCGCTGACTGTTCCATCTTTCGTTATTGAACTGCTGCAATGTAGGTTCGTCGCTGCGTATGACAATCTCTTTGAAGTTCATCATTCTTATAGGCTCTTCACCTTTTATGTACTCTTTGTCTTCTACGGCACTTTTTCGCTGCTGTACTCTCCTTGTGATACTATCATTTTCACCCAATATGCCCAATTGTAGTTATGTCGCCATAAGGCGCTTTTCATCGGCGTACGAGAAAAGGGCAACAAGTAGCAACAGAACTGTATGTAATATCCGTTTCAGGAATCTTTGTCAATAATCTTCTGCATTGTGTCGAATACATCTTCCGCCTCTTTTTTGTTCAGTCCCACTCCAGCTGCAACTGCTATTAAATCATCTTTGGTTGGTTCAATGCTATCATTTATGGATGTTGTTTGATAGCCATTTATTCCATCGCTTGGCAGCAGGTCGTAGGCCGGAGAAAAATGCCAGTCTCCGTCGCGATAGATAAAGGCAAAGTTCTTTGCGTGGTCATCTTTGTTTCCAATCAGATAGTTGAAGACCATCAGACGAAACACTTTCCATAGTTCGGCTACGCTATGTGTGAGCGCCGCGCAAACTTTGAAAATATGAGAATAATCAATGCTTGGCATACGATAGTCTGCTCCAATAAGACCGGCCATGCTCACCACATGTAGTTTACCGCTCGTTGTACGGTCGAAACGTTCTACACCGAAATATTTATTCTCGAACAAACGTGTTTCGGGCATTTCAACACCACACTTCTTTGCAAGCAGTGAATATTCATATTCGTCGCGACCGATACGTTTCGCGTCGTGTTTGGCGCGAAACTTAACCAACCACTCTTTGCCCTCATGACGGGTGAATATTTTGGGGCGGGCACCACCGGGTGAGCCTCCTCGACGCTGAAACTCTTCGATGCCTTCGCCTGTATATTCATCGCTGTCAAGAATCTGCTCGGCCTCTAATGCAAGTTTCTCAAAATCGGCATACTCCTGCTTTGTTACGATGCTCTTGTCGGGTCTGAACTCCAAGGCTCCACGGCCCGTAGAACCCACCAATGCAAGGCGGTCAAGAATAGTAAGGTTCCAAGGGTTTATTCCTTTTTGTTGCAAGTATCTATCAAGAATCAACAATCCCCAACCGTCGGGCAGACAGTCATCAAACACTCCGAATCCGCCATCGAACGGTTGGGGCTTGGCAATAAATACGCCACCGCGTAGCGGTAACTCAAACGGGGAAATTGAAAATCCAGCAGCAAGCCATTCTGTCGAATATTCAAAAGCACACAGTCCCTCTTTGGTCAAAGCCAAACGACCGACCATACGTCCGGTATATATAACTTCAATCTGTTTGATGCTATTCATTTTTCTTTCCTCTTTTACGATTAACTCTATTTTCATTCAACACATCGTCAAGCGACTGATACTGCTTTTGTGCGAATAGCCCATCAAAGTCTGAGAGGGCATTCAGTGCAAAGCCTATTTGAAGTAAGCTCCTTAATGAAATTTCACCCGTTTGTTCAAAGCGACGATAGGTGGCGAACTTTATGCCTGCTCTCGTTGCCAATCCCTCTTGGGTCAGGTTCAGTTCCAAGCGTCGCGATTTTACACGAGCTGCAATCTGCATGGCAACTTCGTTTGGACTCGCAATGTTAAGTAATAAAATATTGTTCATATTTATATTTTATGCCTATTAAGGAATAATATTTTGTTTGTTGCAAATATAACCATATTTTTATTAAACGGTGCAATAAACAGCTTCTTATTTTCGCCAATTTTCATCCTTATTTATCTTTGTTAAAGATCGTTTACCTTGGTTATATATAAAATTCCATTGTCCACCCCTGTAGCATCCAAAAGCAAAATACTTTCCTTACTATTATTGTGCAGTTCAACTGTGATGCAACCATCGTCGCCGACAGTGGCATTGGGGTTCCACAGCAATGTGCGGCGATAGTCTTTTATATTTTTGTCGGGTTTGTTGTTTGTGTAGTCGGGCGAATAGAATCGCTTACTTTCATTGTAGCCTTGTACGCGCGTGTAGCGACAGGTGGTCTTTACGGCAAGTTCGGGGATTATTCCTTGCATTACTTTATCCTCCTCTTTATTGGGGATGAAACAAGCAACGTAGTTTGGAGTTCTTGGCCAACCTGTGCGCATTTCGTTTCTGAATCTAAGATAGCCGGGGTAACCGTCTATCTCTTTATCGTCCTGCGGGTAAATTGAGCTTTTAAGCAGAAAGCCATAATAGAATGGGCGGAAATGTCTTTTACTTAAATATGTATTACGGCTGTTTTTTGTCCTTTGAATACTTGCAGGGGCATCCGTATTGGTTATAGGCGTATTATTGGTCTCTTCATTTTCAAATAATTTTAGTGTCTTTTCATCGCTTCTGATAACAAACTCCTTAAAATTCATCATCTTTATAGGGTCCTTACCTTTAAGGTACTCGGTATCTTCAATA
The DNA here is from genome assembly GCA_964458275.1 of uncultured Bacteroidaceae bacterium. Taxonomy (GTDB): domain Bacteria; phylum Bacteroidota; class Bacteroidia; order Bacteroidales; family Bacteroidaceae; genus HGM04593. The sequence continues at coordinate 9,803 of CAYWIE010000062.1, forward strand.
AGAGTCTCGTTGTTATTGTATTCGCCTTTCACCACTATCAGTTTCACCCAATAGGCCCAATTGTAGTTGTGTCGCCAAAAGGCACTTTGCAATACGTCAAAGGCAGTAAGAACATCCTTATAAGCATGGACTCGCGGCCCCTCCCAATATTCGGCACGCCACGCACCGGTCGATGGCGACCAACAATCGCAGGATGTCCAGCCGTGTGTGAGCATAAGAAGGTCGAGGTTATTGCGTGTGCTTTTTGTATCGTCTGCAAAATATTGCGAAGCGTCGGGAATGTAGCCTTTAAGCTCTGAGGCGAGCAACATTTGTGTATATATGTTATTCGAATAGCTTGTGAGGATGCTATTCTCTTCGCCGGTGACCGCTACCGAGTAGCTGCCATCTTTGGGCAACGGCGAGCCATCCTCGCTGCTTATTTTTACCGTCAGCTTGCGGTAGGGCTTGTAGAATGTCTTTTCCTCGGCCGAAATGCCGTTAATTTCGGCTTTTAGCTTTATGGGGACAAGGTCGCCCTGCTGCGGTGCAGAGTGCTTCACAAAAAACATCCGTTCGCTCAAGGGTGTGCCCTCTGCGGTAAGCAACAGACAGCGGTTGACGCCCTCGCGCAGCTTGTCGCGGTGCATGGCAAGCTCGCTGATGTTCTTCTTGTAAACGTACGTTTGATTGCGGTTAAGAATAACAAAG
>CAYWIE010000063.1:0-10117 GCA_964458275.1 uncultured Bacteroidaceae bacterium
CCTAATGCCATATTGTCGGAAGGATTGACATATTGATTTATAGAGGAAAGGTACTATTTTGTTTCACAATTCAGTAATAATGGTATTTGAAATTGGTATTTATTTTAAATATAAGTAAAAAAGGTATTTTTATCCGTAAAAATAGTACACAACTTATTATTGTTTAATAATACATTTGCCACCGACCAAAGGCATATATCACAAATGCCCATAAATATTAAATTAAAACAACAAATACAAATATTAAATTATGGCAGTAAAATTCTATCAGGCACAAAATCAGGTGCCACTTGAAATGCACAAGGTGCGTATGGTTCAGAAAATCTCACTTCTCCCCGTAGAAGAACGTTTGAAAAAGATTCAAGAGGCAGGCAACAACACATTCCTTCTCCAAAACCGCGACATATATCTTGATATGCTCACAGACTCCGGCGTAAACGGAATGACCGACCTGCAAATGGCAGCAGCCATGCGTGCAGACGATTCTTATGCAGGCTCTGAAACATTCGCAAGAGTAAAGGATGCCGTAAAAGAGGTATTTGGAACAGACAACGTGCTGCCTGCACATCAGGGACGTGCATGTGAGAACATTCTTGCATCGGCATTGGTGAAACCCGGACAGGTAGCATTGATGAACTTCCACTTTACAACCACCAAAGCTCACATCACACGCATGGGCGGAACAGTTGAGGAGCTGGTGGCAGAGAAAGGTCTGAAGCCTCAGTCTGACGATCCTTTCAAAGGAGATTTCGACCTCGAAAAACTCAGCGCGACAATTAACGAGAAAGGTGCAGAGAATGTAGCGTTCGTTCGCGTAGAGGCCGGCACAAACCTCATCGGCGGTCAGCCCGTATCTCTCGAAAACATGCTTGCTGTAGCAGACATCTGCCACGACAACAAGATAATAAGCGTACTTGACGCATCACTCCTTCAGGACAACGTCTACTTCATGAAGACACGCGAAGCACGCTGCAAATACATGGACATCAAGTCAATCTACCATCTGCTTGCCGACCATTTCGACATCATTTACTTCTCTGCACGTAAACTTGGATTTGCCAAAGGCGGCATAATCACAAGCAAGGATGCAAAATATACAAAGATGATGATGGAATACATCCCCCTCTACGAAGGATTCCTCACATACGGAGGTATGGACGTACGCTCTATGGAAGCAATGGCACAAGGCCTTTATGAGAGCCTCGACATGGAATACATCAATCAGGGCCCCGAATTCATCAACTATCTTGCAAATGAGCTCAACGAGTACGGAGTGCCCGTCATTCTCCCTGCCGGAGGATTGGGTTGCCACCTCAATGCAGGAGCATTTGTACCCGATATGCCCCACAATGAATACCCCGCAGCAGCTGTTGCAGCAGCTCTCTACATTGCCGGAGGTATCCGAGGCATGGAACGCGGAACACTTTCAGAGCAACGTAACCCCGACGGTACAGAGCCATATTCCGAACTTGAGCTAATGCGTCTTGCCGTACCACGCCGTGTATATACACTATCACAACTCAAATATGTTGCCGACCGCGTGAAATGGCTTTGGGACAACCGCGAACTCATCGGCGGACTCGAATGGGTGGAAGAGCCTTCTGTATTGCGTTTCTTCTTCGGCCGACTCAAAGAGAAAGGCTATTGGCAGGAACAGTTGGCAGAAAAATTCCGCAAAGATTTCGGCGAAAGCCTATAATGAGGAATTCATTTCAAAAAGACTATCAAACAATATTCATTTCGGGGTTGCTTCACACGAAGCTACCCCGAAATTTGCGATATTAATTTGTATTTTTGCGATAAATCGCGAAGATACACTGCACTCGCTGCAAAAAATATTCAAGCAAGCTTGATATTTATGCTTTCAGCGAAGTTTAGCTGCGCTCATTGCGTGTGAAAATGAATTTTCACCCATTCGCTTGCACAACTTTCGCTCGTTTGTTCGTATCTTTGCAATTTATAAAATAATCTACATCTATGATAACATTTCTAATATGCCTATCGGCACTTATAATTGCATACTTCACTTATGGAAAGTATCTCGACAAAGTATGCGAAATTGACGAAAAGAACCCCACTCCGGCAACCACGATGTACGACGGAGTAGACTACATCCCCATGCCCAAATGGAAAACGTTCCTCATCCAATTGCTAAACATTGCGGGTCTCGGTCCCATATTCGGCGCCCTATTGGGAGCTGCCTACGGTCCCGTAGCATTCTTGTGGATAACACTCGGCGGTATATTCATGGGCGCCATGCACGACTATATAGCCGGCGTAATCTCACTCAAGAGCAACGGATTGAGCCTGCCCGAAATTATAGGAAAATATCTCGGCAACAACACCAAGATATTCATGCGCGTCTTCACGGTGCTGCTCATGGTACTTGTCGGCGCGGTGTTCACTTCCCAGCCTGCTGCACTCATAACCGGCAACATATCTATGCCTGCATTGGAAGGAATAGCGACAGGCACCACCACATGGGAGACGATTATTGTATTTTCCATCATCACCATCTATTACATTCTTGCCACCATCCTGCCCATTGACAAGATTATAGGAAAACTGTATCCTATATTCGGATTGGCACTGCTCATCATGGCATTAGGCATATTGGGAGTACTTCTGTTCAACAGTGACACATACGTAATCCCCGAACTTACCACACTTGAAAACCAGATAAGGAACCCTGAAAAATTCCCTATTATCCCCATGCTCTTCACCACAATAGCCTGCGGAGCAATCTCCGGTTTCCATGCGACACAATCACCCCTGATGGCACGTTGCATGACATCGGAAAAAGAGAGCAGACCTATCTTCTACGGCGCGATGATAGCCGAGAGCATTGTAGCCCTCATCTGGGCAGCTATCGCAATGGCATTCTGGGGAGGCGTAGAGGGACTCAACAATGCCATAGCCGAGAACAACGGCAATGCAGCCACACTTGTCAACATTATCTCTGAAACGACCTTAGGAAGCGTAATAGCCGGACTTGTAATATTCGGTGTGATAGCATGCGCAATAACATCGGGCGACACCGCCTTCCGCTCGGCACGTCTCATCATTGCAGACATGTTCAATGTTTCCCAGAAACCGCTCATGAAGCGTATAATCGTATCAATACCCCTCTTTGCGATGGCACTGTTCATCATCTTCGCACTGCCGTTCCAAACAATATGGAGCTACTTTGCTTGGACCAACCAGACACTTGCCGCAATCACCCTATGGTGCATAACATGTTACCTTGCCAAGAAGGAGAAACCTGCAATCATATCTTTGTTGCCGGCATTGATAATGACATATGTCTGCTCATCCTACATATTCATTTCGCCTATGATGTTCGGCATGGAAAACCGCACCCTCGCATACATCTGCGGAGGAATAATGACTGTAACAATAATGGCAATGGTCATGTTTAAAATGAAGAAGAAATAACAGATATATCATATATCAAAAATAACGAGTGATAAAAGTCATGCGGCTTTTATCACTCGTTATTTTTGACATGAAACAATTAAGAAGCTGCTTGAATTTTATTGGAAAGATTATTTTCAAAACAACACTCCGTATTGCATAAAATGTGTATTATTTTATGCAGTACGGAGTGTGAATTGAAAAAAACAGTAATATTGCACATGAATAACAATTGTAAGATGAAAACAATCATTCTAAACGAATATAAGCCTGAAAACAAAAAGTGCATTTAAATTCGGTTTATGACCTTCGTATGCCAAATTCGACTATATTATCCAAACTAAGAAGCTATCTCATCCGCACTCCTCTCGACACGTAAGATTCTATAATTCAGCTTTGCAACAAGAATACTCATCAACGGGCTTATAATGTTGAAGAAGCAGAAAGGAGCAAAAACCATTGTAGGCACTCCCAACACCATACTCTGAACAACGCCACAGGTATTCCACGGTATAAGCACAGAAGTAACAGTTGCCGAATCCTCAGCCGAACGGCTCAGGAGACGACGGTCGAGTCCCAACTTGTCGAAACTCTCTTTATTGAGGTCGCACGCAAGTATTATCGACATAAATTGGTCGCCCGTACAACAGTTGAAGAATAATCCCGAAAATACGGTTGCAGAAACTGCTTTTGCAACTGTATTGACGCCTTTCAACAAGGTTGCAGTGATTGCTCCCATCATTCCACTGCCCACCATCACGCCTCCGAAACACATTGCTGTGAGTACAAGCCAGATGACATTGAGTGCACCACCCATTCCCCTTGTAGCCACAAGGCTGTTAAGGACATCGTGTCCGGTCTCTATTGCGGTTGAATTACAGCAGCTTGTCAGCACACCGAGCACTGCCGACTTAAAGTCCAGCACATCGCTGCCACCAATCTGAGCCACAATCGAGGGCTGGAAGACAAGCATTGCTATACATGCAGCAAACATCGACAAGAAGAGCGTAAGCAATGCTGGTACCTTCTTAGCTATAAGGACAAAGGTGAACAACGGCACGACAAGCAGCCACGGCGAAATATTGAATACTCCATGCAATGCATCAACAAGTTCGCTCGAAATAGCATTGCTGCTGTCATATATACATATTCCTGCAATTGTATAAATAAGCAAAGTTATTATATATGTGGGAACTGTTGTGTACATCATATAGCGTATGTGGGCAAATAGCGGCACTTTTGCCGTAGAAGCGGCAAGCACTGTCGTGTCGGAGAGGGCGGACATCTTGTCGCCGAAATATGCACCCGATATAACCGCTCCCGCTGTCCACCATTCGGGAAAGCCGTTTGAGTAGCCTATGCCCATAAGAGCTACGCCCAATGTTGCGCATGTTGTCCACGAACTGCCGGTTACAACACTCACTACCGAACATATCACGCATGCCGAAACGAGAAATACCGCAGGATGCAGAATCTGAAGCCCGTAACATATAAGCGTGGGTACAACACCGCTCACCATCCATGAGCCTGCAATAGCACCGATGAAAAGGAATATGAGTATGGAGCCGCTCGACGAAAAAATATTATTGGCAATAGCGTTCTCCAGTGTTTCCCACTTCACGCCATATATGCCGATTGACAATGTTGCTGCGACAGCCGTCGACAGTATGAGGGCAAACTGACTGCCACCATCAAGAGCGTCTGCACCCTTCAAGACAATAACTACTGCGAGCAATATTGCCAATGTTACTATAGGCAACAATGACACCCAAAAAGAGGGTTTTTTCTCAATTTTGTTCATTTGTAAAAAGTTTCTAAGAAGCTGTTTCTAAATTAATCAATTCTGTTCCAGGGTAATAGTGCGCAAGTATCTCTTCGTATCCATAACCCTTTTCTGCCATCACAGCAGCACCTATCTGACACAGACCTACGCCGTGTCCCCATCCTGCACCTTTCAGCACAAACTTGACAGCACCGCCGGCTGTTGCCACCTTGTCGGCTACGAACGCCGAACTGTAAAGATGGGAAGGCGAGAGCCAACGTCTTATCTCAAGTTCCTTGCCGACGGTCAGACTCCTTTTGGTACCGACAATCCTTAGTTTGACAATACGTCCTGATGCTCCACGCTCAACAGGCAAAAGTTCTTCGATTGTACCGAAGTCTATTCCGCTCTTTTCGCGCACAAGCGATGAGAGAGTATCTTGGTCATAGACAACATTCCAACGATAGAAATCGGCAGTCTCGCGGTCGTAGCTGTTGAGCACCTGCAATATCACATTTTCGTCAGGCGACGAGCAGAAAGATTCGGGAACACTCTCAATCCACTCCCTCGCACCCTCTTCGGTATCAATCTGTGGCAACAAGCCATCGCACTCTGCATCGCGCAACGCTGTGAGATATTCTATATCATTATTTTCCCAACAAGCTGAGAATTTTTCGGTTACGCCACCGCAACATTTGCTGAAACGGGCATCGCAAACCTCGTTGCCATGCGCAAGCACAATATTCTCCGTCTCTCTGACAGCACGCACTACATTGGAATTTGCGACCTTTGTTATTCCTTGATAGCGCTGGCAATGATCGTCGGCACAGAAATCGAACAGCGTATGATCTTCTCGCGCATACCAGCGTATAATCTCATCCTCATCGGAATACTCGCAAAGGGATGCTGCATTTATCTCCTTTTCCGCTCGTTTGAGCTGTGCATAGAGCCAACTGCGCGAAATGACGGCATGCGCCTTAAGCAATTGCATGGATGAGGTTGCCGACATTTCCGAAGAGATTACACTGATGAGATAATCCTCTACTGCCACTCTGTTGACCACCCTCACCTTGCCATCTTCGACAAAAAGCAGAAGCATACCCTTGAACGACTGGTTTTCTTTGCGTTGCCAATGAAAATCTATGCCTATTACCACGTTCTCTACGGTAAAGAAGGAATCATCGTTGCAAGGCTCGAACAGCAATCTGTCGCAGAGGGTATTGTTACAGAATATCTTTCCGTCGACAACCGATGCTGTATGCTTTCCATTGCAATTGCCGCTTGCGCAGCAATATTCGCCGACAAAAGAAAAAGAGACCTTATCGGACAACAATATGCCTACATCTATCTTCCTCATTCCGCGCCGTTCAATTTAGCTACAACCTCTGCACAGACATCCAATGGGAGTGCTACCTCTTTCATTATCGAAGCCGCATCGTCGGCAGTAATATTATCGAAATCCTCTCGTCGTGCAGCAATAATCATTCCTGCCATATCAATCGTTCCGGGACTGATGATACGCTGCCCGCTGCCCTCTGCAAAATAGCAGTCGGGGCGATGCTTGGCACGCGGAACAACAATAGTGGTCCACCCCTCGCTCGCTTTGTGGAAAGTTATGATATTGACAGCCGGCTCGGTTGCTGCGTCATCAATGGGCAGAGCTGACATCAACTTGGCAAAAGACTCTTCCATGCTCTGCTCTGTGGAGGATTTTATCAGGAAGAGCGGCACAATATATGATGCGCTGAATAGTATTCCGTCTTCCTTGCATCCACAGACGAGGGTTGCATCGCCAAGAATCCTTTTCATCCATTTTGACGTGAGCATTGGCAGGTGTCTCGATGGCACAGCCTGAAGATGGGCATGGTCGGGAGCCGAAGCACCACATGTGGCTCCATTGTAGAATATCGCCATTCCGCGCCAGCGTCTGGCTATGAAAAGCATATCCGGATAGAATGGAGCAATCTGCTGAGGTGTATGTTCCTTAGCGACAATAGTATAATGCTCACCGATGATGGGGAACGGATTGACCAGTATCTCCAATGAACCGCAAATGTCTCTGCCAATCTGCTCTGAGGGTCGGTTGTCGGGACACAAGAAGCAGGGACGTTCGGCAATGCTCTTTTTGTCAACAGCTGCTGCTGTTGACCTTATACGTGCAGGATTGAACTGCATTTCAATGCCATTGCCGAAGCTTTTGGTCTCAACTGCATCGAGTGCCTTGTAACGCTCTGCCACATCGCTCCATGCAGCAAGCTGTTTGTCAAAAAAAAACGAGATTCCACGACGGCAAGGACCGGCCCACTCCTTAACTAACTTAATGCGCTCTCTGAGCTCTTCGCTGCGGATGGAATCTTTATAATAGTTGTTGGCATTGACCTTGTCGCGCGACAGAGCCGCATCGGAGTTTCCTCCCCAACGGCGGCAGAGATAAAGTACATCATATATGCGTCCTATTCTGTATCGGCGCGATATTTTCAAACCTACGGCATAATCCTCTCCGTAGCTGACATTGGGGAATCCTATGCTGCGTATGACAGGAGTGTAAAAGGCACGCGGAGCACCCAACCCGTTTATGCGCAACGCATTGTTGCGACCATTCTCTTCGGTCCACTCTCTGTGGTCTATAATACCGGGAGGCAATGTTTCCAATTCGAAATTGCAAATTCTGTATGTACCTATCAACATTGCACACTGTTGTCTGTAGAATTCATCTACAATCTTCTGCAAAGTATCATCACCGCTGTAAATATCGTCGCTGTCGAGTTGCACGGCGAATCGTCCGCACATTTTGCTCTGCACTGCATGATTCCAGCACCCGCCAATGCCTAAGGAGGTTGATTCGGGGACAATATGCACTACCCTTCCGTCGTCGAAAGAGTCGATAATTTCGCTTGTTCCATCGGTCGAATGGTTGTCGACAACCAGAATATTGAATGTAAATGAACAACTTTGCCTTAGCACTGAGTTGATGGCATCGGCAATCGTGGTCTTTCGGTTAAGCACCGGAATAATTACAGATGCCTCTACCGGGAATTCTCCCTCAGAGAGGTCTATTTTCTCATATTTTCCGGGACACAGATAACCGCCTAAGCGTTTCAGATGCTCTGTGCATGCAAATTCCATCTCCACCTGCACTTCGCGTTGCGCTGGATTTACATAATCGAACTGCTTCTCACCGCTCTTTCTATTGTCATCTTCACACTCGGTATATGCAAATTCCTTGAAATGGGTGAAAGAGCCTGTTCTGCTCAGAGCCAGCCTCATCTGGTAAAAACCAGCGAACTTGTACATGATCTTCTCCTGTGCAAGATATTCTTTCAATGCCGATGTGCGTATCAGAATCAGCGATCCGAAATCGAAATCGTTTCTCAGACTGCCGCATTGATAATCTATCACCGGTGCCTCTTCGCGCTCGCCATCCACTACTTTGTAGCAGTCGGAGTAAAGCATTACAGAATTGTCGTTCTGCATCGCATCAACCATTTTCATTATTGTCTCTGCCGAAGGCATTTCTACACTGTGCTTGGCGACATACAGCAGATAGTCTGCTGTTGCCTGTGATGCCATATTCATAAAGAGAGCGCTGTCGGACAATGAGGTTGTATGTATAACGTCAACCCCTTCGGGCATGGAAGAGAGTTCTGTTTGCGGAAGGCACCAATAGTGTACCTTGGCAATGCATCCCTGCTCGACAAGATTCCTCACATTGTCATATTCCCCTGCCGAAGCAGGCATAAAGAGTTCTATATTGCAATTTTTCATATATCGTTAATTGTTTTTGCCACTGTTTCTAAAAATCAATGATGTACAGCTTTGCATTCAATAGCAAAGATAGCACAAGGAAGATACAGAACAAAATAAACCGTCTGTTTTTAGACGCAGGGACTCACGGATTTCAATCCAAGCACAAAGTATATCCTGTGCAGAATTCGGAGAACAGATGTTCTGAGAACTGCGAGAATATCTTTTTTGCTCTCTCACCGGTGCAATGCCCTGTATGAAGTTTTATATTCCTTTCTTTTATTGCAGCGGCTATCCCGTATAGCTCCTCGTCGCTTTCATATACAAAATACCCGTCGGAATCGAGCAGATGGAGCCCGCCTACATAATGGGAAATGTCTCCTTCTGCGGAGTCTATTATATTCAAAGCTCCGCAGTGTGAGCATGGCGACAGTACAACCTTGCCCGAATCGGTATCTGCCGTTACAAATATTTCGTGTGAAAAATCGTCGGGAGCATCATTCCTCAGCAGTGTGGCATTTGCAGCCGGACGTTTATAAGAATCTTTTATATCCGAAATTATCGAGACTCCTTCACATAGTGTCATGTTCCTGACTACCGGCACAAACCTTTCGCTGTATTGTTCAAACAAGCTTTGGTCGGGAGAAATGTCTCTTTTTGCTCCGCGACGTGTCGAACAGAACGAATTTCCGAAAACACTCTGCGAAAGATAGACCTTTGCCTTGCTGTTGTTTTCAAGAAAGGTGCGCAAGCCGCCTGTGTGGTCTGCATGGGCATGCGAGAGAATAAGATAATCGACATCGGCTATGTCGATGCCAAGAGTACGGGCATTTACTGCAAACAGCGAGGTTGCTCCTGTATCTACAAGAAACGACCTGCCCTTGTATGCAAAATGTATAGCGAGCCCATGCTCGCAATTCAGCAATCCGTTTGCCGAAGGCTTGTTGTCTGTCAGAATAGTCAATTTCATACAATCTGTTTCTGCAAGGATATTTGAGGGACCGGTGCCATCAGAAAATAACAATGACGGCTTTACGCCGTCATTGTTGTCTTGTCTTCTTAGAAGCTGTTTAAATTTTATTTTAATATTTCATCGATTTGACTTAATCGTTTGAAGAATAAACACTTGAAGTTATTTTGGGAAGAGCGTGGTAACGATTTGGGAATCGTGCGAATTTCTGCGGTTTGCGGTAGCAA
>CAYWIE010000064.1:0-9720 GCA_964458275.1 uncultured Bacteroidaceae bacterium
CCTAATGCCATATTGTCGGAAGGATTGACATATTGATTTATAGAGGAAAGGTAGGAATTTAGATAGAATAACACTTCTTCTTTTGCAAAATATTTTCTTCTGAGGGTGGTTTGATGCCTTAGAAGCTGCAAAAGTAACATACACATGTTAAAGAGAAATAGGGAAATTCCCTATTTCTTTGGGGAATTTCCCTGCTTCTTGCTTATACAATACTCAACTTGTCTCTTATATTATAACAGTTGTTGCTTTAACAGGCTGATGAAGAAAGACAGAAGCTCGCTCTCTGAATTTTTCTTCGGATTCGGTGGTGCAGAAACAACTGTGCGAACCACGTGTACATAACCTTTCGATATCTGAATGACGGTCTAAATAATCTTTCAAAGATTCTGCGACAGCTTTGCCTTGTGTAACTACTTTTACTCCCGCCGGGACATATTTTTCAATCTTTTCGATAAGAAGAGGATAATGTGTACAACCCAAAATAATTGTATCTATCAACGGGTCGCGCCCCATGAGGTTGTCGATGTGTTTCTTGATGAAATAATCGGCTCCGGGGGAATTATACTCAGAAGTCTCGACAAGCGGGACCCATAATGGGCAGGCTTCGCCTGTTACATGTATATTGGGATAGAGCTTGCGTATCTCCAATGGGTAGGACATTGACTTTATGGTGCCGTCAGTGGCAAGCACTCCCACGTGGTTGCTTTTGGTGATATTTCCTATGTTCTCGACTGTGGGACGTATGATGCCGAGCACCCTGCGGCGAGGGTCCATCTGCGGGAGGTCTATCTGCTGTATGCTTCTCAATGCTTTTGCCGATGCCGTATTGCAGGCGAGCACAACCAATTGGCAACCAGCCTGGAAAAGATAGCGCACAGATTGGCGGGTAAATTCATATACTACATCGAACGAACGTGTGCCGTATGGTGTACGTGCATTGTCGCCCAAATAGAGATAGTCGTACTCCGGCATCAGGCGCTGTATCTCCTGATATATTGTCAATCCGCCATAACCCGAATCGAATATTCCAATAGGACCGGGAGATTGAGAAAGCTTATAGTTTATCCCCATTGCTCTTGACTATTGTGCTGCATTTTCGTTACCCTCACCCTCGCTTTTCTGCTCAGTTGCTGTGATGCCGAGTGTGCCGAGAAGGGCATTTGTGATGTCGAATCCGCAAGTGGGATTAATGAATTTGTATCCTGCATTGTCGAGGTCGATTATGTATGCAAGATTGTTGTGTATGCATACACGCCCTACGGCATTGTCTATTTTGGCACGCAGAGGGGCCATAAGCGAATCCTGTGCCTTTGCGAGCCATGCTGTCAGTTCCTCGCGGAAGAGGATACTCTTGTCTACAAGTTCCTGCAACTCCTTCTGGCGCTTGCGCAAAATGGGTTCGGGGAATTCGTTCTGTCCGTCGAGGTAGGCCACGTATGCTCTGGTAAGTTCCTCTTCGTTGCGGGCAATCTCTGTGTCGCAACGTTTTTTCAGTTCGTCATACTCTTTAACAGCCTGTGCGTATTCGGGAAGCTGTTCCATGACTTTCCCGTAACGGAAATATCCGAATGTATTTGTCTGTGCCACGATTGCCATCGGCAACATCATAAGCAAAAAGATGAACTTACGCATTTTTGGGGAAGTTCTATAGATTAGTAAATATAATTTTTGCAGGGTGAACTCTATTTGGAAGCTCCCTTTATTTAATTTGAAAAAGGCAGGAAAGGCAGATGAGCCTTCCTGCCCTTATTGAGTTCCGTTTTTATTATCAGCGGGGTATATTATTTTTTCGCCGGTGCTGCGGCAGCGGGAACTGCTGCGGGCTTAGCGCCTTTCTTTATACCGAGTTTGGTCTTTACGGTTTCTGTAAGGTCCTCGCAAAGTGTCTTGCTGATGTAAGGGATACCGCTTGCCACGTCGAAAACGCATACATAGCCGCCGGCTTCGCCTACTGCCTGAATAGCCTTATTGAGCACCTGGTTTACCTCACCGAGCTTGGCTGCCTGTGCCTGCTGAAGATTCTGAACGCTCTCCTGCTCGTACTGCTGTATGCGGTTGAGAAGTTCCTGAAGGTTTTTCTCTCTGCGTGCAAGGATGGCTGGGGGAAGCGAATCCTTTGCCTGCTCATACTCCATTCTCTCTTTCTCGAACTGCTTGCCCAAACGCTCATACTCGTCGGCATACTGTTTCTGCAATGTCTGGTAATCGTTCTGTGCTTTGATATATTCGGGCATAACCTGTACTATCTCAACCGAATTGATATATCCGAATTTCTGTGCGAATAGGCTCATAGGAGCTGCAATCAACAATAAAACAAGAAGTTTTTTCATGATTTGTCTTTATATTTTTATATTATTATTTGTTCGTTTAGTTTTGCAAAGGTAGTCAATTAATTTGAATAACCAAGTTTTGCAAGTACCTCATTGCTTATATCTATCTTGGGAGAGGCGTATATTATGCTTACTGCCGAGGCGCGGTCGACAACTGCCGAATAGCCTTTGGCATCGCATATTTCCTTGATGGCATTGTATATCTCGTCTTGTATCGGAGCCATCAGACTCTCGCGCTTCTTGTACAGTTCGCCTTCGGGACCGAAGTATTTGCGTTTGAGTTCACCTGCCTGCTTCTCTTTGGCAAGTATCTCCTGTTCGCGTTTGGTACGCTGCTCGTCGGAGAGGAATACCGACTCGCTCTGATACTTCTTGTAGAGTGTCTGTGCCTCGAGGGTTATGTCGTCTATCTCGCCCTGCCAACGCTTTGACTGTTGGGTGAGTTGTTCGTTGGCACGCTCATATGCGGGTATATTCTTGAGTATGTACTCCATGTCTATCAACGCAAATTTCTGTGCATTTGCACCCACTGCGGCTATTATTGCAAAAAGGGCTGTTAATAAGAGCTTTTTCATAATATAGTGTGTTATCAATTAAAATTCCTGTCCTAAGATGAAGTGGAACTGGCTGCCGCCGTATGTCGACGAGCCGAAGACCTTGTCGAATCCGTATGCCCAATCGAGTCCTATGAGACCTATCATCTGCATATAGAGCCTTATGCCGACTCCTGCGCTGCGCTTGAGGTCGAAGGGATTGAATTTGGAAGCGTCGGTCCATGAGTTTCCGCCCTCGACAAATGCAAGAGCATAGATGTTTGTGGCTGTCTGCAACATCAACGGGTAGCGCAGTTCGAGTCCGAGACGGGTGTAGGCGTAACCTTCGTATCCGTAAGGGGTGAGGCTTCCGTTGTCGTATCCGCGCAGGGCGATGATGTCGGTAGCGTAGTTGTATGAGTATCCGCTCATGCCGTCGCCGCCCACATAGAATGTCTCGAAAGGCGATTTCTTGTTGGCTGTGTAGCTACCCAAGATTCCGAAGTCGGCTCTTGTCATAAGCACAAGGTTGTAGTTTCCGCTCGTCAATGAGGTGTATGTCCTGCTCTTGAACTTGACTTTGTAGTACTCTATCCATTTGTACTTTTCGGCAAGTTCCTTGCGGTAGGTAGGACTTTTGGCATCGGATGCAAGCTTGCCGTAGTCCTTGCCGTCGAAGAGCGAATAGGGAGGTGTGAACGAGCCTGAAAGCGAGAACTCCGAACCGCTGCGCGGATAGATGGGATTGAAGACCGAGTTGCGGGAGAGTGTCAGCGTCAGGTTGATGTTGTTGCAGTTGCCGTTGCTGATGATGAAGTATTGCCAATCCTTGAGCGAATAGAGCTGATAGGTCAGCTCAGACGAGAACTGGAAATAGTCGTCGGGCCAATTAAGGCGACGTCCCCAGCCCAATGAGACTCCGTACATCTTGATGTACTTGTCGGGGTCGTAGTAGGATGAGATGTTGTTGTAGCCGTAGTTGTTGTAGTTGCCATAACCGTACATGTAGTTGTAGTAGTTGTTGTAATATGCCGAGTTATAGTAACTGCTTGCCACGTCTGTCTGTATCGAAAGGAAGGCTGACACCGAGAGCGAGTTGGGGCGTTTGCGACCGAACCATGGGTCGAAGAACGAGAGGCTGTATGCCTGATAGTAGCGTCCGTTGCTCTGTGCGCTCAGCGTTACGGTCTGTCCGTCGCCCTGCGGGATTATTCCGCGGCGGTTGGCATCCTTGCTGAAGAGGTTGCGCATGGAGAAGTTGGTGAACTTGAGTGCCACCTTGCCTATGATTCCTGTCTGTCCCCATCCGGCGGAGAGTTCCACCTGGTCGTTGCTCTTTGAGACAAGCTCCCAATTGATGTCCACTGTTGCGTTGCTTGGGTCGTCAACAACGTTGGGGTTGATTTTTTCGGGGTCGAAATGTCCCATCTGACCAATCTCGCGGAATGAGCGTTCGAGGTCGCGCATCGAGAAGAGGGCACCGGGAAGGGTGCGGAGTTCGCGACGTACCACCTCTTCGTAAAGCCTGTCGTTACCGGCGATGGTTACCTTGTTGATGGTAGCCTGAGGACCTTCGGTGATGCGGATTTCGAGGTCGACGGAGTCGTTCTCCACACTAAGTTCTACCGGAATGGGACGCGACCATACGTATCCCTTGTTGTAGTATTCCTTGTGTATGGAGTTTTCGTCTGTCATCAGACGCTCATCGAGCAGTTTCTGGTTGTAGACTTCGCCGGGTTTCATTTGCAGAGCCTCGCTGAGGCCGGCGGTGGAGAATACGCTGTTTCCTACCCAATTGATGCTGCGCAAATGGTATTGGTTGCCTTCGTCTATCTTCATGTAGATGTCGACACTGTTGTCGTCATGGCGAGAGACGCTGTCGGTTACGATAAGTGCGTCGCGGTAGCCCAATTCGCTGTATTTGTCGAGTATGCGCTCCTTATCCTCTTCGTAACGTTCGTCGGTAAACTTTTTGGAACGCAGGAAATTTGCCAATTTTCCCTTTTCGCGCGTCTTTTTCATCAGTTTCTTCACCTTCTTGGCGGTAAGGTTGTCGGCGCCCTCGATGGTGATGCTGTTTACCTTTATCTTGTCCTTGCGGTCGATGTTCACATCAACTATCACATGATTGGGCTGGTTGACGTCGGGACGCTGGATTATCTCTATTTCGGCATTTTTATAGCCTTTGGCATCGTAGTATTTGCGTATGACACGACGCGCGCGGTCTATCATGTTGGGGGTAACCTGATTGCCCTTGATAAGTCCTATCTTTGCCTGAATGTCGTCGCGCTCTGCCTTTTTTACTCCGTTTACATTTATCTGCGATGCACGGGGACGCTGTTTAAGGTTGATTCCCAAATAGATTTTACCGTCGACTATACTGTCGGCAACGATACTTACATCGGAGAATAGTCCGTGTTTCCAATATCTTTTGACTGCATTGGTTATCTCATCGCCGGGTACTTTTATCCTGTCGCCGACATTAAGTCCGGAGAGTCCTATTATGATGTATGGTTCGTAGTTGTCGACTCCCGTTACATTGATGCCGCCGATATAATATTCGCGGGGGGCGCCGGAATAGAGTATCGTGGGAGAGACTATCTTCCCGCTCTGCGCAAACAGTGTACCTGCAAACAGCAGCAGGAGCGCAAAAAGATGGGAACGCTTCGATTTTGTATATTTCATTATCAATTTGTTTTTCATTTGGTTACCTGTTCGCCTGTCTTTCCGAAACGGCGTTGACGCTGCTGGTAGCTGTATATTGCCTTGCAGAGTTCTTCTTTGTCGAATTCGGGCCACATGACTTCGCTGAAGTACAGTTCGGAGTATGCGCATTGCCATAGCAGGAAGTTGCTGAGGCGCTGCTCGCGTCCGGTACGTATGAGCAGTTCAGGGTCGGGCATGTCGTAGGTCGTCAAGTTGTCGCTGATTACCTTGTCGTCTATGTCCTGCGGCTGCATATCGCCATTCTGCACCTTTGCAGCAATCTTGCGCACAGCCTCTGTTATTTCCCATTTTGCCGAATAGCTGATGGCAAGCACAAAGGTCATCTTTGTGTTTCCGGCTGTGCGTTCCATACACTTCTGGAAACGTTCACGCACGCGGTCAGGCAACTTGTCCATTTCGCCTATTACAGAGAAACGTATATTGTTCTTGAGGAAAATTTCCTCCTCCATCGAGTCGAAGAGCAGAACCATGAGAGCGGCAACTTCGTCTGTGGGACGGTTCCAGTTCTCGGTGGAAAAGGTGTAGAGTGTCAGATAGCGCACTCCGAGTCTGGCAGCATCTTCGGCTATCTTCTTAACGACTACTGCTCCTGCCTGATGACCGTCGGTGCGGGCAAGTCCGCGCTGCTGCGCCCAACGTCCGTTACCGTCCATAATGATTGCTATATGCTGAGGGATGCGTTCCTCATCTATCATATCAATATAACTCATAGTCTGTCTGTATTTTACTTTGTCAATTATTGCATTTTCTGTATTTAGGCATAATGTCGTATGTAAGGAACAGGGCAAAGAACGAATAGGTATCCTTGTTCTTCATTCCACTGCTCTTTATCCCTAACGGGTCGTCCAACGTTGGCGTCGTCTCGGAACTTACATCCAGCTTGTCGCTCATGCTGAAACGAAAAGAGAGCTCACAGCCTACATTGAGGCGGTCGGCTATCTTGTATTTCAATCCCGCGCCTATCGGGAAGTTTACCGTAAAGACATTATCCACAGGCTCCGGTGCGAATGTAAAGCCCATACCCATAAATATATATGGGGTGAAGCGATGCAGACGCTTGTAGCCTCCTCCTGAGCCATAGGGGAAGAAGTTGTATTCGAACTGTGCCCCTAAGTCGTACAGCGTACGCGAAAAGTCTATCTTCGTATCGCCCGGTATGTGGTACTCGCTATCCTTATTGGAGCCTGTGATTCTTGCTATCGCAAGGTTTCCTTTCACTGCCATACGCGGATTGAAGTTGTATTTTGCAACGGCTCCGCCCATTAGCGACATATCACTGAAAAGCCCGGTTAAGTTGGCATCGCCAAGATAGTAGCTGGCGCCTGCCATTCCGCCAACCTCCATCTTGTATTCGAGGTCCTGAGCGCGCAAACTGCATGGGAGCGCCAACAGCACTCCTGCAACAAACAGAGACCTAAGCACGCGGAGGATATTCATCTGAACCTTTTACTTCAAGTCAAACTTATTCATTCGTCCGCGCCATACTGCTCCGCTCTCTCCACCGATAACCAGCCATATATTCTCGTTATTGTCTACCATTGCCGTAAAGGATGCTTCGGTTGATGCGACCTCAGCCGGGAGCTTCGGGGCATTGACCAGCGTCGGGCTCCATGTAAGCCCGTTGTCGCGCGATACATATATGGCACTCAGAGATTCAATCTCCTCGCCGTTCACCACTCCCTTGCCGCCGAAGGCATAGAGTTGCGCATTGTAAGGCAACACAATGAGGGGGTTAAGCGATGGGCAAAGCTTATCGTTGTATGATGATGGACGGTAGTGGGTCCAACTGCGTTCGGCTGTCAGTTTGCTCCACACTACCGGCTGTGCATAGGCGGCTTCTGAAGAGCGACCCACAAGCAGATAGCGGTTGATTTTCATATTTGTGCGCAGCGGGTTCACAGAGGATGAGAGCCCATATATGGGGAAATCGGCAGGCAATGGCTCAACCATTGTAAAGCCCGATGCTGCATCAGTCATATATGCCAATGAATCGTTCACTGCTGCCCACATTACATTATCCTCATCGGAAGCGGCAAAGAGTGTAATGAAATTTCTCCCTGCCGAAGTCTCGTTCCACACAAGGGCATCGGTCGAGGTATACAGTTTGCCATCAGCCACTACATAGTAATTCCCGCCGAAAAGATTCATTGAGTTCATGTTGGCATTTGCGGGGAAATTGTCCGCCTGGGAGGTTGTCCACTCCGATGCTGAGGGCAGGACTGCCGTACTGAGCGATACTGTCCCGTTCTCGGCCACTGAAAAAAGCGCGAGATGACCATCTTTTTCGAAAACGCGCATTTCTGCCGGCGCTGCCACAGGTATTGCCGAAGATTTCACCCAATTAAGCATATCCGGGTCTACTGTGTGGACATTAACCTGTACGGTATATTCGCGCGAATATGAATTATCGGTAGAGATTATCAATATCCTCGCCGGCTTTGTATAATCTATCGAGTCGGAATTTGAGAAGATACGGTAATTCTCGATGGAATCGGCATAAATATATGCTATTCCGTCGCATTTTATATCGGTTACTACACGTGTTATGTCTGTACCTACGGGAAGCGAGTCGCTGTTATATACAAGTCCTCTCTCCTGATCGATGTTGAATTGGTATTTCACTCCGGGAGTGATTCTTACGAATGTGCTGTCGCGTCCATCCTCTGTCTTTGTTGTGAAGGTAGTGCTGATGTCTGCAATGGAGAGCGAACGCAACAGTGCGTATGGTTCGCGCTTGATGTCAAAATCATCGTCTGCCTCAAAACACGACACAAAAAGCAGTGATACTATTACTATACTTAAATATAATAAAGGAAACTTTTTCATTTTAATAAATATATATGTTTGGAACTGCTCAGTTCCCCTTGCAGTTCAGACTTCCTATCATCCTACAAAAATAAGCACAATTTTTGGTATGAATGTAAAAGTTTTCCCTAATTATGGTTTTTTATGAATAAAAAACAGCTGATTTACTTTAAACAGGTGGTAATTTGGTGCCCGAAAGAACTTGACATTTCCTTTTTTACGTTTACCGGAACAACCGGAGCTGCAACTCCTTCCTTCAAATAGAGCGAGGGGTTTGTCTCCACACGAATCTCATCCCACATATTCTTGTCTATAAAACTCTGCAAAAGCCGCGCCCCTCCTTCGACAAGCAGCGAACTTATCTTGTTTGCATAAAGATAGCCTACTATCCCGTCAATAATGTCCGACGAGAAATCAAGCTCTGCCTGAATCACATTCTCTTTGCTTTTTTCTTTGTCGGGGCGCTGTGTAAATATCACCGTCGGATATTCGCCATCGAAAAGACGCAACGATGCCGGCAACGTACCTTCGCGGTCGATGACCATACGCAAGGGGGTGCGTCCCGACCAGTTGCGGACAGTGAGCGAAGGGTTATCGAGAAGCGCTGTACGTCTGCCTACAAGTATGGCGTCGTGCATGGCACGCATCTTATGCACTGCCATCGCCGAGGCGTTGTTAGAGATTGTCTGCGGCGTGCCGCCCTCGCGCAGAAGGTCGATAAAGCCGTCGGCTGACTGTGCCCATTTAAGAGTGATGAAAGGGCGCTTGGAGCCATGGAAGGTAAAGAAATGACGGTTCAGCCTATATGCCTGCTCCTCAAGGTATCCAATCCTCACCTCTATGCCGGCTGCACGCATACGCTCTATTCCCCTGCCGCTGACCATAGCGTTGTTGTCGGTTGTGGCTATAACCACACGCGGAATCCCTGATTTTATTATAAGGTCGGCACAAGGAGGCGTCTTCCCGTAGTGAGAACAAGGCTCAAGGCTTACATATATGGTAGAGCGCGACAAAAGCCCGCCGTCCTTTACTGAACGTATGGCATTAACCTCGGCATGAGGCTCACCGCAGCGTATGTGATAGCCCTCTCCAATTATCTTGCCATCGCAAACTATCACTGCTCCCACCATAGGATTGGGTGAAGTGCTGCCGGCAGCCGCATTTGCAAGCTGCAAGCAACGGGCTATATACATTCTGTCGTCGGGCATTATTTCCAAATCCATATATTCCATTTTCAATGATGTTGCAAAATAACAAAAAAAGAAGAGCACATACAAAAAAAGTTCCCTCAATTCTGTCGAACTGAAGGAACTCTCGAAAAAAAG
>CAYWIE010000065.1:0-9478 GCA_964458275.1 uncultured Bacteroidaceae bacterium
GGATAGTCTGCCGATTGACTCAGATTGAAGGAATTAAATGACTATCCCTAATTAAAACATCATAAATCAATTTAATATTAACCAAAAAACAATCCTATGAGAAAAACTTTACTTCTCTCAATGCTCACAATGATGGCATTTTTCGGAGTACAGGCGCAGTCATGGCAGTATGAATTGAAGCTGACCTCAACTGACGCATCAGCCCGAAAAGTTATGGGTATGTACAATCAGGTAACCACTCCGGTTTACACACTGGACGAGGCTACAAGTACTATCCGTCTTACAGTGTTCTCTACAGAAAATGTAGACAGAAACTTCCCCAGCGGTTTCAGCAACAACTCTTCTGCATTCCCCACATTCGCTCTTGGCGAACTCCGTCTCTTCGACGGTGAGGGCAACAAAGTTGAGATCACAGCTGACATGATTACAACCAACGCTCTTGCTCTTAACGAGGGTTCAATCGACGCATTGGTAGACAACGACCAGACTACACACTTCCACTCTACTTATTCAAAGGGTGAGGTACCTCAGGCTTACCACTACCTCGAAATTGCTCTTACAGAACCCATGAGCAAATTCCAGTTGCAGTATGACACACGTTACTATTACTTCTACACCGACCCCACACACATTGGCATCACAGCCGGTACAGAGGCTTTGCCTTGGAAAGATGAGGAGTTCGTTCTTGGCGAGCAGGTAACATCTGTTGAAGCTCTCCAGCCTAACAAGCTCTATGTTATCCGCGGTAACTATTTCGAGTTCACACGTACAGATGACGAGCGCACATTGCCCTCTTACGGCGAGGCTTTCTATCACTCACCCATCGGTGCAGCTCTTACTCCTTCATCAGCCAGCCTTATGTGGCTTGAGGATGCAGGCGAAGGCAAATACTTCATGCACTGGCTCAAATATGACCGTTACATCAAGAGCATCGGCGAAGTTGAGGCTGGTGCTTATGTAGAGGCTACAGCAAACCCCTTGGAGGCAGCTTCTCTTGAGTTCGCAAAGTGCGACTCTACAGAGGGTGCTTTCATCATCACAAGCGGCAACAACTACCTTGGTCAGCGTCGTTTCGTTAAAATGAGCTGGGTAAACAAGGACAACATGGCAGGTGAGACTTCAACATACCACTATGCTTGGAACATCTACGAGGCCAGCACAAACACGACTTCAATCCAGCCCATGCTTGAGGCTACAATCGCAAGAGGTGAGGAGTTCATGGCAATTCAGGGTGTAGCAAGCGAGGACGACGGTGAGTACGACGCTCTCTCTTCTGCTATCGCAGAGGCTAAAGCAGCTATCGCAGCCGGTGAAGCTTCAGCAGACGAGCTTCTTGCAATGGATGCTGCTCTCAACGAGTATATCAACGCATACCGTATCACTTACATCTACGTTCTTTCTGACTCTATCGAAGCTATCATCAACAACGAAGACCTCTTCTGCGGTTCTGAGGGTTGGGTAAAAGGATGTTACCCCGAAGGTTGGATTGAGACTCTTACAAACACAATGGACGAAGGCGGTATGGTAGCTGACAACCCTGTAAACTCAGCAACTGTTGAGGCAGCTATCAGCATGATGTGCAACACTCTCGACCTCTTCTACAAAGCTGAGGTTAAGAACGTTGACACATTCCCCATCCACATTGAGGACAAGAAAGACGGTCTTACAGCCAACGACCAGGTTAACAACTCATGGGTATGGACATCACCCGTATTCTACCTTTCTGAGTCAACAGACGTTCTCCGTATGACTGTATTCGCTAACTCATCAGGTGAAACAGAGTCAGGTACTCCTTTCTTCTGCCTTGGCGAAATGTACCTTTTCACAGCATCAGGTGATACAATCGAGCTCCGCGAAGATATGATTACAACCAACTCACTCCAGGTAAATGACGGTGGTGGTATTGCAGCTATTTGCGACGGCGACCCCGCTACATACTACCACGGTTGCTATGATCCCGTAGACCCCAGCTTTGCTCCCGAAGAAGGCGTATATGCTTATATCGAATTTGCACTTGACGAGCCCGTAAATGCATTCTACTATAAGACTGTAAGCCGCAACAACACAAGCGACTACTACAAGCACACAGCTATGGACTATGCACTCACAGCTGGTACAACAATTACACCTGCAGACATCACTCCCGACATCTACACAGTAACACGTGGCGAGCAGCTTACAGACGCTTCACAGGTTAAGGCTGGTGAACTCTATGTATTGTATGGTAACCTCGAGGTTGTCAACAACGGTTCTGAGGGTTCAGGCTACTACAACGGTGCATGGCAGAATGTAGGCCGCGAGAACCTCGGCAGTGCATCAATCGTTACATTCGAGGATGCAGGCGACGGCAAACTCCGCATGCGTAACATTTCAAGCAACGCATACCTTAAGACTCCCGCAGGTTGGGAAGGCGCTTCTGTAACATATCTCACAGACGAGGCTGCTCCTTTGAGCATCATGAACAGTTCTAACCTTGAGAACTCATTCAAGATTTACTACGAAGGCATCAACACAGACCCCACAGAAGACGGATACGGTCAAGAGTTTATCTTCGTAATGCAGGCATGGGCTTCTAACATCGGTATGTTCACAATCGCAGACTGGGAGTCTGACGACACAGACGGTGAGTCTGACTGGTATATCTACAAGGCTTCTGTTGAAAAGTACGAAGAGCTCAACCTTAAGGGTGTAATCGCAGCTGTTGAATCATTCGGCATCAACTACGAAAATGTAGGTGACGCAGTAGGTATGCTCAAGGCTTCTGCAGTAGAGCCCATCGCAAACGCTCACGCAAAAGCTGTTGCAGTACTCGAAAGCGAGGATGCAGCTGCTATGGCAAGCGCTGCTTCTGAATTGCAGGCTGTTATCCAGACAATTCCTTCAGTTGAGACAATAGAACTTATCTCTGGTGAGGATTATGTAATCCGCAGTGCAAACAAGGAGTTCAAGCAGTTCCACGGTGCAGATTGCAAACTGTCAATGTTCGTTGGCCCGGCTAACGGTTCAGGCTTCGACGCAAACGCAGCCAACATGGTTTACTTCAACTATGAGTACTCAATCGACGGAATGGATTCTACAGTATTCCACTGGACATTCACACACGATACTATCGTGAACGAAGGTGAAGAGACTTGGGCAAAATATACCATCAAGAACGTATTGTACGACGAGTATATCGTTCCCGCATTCCCCAACGGCAAGAACCTGACTACATCACCCTTCAGCAGCAACGATGCAGCTCCTCTCATCTACTTGCGTCCCAGAGCAATCGGTCAGTTCGCTCTTGTAGGTGTTGATGCATGGGCACAGCCCAGCTACCCCAGCTACTGCTACTTCGAGACTCGTACCGGCGGTGGCCCTTACGGAACATCAGGTGCAGCTCACTATGGTCGCGTTGCTACATGGAGCTACTCAGCCAACACAGCACAGTGGCAGATTATCCCCGTTGCAAATACAACATCAATCAGCGACATCGTTGTTGACGAGCCCGCAGGCGAGGTTATATCTACAACATACATCACTCCTGACGGTGTTACATCTAACGTTCCTGTTAAGGGCGTATGCATCATCAGAAGAGTTTACGCTAACGGCGTTATCAAGACCGAAAAATCATTTATCAAGTAATTGATAAATAACCATAATCAGAATATAGGGTACATCCTTGACGGATGTACCCTATATTTGTTTCTTTACACAAAAAATCGGTAAAAATAGCCACCCTTTTGGGACTATTTAACAAACCGGAGCAAAGAAAGGGGAACGAATTAAAGACAATTGCAGTAACTTTGCAAAGAAGTACAGAAACTGTTACAGAACAAAAATCAACATTATGGAATTTTTACCTAAAATAGACCGTTTCGAATTCGAAGTAGACAAGACAACAGTAGACAAACTCCATCGTATGCGCCCAAGCGCACTGTGCAACATGATGCTCTCCTGCGCCGGACGCCATGCAGACGCACGCGGTTTCGGCGCCACACGCAAGCTCGGCTGGGTGATGGCACGAATGATTCTCGACATTAAGAGCATCCCTCTCGGCGGGCAGAAATTCACCATAGAGACATTCATAAAGAATGCGTACCGCGGCTTTACAGACCGCTGCATACGTGCCGTAGACGAAAACGGCAATGAACTTGCAGCCATGATATGTACCTTTGCCATGATTGACTTGGACACACGCGCTCCATTCGATTTTGACAGCGAATTCCACGACCTGTTCGTACACTATCTTACGCCCGAAGAGCCCTTCAGCATCCCAAGAGTGCCCTCTCCGCGCCGTTGCAACGTAGACGACGTAGAGGCTGTACACCGCCGCATAAGATACAGCGATGTCGACATAAACGGACACATGAACAGCATACGTTACATCGACCACATAATGGATATTCTGCCGCTCGATTATCTATACACCCACGACTTCAGCCGTTTCGTGGTTGCCTACATGCAGGAGGCAAAACCGGGTGAAGGCCTCAATTATCACATGAAGGAGGTTGAGGATGACACCTACTATGTGCAGATAGTCAAGGACAGCGGCGAGGCTATATGCCGTTGCGAAATGAGTTTCATGCAGCGTCCCGAAACAGAAGAGGAAGAGTAGAAGTTTTGATAATAACCGGCAATCGGGCTTTTAGATGAATAAGCATCTAAAAGCCCGATTGCCGGTTATTGTAGCAGGTAAAAAGATTACTTCGACGAAAGGTACCTTTCAGCCTCCATTGCCGCCTTACAGCCACTCGCCGCAGCTGTGATTGCCTGACGGTAGTGAGGATCGGCAACGTCGCCTGCGACAAACACACCGGGGATGATGGTGCGCACACCGCCGGCATCTTCGGCAACAAAATATCCGGTCTCGTCGGTCTTGAGGCTGCTCTTGAAAATATCGCTGTTCGGCTTATGGCCTATCGCAAGGAAGAATCCATCAATGTCAAGGTCATAATGCTTCTCGTCTGCCTCGCCCTTGCGCTTTACAAGGTGGATGCCCTCTACTTTGTTAGCGCCGAAAAGTCCCTCTGTGTTATGCTCAAAAAGCACCTCAATCTTGGGGTTGTTCAACGTGCGGTCCTGCATGGCTTTAGAAGCACGCAGATAGGGCTTACGCACAATGAGATAAACCTTTGCCGCAAGCGAAGCAAGATAGTTCGCCTCTTCGCACGCTGTATCTCCACCGCCGACTACGGCAACAATCTTCTTGCGAAAGAAGAAGCCGTCGCATGTGGCACATGCACTGACACCCTTGCCCTGATACTTTGTCTCATCGGCAATTCCGAGATACTTTGCAGTTGCACCTGTAGCAATAATCACAGTATCGCTCTCTATCACGCTGCCATTGTCGAGAGTGATTCTATAGGGATTCTCCTCGAAATCCACCTCAACAACACTGCCCGAACGGACATCAGCACCTACATTTACAGCCTGCTTACGCATGTTGTCCATCAGTTCGAATCCTGTAATTCCGGCAGGGAATCCGGGAAAATTCTCAATTATCGTGGTCTGTGTAAGCTGGCCACCGGGTTGCAGTCCTTCAATTACTACCGGCGAGAGATTTGCACGTGCAGCATATATTGCGGCGGTGTAGCCAGCAGGTCCTGAACCTATAATCAAACATTTAACTCTTTCCATATATTAGGGAAGTTCTATAAATTAGTAATCTATTATTCTTTGCAGGGTGGATTCTATTTCGGCCGCTTTTTGCTTTATTAAGGCATCTTGCTTATTTTTACTCTGTTGCAACCAAAGGTTGCACTTTCGCAAAAATAATGAATATTCTCTAAACAAATTCAAAAATCGACTCGAACTGATTCATAGAACCTCCCTTAAGTTTTTATCAACGCATATCTACAACTTCTACTCCGGGGAAGTCTTTCTCGCGACAACGGAACTCCTTGCCTGAGAATTTGCATTTGCTCTTGTAGGAATCGACAACAATGTTGGCTGTGCTGCCATTCTCATAGCTTACTATCAAACGTATAGGCAGGGAGTTCTGTTTACCAAGCAGGACAGTAACCTTCTTTATATCGTTTCCGCGTGCAATTTCCGTCATTGTTACGGCATCTTCCTTTGCCGTGGTGAGCTTTTCATCCACCGCACATCTGAAACCGTGCTTGTAAAGTTCCATTATATGCACCGGAGAAAATACACGTGCATCATCGTCATTAGGCTCCGAGATATAAATCTCGTTGTTCTGAGCAAGATAGCTCCACTGTGTGGAACCGTCGCACCACAGCTTCATGCCATCCGTAAGAAGAGCGTATTTCGCGCCATCGAGCTTCAGAGTGCCCTTTTCGTCAAACATCTCCTCACCCGACGAATCACACATTCTGATGGTAAAACCCATCTTCACACCGGCATCAGCCTTTATTGTGGAAACAGCCTTGTCGAGCAGTTTCTCAGCCCTATTGCTCTGCGCCTGCACAACGCATGGCAGCAGCAACGCAAAGAGAAGTATTATATTTTTAAACATTTTCATAATCAATTATTTAACAGCTGCTTCAATCTAAATTCGAGGTCAGCCTCATCGGGGCAGAGCACCTGACGAGGCTTTGCACCCTCCTGCTCTCCGACTATTCCTGCACGGCAAAGCTGGTCCATTATTCTGCCGGCGCGGTTGAATCCTATATTGAATTTTCTCTGCAACATAGATGTAGAACCCTGCTGGTTGACAACCACATGAAGTGCCGCCTCAGAGAAGAGCGGGTCAAGTTTCTCGTTTGAGATATCCCCTCCGCGAGAAGCTCCTGAAGAATCGATGTCAACCTCTTCGGGTTCGGGGAGATAATAGGGCGAAGTGTATCCCTGCTGGTCGGCAATATAATCGCACACACGCTCCACCTCTTTAGTCTCAACCAACGCACACTGCACACGCACAGGGTCGTTGCCGGCAAGGAAGAGCATATCGCCACGACCCTGCAACTGGTTGGCAC
Source organism: uncultured Bacteroidaceae bacterium (assembly GCA_964458275.1). Classification (GTDB taxonomy): domain Bacteria; phylum Bacteroidota; class Bacteroidia; order Bacteroidales; family Bacteroidaceae; genus HGM04593. Next base: position 6,921 of record CAYWIE010000065.1, read on the forward strand.
CTGTTCTTTCGAGAATTGTACGCGAATCTACGGGCGAGATTACGCGGAACGCCATACGTGCGGGGAAATTGGCTTTGATGGTACCCGTGATGATGTTTGTCGTAGGACGCTGTGTCGCAATTATCATGTGCATACCTACGGCACGTGCCTTTTGCGCAATACGTGCGATGGGCAGTTCAATCTCCTTGCCCGCCTGCATCATAAGGTCGCCATACTCGTCTATTATCACAACAATATATGGCATGAAACGGTGTCCTTTGGTGGGCAGAAGCTCTCGGTTAAGATACTTTTCGTTGTACTCCTTGAGAGAGCGCACACGGGCATCCTGCAACAGTTTGTAGCGGTTGTCCATCTCAACACACAGCGACTTGAGAGTACGCACCACTCTGTTCACGTCGGTGATGATTGTCTCGTCCTCGCTTTCGAGCTTTGCGAGGAAGTGCTTTTCGAGCACCTTGTAAAGGCTCAACTCCACCATCTTCGGGTCGACCATCACAAATTTCAGATACGCCGGGTGCATCTTGTAGAGCAACGAAGTGATTATCGCATTGAGTCCGACCGACTTACCCATACCCGTAGCACCGGCTACAAGCAAGTGGGGCATCTTGGCAAGGTCCACCATGTATATTTCATTGGAGATTGTTTTTCCGAGTGCCAAAGGCAACGACATATCAGTCTCCTTGAATTTGCGGCTGTTGAGCAGAGAGACCATAGGAACTATCTGCTTATTGCTGTTGGGAACCTCGATTCCTATCGTACCCTTGCCGGGAATGGGAGCAATGATGCGGATGCACAGAGCAGAAAGAGACATTGCAATATCGTCCTCCAAGCCTCTGATTTTTGCAATACGCACACCGGGAGCCGGAGTAATTTCGTAAAGAGTGATTGTAGGGCCCACAGTAGCCTTAATCGAACTTACCTGAATATCAAAGTCGCCCAGCACCTTTACGATTTTATCCTTGTTGGCTGTCTGCTCCTCCATGTTTATCGACTGTACGGGAGATTCGTACTTGTCGAGCAGGTCGAGCGTAGGAGGCTTGTAATAGCTGAGTTCGTCCTTGGGATTGATGGGGGCAAGCATCTTGCCGCCTGTATCCTCTTCAGAAGCAACCTCGACGTCGAAGCCGACATTGCCATCGTCTTTGCTACCTTCCTCTTTTTTATCTTCGCTATCTGCCGCTGCAACATCGTCAGGTTCATCCTGCTGTTCTTCGTCAACCGGAAGCTCCACCGTAAATGCCTCTTCCTCCTCATTTGCAGGCTCATCCTCCTTCTCCTCTTCCTCGTCAACATTGTTGTCATCATCATCCTCTTCGGTCTCCTCCTCAATCTCTTCGTCCTCATCTTCTTCCTCTTGTACCTCATCATACTCCTCATCCTCTTCATCTTCCTCAGCCTTGTCCGATTTCGACGGCTTTAGCCTGCCGACCTGTGAAGCACCGAAATTAAACGCTTTCTTTATCCAAATGATTGTATCACGTGTTACATATACCATAAACAGCACAAGGCTTATCAACAGCAACAGAGCCAGTCCCAGCGGTCCAATCTGCGAAGTCAGCCACTCCGTCACGTTGTCTCCGTGCTGTCCGCCGGGCGACATGAAACTGCCCGACATAAGGTCGCCGAATACAAAACTGAAGAATATCGACCCCCATACAAGCCCGAACACCGAACCGAGGAACCATTTGACAAGAGCCGGATTGCGCTTTTTTGTCAGTTTCACGATGAGTGCCACCAAAAATGGAAAAATTGCAAATGCAGCCCATCCGAAACAACCGTTCATCAAGAAATAGGCTATTCTTATTCCCAACGAACCTGTACAGCTTTCAACACCGTTGTCCGTTGCAGCAAGGTCGACATTGGCACCGGGCTCTACCTGGCTGTTATCCGCACCGCCTGAGTTCATGAACGAGAGGAACGACGACACAAGGAACAATACCAATATAGCCAAACATGCTACGGCTACAAAACGCACTGTCGAACCGCCGAAATACTCTTTTATGCGTGAAAAGACTCCTTGCTTAGTCTGTTTTTTATTCTTTTTACTTTTTACCATATATAACCTATGATTTTACTAATTACTTATGTATAGGAGCGAAAAAAAGAAGCAGATATATCATTGCCCGAATATAAGAAGCTGTTTGAAATTCAAACAGCTTCATATTTAGATGTATTCCGAAACTAATTTCGCATACGTAATGCCAAGATAGTGCAAACGAGTGTAACACAAGTTTACTTGTTGTTACTCAACGAGTGCAGCCTATTTTCGCAATTTATATTGCAAAGGTAAGAAAAAGAGAAGAAAAAAATCAAGCTTCCCGAATTTTATTTTATAAAATAAAACAGACTCCATGGCGATTCCCATTTTCAACACATAGGGCAAAACTACATTTTACCCCCTCGCCATTTGCAGTACACAAAAAAACATTTAACTTTGCCATAAGAAACTATTTGATTTTTTTAAAATAAACACAAAAGAAAAAAGCGAAATATTGCGATAAGAAGAAAGTGTCCTGATTGTCTGCGAGTTAGGTTTGGGATTCAGTGCATTGCAGAGG
>CAYWIE010000066.1:0-8668 GCA_964458275.1 uncultured Bacteroidaceae bacterium
AAAGTCCTCATAAGTCATTGAACACCAGTGCTGCCATCATTATTTCCCCTCATTCATTAGATTTTTCCAGAGATAATTGATAACTTTTAGAGAATTATCAGCGCAAGATGCACTATTATTCCGATTTCAGTTGATTATTCCAGCGTTTTTCGCTAACCTTACCTTCGGAGAACACCGGTTAGGGTTTGTAAATGTTTGATTTGATAACCTATATTTACAATACTTGTTGTTATTCTTCCGATTTTTAAAGACTTATTTTGTATTTATATTGAACTGACGTTTAATGTAGGAATAAAACAGTTTCGGGTTTATGCCAAAAGAATGTCTAAAGATAAATCAAACTGCAATTTATCAAGAATTTGGTTTGGCTAACATACGATAGTCTTTCAAATACTTTGAATTGTTAACAAATTGTATAGATATTGTCGCAAATTCGTTATCAAGCAGTTTGATGTACTATAAAGAACATATGGTATGAAAAAAGTGTAAGTTTAGACTTACACTTTTTTGTCGATTACGGACGTCCCACCCGTATTATACTGGTAATTCTAAGGGAGAATTATTATTCCCATTCGAGTATCACTTTGCCGCACTGACCGGACTCCATTACGTCGAATCCTTTCTGGAACTCGTCGATGGGGAAGTGGTGGGTGATAACGGGTGTCAAGTCGATACCCGAAATGAGCATCTGCTCCATCTTGTACCATGTTTCCCACATTTCGCGTCCGTATATACCTTTTATTGTGAGTGCTTTGAATATGATTTCGCTCCAATCTACTGTTGTAGTGGGAGGGAGGATGCCGAGCTGCGCTATTTTCGAACCGTTGTACATGTTGGCTACCATGTCGCGGAATGCTATGGGTGAACCGGACATTTCGAGACCTACGTCGAATCCGCGGATTCCATGTTTTTCCATAGCACCCTGAACGGTCTCTCCTTTAGAGGCATTTACTGTGCATGTAGCTCCCATTTTTCTTGCGATGTCAAGACGGTAATCACTAAGGTCTGTTACTACGATGTTCTTTGCTCCCGCAAATTTTGCGATGGCTGTTGCCATGGTGCCGATAAGACCGGCACCAGTGATGAGCACGTCCTCGCCGAGCAGGGGGAATGAAAGTGCTGTGTGGGTGGCATTTCCGAAGGGGTCCATGATGGCTGCCATGTCATCGGAAATACGTGCATCGAGCTTCACTACGTTCGATTCGGGAATGCAGAGGTATTCGGCAAATGCACCATCGCGGTTAACGCCTACACCGATGCTGTTTTCGCAGATGTGCTGGAAACCACGACGACAGTTGCGGCAGTGTCCGCATGCTATGTGTCCTTCGCCTGTTACGCGGTCGCCAACCTTGATGTTGCGTACACCGGGACCAACTTCTGCAACTACACCAACATACTCATGACCGATGGTCATAGGTGTCTTGATGGTCTTCTGGCTCCATTCGTCCCATTTGTATATGTGGAGGTCTGTTCCGCAAATGGCTGTCTTTTTAATCTTTATGAGTACATCGTTAATGCCTACTTTGGGAATGGCTACTTCTTCCATCCAAATGCCCTTTTGGGGCTCTTTCTTAACTAATGCTTTCATCTTGCTGGTTTGTTTTATTTGAATTTGTTCTATGTTTTGTTGATATGTGATGTTTGAAAATCATCATGCAAATATACACTTACTTTTTCTGTCTAGGCTTTGTTTGCGTTTTTTTTTTTGCTTTTAAATGTTAAATTTAAACAGCCCTAAAATAATAATCTATTTTGTTGGCATTTCTAAACTAAAAAAATTAATTTTGCCGATTAGAAATCATTTTAAACTTATATAAAAATGTACGGTAAATTTCAACAGTATTTAAAAGACGAATTGGCAGCCATAGAAGAGGCAGGCCTTTACAAAAGAGAGCGCAATATCGCATCGCAGCAGTCGGCTGAGATTACTCTTGAGGATGGCTCAAAAGCACTCAATTTCTGCGCAAACAACTATCTTGGACTTTCAAACTCTCCCCGTTTGATTAAAGCTGCTCAGGATGCAATGCAGAGCCGCGGTTTCGGAATGTCTTCAGTGCGTTTCATATGTGGAACTCAGGATTTGCACAAGCAGTTGGAAAAGGCTATTTCGGACTTCTTCCACACAGAAGACACAATACTTTATGCTGCATGCTTCGATGCTAATGGCGGTGTATTCGAACCGTTGCTCACAGCTGAGGATGCAATCATCTCTGATGCCTTGAACCACGCTTCTATTATCGACGGTGTACGTCTCTGCAAGGCGCAGCGTTACAGATATGCAAATGCCGATATGGCAGACCTTGAGCGTTGTCTGCAAGAGGCGCAGGCACAGCGTTTCCGCATAATCGTTACGGACGGCGTATTCTCTATGGACGGCAATGTTGCTCCTATGGACAAGATTTGCGAACTCGCCGAGAAATACGAGGCACTTGTGATGGTAGACGAGAGCCATTCAGCAGGTGTTGTGGGCAAGACAGGCCGTGGTGTAGCTGAACAGTTCGATTGCTATGGCAAGATTGACATTTTCACCGGTACACTCGGAAAGGCTTTCGGTGGTGCGGTAGGCGGATTTACAACAGGCCGCAAGGAGATTATCGATATGTTGCGCCAGCGTTCACGTCCCTATCTCTTCTCTAACTCTATTCCCCCTTCAGTTGTAGGTGCTTCGATAGAGGTGTTCAAGATGCTTGCCGAGAGCAACGAGCTTCATACAAAGCAGCAGGACAACGTAACATACTTCCGCGAAAAAATGTTGGCTGCCGGCTTTGATATCAAGCCCACACAGTCAGCTATCTGTGCGGTTATGCTCTACGATGCAAAACTTTCTCAGGTATTTGCCGCAAAGATGGCAGAGGAAGGTATTTATGTAACCGGTTTCTACTATCCTGTTGTTCCCAAAGGTCAGGCACGTATCCGTGTGCAGCTCTCTGCTGCTCACGAGAGAGAACATCTCGACAAGGCTATTGCAGCATTCATAAAGGTTGGCAAGGAACTTGGTGTTATCAAATAAACAAAAATAGTCTGATACCATCATCATAAGCATAAATGCTACATCAAAACCCGCACACTGAGGTCCACTCCTCAGCCGGGTAATAAGATTGCACTCTTTAAGAACTCTTAAGGAGTGCAATTTTTTAGTGAGGTATGAGTTTGTATAATTCTGAATAATTTTACACGTGCGTAAATGAAACGCAAAATATTTTGAGGCATTAAAATATTTGTTTATTTTTGCTCAAAATAGACGTAGCAGTAATGAATGAGCAGAGTTTTTGTTATAAGTATCCGCATCCGGCTTTAACGACCGACTGTGTGATTTTCGGTTTCGACGGTGTCAGCATTAAGGTTTTGCTGATTCAGCGTGGGATAGAGCCTTTTATGGGCAAATGGGCATTCCCTGGTGGTTTTATGAGAATAGACGAAACTGCTGAGGAGTGTGCGAAAAGAGAATTGGAGGAAGAGACCGGTTTGAAGAACGCTTCTGTTGAACAGTTCTATACATTTTCTGATGTAAACCGTGATCCGCGTGAACGGGTAATTACCATAGCGCATTATGCTCTTGTGCGGCTTTCGGAGGTGAAAGGTGGAGACGATGCGGCTTCTGCCCGTTGGTTTGCGATGGATGAGGTGCCGTGTCTTGCATTTGACCACGACCGCATCTTGCGAATGGCTGTCAACAGATTGAAGGAGCGCATCTGTTTTGAACCTATAGGTTTCGAACTTCTGCCTGAAGTCTTTACAATGACCGCTTTGCAAAACCTTTATGAGGCAATCCTGGAGGTTAAGTTCGATCGTCGGAACTTCTATAATAAGATGCTTAAGCTTGGTATCTTGTCCGAAGCCGAACCTCGCCCTGCCAATGCTTCCCGCAGGATACCTACGAAATACCGTTTCAATCCAGACAAGTATGCAGAACTGAAACAAAAAGGGTTCAGATTGGAATTCTGAGAAGTCTTTATATAGGAATTGTTTCTTGCGGTAATAATAAGGAATAGAATATGAACAGCTTTAATAGAGATGAAAGAATTGCATTTGCCAGAGTTATAACAGATCTGATAGAAGCAGATTTTGTAGTTGAGGCAGATGAAATGCAATTCTTTGAAGGAATCATATCAAAGGATGGCTTTTCTATCTCAGATACAATGCTTGTTGAAGCAAAGAAAATGGATTTTGCAAAGGCATTATCCATTATGAAAGCTCTCGACGAGAATGCTCGCAGGGTGGTTGTCGATACATTGAAGCAGCTATCAATGTCTGATGGTGTGTGCGTACCTCTTGAGGCGATACTGATATTTGCGGTTGAACAGGCATTGATGAATGATGCAATTGTACATTCCATCCCGCAGCCTGGTGTAAATATAGACAATTTAAAGGCCATATATATTGAAAATCAGGAAACAGAGATTGGGCATCAAATAGAGAGCAAGTTGTCTTCCATCGTAAGTGAACTCAAACTTGCCGGATTTGACTTTGTTTATATCCCTCGTCTTATCCGTGACTTCCGCAAAATGGAACATGGCTATCTTAAAAAAGTAGTGAAGTATATGACTCCTTCTATTTCTGATGAACGTGTTACGGCAATATGTGATAATTTACGAGGATTAACTACTTCCAGATTTTGTAGGGATTTGCTTTATAAAAAACTTGGAATGAACCTTATTGATTGCAAGCCATCATTGCTTATAAAGATCAACGATTCTGATATTGTGGACCGATATGACTCCGAAGCCGTTGAGAGAATAAGGTATAGCAACTTCTTGCAGCTGGAACTAAAAGGCGATGTTATGGATGAAATACACTCTTTGGTTGAGATTTATCACTCCATGATAAGCTGTTCTATCACTATTGAGAGCAAACCGCGAACACCGAAATTTATATATTCCGGCTTTCACCGCTCCTTATTCGATTTGATAGCCTTTGGGCGCGAGTTGAAAGAGTATCGTCTGGTTTTTGAAATATCCGGGCATAAAGCCAATGTATATTTGGAATCAATTGATGTGGACAAGGAACAGATTGTCATAAAATTGAATCCTCAAGAAACCGCATTGTATTATATGATTATTAAAAAATCATTAGACGGGAATGGCCTGGACTGGAGAGAGCATATTCCGGATGGAACCAAGAAAAACATATTAAATGAATATAATGCAATATATAGTATGATTGGAAAGGCAAACTCTGTTTCCGAATATAAAGACCGTACTCAGGTGCATCATATAAAGAATCGTATTCGTGCATTGCGTAATGTGGCTAATGTGAATATGTTTATTCCTGAACATTATAAATCGGGAAATGAGTCGTATTACAGGATTAGGGCAAAGTCGGAGTTTGTTGTCTTTAAGGAGAATTTGTGATTTTCTGTTTTTAGATATGTTACGAGGGCGTCTAAAATAGTTATGACATCTTTACGATAAGATATAAATAACTTTTGAATAAAAATGGCGTAGTGGAATTCCACTACGCCATTTTTATTCAGCTAAGAAGCTGTGATTAGAGTCTTACTTTTACAGCCTTGTTGCCGACTTTTACAATGTAGTTGCCTGCGGGCAGTGCATATTCGCCTGCTTTTCCTGCTGCAACCTGTTTGCCGCCGAAGGTGTAGATTGTTACTTCTGCGTCGTTTGATACGATAACCTTACCGTCTTTGACTGTTATTTCTGCATCCTCTACAATTGTTGAGATGCTTGTGAGGTACTGTTCGTATGTGATGATTGTGCCGAAGTCTTTCCACTGCTTCTGTGCCTTGTATGCTTCGATTGCTGCTTCGTTGGGCACAACAAGTGTTGCATTTGCAAGGTCAGCTCCATCGAAAACCTTTGAACCGAGTTTGGCAGGTGTTTCGCTTTCGCAGATTGCACATACGATGGGGCAGCCTTTGTATGCGTTACGTCCCAACTCTTTTACAGATGCGGGGATTGTGATTCTTTCGAGTGCTGTACAGCCGCTGAAAGCGTAGCTTCCGATGAGGCTTACGTTCTCTCCAATGACAACCTGAGACAATTTGCTGTTCTGATAGAATGCATAGTTGTCTATTTTGGTGACTCCTTCGGGGAGGTAAATTTTATTGAGGTCTATTCCGTAGAACATTCTCACACCGATGATGTTGTCTTCTGTTGTGTAATCGCCGTAGTATGCACCGGGGCCTGTTACAATCTCTGATTTTCTCATGTCAAGTACATTCAGCTTCAGGCTGTCGCGGATAAATGAGATGTCGAGACCGCTGAGACGACCGCCAAGAGTGATTGTGGTGATGGTGTCGATAGCTGTCGCAGGAACAATGTCTGCAAGTGTACCCTTGATGCGTACAGTATAGGGGTTGAGACCTTCTACTGATTTGATGAAACCGAAGTTTATAACCTGTTTTGCAACGACATTGCCGTTATATTTCATCACAAGTCTTGTTGATGATTCAGAACTATGGTATTTGTCGGTGATGTTGAGGTAGAGCATGAGTGTGCTGTCTATACCGTTTGCATTGGCAAGGTGTGTAACGGTGAGTACATCCTCCTGTTCGCCGAGTTGAGTGTATGCGTTGTCGGCAATCTCAATGTCCTCCAATGAAATTTCAACAGGCATTCTTTCGTACAAGGGGTTGTTGATTCTTACGGGTACTGCCATGCGGCTCTTCTCTTCGTCGAAGTCGTATGTGTAGATAACAGACTCCTCGCCGAGCAGTTTACCCTCGTTTGCGAATGCAGGCTTCTGGTTGGCACGCCATGTGTTTATCTGCTTAAGGTCGATGATGTTGGCATTGGCAATAATGCCTGTCTCGCCATCAATGAGCATTACGATAAGTGTAGCCTTGTCTTTGTTCTCGATGTTTGAGGGAATGGGAATTTCTTTCTCATAGACATATTGCTTGTCGTACTCGATAGTGTCGGGCAATACATCAGCGTAGCCCTCTTTGCCGGGATACATTCCTCTTGCGAGGCTGTTGTATTCAACGCCGTCGATTTTTACACCGTCCTCTGTGTATGCGAATGCGAATCTGTAATCCTTGCCCACGCTTGCCTGGTAGAACTCAGTAAATACTGTTACAGCCATTGTGGTGTCTGATGTTACCATAGCGTCAATATCCAACTGTGTGGGTGAAGGAGTGTTGAAGCGTGCTTTGTATGCAGTTGTGAGTGCTGATGTAGAGATACGTCCTGTTACAGTGTCGCAACGGTCGAGGAGTAAGCCGGGGATTGCGCTCAAGCCTTCGAGGTGCTTGTCGGCATCCTCTTCAGTGTCGGCTGTTACGATGCATATCATGCTCTCGCCATATTTGTTTGTTGTGTCAAGAGTCTTGATTGTGCTGATGATGTTTGCTGTCTGTTCGTTGTGCTCACCGAGGCTTGCCTCAACGATAACGCGACGTACAGGCTCTTCGGGAGTAAGGCGGCCCTTGGGATGTACGTTGATGTAGGCTGTCATCTGGTGACCGTATGCGCTTGTGGGCACGGGGGCTACTTCAAAGAAACCGTTTGAACTTCCGTCCCATCCGAGGTTGAAGTGGAAGAGACCGTTCATGTCGTAACCGTCGCAAACGTATGCGTGGCCGTTGTATTCGTCGGGCTTGTTGCTACCCTTGCAGAGCATGGGACGTCCCTGACTCAATTCGTCGGCAAGCAATGCTCTGAGTTCATTGGGCTTGTCAAGGTAGTTCTTGCATGTGATGCTTGATATGTTGCTGTCATATCCGAAATAAGTAGCATATTTGTGTGCATCGGTTACTGCACCTGTTCCGCCGAGTCCGTATCCTGCACCGAGTGCTACACCGCAGTGGTAAAGCATCTTGGCTACAGCATTAGCCTCTTCTGTGGTAAATGAAATGCCGCTGCGGTATGTGGGGAGAATATTGTCCCAATCGTAATCACCTACAGAGTCGAAATCCACTTTCAGTGTCATCTGCTTCTGCACATCGTCAGAGTAGTCGTAGTTGAATGTGTACTCCTTGCTGCCGGTTGAATGTTCGGGGTATTTCCAATAGCGGAGAATCATACCGAATGCAGTTGCAGAGCAACCTACTACGCATTTGCCGGTTTTGATTTTACCGCCTTCCATTACCTTTAAGGTCGGGCATCTTCTGTTGTAGGGGTCGCCCTGGTTGAACTTGATTTCGCCGAGCAGAGGCTGAACGCTCTTGCGTATTGCAAAGTTGCTGTTGAGGAACGCTTTTGCTGCTGCTCTTTTCTCGGCTTTAGCCTCTTCGGGGTAGTCGGCAGCTTTCTTGGCTACTTCTGTGTAGCCCTCAAGTATTGATGCTGCGGCAGGGGGCATATCGTCTGTATCGAAACATTCATCGTATGAGTATGCGAGAATGTCGCTCATGCCCTCTTGACCGCCTACTATTACATAGCCACCGTTTTGGGTGTCATTGAAGATGTAGAAAGGAGTGATTTCTCCTGCTTTCTCTGCACGTACTTTGTTGATTTTTGGTGTTTTGGTTATGTTGAAGTCATAACCGTTGTTCTTCATGAAAGCATTGGCGATTGCTGCTGCTTCTGCCTCAGAACGCTGTTGCGCAATAGTGGGCAATGCTACTACTGCCAAAAGGATTAAAAGTAAAAGTTTTTTCATAAAATATGGATTGGTTTTGTTAGTTCACAATATTTCATATTGCAAATATAATTCTTTTAGGGAGGTTCTATAAATTAATTCATTGTTAATCAGTGTATTATTTTGTATA
>CAYWIE010000067.1:0-8394 GCA_964458275.1 uncultured Bacteroidaceae bacterium
CGGGGACACAAGGATTTTCAGTCCTTTGCTCTACCAACTGAGCTATGGCACCTTTGTGAGACTTTTTGTTTCTCGATTGCGAGTGCAAAGATAGAGACTTTTTTTTTACTGTGCAAATATTTTAGAGAAAAAGTTTAAAAAATTTTTCTCTTTACTATTTTTGTTATACCTTTGCAGTGTCAAAAGTGTACGGAATGTAGCGCAGTTGGTAGCGCACTACGTTCGGGACGTAGGGGTCGGGCGTTCGAGTCGCCTCATTCCGACACAAGTCAGCAAACGGTTTTGCCGTTTGCTGACTTTTTCTTTTCTCCTACAGTAAATCCCGCCGCAAAAAGAAACATGAATTCTTCATTCACGTTCAGTTCGATAATCGTTTTCGCTATATCCGTCAAAAGGGCAATTGTTAAAATATACAAATAATCTAATCACAACCGTGAGAATACAACCTGCATGCAACTCTATTAAGTAAAGCGATCCTAAAAACAAAAAAACAATTGCCACCGTTTGGACATGGGCAAGAAAATGTCTAAACAGACCATGGACCGCACTTAAGTTTATGGGGCACAAGGCAACAAAGGACCATTACAAGCAACTGCAATAGGGGACGTTTTTATGATGAGACACAAGAACGAGAGCTTTTATTCTCACTAATACGACTCACAATCTTCTATGCGACCCACAATTTTCATTGTCAGTTGCATAACTTTACAAGAGCCGTCGCATATTGAATCATCCCAACAACTGACTTATTACCAACATCTTACCTCTTAAAAGAAAGACAATATTAATCAAATCACGACGTCATAATATTGGCGAGTCAGATTCCACGACAAGTTATCTCACGAATAGTTCAGTTCCGCGACAGCACTACTTTGCGACCCTCTTTATACTTCCGTCGGCCTGTACGACCTCAGCAGTCATTCCTTGCGGAATTTTCAATTTTACTGCCGGATTGTCCAAGCCATCCTTTCTGCTGACTTTAATTTTCAGTTTTCCGCATGGAGTATCTATCGTTGCAGAAACATTTTTGAGATAACCAAGGCGAGGGTCTATTCTCACAGTGCGGAAACCGGGACTTGTGGATGTAACCCCACAAATCTTCTGGCTCAAAATAGTCAAAGGTCCTCCGCTCCATGCATGATTGATTGTTCCGCCGCCGAATCCTTCACTACCTATACCCCACCCTTCGAACAGGGTTGTAAAATCGTAAGAGAGCATGCCTTTGTAACGATGTTTCATTCTGTCAAGTGCCTGATTGGTACGTTCCATTACACATAGCGCCTCCAGAACATACTTCTCCATATATGGACTTGCATGATACTCCTTGCCGAGCACAGCAGCTATAGCCGGATATTTGTCTTCTCCTGCAAGTCCGGACAGTACCGCCATAGCCTGCGCCCGGTCATCGGTTGCACCTTTGTACGATGGGCTGCGATAGGCCTCGCCATTCCAGAAACGGCGGTCGAAAGAGGCACGCATTCTCCGCATCATTGTTTCGCAAAGTTTCTCATCATCGCTCTTGCCCAACATTCGCGCGAACTCCTTTTCGGCTTTCAATGCAAGATAATACCAGCAGTTTGTAAGCACTTCGAGGTCGATATTCCTGCCCCAATCGCCCCAGCTCCATTCGCCATGGCGAACAATTGCAATGCCATCTTCGTCAGTGTGCCACACCTCATGCAGATAGCGGTGAAGCCCATCATATATCTTGGGAACAAAACTGCTGTCGCCACTATAATAATATTGAGTGTAAAAGCCGTACCACCCTACCGAGGCAAGCATCTGCAACGGCAATTCCTTGCCCCAATTGTTTGAGGGGACGGGTGAAAAGATTGTTCCGTTCTCTCGTTGCCAGTTTATAAGTTCGAGCACACCTTTCGTTGCCAATCTGTGCGATGAGGGAGAAAGGGCATAGAATGCCTCGCCGAGTTCATTCACCTCATCGCCCCACCATTGCGCACGCTCGCGGTCGGGACAATCCATATAGTTGTCGCGCATGGTTATATAGAGAGTGCGTGCGGAGCGTTTCCACAACTCGTTAAAGAAATTGTCGTTGCAGTTGAAAGAACCGCTGAATTCAGTATCGTACCCCGTTTCGCGGAATTTTACTTGAAGGACCTTTACACCCTTAGGAATTATGTAACGCACCTCGTGCCCGTTCATCCATCCGTAGCTCTCGTACTCTTGCCTGCCGTCGCGCGTAATATATTCGGCACGGACATTAATATCGGAGCCGCCACGATAGTTATCCGTCATCATAATAACTCTCTTGCCTGCCGCAGACTCAATCTTCATATAAGGTGTCATCTGACAATTGTAGGGCAAGCGGCAATAGAGCGTGTCTCCATCAGCGGAAGCCCTCACCTCAGTATAGTTGCGCAATCCGTAGTCTTTCCACAAAGGAATAGGGCGTTCAACCATCTGTCCGAATGGAGCCTCACAGGCAGATGCAAGAACTGCCGCATTCGCCATTCTGCTGTCGTCGTAATCATTTTCCTGCCAACCGATTGTTTCGAGACGCGCATCGAAACACACATTGCTTTCAGCCAAACGGAAATTGGGGTGCGGCGCATCACTCTCTTTGTAGGCTTTATAGGTTTCAGCCAGCCAATCAGAGCCACTGTTTATACGGACGCCGTCTACCTCAGCTTCGAAATAGAGACCTGCCTTTCCGCTACTCTCATGGCTGTATGAAGGCTTGCCGAAATGCCATGCAAGCAGAGCGACAGTGTTTTTCCCTTTTTTGAGATACTTGCTTATATCCACTCTGTCGTAGTAGCAGTCGCCTGGCGAGGGACCACGCTTCAAACATCCTTCGAACACTGCAAGGCTGCCGTTTATCCACAACCAGTATTTACTGTCGGCAGAGATGTATGCGATTGTCTCGGAAGGACACTTGCCGATGGTAAAACTTTTGCGAAAAATTTGCCATGTATTCGGAGCATGCGGACAATCCGCCGCACATATCCATTTTGCAGTACCTTGAAACAAAGCAAAGGCTGTTGCATTAAACGTTAACAGTAAAAGCAGTGCAAAGAGAGTTCTTTTCATGGTATTCAGAAATTTAGAAGCCGTTTAAATTGCATTGTAAAAAAAAATCCTAAGTTCGCAAATGCCTATCACCCACACGTATTATGACAAAGCCAGCCTCCTTTAGTGTATCAACATAAGATAGATGAAAGAAAAACTCTGATTTTGCCCATACAGAATTACTGTAATGCATACATCGAACTGACGTTATATTATTCTATCCTACATCAAACCACAACTGTCGCCCGGCAACGGCTGATGAACTACAGTTGTATCTTATTCCATTTCTACATCAAACCACAACACATAGTGTATAACATCTGTTTGCTCATTGGTTGTATCTTATTCCGTTTCTACATCAAACCACAACTGCCAAGTCGCGATTGTAAGAATTTTGCTGTTGTATCTTATTCCGTTTCTACATCAAACCACAACATGCCAGGTATCGCCTTTTCTATTGCGTTGTTGTATCTTATTCCGTTTCTACATCAAACCACAACCTTGGTCATCAATAGCCTTATATACCAAAGATTTATACAAAATTCCTTACTTCAAAACAGGTAATAAAGCATCCAAAGAAGTGGGATTTGATGTAATTATTTCAATTCATGCTGCAAATATAATAAAACAAAAACACCAAAAGACCTTTAAACGTACAATTATACTCAGAATATCTCTAATTGCTGCGGAGCAGCAGGATTACTGCGTTCTATCTTACCCCAAAAGTTCAAAATATCACTATACTGTTTGTCTGTAACACACAAAATACTTACATAACCGTATGGAGGAATAACCTTTCGTACTCTTTTTATGTGAACATCCACACTTTCTCTTGATGCACAATGTCTTATATAGACCGAATATTGCATCATTGAAAAACCGTCTTTTTCCAAGTTCTTGCGGAACTGCGCAGCATGACGTTTCTCGATCTTTGTCGTTGTCGGGAGGTCAAAAAACACGAATAGCCACATAATATGATATGAATTCAAACGATATTCCGACATTTTATTCAAGCATTGGATAAACGATCTTTTTCTGTGTACCGGCGAAACATTTCGCCAACGACGCCGTTGTCATCGTCAGCCCGACATCTAAAGGGCGAGTTACCTTGTCAAATTTAGTATCAGTAAAAAGCAATCTGAGCAACTGCGTTTTCACATCTTTTGTCAAATCTCTTTCGCCGTTTGCATATAGATTGAATACAAATTCATCGACATAAGGACGATATGGTTCCATTATATCATCTGCCAAAGGGAAAGCATTGTATCTGTTTCTATGAAAGATACCAAACGCAGGAAAAAGCCCCGACCCCATAAGCGAACGTGCTACCGCAGCTCTTAGAAAGGTGTACCCGTAATTAAGCATACTATTAGGAGAATCTCCTCCTCTTGAACGTATAAAATCTTTTCCGAACAGTTCCGCCCAATATACTTTTGCGGCAACACCCTCACGATTATCCGTATCGCCACTCTTTACATTTGAATACAGCGGCTTAAGCAATGAACCATCCTTACCTAGCTTATTCAACAGATTGGCTTGATTCTTTATTTTGTGTTCCACAATCTGCTTCCATAGATTCTTCTTTAGCGGTTCGCTGGCATCTATTTGATTCCTATAAATCTCGGCTTGTATTCTATTGGAATCAAGATTCACAAGCATTGCATTAGGCATGAAATCGTTTCCACAAAATATAACAGCCACATTATTGTCGGATAAAGCATTTAGAAGTGGCAAAGTAATATTTGTCTGTTGATGTTCCAATATAACAAACCCTACATCTTCTATAGGCACACTCCGCTGCATGTCCGGCATTTCCTTTGTGGTAATAATCATTTGATTATTGCGAAGGCTTAGATTATATGGCTGCGAGAAGAAAAGTGTACGTTTCAACATGTTCTTATGCTTTAAAAAGTCATTGCAAACAGATACTTACTCATTGGTATTAATGTTTGAATTTTATCTCACCTGTGATAGTTAATTCAAAATCATAACCTTCGACATAAGCATTAATCTGGGTGTGATAGATAGAAATAAGAGGACGATAATCTTCACCTGTTTCCCATACGCCCTTCTTTATATTCAGTTCTCCACTTGACCTTGCTTCAGAATGATGCTTTAGTGTAATGACACCATATGAATATCTTTTTTGTATAGTCATCGAACTTAATCCCGTCACCTTGTACAATCTCCTGACTAATTCCGTTTTTGTACAGTCATATAGTTCCGATGGAGATTTTTCGTAGAACAGCACCATTGTTCCTGTGCGCAATATATATTTCAACGGATAATCATATTCGTCTGAAAGAGGTACGACATACTTATCAGCTGTTTTCCCATTGTAATAGTTGGCAGCCGCCAAATTGTTTACAATTTTAAACGAGCGTTTTCTTTTTCCCTTATCGTCCACTCCTTCGTAAACAGCCATGCAATAGTTTCCATCGTTTACCACATAATAGCTCTGTTTATGCTCATGACGTGAAATGTCGCGATGTTTTTTCAGCTTGATTGGTTGCGTAAGAGATTCGGCATATACGCGGACTTTCTTTATATACACCCTCTTTTCCTTATTGAAACAGATTGGTTTGGAAAGCGCTTCTTTGAAGCCCTCTCTCCTTATTGCGTCCTCAACACACTGGCGCACAGCATCATCTACAATTTTACCGACATCGCTCTTCTCCAGTGAAGATAGCGCCTTGCGCACAACATATTTTGTCTCATTTTCGCACTGTATCGCTCCATAGAAAGTCTGCTTGTGAAGCGATGCTCGCGCTGTATCACCTTTAACATATTTGGGGTTACCATCATTATCCTTTTGTATTTTGCCTCTCACACGCAACTTCTTCTTGCTTATTTTAGACATTTTATCCGGGGTGTGATGCGCCACCAGCAGTTCACCGGCAACAGCTCTTACATCTTCGGTAAATGTGGGCCACGGCTTATGGGATATTGGTTTTTCTGCGCCCATCAGTTCGTGATACTCGGAATCCTTTTTGTATTGCGCCCACGCAGCATATGCACCGGCATCTATACAAGCTATTGTTATTGCATCGATGCAATGATGGACATGGTTCACACGTTCCTTTTTAGAGTACTCTGCCTGCAATCCCCACATTTTGCGAAAATCGGCTGTTGTCGCGCCCTTTACCGTATATATATTTTCGAAAACTGTACCGAGATACATCCTTGCGTAACGTCCTATTATGCCTATGTCCACCCCTTGACGGTTGGAAAACCCTTCGGGTACTTCACACATTGTAAAGCGTTGCAGTTTGTCCGCCCAATAGTCGCGTTGCATACGCAAAAGATGCTTCATCCTTATAGCCCTATCCTTTGCTTCTTTTGTAGTTGCAATTCTGCTCTCCCTTATTTTTGCATTGATACGTTTTTCAAGTTGTTCAATCTCCTTCGCCCAACCCAGTTCCTCAATTCGCGCCATTATCTCTGCATGATTAGAAAGTTTGGCAGGCAAGCGGTCTCTTTTTGTGCTTCTGTTGAATGTCGCATTACACAAGGTTTTATTCATCTGCGAATTGTCGCCGCCACGCGACCGCGGAACTGTATGTTCAACATCGTACATCGTATCGCCGCCTACAAAATCCTTAATGCCAATCTCTTCACCTGTATACAAACATTTATGTTTTTGTTCCTCCCACAACTGATATTTTAGGATTTCATCATCCGTTGGAATAATCTCCTTACCAAATTCTTCTAAATAGAGCTTGTATATCTTATCGCTATACTCTTTGCGCCTATATTCTATCTCTCTTTGATATTGCTCTATGGCTGCACGCATATTTGCATCGTTCAGCCCGCGGGCAAATTCTATGTTTATCTTTGTGTGACGGTCTATTCTGTTTTCTCGCAACAGATGGTTTACAAGCTGCCGCAATCTGAAAAGCGCGCGCATCGCCATCGGATTGCGTACCGATGATGTGCGAGGCGAGCCCAACTGGATGATTCCATTTTCATCGGGAAGAGCATCTTTATAGACGTCTGCCTTTGAGGGATGATAAAGCCTGTCGGGACGCAGATTGTCGCAATTGCAATAGTCGCGCAATTTGTCTGCTATACATTTTTCTTTGTTATCCGGATTATCACGCAATATAGTTATTATTCTACTTATTATACTTTCGCGCACATCGCAGTCATTCCAAAGATGAGACGGAACTGCCGCATGGAGATTAGCGAGGAACACCGCTTCGTCGTATCTGTACCCCGCGCGCAAATATGGCAGTATTTTATTTATTGCATTGAGACTCAAAGAGGCATAACCTTGTCCTGTCCTTATTTTTATAAAATCTTTTGCTTGTTCATCGCTCAGTTGCAGATTTATCTTTGCCCACTCACATAATTTATCGTTGCTGTCAAATGAGAAAAGAGCGTGCCATACATCATTTATCACCTCTTCTTCGCTTTTTGTTCCGGCTTTGAGGTACACAGAACAGATTTCTCGCGCCCATTCAGTTCCAAAGATATTTCTTAGGGCTGCTGTTACCGGACAACCTGAGACTGTCGCCGACATCTTGTAATTGAACTGATAGGCTTTATAATTCTTATCATCTGCGTAGGAATAGACATTCTTCTTTCCGCCCGATAATTTTTTGGCAATATCCTCGAACTCGAAATGAGGTTTGCTTTTTCTCATAAAAAGCTCAATAGCCGCCGTCCTCTCCTCGACGCTTAACGGACGCAACGATTCATCTTTCGGCGTCTGTATCTTTATATTGTTGACAAACGACAACATTCTGAATTCTTCGAAACGCGGATGTGATATTGGACAACGAGGTTTTCCTCTTTCAAAAGTACATGTACCTACCAACCCTTTTTGCGATTTCTGCGGACGCTGATAGAAGATTGCATCGTACAAAATCTTTGTCATCTTTTCGGACAACTGTTGCTTTTCACATATTGCATTGAATTCTTTCAGATAATGACTTTCGCGCGAAGCGTATCCGTAGGCTTCCGGAGTACGTATTTTTTCGTGATTGAGGTATAATTTATAGAAAAATTC
Source organism: uncultured Bacteroidaceae bacterium (assembly GCA_964458275.1). Classification (GTDB taxonomy): domain Bacteria; phylum Bacteroidota; class Bacteroidia; order Bacteroidales; family Bacteroidaceae; genus HGM04593. Next base: position 8,042 of record CAYWIE010000067.1, read on the forward strand.
ACCAAGATGATGACAACCGGCTGCCTCAATCTTTCTGTCAAGATTACCTATGGCTTCCTTTACCTTTCCGCTCTCTTCGTCAGACATATTGTCTTTTCTGTTACTCAAAAAGCCGCGTCGCTGAGACAAATGATAAAAAGCCCGCCCCAGCAAATAACGGTCATGCAATTGAGAGAGACTGAGTTGTGTTGTCAGTGCTATGTATCTTGCATGATAAGGATTCTTGTCAATTTTATCATCAGTCCTTTGCCAATTGATAAAATCTTCGTTCATAGGATACTGCTTCCTGTAGCGCCAATTGTCAAGCTCCTCCTGTGTTAATGGAGGACACATTTCATACTTGACAAGAACCT
>CAYWIE010000068.1:0-6975 GCA_964458275.1 uncultured Bacteroidaceae bacterium
AAGGATGGTTCCGTAGCTCAGCTGGATAGAGCAACGCCCTTCTAAGGCGTGGGTCGAGCGTTCGAATCGCTCCGGAATCACAGAAGCAGGCAATGGATGCATCCGTTGCCTGCTTCTGTGATTTATGGTACCGCCATTCAGGACAAAAGCATACGGGCATCAAACTTATTTTTCAAAACCTGCCGTATTTACACGACTTCTTTGTATCTTCGCAGAGTAATTACAGTTTAACCAAATACAATATGGCTAATCCCGACGATAAAAAAATCATCTTTTCGATGGTCGGACTAAACAAGACCATCCGTCAGAATAACAAGCAGGTACTTAAGGATATATATCTATCCTTCTTCTACGGTGCAAAAATAGGTATCATCGGTCTCAACGGCTCCGGTAAGTCTACACTCATGAAGATTATTGCCGGACTCGACAACGACTATCAAGGCGAGGTTGTCTGGTCTCCCGGCTATTCGGTAGGCTATCTTCCTCAGGACCCGCAGCTTCAGGACGGGAAGACCGTCAAGGAGTGTGTGATGGAGGGCGTACAGCCGATAGTCGATGCACTTGCCGAATATGAGGAGATAAACAACAAGTTCGGACTCCCCGAATATTATGAGGATGAAGACAAGATGAACGGGCTCTTCGCCCGTCAGGCAGAATTGCAGGACATTCTCGACGCATCGGACGCATGGAACCTCGACAGCAAGCTCGAAAGAGCGATGGACGCACTTCGTTGTCCTCCCGCCGAGCAACTTGTAGACCACCTTTCGGGCGGTGAGCGTCGCCGCGTAGCCCTTTGCCGTCTGCTGCTGCAAAAGCCCGACGTGCTTCTTCTCGACGAGCCCACCAACCACCTCGACGCAGAAAGCATCGACTGGCTGGAGCAGCACCTCAACCAATACGAAGGAACCGTCATCGCCGTTACCCACGACCGTTACTTCCTCGACGACGTTGCAGGATGGATTCTCGAACTCGACCGCGGCGAAGGTATTCCTTGGAAAGGCAACTATTCATCATGGCTCGACCAGAAGACCAAACGCATGGAGCAGGAAGAGAAGGTTGCAAGCAAACGCCGCAAGACTCTCGAACGCGAGCTCGAATGGGTGAGAATGTCGCCCAAGGCACGCCAAGCAAAAGGAAAAGCACGTCTCAACTCATACGAAAGACTGCTCAACGAAGACCAGAAAGAGCACGAAGAGAAACTCGAAATATTCATCCCAAACGGTCCCCGTTTGGGCAATAAGGTAATCATTGCAAACAATCTGGCAAAAGCATATGGCGAGAAAAAGCTCTTCGGCGACCTCAACTTCAACCTGCCCCCCAACGGCATCGTAGGAGTGATAGGCCCCAACGGTGCAGGAAAGACAACCCTCTTCCGCATGATTATGGGACTGGAAACACCGGACGCCGGCACATTCGAAGTGGGCGAGACTGTAAAAATCGCATACGTCGACCAGACACACAAGGATATTCTCCCCGAAAAGTCGGTTTACGAAGTCATGAGTCAGGGCAACGAAACGATGCGTCTCGGCGGCAGAGAGGTGAACTTCCGCGCCTATCTTTCGCGCTTCAACTTCTCAGGCGCAGATCAGGAGAAGAAGTGCGGTGTACTCTCAGGAGGTGAGAGGAACCGTCTCCACTTGGCGATGGCGCTCAAAGAGGGCGGCAACGTGCTTCTCCTCGACGAACCTACCAACGACATCGACGTAAACACTCTCCGCGCACTCGAAGAGGGTCTTGAGAACTTTGCAGGATGTGCAGTGGTAATCAGCCACGACCGCTGGTTCCTCGACCGTATCTGCACGCACATTCTGGCATTCGAAGGCAACGGCGAAGTATTCTTCTTCGAGGGTTCATACTCAGACTATGAGGAGAACAAGATGCGCCGTCTCGGTGTAGAAGAGCCCCGCAAGGTACGTTACCGCAAACTTATGGAAGATTAAAGACAATATACAATGAAGACAGTTATTGAGCCGTCCGTAATCGACGGCATTTTGCAGAAAATGGAAATTTCCGACGTCAAGAAAGCATCTATACGACAGATTGGCGCAGTGGTGCGCGAAGCCGAAAAGCGTACAGGCACCGAGTATATTCACTTCGAGATGGGCGTGCCCGGACTTCCCCCATCGGCAGTGGGCGTTGCAGCCGAATGTGAAGCGCTGAAGCGTGGCGTTGCATCAATATACCCCATAATCGACGGTATTCCCGAAGTTAAGGAACAGGCATCGCGCTTCATGAAAGCCTTTGTGAATGTCGACATTGCACCATCAAGCTGCATACCCACAGTAGGCTCCATGCAAGGAACATTCGCATCAATGATGCTCGCCTCGCAGCTCGATCCTAAAAAAGACACAATACTTTACATCGACCCCGGATTCTCGGTACAGAAGATGCAAGCCGAGGTTATCGGGCTGAAGATTGCATCGTTCGACCTTTCGGACTACAGATGCGAGAAACTCGAAGCAAAACTGGAGAGCTACTTCTCACAAGGCAACATCTGCGCCGTAATATACTCAAGCCCCAACAACCCCACATGGATGTGTCTCAACGAGCAGGAACTTGAGATTATAGGCCGCTTGGCTACAAAGCACGATGTTGTCGTGATAGAGGACATGGCATACATGACCATGGACTTCCGCCGAGACATGAGCAAGCCCTTCGAGCCCCCCTACCAGCTGACCGTATCGAAGTACACAGACAACTATGTGATAATGATGAGTGCTTCAAAGATATTCAGCTACGCAGGACAGCGCATAGCAATGGCATGCATTTCGGACAAGCTCTACGAACGTCATTATGAGAGCCTTAAACAGAGATACGGCATTGCACGCTTCGGCGCGGCATACGCATACATATTCCTGTACACATTCTCTTCGGGAGTGTCCCACTCGGCACAATATGCAATGGCAGCCATGCTGAAGGCGGCTTGCGACGGAGAATACAACTTTGTGGCAGACGTAAAGGAGTATGCCGACCGCACAAGCAAGATTAAGGACATACTCTCACGCACCGGCTTCCACATCGTCTACGACAAAGACAACGACGAGCCCGTGAGCGACGGATTCTTCTTCACCATCGGCTACAAGGAGATGGACGGTGCCGAACTGCTGAAAGAGCTTCTCTACTATGGCGTCAGCGGCATCGACCTCTCAACCACCGGCAGCACCAAAAAGGGAATAAGAGCATGTTCATCGAACATAAAGCCTCATCACTATGCTCTGCTTGAAGAGCGCCTGAAGCTGTTCAACGAGAACCACTAATCGTATGACATTCGTCTGAATCCATAAAAGAGTCGGGAGCTTCTGCGAAGCTCCCGACTCTTTTATGGATTCAGTTTTGCTTAGGCGTAAGATATATTTCGTCAATTGCAATATTGATTCTCCTCGCTTTCCTGTGCCTGAAGTTCTACGACGAGCCTATACGTCGCCGGTTGGCAAAGCTTTGATTGCAGCAAAAGCGTAAATCCAATGGATTTCCAATAGAAACAGTTTGAGGGATTCTGTTTTTTGTTACATTTGCAACAGGAAACTTAGAAGCCGTTTGAATTTTATTGAAAAAGTTTTCTATATTCGAGGCTTTGTTTCGGCTTCTTAATCCCGCAAACATATATAAAGACCCGCCATGAACTGGATAAGCAAACTATATAACTACATTCACAGATTCATAAAGAGAAGTGCCGTAAAGTATTATAGAAAGATGAGTGAATACCGCTTCACTTGGTCTATCATAAAACTGGTGGAGAGCTTCAGCCGGTTGCAACTGTCGTCTGCCGCACTGACCTACCACACCCTCTTCGCCATCGTACCCATTATGTCGCTGATGGTTGCGATAGCAAAAGGATTGGGATACAACGAACTTTTCGAACAGCTTGTCAAACGCATGTTCAAAGGGCAGGAGATAATATCGGAGAGCCTGCTGATGTATGCAAACAGCTATCTCAGCAACACAAAAGTAACAATGTGGCTGGGAGTAGGTATCGGATTGTTGCTGTTGCTGTACTCTGTATTCTCCATATTCAGCACCATTGACTCCACCTTCAATATGCTGTGGAACGAAAGCGGACGCAGCTTCAAGAAACTGCTGAAGACGTTTACAATAGTGCTTGTAATGCCGTTCGTGGTGGTGCTTGCCCTTGTTCTATGGTTCAGCGTGTCGACCATCTTCAACGGCACAATCGTAGAAGAGATAAACATTCTTATCGTCTCTGTATCGTCATACGTTCTGATACTGTTCGCCGCATATAAATATATTCCAAAGGCAAAAGTCAAGACAAAATATGCCGCAATCTCTGCCGGCGTATGCGGTTCGATATTTGCCCTTATGCAATATTTCAGCTACTACATAATTTCGCTATTCAACTACGGCGACATTTATGGCAAGCTGGCAAGTCTGATGATTTTCCTGCTGCTCATATATTTCACATGGACAGTATGTCTGGCGGGCTCCAAGTGGAACTATTTCCTGCAAAAAGCCGACGAGCAGGAGCGCGAAAATGAATACAAGGCAATCAACCACTTATACCATAAGTTCCTTTGCATACTGATAATAGAGAGAATAGAATCGCTCCATCCTTTTTCGAGCCGTTTTACCGCTGTCGACATTGCAGAGAATGCCGAAACTGAGTACGGTATTCCCAAACACCTCTCTATGGAAATTATCAAGTACCTGAAAGAAAAGAGGGTTTTGTTCGAGGAGAAGAACGACAATATGTATATAAGCAAGAGATTCTGCGGAAGAAGCGTAGCGCAGATTATCGAAGAACTCGACACTGCCGGCCGCAACAGCGATGTAATAATGACTCTCAAAAAGATTCACAACAACGTATCCCTCAACAATCTGTGGTTGGTAATAAACAACGAATCAGAGAGCCGAAAGATGCTGGACATGCAGGTCAGAAGCCTGCTGAATACCCAAGAAGAAGACAAAGAAGAAGATATACGTTAATTTTTCTCTGCCATATATTTGTCAAACACAAATGCTGTAAGAGCATAGAAAGCCGCACCTGTAATTACTCCGGCAAAGGCATCCACAAGATAGTGTGCCTTGATGTAGACAGTGGCACAGCAGAGCAGTACATAGAAGGGGGCGAGCGCAAGCGCAAGTCCTCTTTTTGCACGTATGGCAAGCAGCATTATCACTGTCGATATTCCTATATGCGAGCTTGGGAAAGCCGCCGTCGGACGCTCTCCGGAGGCTTGCGCCATACCCACAAGGCGGGTAAACAGACCACCTTCCCCCTCTTGAGCGATAGAAATCTCAGGGTGGAGATTGAAATAGTTGCCTATCTCAGGATAAGGACCTGCTGCTACCAACGCCGGGTCTATCACCGGGAAGTAGAACTGCGGACCTGCAACCGGCAGGAACATATATATTATATAGAAGATATAGAACGATGCCACGAGTATAAACGTGCAGCGCTCTATCTCTCTGTTGCGTGCGAAGAAATAGAAAAACACTATGGTGGCTATCATCGGATAGTAGGCAAAATATCCGAGATTGAAAGCCTCTCTCACCCAAAAGCTGCCAAGTATCTGGTCGAAGACAAGTGCCGGCTGGCAGCCGAAGAGTGCAAGGTCGAGCTGAGCAAAAATATGGTCGAGGTTTGTGAATATGCGGTTGAACTCGAATGTATCGGGATACCAGTATGACAGCAGGGACATCTGCCCAACTATGCGCAGGAATCTTGTTGCCTTCGACGGGTAACGTGTGTAGATGTATACCGGAACAAATGTCAGCAGGAGAATGAAGAATCTGTCTGTCAACATCTTCTGCGGGTTGTTGAGGTCGTTGAACAAAACTATGATAAACAGTGTTGTCAACAGATTGTAGAGCAGGTTGACCTTCTCTACTGCGAGGAGTTTGTATTTTCTCTCCTCTTTCGCAAAAAAATCTTTCAAAAAACTTATAGCCATTTCTCTTTCTTATACCATATTATCATCTCCTTTGTACCCTTTTGCAGGGGGTAGTCGATGCTGAAATCCAAATCCTTTTCTATTGCAGTTGTGTCGCAGAGCCAATTTCTCTGCTTCATTATGTTGTACTTGTCGCTGTTGAGCGTACTCGGCTTTCCCGTCAGACGCGAAACAGCCTCTGCGCAGCCGGATATTATCTTCAACACCCACAATGGCGCTTTTATGTGCAGGACAAACTTCTTGCCAAGCTCCTCCTGAATGTAGTCGCTGAAACTGCGGCTGTCATACCCTTGCGGTTCGCTAACAAAATAGCATCTGCCGGCAACGCCTTTATCGATTGCCGCATATATTGCCTTGACGAGGTCTTTTACATATATAAATGTGATAATCTGAGGTTTGTATCCTACCGAAAAGTCGATGTGGCTGTTTATGCTTTGCGCCATCTTGAAGTAGTCGCGTTCTCTGGGACCATAGACACCCGTCGGGCGGAATATTACATACTGCAATCCGTCGCACGACTTTATGTACTGCTCGGCTGCTAATTTGCTCTTGCCGTATGCTGTATTCGGGCACGGAACATCACTTTCGAGTATAGGCTTGTAGGGCTGTTGCTCTCTCACCGGACCATATACGCTCAACGAACTGAGATAGAGTAATCTCTCCGGGATTATACCGCATGCATTCAGTGCTTCAATGAAGTTTTTTGTTCCTTCGCAGTTGACACGCATAAAGTCGCTGCTATCAAGGCACTTTGTTACTCCGGCTGCATGTATTATGTAGTCCCATTTTCCATTTTCGGCAGCAAATGCCGTCAGTTGCCCGCGCAACTTGCTGCTGTCGTCAAAGTCGAGGTTTATAAAATGTATGCGCTTATCTTGCAGATACTTGCGGCTGCTGCTTCCGCGTACTCCTGCCCACACTTCATATCCGCGCGAAAGCCCCTCCTCGACGATGAAACTGCCGATGAAGCCGCTTGCCCCTGTTACTAAAATCTTCATTGCCTTTTTTTTTGCAAAGATAGCAACAAACGAGCGAGAAATATGAAGCTTGCTTCAATATTTTTCAC
>CAYWIE010000069.1:0-6438 GCA_964458275.1 uncultured Bacteroidaceae bacterium
ACCCGCGACCCTAACCTTGGCAAGGTTATGCTCTACCAACTGAGCTACTTCCGCAATTTTATATTTCACTTAGTGAAGGAGATGAGACTCGAACTCACACGACATAATTGTCACTACCCCCTCAAAGTAGCGCGTCTACCAATTCCGCCACTCCTCCATTAAGTCTTTTTCTGTTTTAGCGCTGTGCCGGTGCCCAGAACAGGACTCGAACCTGCACGTTATTGCTAACACTAGTACCTGAAACTAGCGCGTCTACCATTCCGCCACCTGGGCTTCTTGTCAGAACACACCGACTCATGCAACTATCGTATTCGAGATTTCGAGCGGAAGACGGGACTCGGACCCGCGACCCTAACCTTGGCAAGGTTATGCTCTACCAACTGAGCTACTTCCGCGTTATTCTCAAATGCGATGCAAAGGTACAGCGTTTATTTCAATCCACCAAATTTTAAAGCCATTTTTTTCGGATTTTATTGAAAATTTTTATTCCACGCACAAGCCACAGTTCGGAATCCATTGTCTTTCAACACATTCTATCACGATAATCCTCATACCCGAATTTCTTATAGACTTCCAATTCGCCGTCTACATGCAGCATTGCGATGCTTGGATGAGAAATGCCGTTGAACATATTTGTCTTTACGGTAGTGTAGTGAATCATATCCTCGAACACAATCCTTTCGCCAACCGCCAACGGATGGTCGAACCGCCAGCTGCCCATATAATCACCGCTAAGACAACTGTTTCCTCCGAGACGATAGACATTATCCTCCTCAGCCGCACCCTTCACTGCATCGGCAGGAAGCGCCTCAGCTCCGCGCACAGCCGGCTGATAAGGCATCTCAAGGCAATCGGGCATATGGCATGTAAAACTGACATCAAGTATCGCCGTGCGTATTCCCCTACTCTCCACAATATCGACAACCGTAGAGACGAGCGGACCCGTCTGCCACGCAAAAGCCGAGCCCGGCTCCAATATCACCTTTAGATTGGGATAACGGGCGCGGAGCCCTTTCAACAATCCTATAAGGTGTTCAACATCGTAATCCTTGCGCGTCATCAGATGACCGCCGCCCAGATTGAGCCATTTGACAGCCGGCAGCCATTTGCCGAACTTCTCCTCAATATGCACAAGAGTATTTTCAAGGGCATACGAATCGGATTCGCAATGGCAATGGCAGTGGAACCCCTCTATCCCCTCAGGCAAATCCGCAGGCAGAAGGTCCGCTGTAACCCCGAAGCGGCTGCCGGGAGCACATGGATTGTAGAGTTCAGTCTCTATTTCGGAATATTCGGGATTTATCCTAATACCACAAGAGACAGGCTCAGCCGACTTCTTCGTCCTTTCATAGAAACGCTCATACTGCGACAGGGAATTAAACGAAATATGGCTGCTGTAGCGCATCATATCATCAAACTCGGCATCAATATATGCAGGCGAGAATGTATGCGCACGACAACCGAACTCCTCGTATGCAAGACGCGCCTCATGTATGGAACTCGACGTAACCGAATTTATATACTCCTTGAAAATCGGAAAACTCTTCCACAAGGCAAAAGCCTTGAAAGCAAGGATTATCTCCACTCCCGCCTCGCGCGCCACATGGCTTACAAGCGCAAGATTGCGGCGCAAAAGTTCCTCTTCGAGCACATAACATGGCGAAGGAACGCTCTGTATCTGTTTATCGTTCATGACTACTCTATTATTTTATATTGTGCAAATTTCAGGAGCAACTGCTTCACTCCTACATTCTTGAATCTTATGGTAGCTTTGGCATTGTCGCCGCAACCTTCAACATTGACCACCTCCCCTATTCCGAAGCGGTTGTGCTCTATCGTCTGCCCCACACGCAACGGATTGGCGCCTGAAGAAACAGCCGCAGCAGGAGCAGACGTCGGCACCCTCTGCAATTTTGGCGGAACAACGCGGCGCTGTTCCGTAACAACCGGTGCAACCCCCTGCCTGTTGGTGAGCGCAAACGAGGGAGCACCCGTCGACTGTTTCGACTGAACACCGAGAGCCGTACCTCCCGACATACGTATATACGCGCGGTCTATCTCCTTAAGGAATCGGCTGGGTTCGCAAAACTCGAACGAACCGTACCGATAGCGGCTTTTGGCAAACGTAAGCATACAATGCTCCTTTGCGCGTGTGATAGCCACATAGAACAATCTCCGTTCCTCTTCCAATTCACGCGAAGAGTTCTGAGCCATGCTGCTCGGCAACAGATTTTCCTCCACACCAACAATAAAGACCGTATTGAATTCCAGACCCTTTGCCGAATGGATTGTCATCAGAGTGATTTTCTCATTATCGCCCTCACCCTCATCATCCGATTCGAGGTCGGACATCAACGAAACCTCAGCAAGAAAATCCCGCAGCTTGCAATTATCGTTTCCCTCCTCCTGATTCTCCTCCACAAAGGATTTTATTCCACTGACAAGCTCTTCGATATTCTCCTGCCGGCTCTTGCCCTCTGTACTTACATCGGCATATATTTCTGACGAAACTCCCGAACGGCGTATAATCTCCACTGCAACCTCATAGGCATCCTTTCGCTCCGCATCGACAACAAAGCCCTCAATCATCTCTCTGAAAGCCGCAAGTTTCGAAAGAGTCCCTTTATTCACATTAAGTTCGAACCTTTCAGGCTCCTCAATAACCTGCCACAGGCTCACAGAAGCCCCATCGGCAGCAGCATGCAGACGCTGCATGGTGGTATCGCCGATGCCACGTGCAGGATAGTTGATAACACGTTTCAAAGCTTCCTCGTCGCGCGGATTGCAGACAAGACGGAAATATGCCACAACATCTTTTATCTCCTTGCGCTGATAAAAAGACAAGCCTCCATATATGCGGTAGGGCATGGAACGCTTGCGCAGCGCCTCCTCAAAAGTACGCGACTGTGCATTTGTGCGGTAAAGTATGGCAAAATCGCTGTACTGCAACGACTCGTTGCGTTTGAGACGAAGAATATTATTGACTACAATTTCACTCTCTTCAATATCAGAATAGGCCTGTTGCAGCAGCAAAGGCTCTCCGGCGCTCAGCTCCGAGTAGACATTTTTCCTTATCTGCTCGCTGTTCTTTGCAATAAGACTGTTGGCTGCATTGACAATATTCTGCGTAGAGCGATAGTTCTGCTCCAGCTTGAAGACTTTAGTATCGGCATAACGTTTCGTGAACCCCAATATATTGTCAATATTCGCACCTCGGAACGAATAGATGCTCTGCGCATCGTCTCCTACGACACAGACGCGGCGACGGCTCTTCGTAAGCATCCACACGATGCAGCCCTGCACATAATTCGTATCCTGGAACTCATCGACAAGAACATATTTGAACCTCTCGCTGTAACGCGCAAGCACTTCGGGAAACTCGTCAAACAGCCGATAGGTGTTTATCAGCAGGTCGTCAAAATCCATAGCATTTGCCTGACGGCAACGCTCACAATAACGGGCATATATCTTATGCACCGACGGGATACGCGAACGCTGGTCACCATTCATGCGGTCGGGGTCACGTGCATAATCGGACGGAGCGAGCATATTGCTTTTCGCAGAAGAGATTCTTTCAAGGACATTAGAGGGCTTATACAGCTTCTCGTCGAGCTGCATCTCCTTGATTATCGACTTTACAAGACTTTTTGAATCAGCCTGATCGTAGATAGTGAAATTAGATTCATAGCCCAGATACACAGCCTCGCGGCGAAGAATCTTGGCAAAGACGCTATGGAAAGTATTCATCCACAGCATACGCGCCCTCTCCTCGCCCACCTGCACTGCAATACGTTCCCTCATCTCCTTAGCCGCCTTATTGGTAAACGTAAGCGCCATTATAGACCACGGTTCATAGCCATGCTCAAGCAGATAGGCTATCTTATATGTCAGCACCCTCGTCTTTCCCGAACCGGCGCCGGCAATCACAAGCGACGGGCCGTCGCAATATTCGACGGCTGCAAGCTGCGAGGGATTAAGTTCTTCTTTATAGTTGATTGGCATATCCTGATATTCTTCTCATCTGCAAAGGTAGAAAACTTTTCGAACATTTATCCATCACAGCCGTTATTCTATAAACATTAAAGAGAAGAGACCATGTTGGCAGTTTACACCATATTATTACTTAACCTCAATATTTTCACTGCAATGGATACAACAGTTCAGAACACCCGCGTCGGCTACCACATGCCCACGCTACACTACAAGAGCAGCGCCCTTGAACCGGCAATAAGCCCGGCAACCATCGAATACCACTTCGGCAAGCACCTGCGGGCATACATAGACAACTACAACCGTCTGATAAAGAATTCGCGCTTCGAGGAGATGACATTACGCGAAGTAATCGCCAACGCACCCGAAGGACCGTTGCTGAACAACGCCGGACAGGTGCTAAACCACGTGCTCTACTTCGAGCAGTTCACCCCCAACCAAAAAAAAGAGAATATCCCGACGGGAAACATAGCCGACGCCATCGACTTCGACTTCGGCTCGTTCGAGAACTTCAGGAAACAGATGGAAGAAGCATCATTGACACTGTTCGGCTCAGGCTGGGTGTGGCTCGCACAAGAAGAGAGCGGACGACTGACAATCGTAAGCTGCAAGAACGGCGACACCCCGACACGCAGAGGGCTGACCCCACTATTGGGATTCGACGTATGGGAACACGCCTACTACCTTGATTATCAGAACAGGCGCGCAGAACACATCAGCAATCTGTGGAACATCATAGACTGGAACATCATACAGAGCCGCATGCAATAGCATCAACAAGCACGAAAAAGCGCCAAATGCGTCTTTTTCCAAGTAATTTTATTCATATTGTTTTGTCATACTAAAAAAAGAGAGTATATTTGCATGAATTTAACAACAGAACATTGAACCATGACCGCAAACAGCCTTTCTTGTCAACACATTATTAACGTGGTAGTAATCCTATCCGATTAACGGAAGAGAATGGCTGTGCATTTATAAAATAATAAATTACAGGCCTTTCTCATTGTTTGAGAAAGGTTTTTTGGTATAAAAAAGTATGAAAAACAAATTACGCAGTACACAATGTACCGAGGGTAGAAGAATGGCAGGAGCGAGAGCCCTTTGGATTGCCAACGGAATGAAGCGCGAAATGTTCGGCAAGCCCATAATTGCCATCGCAAACTCATTCACCCAGCTTGTTCCCGGACACACACATCTGCACGAAGCCGGACAGCTTGTAAAGAGAGAAATCGAAAAACTCGGCTGCTATGCAGCGGAATTCAACACCATAGCCATCGACGACGGCATCGCGATGGGACACGACGGAATGTTATATTCCCTCCCCTCACGCGACATCATTGCCGACAGCGTGGAATACATGTGCAATGCCCACAAGGTAGACGCCCTTGTCTGCATATCCAACTGCGACAAGATTACCCCCGGAATGCTCATGGCATCCATGCGTCTCAACATTCCCACAGTCTTTGTTTCGGGCGGTCCCATGGAGGCAGGAAAATACAAAGGCGAGAAACTCGACCTCATTTCGGCAATGATTAAAGGCGCCGACACATCGGTATCGGACGAAGAACTTGCCGAAGTAGAGAGACGTTCATGCCCCGGTTGCGGAAGCTGTTCGGGAATGTTCACTGCGAACTCCATGAACTCGCTCACCGAAGCCATCGGACTTTCATTGCCCGGCAACGGCACAATCCTTGCCACACACACCAACCGCGAGCAACTGATGAAAGACGCCGCAAAGCTCATCGTAGAGAACGCATACAAATACTACGAAGAGGGCGACGAGAGCGTACTTCCCAAGAGCATAGCCACACGCGAAGCATTCCTCAATGCCATGACACTGGACATTGCAATGGGAGGTTCCACAAACACCATCCTCCACCTGTTGGCAGTAGCACAAGAGGCAGGCGTTGAGTTCAAGATGGAAGACATCGACAAACTGAGCCGCGCCGTACCCTGTCTGTGCAAGCTTGCCCCCAACACCGCAAAATACAGCATAGAGGACTGCGGACGTGCAGGTGGCATACTCGGCATACTCGGCGAACTGGCAAAAGGCGGCCTGCTCTACACCGACGTGAAGCGCGTAGACGGAGCAACACTCGGCGAAGACATCAAACGCTACAGCATCACCGGCGAGAACATCAGCGACGAGGCAGCACGCATTTACGGCACAGCCCCCGCCAACCGTTTCAGCAACGTAATGGGCTCACACAGCACAATGTGGGCGACACTCGACAACGACCGTGCAAACGGCTGCATACGCGACCTCGAACATGCCTATTCAAAGGACGGTGGCCTTGCAATCCTCTTCGGCAACATAGCCAAAGACGGCTGCGTGGTAAAGACAGCCGGCGTAGACGAAAGCATCTGGAAATTCAGCGGCACCGCAAAGGTATTCGACTCACAGGAAGCAGCGGTAGAAGGCATTCTCGGCGGCAAAGTACAGGC
>CAYWIE010000070.1:0-5629 GCA_964458275.1 uncultured Bacteroidaceae bacterium
CATACACCCTCTCCGAACACCCTTTTAAGAGCGCCTCCCAACAAATCGAGATAGTTCTCCTCGATAAATTCGCATACAAAATGGCTTTTCACCTGTATGTTAAGAGTCTTGGTCTTTTCGTCGTAACCAAGCGGAACGATATCGGCAAACCAGGTAGTGAATGCTTGCGCCGAAATATTCTCGCGTATGATGCGCAGGCAATCATCCCATATTCTATTCAAATGTGAGTTCATAAATCAGTCAGTACGTTTTATTGTTTAGCAACAGAGAGTATTCTGTAGATGCTGTTTTATTTTAATAAGATAAGCTACACTCGCTGTAAAACTTTAATAATAAAATTCAAACTGCTTCTAAATACACACAAGAGGGTGTGATGTGAATCGCCTTGTTGCTTTCGGCAATGCAAATATCAGAAAGAAAAAGAGAATTTGCAAATTCAAAAAACATGCCAATAATTTTGCCTTGTACAAAGAGCTTAAAATCAGCATTTTGCAAATTTCGAACAACGAACGGCTGCAAATTGATGAAAATTTTACACTACATTATATATCAACACGTTACATTGTTAATAACTTTGTTAATATTTTATAGTAAAATGATTTTGCACATTGGTTTATGTTCTTTCTATCGGGGTTTTATGGAGAGAAAGACAATGTTTAAACAACAAGGTTGTTATTTTAGACGAATTCTAAATAACGGCATCCATTTGCTATTTTGACACACAATTCGCGGTGTCCACATTGTGGAGGCAAAACATACATTTCATGCATTACAGCAACGCAAATATAGAAACATTTTCAATAAAATTTAAACAGCTTCTGATAATTGTTTTGTATATTAGCACAGTTAAAACAAAGGACACATTGACTACATCCATCACCATAGAATCGAACAAGGAATTCAACGCAGAACAATTCCTGCAATATACCGATTTGCCCGAACTGCAATATTGCGGATACGGGCAGGATGAAGAAAGACTTTTCTGGTTCTTTGCAAGACAGGAAATCTCCACCACCTGCCTTATGGTGGCACGCAATGCCGGCACATACGAACTACACATAGACAATCTTGCCGCATACGACGACTTGAGAATTTTCCCCTACATCGCCGACTCGCTTGCCCATTACCTCAACGGCAAGATTGCCGGCATAGAAGAATCCCTTTACAATACATTCGGTGAAGAATGGGCAGAAGAGACTATTTCAGAAGAGATTGCAATTCTCAAGGGGACCCTTTCCATAGTCCGGCGATACTACATCTCGCTGCCCATGAACAACGGCGAATACATCTCTTTGAAAGAGCTGTACCCCTTCGGCGTGAACCTGCACTCCTCCACCCCACGCATATATGGCTACCTGCAATATATGATGCGCAACGGCATCCTCCCATGCGGAGAACCTTACAGCGAAGAAGAGAGCGAGCAGACCGTAGAGGTGGATATTCCCCAACACGTGCCTGTCGGCAGAGTAAAATCGTGGCAGACAGATGGCAGCGAGACCTATGAAACCTATTCCCAAGAGGACATAGAGCATCTTCTCGCTCTTGCCGGCGAGTACAAGAACGGACGCAGCCTGCATGGTGTTGTGCTGAATGACATCGGCACACTGTACCACGAGGGAGCTGGCATTCCGGCTGACGCCCGCGAAGCCGTATTCTGGTTCGAGGAGGCATGCAAGGCGGGTGATACAATATACGCCCCCACCAATCTTGGCGACCTCTACCGCAAAGGCTGCGGTTCTATCGGACCGTCGCTTGCCGACGCATTGGCAGCCTACAGAAAATCCTCAGACCCTTATGCCCACTTCCGCATAGGGCAATCCTACGAAGAGGGATGGACAAGCGAACCGGACATCAGGACAGCATTCAAATGGTATGAGCTGGCAGCTAAAGAGGGGCATCACCTGGCAATCAAGCGTCTGGAAAAAGAGAAGCGCGGGAGCAAGCCATGAGATAAAAAAGGCAGTTTGAATCTGAGTCCAAACTGCCTTTTTTATCTGAAGTCCACGTCTACTTGCCTTTTTTTGCTCCCTTATAGACCAAATAGATTACAATAAACAGTGCGAGCGCTATAAATATATATCCTATCTCGTGGCTGTACTCTGTAACCCTTTCGAGCAACTGCTCCTTAGTCTCAATACCGGGAACAGTGGAAAGATACCATCCTATTGCAGCAAGGATGCAGTTCCAGATTCCTGCTCCAAGAGTTGTGTAGAGAAGGAATGTGCCGAGCTTCATGCGTGCAAGACCGGCAGGAATAGATATAAGCTGGCGGACAGCAGGAATAAGACGGCCGATGAAAGTCGACAATGCTCCGCGTTTCTCGAAGTACTCTTCGGCATATTGCACTTTTGCTTCGTCTATAAGACACATGTGTCCTATGCGGCTGTTGGCAAATTTATAAACAATAGGACGACCGAGCCATTTTGCAAGATAGTAGTTGACGAGTGCTCCCAAGTCGGCACCGATGGTTGCAAAGAGCACAACCATAAAAATGTTCATTTCGCCCGACACTGCCGACATATATGCGGCAGGAGGAACAACAACTTCAGACGGGAAAGGGATGAACGAGCTCTCGATTGTCATCAACAATGTAATTGTCCAATAATTCAAGTGGTCGAGACACCACTGGATAAATGCTACTGATTCCATATAGTTTGATTATTAATTTTGTTATTTGCAATGTCCGCAATTGCAGCCATGCGGATGTTCGGGCTCGCTATCGAAAAGATTTAGACGATTCCTGCGCGCTTCGTCAAGAGACCTGAGATTCTCTTCGTTCTTTTGAGCCGCCTGCACGCGCAGATTCTCCTGTTCGGCACGCAGAGTCGACACGAATGTGCTCCGGCGTTCGTCATCGGACATAAGTTCGGCAGCAACAAGCACATTCTGCGAAACATCTTTCACATGTATGACAGGCGCATCGTATTCGGGTGCTATTTTCAACGCAGTGTGAAGGGCGCTTGTGGTTGCACCGGCTATCATCACCGGAATATTACAGCCTCTGCCCTGCAACTCTTTCACGACGGTTATCATCTCTTCGAGAGATGGAGTGATGAGTCCGCTCAAAGCAATAATGTCAGCCTGCTCCTCTATGGCACGAGATACAATCACCTCGGAAGGCACCATTACTCCAAGGTCGACAATTTCGTATCCATTGCAACCCATGACCACAGCCGCGATATTCTTGCCTATGTCGTGCACGTCGCCTTTGACAGTAGCAATCAGTACTTTGCCTGCCGATGCCGCAGAATCGCTCTTCTGGCTCTCTATGAGCGGCTGTAATATCGCCACAGCCTGCTTCATGGTACGCGCAGTCTTGACAACCTGCGGCAGGAACAACTTTCCTTCGCCGAAAAGTTCACCCACATATCCCATGCCATCCATAAGCGGACCGCCGATGACATTTACAGCAGTCTTGTATTTCTCCACAGCCTCTGCGATATCCTCTTCGAGATAATCGCAAATGCCCTTGAGCAGCGCTGTTCTAAGCCGCTGCTCGACAGTGGCATCGCGCCACGCATTGTCGTTGTGCTGCGCTGTACCGACGCTCTTCTCTTTCAGTGTCGAAGCAATCTCTATCAGATGCTCGGTCGCGTCGGCACGACGGTTAAGGATTACATCCTCCATTACCGAACGTATATCCTCAGGAATATCCTCATACTGCACACTTGTCTGGGGATTCACGATACCCATATCCATGCCTGCCGCTATCGCATGATAGAGGAAGACTGCGTGCAGAGCCTCGCGCACATAGTTGTTGCCGCGGAACGAGAATGAGAGATTGCTCACTCCTCCGCTTATGTGCGTGCCGGGGAGATTCTTGCTTATCCATTCGCAGGCGCGGATGAAGTCGATGCCGTATGCAGCATGCTCTTCTATGCCTGTTGCAACCGCAAGGATATTAGGGTCGAATATTATTTCATTGGCATTGTAGCCGGCTTTTTCTGTGAGCAACATGTATGCACGGCTGCACACCTCGATTTTCCTTTCGTATGTGGTAGCCTGTCCGTTTTCGTCGAACGCCATTACAACGACAGCGGCACCAAGCCGTCTGGCCTCACGTGCATGCGCAAGGAATTTCTCCTCGCCCTCTTTCAATGATATTGAATTGACAATAGCCCTACCTTGAAGGCATTTAAGTCCGGCGCGTATAACGTTCCAGTCAGAGGAGTCCACCATTATGGGTATGCGGGCAATTTCCGGTTCACTACCGAGAAGATTCAGGAAGTTTATCATCTCCTCTTCTGTGGCAAGCAATCCGTCGTCCATGTTGATGTCGAGCACCTGCGCACCATCTTCTACCTGCTTGCGTGCTATGCTCAATACCTCGTCATACTTCTTTTCGTTGATAAGGCGCAGGAACTTGCGAGAGCCTGCCACATTGCATCTTTCGCCGATGTTCAAGAAATTCATCTCCCGGTTCACCACAAGACGTTCCAGACCCGACAACCACAGGTCGTCTGAAGCTGTTGCCGGAACGTGGGGTTTCTTGCCCTCGACAAGAGCCGGATACTGCGATATATATTCGTCGGTTGTTCCGCAGCAGCCACCGATTATGTTCACAAGCCCCTCATCAATATACTCTTTCACTTGGGCAGCCATCTCTTCGGGAGTCTGGTCGTAACCTCCGAGAGCGTTGGGCAGACCTGCGTTGGGATATGCACTTATATAGCATGGAGCAATTTCGGCAAGGCGCTTTATATAAGGTTTCATCTGTGATGCTCCAAAAGAGCAATTGAGTCCCACCGAGAAGATATTGCCACGGACGAGCGATGCGGTGAACGCCTCCACTGTCTGCCCCGACAAGGTTCGTCCGGCTGCATCCGCGATTGTCAGCGACAACATTATGGGGACATTCTTGCCCAATTGCTGCATAGCCTCTTCAGAGGCAAAGATCGCAGCCTTTGCGTTCAGGGTATCGAAGATTGTCTCTATAAGCAACGCATCAACCCCCTCATCGACAAGTACCTTTATCTGTTGGAGATAAGCATCGGCAAGTTCGTCAAATGTTATATTCCTGTAAGCGGGATTCTCGACATCGGGGCTTATGGAGCAGGCACGGCTTGTGGGGCCCACCGAACCGACAACGTATCGGGGCTTTTCGGGAGTTGAATATTTTTCGGCAACGGCACGTGCTATGCGCACCGCCTCTCTGTTCATCTCCTCGCACAGATGTTCAGTCTTGTAGTCGGACTGTGATATTCTATTCGAACTGAATGTGTTCGTTTCAATTATATCAGCGCCTGCGACAAGATATTTTTCGTGCAACGACGATATTATTTCGGGTTGTGTCAGCACCAAAAGATCGTTGTTGCCTTTGAGTTCTACGGGATGTGATGCGAAACGCTCGCCTCTGAAGTCCTCTTCCTGCAACCGGTAGCGCTGAATCATTGTGCCCATCGCTCCGTCGAGTATCAATATTTTCTCTTTTAGAATATCTTCTATTTTCATTGTAAGGTTTTGTCAGTAACTGTTTCTTATTTTTAGAAACTTCTCAATAATGTCTTTTTATTCTATCCATCTCCCGTTTGTCATCTCTCTCCTTTATGCTCTCGCGCTTGTCATATTCGTGTTTGCCTCTGGCAAGAGCAATTACAAGTTTCGCAAGTCCTTTCTCGTTTATGAACAG
>CAYWIE010000071.1:0-5464 GCA_964458275.1 uncultured Bacteroidaceae bacterium
TATTTTGAAATATCTGTTCCAAACGAAAGATTCAGACTCTCGAGCAAATCATCAAGCTCAGTGAGCGATTTCTTACCGAAGTTACGGAACTTGAGAAGATCTGACTTGTTGTACTGTATCAGCTGGCCGAGTGTCTCAACATCAGCAGCCTTGAGACAGTTGAGGGCGCGAACGGAGAGGTTATGGTCAACAAGCTTGGTCTTAAGCAACTGACGCATACGCAATACCTCTTCATCGAACTCATCGGGACTATCTACATCACTTGTCTCGATGGAAATCTTCTCATCAGAGAACAACATGAAGTGATAAATCAAGATTTTAGCAGCTTCTTTAAGTGCCTCTTTCGGGTGTATGGAACCATCCGTCGTAATCTCAAGCACCAAACGGTCATAGTCTGTCTTCTGCTCTACGCGGAAAGGCTCAACCTGGTACATGACATTACGAATGGGAGTGTAGATAGAGTCGATTGGAATCATCATAGGGTCGGTGCAGAATTCTCTGTTTTCGTCAGCCGGAACATAGCCACGACCTTTGTTGATACTGATTTCAATCTGCATTTTAGCCGTTGAATCGAGATGGCAAATGACTAACTCCGGGTTTAACACTTCAAATCCGGTTAAATACTTGCTGATGTCTCCAGCCTTGAATTCTTCAGTATTCTCTACATTGATTGAGATTTTCTCTGTCTCGAACTCCTCAACCACTCTTTTGAATCTAACCTTTTTCAGATTCAATATAATGTTGGTTACATCCTCAACAACACCGGGAACTGTTGCAAATTCGTGCTCAACACCCGCAATGCGGATGTAGTTGATTGCAAAGCCCTCAAGTGAAGAGAGAAGGATGCGGCGCAATGCGTTGCCCACGGTAGTACCGAAACCGGGCTCCAAAGGACGGAACTCGAACTTTCCGAAGAAGTCGGTTGCCTCCAACATTATTACCTTATCAGGTTTTTGAAATGTTAATATCGCCATTATCAATTATTATTTGCTGTACAACTCAACGATTAACTGTTCCTTGATGTTCTCAGGGATGTCGGCACGCTCAGGAACATTGAGATATTTACCTGCCATAGCAGACTCGTCCCACTCCAACCATGAGTATTTGCTATGGTTGAAACCTGCCAATGAATCCTGTATTACTTCGAGAGACTTTGAGCGCTCGCGAACGCCTACAATCTGACCGGGTTTAACGAAACATGAAGGAATGTTATTTACTTTACCGTCAAGTACAATGTGGCAGTGGCTTACAAGCTGACGCGCTGCTGCACGTGTAGGAGCGATACCGAGACGATAAACGATGTTATCGAGACGAGACTCCAAGTGCTGCAAGAGTACCTCACCGGTGATACCGGGAGCTGAATCAGCCTTGTTGAAGATGTTGCGGAACTGTCTTTCCAAAACACCGTATGTGTACTTAGCTTTCTGCTTCTCTGCCAACATTATACCGTACTCCGATGACTTGCGACGACGGTTGTTGCCGTGCATACCGGGAGCATAGTTCTTCTTTGAAAGCACTTTGTCGGGACCGAAGATAGGCTCACCGAAACGACGTGCAATCTTACTTTTAGGACCTGTATATCTAGCCATTTCTAAATTCTATAATTAAAAGTTATACTCTTCTTCTCTTCGGAGGACGGCAACCATTGTGAGGCAGCGGTGTTACGTCCACAATCTCTGTAACCTCGATACCTGCACCGTGTACTGTACGGATGGCAGACTCGCGACCGTTACCGGGACCCTTAACATATGCTTTTACTTTGCGCAAGCCCAAATCGAATGCAATTTTTGAGCAAGCCTCAGCTGCCATCTGAGCTGCATAAGGAGTGTTCTTCTTAGAACCTCTGAAGCCCATTTTACCGGCAGAAGACCATGAGATAACCTGTCCCTCGTCATTTGTAAGGCTGACGATAATGTTGTTGAATGACGAGTGAACGTGAAGCTGTCCGTTAGCACCGACCTTCACATTTCTCTTTTTTGTTGCAACTGTTTTCTTTGCCATATTAATTACTTATTTTATTTCGTAGCTTTCTTCTTGTTAGCAACCGTTTTCTTGCGTCCCTTACGTGTACGAGCATTGTTCTTTGTGCTCTGACCGCGAACGGGCAAACCGATACGGTGACGTATACCACGGTAGCAACCGATATCCATCAGTCGTTTGATATTCAACTGGATTTCTGAACGGAGGTCTCCCTCTACTTTGTACTCGGCACCAATTACCTCACGGACTCTTGCTGCCATATCGTCTGTCCAGTCCTGAACTTTGATATCCTTATCTACACCTGCTTTTGCAAGGATTTTGGTAGCACTGCTGCGTCCGATACCGAAAATGTATGTCAACGCAATCTCTCCTCTCTTGTTCTGAGGAATGTCTACACCAACTATTCTTATAGCCATATACGAATATATATTATTTAATTATCACAATAAATTAACCCTGACGCAACTTGAACTTGGGGTTCTTTTTATTTATCAAATACAAACGTCCGTTGCGACGAACGATTTTGCAGTCAGGAGTGCGTTTCTTGATAGATGCTTTTACTTTCATAATATTTTGTTTTTATTTATATCGGAATACGATTCTGCCCTTGGTCAAATCATAAGGAGACATCTCTATGCGCACTTTATCTCCGGGAAGAATTTTAATGTAGTGCATTCTCATTTTTCCTGAGATGTGTGCTATTACAACGTGTCCGTTCTGTAATTCCACACGGAACATTGCATTGGACAATGCCTCTACGATTGTACCATCTTGTTCAATTGCATTCTGTTTAGCCATATCAATAACCTTTATTTCTTAAAACTTCTTCAACAAACTCGAATGAAGACAGAATGTCTGCTCCATGACGACCAACTGCAATTGTATGCTCGAAATGAGCTGCATTCTTGCGGTCGCGTGTCTTTACCGTCCATCCGTCGCGCTCCATGAAAATCTGTCGTTTGCCCAATGTAATCATTGGCTCAATCGCCAGACACATTCCTTCGCGGAGCTGGAGTCCGTTGCCCTTGCGTCCGTAGTTAGGTACCTCGGGTGCTTCGTGCATATCGCGACCTATGCCATGACCGACAAACTCGCGCACGACTCCGAAACCGTTTGCCTCGCAGTGTGATTGCACGGCATGTCCGATATCGCCGAGACGTTTACCGTGGACAGCCTGCTCAATTCCCAGATACAGGGATTCTTTTGTTACCTGCAACAGTTTTCTGGTCTCTTCGTCAACTTCACCTACACAGAATGTGTAGCATGAGTCTCCACAAAAGCCATTGAGCAATGTTCCGCAATCCACAGAGATTATATCTCCATCTTTCAATGGTATATCGTTTGGAATACCATGTACCACTACTTCATTGACCGAAGCGCATATCGAGCCGGGAAAAGGTTTGCCCTCATGATTGGGATAGCCTTTGAACGTCGGAATTGCTCCGTTGTCGCGGATGAACTCCTCAGCAACCTTGTCAAGCTGACGTGTTGTAACACCCGGTTCAATTATTTTAGCTACTTCGGCAAGTGCTCTGCCTACAAGCAGATTGCTCTGCCGAAGTAGTTCTATCTCGTCTGCTGTCTTAAGAAATATCATTCTTAATTAGATTAACCCATACGACCTTTAATATGACCTGACTTCAACAAGCCATCATAATGTCTCATCAACAAGTAACTCTCAATCTGCTGCAATGTATCGAGTACAACACCAACAAGAATAAGGATTGATGTACCGCCGAAGAACTGAGCAAACTCCTGCTGAACGCCGAATATGCTTGCAAATGCAGGTATAATGGCGATTACTGCAAGGAAGAGTGAACCGGGCAATGTAATACGCGACATAATTGTATCTATGTACTCTGCTGTAGGTTTACCGGGTTTGATTCCGGGAATGAAACCGTTGTTGCGCTTCATGTCCTCAGCCATCTGAACAGGGTTGATTGTGATAGCTGTGTAGAAGTAAGTAAACAAGATGATGAGCAGAGCGAATATGAGATTATGTACCCATGATGTGTTATCAAGCATCAATCTCATAAATGTGGGTACATCAGCCTCTGTATACAAGCCTGTGAATACAAGGGGGGTGAACATGATTGCCTGTGCAAAGATGATAGGCATCACGTTAGCAGCATTTACCTTCAAGGGAAGATACTGACGCGCACCGCTGAATGTAGCACCGCCGCCTGCTGTCTGCTTTGCATACTGCACAGGTACCTTGCGTGTACCCTGAAGAAGTGCTATAGCACCGCAGATTACTGCAAGAAGGAATACCACCTCAAGCAAGAACATAATTACGCCACCGCCGGTAGCTGCAGACATACGCGAAGCGAACTCCTGTATAAAGGCCTGGGGAAGACGGGCAATGATACCGATCATGATAATCAGCGACACACCGTTACCTACGCCCTTGTCTGTTATACGCTCACCCAACCAGAGGATGAACATGCTGCCAGCTGCAAGAATGATTGTAGATGTAACCATGAAAAGACCAAGGTTGACATTTTCATTGAATGCTCCGGCTGCTGTATAACGCAGGTTCATAAGATAAGAGGGGGCCTGAACCAAAAGAATCAATACAGTTAGGTATCTTGTGTACTGATTGATTTTGCGGCGTCCGCTCTCGCCCTCGCGCTGAAGCTTCTGGAAATAGGGGACTGCCATTGCCAACAATTGCACAACGATAGATGCCGTAATGTAAGGCATGATACCGAGTGCAAATATTGAAGCATTTGAGAATGCACCTCCCGAGAACATGTCAAGAAGAGACATCAAGCCGCCACTTGTCTGTTCCTGGAGTTTTGTGAGCATGCTTGGATCTATACCCGGCAACACTACGAATGAACCGAAACGGTAAATCGCAACGAAGAGGATAGTAAGACCCAAACGCATTCTCAGGTCCTCAATTTTCCAGATGTTCTTTAATGTCTGGACAAATTTAAGGTTTGATAACTTATTAGCCATTTTTTAAAGCTTTACTACAGTTCCACCTACAGCCTCGATAGCCTCGATAGCCTTTTGAGAGAAAGCATGTGCCTCTACAGTAAGTTTCGCGCTAAGTGTACCGTTAGCAAGAATCTTCACGAGCTGACCTGAAGAGATGAATCCAGCTGCCACCAATGCTTCGATATTGATGGTTTCGAGTGAAGTCTTCTCGGCAAGAGCCTGAATTGTAGACAAGTTAATAGCTTTGTACTCTACGCGGTTAACATTCTTGAAACCGAACTTGGGCACGCGACGCTGCAAAGGCATCTGACCACCCTCGAAACCGATTTTCTTCTTGTAACCTGAACGTGACTTGGCACCTTTATGACCACGAGTAGAGGTACCACCTCTTCCCGAACCGGTACCACGACCAATTCTTTTACGAGCTTTGACTGAGCCCTCAGCAGGCTTCAGATTATTTAATTTCATAGCCAAATCTTTTTAAAATTAATTACTCTTCAACAATGGCAACCAAATGCTGAACTTTCTTAATCATACCACG
>CAYWIE010000072.1:0-5119 GCA_964458275.1 uncultured Bacteroidaceae bacterium
AACCAAAACAGTCGTTCAAAGTCAAGAGTCAAAGTAACGGGATAGTAACGAAACTCTGTCATTTCTTGGCTTTTCATTGACATTTGATGGCACTGCAACATCTTGTCAAACACTGTTAAATCGCTAACAGACAACATTCTTTCCCCATTTCGCACTCACTTTCGTTTCTTTGTTGTATCTTTGCAATGGACCTCAAAAATACAGGCCCCATCAATATGAGCAATACATTCTATAGAACAAAAATGGAGGTTATCGCAATTTCGATCCTCTACTTCATCGCTGTGGCCATCTATTTTCTGCCGTTTGCATTGCCATGCAAACTCGCCCTGCCGGTAGCCCTGCTGTTCCTTGCCTCATTCAAACTGCTACCATGGCAAATGTCATTTGCCATGCTCTTCTCATGCACAGGCGACTACATGGGAGCCATTGGCAATTTCATGGGGCAGATGGGAGCCTTTGCCCTTGCTCATATATTTCTGATACTATACTTCCTTTCGCGGCACAGACTGGGAGTGGAGCGACGCAAATATGGACGCTATTCACTCAGATACAAGATAGCCGCAACAATAGCAGTACTGCCGCTTGCAGTATTCGCACTTGTAAAAATCTTTCCCAAAGTCCCTGAGGGGATAATGAGTTGGGGAGTGCTTATCTATGCACTGCTAATCTCGTTCATGCTGTGGTGTTCGCTTCAACAAAGAAGCGCGCTGTTTGCTTTAGGCGGAGCACTGTTCCTTGCATCGGACATGATACTTGCATGGAACAAATTTGTAGAGCACATACCCCATGCGACTTACTATATACTTATACCGTACTTCCTATCGCAATGGCTGTTGTTCATACGCTCTACAAAATGGTGGGGACGACACATGGAAAAAGAGTAGAATCTAACAAATATAAAAAATGAAACACATTATTTTAACCGTCATTGCACTGCTTGCAATTGTATCGTGCAAGACAACGGACAAGTTCACCGCACTCAACAAAAAAGCCCAAAAAGAGTACAACACCCCCATCCGTCCCGGATATGAGGGCAAGAATCCCTATTGGAACAGATTTTCCAACAAATTCATGTATGCTCCGGCATTCGATTTCAAAGAGGTGGAAGGCGCAAGAGAATACAAATACACCATTACGCAAAACGTGAAGGAGAATGCCAAGAAATGGTCGTTCACAGAAGAAGCCCCCAACCTGTCGCTTGCGCCCGTATGGGAAAAGATTGAAGTCGGCAACGTGATACTCACCATAGAAGCACTCGACAAAGAGGGAAAGACAATTGCCACCGTTGGTGAACGCAAGTTCTACCGCGACACCCCCTTCACCGGTCCCTACCACAATGCAGTACGCGGTTACAAGGAGTCGGCGCTGCTGGCACTGCTCTACATACACAACATGCCCGCAATCCAGAACTGGAAAAAAGGTCCCACCCCCGACATGAGCTATGAGCTCAACACATACCCCTGCAAAATCATCGGCGCAACAATCAGCGTCGAAGTTCTGCTCTCACGCCTATGCCCCGACCTGAAGGAAGATGCACTGAAGATAGCCGAAAACGCGGCACAGTTCCTTATCAACGAAAGCCGTCCCGAAGGCGACCCTCTCGCATTCTTCCCACCCACCTATTACGGCAACTACGTTACCTCAGGAGCCAAGCGCAACAAAGGCAAGACTATGGCAATGGAAGCACTCAGCGCAGCCAACGCATTCCTTGACCTCTACGATGCAACAGGCAAAAAGGAATACTTCGACCGAGCAATGAACATCACCGAAACCTACTCAAAGATACAGGCTGAGGACGGTTCGTTCCCCATCAAGATGGATTTTGCCACCGGCGAACCGGTAAACGAAGTGCGCGCTCTGCTCCACCCCATGCTCGAATACCTGCAACGCCTGCAACAGCAGTATGGTGTAAAGAAATACGACAAGATGTTCGCTCTATCAGAAAAATGGATGCAAGAGGGTGCCTTGAAATCGTTCGACATGACAGGACAGTTCGAGGACGGCACAGTGGTAGGACTGCAACCATACGAGAATCTCACCAACTGTACCGCAGCCCCCTACGCATCGTATCTGCTGGGCAAAGAGAACACCACAGACAGCGAACTGCAAGACGCAATAGACCTTGTACGATTCTGTGAAGACCAATTTGTATTCTGGGATACACCTGTGAAAAAATACGGTATAATAAAGGTAAACCACACTCCCTGCGTAACAGAACAGTACAAATACATGGTACCCATCGACCACAGTGCATGCAACGTTGCAAACGCATGGCTCAGCCTCTACGAAGAGACAGGCGACGAGCTCGCTTTCACCAAAGCAAAGGCACTCATAGACATGCTGACCATAATGCAGAACCCCAATACCGGCAAAATCGCCACCTTCTGGCGCAATTTCCTTGTCGGCACCGACTGGATAAACTGTACGCTGCTATCCGTACAGACACTTATCAGAATGGATGAACTTATCAACAAGGAGAAATAACACACCTTATATAAAAACTTCAATCCCGCTATTGCTTATTTAGCAAACAATAGCGGGATTGAAGTTTTCAGACAACCTACAAAAGGAAATATGTCCTTCTATTTATACAACAAAAATATTGCAGGAATTTTTGAGAGGTCAGGGATATTGCCCTTCCAATCTTTAACAAGACGTGTGCGCACAAATTCATCGTCGCATGTAAGATTGGCAGCAACGCAAAGCTTGGTCTGCGGACGGCAATTCTTTATTATATCCTCTATCATCTTGCCATTGCGATAAGGAGTCTCTATGAAGAGCTGAGTCTCGTCCTCGTTGTATATGCGCTGTTCAAGCTGCTTAAGCCTGCGTGCGCGTTCTTCCGGCTTTATAGGCAGATAACCGTGGAAAGCAAAACTCTGTCCATTGAATCCGGATGCCATCACCGACAATATTATACTCGACGGTCCCACAAGCGGCACAACTTTCATACCCTTGCGTTGGGCGATTGCGACAACATCGGCGCCCGGATCGGCAACAGCAGGACAACCAGCTTCGGAAATAACCCCCATGCTCTTGCCCTCGGCAAGCGGAGCAAGGAAACCCGCAATATCTCCGGGAGAGGTGTGCTTGTTAAGTTCGAAAAACTGCGAACCGTCAATATCAAACTGCGCATCGACCCGGCGCAAAAAACGTCGTGCTGTACGCACATTCTCAACAATAAAATATCTTATCTCCTTTATTATTTCGCTGTTATGCGCCGGCAACACTCTCTCAAGCGAAGTCTCGCCCAATGTTACCGGTATAAGGTAAAGTGCTGTTTCCATAGTAATTATAAAAAGTTACAATCATTCTCTCATCCTCCGCGTGCAGGATATTGCAAAGATAGTCTATTTTTGGATAAGAAGTGAAACTATGCAGTGTCTTAATTCGTAAAAGAAACTCCGACAAAAAAACATCATAAATGCTAATAGGCACATATATCATGGTAAAAATTCAAGAATAACTGTTGCAAAAAGACTTCATGCATATTATATTTGCGATAGAGATACAAAATATTAAATCAGCAACCTGATTCTTTCTGTTGTGTTGTATAATTGCAGACGTTAACATTAAATTTTTTATTAAGATGGAAATGTTTATATCCAACAAAAGAGAAGAATTAGAAAAAAAAAGGAGAAAAACGATGCCCTAAGAAAAATTTTTCCAAGTATGTACGAAGACGGCGAAGATGATACAGAGTATTATCTTGTCGACAATAATGGTAACAGAGGCAAGGAACCATTATCAGACGGCATTTTCGCAAAACCCGAAAAGGAACAAGAACCAAGCGCAACAACAGAAAAACCGACCAAAAGGCTCAACATCGACCCATGGAGATTCGAAAAAATAGCAGACCATATGCAAAACGGTATAAAAGTCGGACTTGACGGCAGACTCGATACCGTGCCACTGCGACGAGTTGAATATGGAGATTATTTCGATGAATTGAATAATGCGAAATTCGAATCGGTTATCCCTATAACCCTTAAACTTGAAGGTGGATATTCGAACAGAAAAAACGATAAAGGAGGAGAAACGAAGTATGGAATAACTAAAATTTTTTATGATACATACAAGCATCGCGTTCCAGGAATAGCTCCTGACATAAAGTCGCTGACATTGGACGATGCAAAAAGACTTTATAAGGCTCAGTGGGACTATTACAAGTTGGGTTATATCAGAGACAAACGTAAAGCATTGTTGATAAATGACTATATAATAAATTCTAATGCAAACGAGGTTGTAAAACGTATGCAAACGAATTTACAAGACAAGTATAATATCACAGTTGATGGAATAATTGGGAAACACATTAAACGCCATAAATGATATTGATTTTGAGACATTCGCTGATATTATACAAACAGATAGAAAAGAACATTTCGATAAAACGTAAAAAATGATTACAATATAAATTCATACAACATAAACGGATGGATAAATAGACTAAATGAAATATCCGATTCTGTCGGATTCAAGAAAAAATACAGAAGTAGATACCAATAATAATAAAATCATTATGAACAAAACTTTCACTTTTATTATGTTAATCATATTCCTTTGTGGATGTAACTCTTTAAAAACAAAATACTATGAAAAATTATACGAAAAGGAGAGTAAATACAAAGTAAAAGAGACAGGACAATCGCCATTTGTCGGAAAGTGGAAATGGGTACGCAACAAAGCCGGTGTTAGAAATTTGAATATATATATAGGAGAGCGTAACGATTCACTGATGTTTACAATATACGCGGTTCTAAATTATGGGAATTGGGTATCTTCACCTAGTGAAGATAAAAATGGAAAAGACATCCCTGAAGTATGCATAGCAAATCCCAAAAGAAGTAATACAATAAATGCTGTATTCTGTAAAGAGTGTTCTAAATACGAAAATCCCTGTTTCGATTCAGTAACAATAAAACTAATGGATAAAAACACATTGGTATATTCAACAGCAGGAGGTGAATATTGGGGAATACCGCGTCAGATGGTTTTTAAACGCGTAAATAATAAAAATGAAGAATTTTCTCATAGAATATATGAGGTTTACAAAGAATACAAATAATCGAGTAGGTAGGGAAACGAAAGTTTTCCTGCCTATTTCGTTTCCTTCCCT
>CAYWIE010000073.1:0-4845 GCA_964458275.1 uncultured Bacteroidaceae bacterium
TAGACCCCTTCCAGGTACTCGACCAGAACGGTGTAGGTCAGCTCGTAGAGATGGCTGTAGAGCGTGGTCGTGCAGTACGTCCCGCCCTCAAGTGCGGTATCTGCGGTGAGCACGGTGGTGAGCCCGAATCAGTTAAATTCTGCCACAGAACAGGTCTCAACTATGTAAGCTGTTCTCCTTTCCGCGTGCCCATTGCACGTTTGGCTGCCGCGCAGGCTGCTGTGGAGGAGAAGTAGCATATTGCTAAATATCAATAATTCAGGCGGCGAGTCTTTAAAAGGCTTGCCGCTTGTTTTCTTATTGACAGATAAATTAACAGCCTCTAAAAATGATGAATAATCATTAAGCATCTGAACTCTCTTGCGGCAAATTTCATTATTATGTTCGAACGGCGGCAGTGGCAACGATGGGATGATATACAGGTCGGGACGTTGCTTCGGGCTGAAATATTCCGCAATTTGGTAGGTGAGTTTTGTCGGGTATTCCGAAAGCACTGTTATCATTGGCCGGTGCCGTCGTTTTTTTTATGTTTAACCATTAATTTTTTTCAGAAATGAGTATGCCGATGAGACGAGGAACCGCACAGAATTGGATTCCGAGTATTTTTAACGATTTCTTCGAGAATAACTGGATGTTGCGTAATACGGGAACAGCACCAGCCATCAATGTGATGGAGAACGACAAGGAGTATACGGTTGAAGTTGCAGCTCCGGGAATGACAAAGTTCGATTTTAAAATCCATGTAGATGCCGACAACGACCTTACGATTACCATGGAGAAAGGATGCAACTGCGATTGCAAGAAAGATGATAAAGGCTGCGAAGTTCATCCCGAACCGGCTAAAGGCGAAGAGAGTAAAGGGCGTTTCTTGCGTCGCGAATTTTCTTATACCAAATTCCAGCAGACATTGGTGCTGCCCGAAAATGCGGAGACATCAAGGATTGAAGCAAAAGTAACTGACGGGGTTCTCTGCATAAGGATTCCCAAAAAGGCAAAGAGCGAGGAGAAAACTACCGGTCGCCTGATTGCTATCAGCTGATAAATTTCTATTTGCAAAATAAACTTCCGCGAAGCAGTTGACATAACTCACAGCTTCGCGGAAGTTTTATGAATCATAAAGATATCAAGTATTTTTAGTGCCTGTCCTCAGGTTTTGTGGGGTCGTTGATGATTTTCAGCGGCACTATCTCTATGTAGTCCAAAAATATATATGCGGTTCCGTTGGTACCCGGCATTGTTACGTGTTCTACAAGGTTTTTGAACCTCAACCAATGTTCCCCTTCTACAAGATATTGTGTTGTAGCAATCTTACGCATACTTCTAAAGTTATATCTCGCTGGCATATAGTCCTTATACCAAGAATTATAAACATCCGGAGCTTTCATCCAGCCTTTGTGTCTTAGCAGTTTGTCGTTTTCCATGCCATTGTCCAATGTCATATAATCATCCACCCAGCCGATGCCTTCACCCCTTGTCGCAACATTCAGATTTAAAGGTAATCCACAAACCTTATTATCTAAATATAGTTGGCATAATATATCTTCTGATACATTGTCGTCTTCTTCACGAAACATTCTTACCGAGAACCTTATTTCGTATGTTCTTGTTGGTACAGGTGGCAATTTTATTGACCAATCGTATTGGTTCACAAAGTATAAATCATCGCAATTATACTCATATCCGACTTGATATCCCCAACAAGTTTCTATTCCATATTTCTTGAATCCCTTGCAATATCCGTCGGGAATCACAATAATATCGTTTTGTTGCCAAATATTATTACTCGAAAGCTCAGGCTGCATGGTGGCAATGTCGAACCGCATGCGCTCGTTCAGGATGTTTCCAGCCATTTCGTCCTCGTTGTAGATGAGAATCTTGTCAATGGGATGGATGAGCCCGTTGTCGGTGTTGGGTACAAAATCGGTGTATTGTTCGTCCATCTGCGTGAATTCTGTCAGTTCTATCACGCGTACATTTAAATGGTTGCGCATTTCGATGTTGTATGGAATTGCACGTTTGGAGTAATTTATGTATATATTTTGCCCGTTGGCGGTACTCAGTGGCTTCAACGCTTTAATCAGTTTGCCCTGCAAGGTGGTGAAGTAGTTATACAGGTCGTGCCCGGGAATACAAAGCGCATCAAAATTTTTGCTACCAGATCTCGAAGGCACAATCCTGTTGTAGGGTACTTCGCCCTCGATGAAGTGATAGGCCACGAACTTGTATAGCGCGTTCTTTGGACTGCGTGGATTGCCCTTGTCTTCGCAGCCGTACCACTTTTCGGCAAATGCCTTGAGGTCGTCGAGGGTGTATATGCCGTGCTTGTGGAACACTTCATCGGGTTCAATGAATGCTGTATATTTGATGTATTTTTTCTTTGGTAGCAGATTGGAGTTATATCGATAGTAAATATTATCTTTATCCACCACATACGAGGGGTCTATATATTCGGATATATTGTCGCCAAAATTTGTCTCGGCAAAAGCTTTACTGAATAGCTTGAAAAAGTCATATTTGCCAATATGTGCTGCCAAATAACTCGGTTGAATATCTATCGGCCTGTCAATATTGTGAATAATGCCATTCTCCACTTGGTTGTCGCCATCAATTATTGCTGCATCATTGTTTATCATTATGTAGAAGCGTTCATCGACGACTTTATAGCTCACCACCAATGTCCTGTCGTAGAAATTCCATTTGGCAATTGCACCCTCGCCAAATTCGGCTGTGTGATAGCTTTCCTCTATCAGGTGCATGCGGGCCATTACGTTTGCCATCGAGTCGCTGAGGTCCTCAACAAGGGGCGAGGTTATTCCCGTCCAAATTGGTGTGTCGCTATCTTTTGCTACCCAAAATATACTGTCTTGTTCTTGTACATATTTTTCTACCGCCTCGTTGTCGGGCAGGAAGAGGGTGTACTGTCCATAAGTTTGCAGCAGACTGAAAAGGTCGGCTCGCTTCAGCAGTGTGATAAAATGCGAGTACTTTTCGCTGCGGTTGAGCAAATAGTCTGCTACCGTTTCGCCCGTGAAGGTGTAGCGGTTGCTCTTGTCTATCTCCTCTGTGCATGAGAGGATTGACAATGCCAATGCAAGTATGTAGAGTGTTCGTTTCATAATTTTAGTGTCTATCCTCTGGCTTTGTGGGGTCGTTGATAATGTTCAGCGGCACAAGTTCTATGTAGTCGAAGTGTACATAGTCGCTATTGAAAACACCTGTGTTTCCGCCCAGATAGCGGAACCTTATTTTATGTCTGCCCGGACCAAAATATTTCTTTGTGATAATCTTTCTTCTGTGTTCGGAGTTCCGTGCTGTCTGGTTTTTATACATCACGGAGACAGGGCCTTTCATCCATCCGAGGTTGCGCATCTGCTTGTCATTCTCTACGCCGTTGTCATTGGTTGCATTGTCGTGAACATAGCCAAGGACGTTGTAGCATATATCGTATGGCATCCCTTCGGGCTTTCCGTCGATATACACTTGCATGAGCCTTGTGCTTTCCGTACCCTTGCGTTCGCTTGAGAACATTCCGTGGCGCACTTCGTAAACGCGGGCGGGCAAAGTCGGCAATGTAAATTCAATGTCAAAGATTCCCTCAAGAACGATGCGGTCCGAATTGTAGCATAGTATACCATGTCCTTGCGAGACGTATGAAACTTCTCCGCTCGTTATTTTCAGTTTATCGCTGTAGACATCGGGGATGTTGAATATTTTGTAAATCGTGTACCTCACAGCGTTGCACTGAAGTTCGGGCAAGAGGCTGGCTGCATCTATCCTTATGCGCTCGTTGAGGATGTTTCCCGCCATTTCGTCCTCGTTGTATATGAGTATTTTATCTATCGGATGCACAATGCCGTTGGTTGCCATCTGGTCGAAGCGGGCGTACTCTTCGCGCATCTGTATAAACTCGGTCAAGGGAATGATGCGTACACTAAGATGCTTGTGCATATCGGTATTAAACGGCGACTGGCGTTTGTTGAAGTTGATGTATGTGTCCCTGCCTTCGGGACGGCTTAGGGGCTTCATCACCTTCATGATGGTGCCCTGCATAGTCTCGAAGTAGTCATAGCGGTCGTAGTTGACGGGCATAGCCTCGTCCAAATTGAACACCTCATTGTATATACCGTATGGCACAATCTTGTTGTGTGGCATTTCGCGTGGTACAAAGTGATACGAAACGAATCTGTTGAGTGCATTGCGCGGGCTTTTGGGATTGTCCCTATCCTCGTTGCCGTACCACTTTTCGGCAAAGGCTGCAAGGTCGTCAATATTCTCTATGCCATGACTGCGGAACACTGCATCGGGTTCCACAAAGCCTGTGTATTTGAAGAATCTTGTTGCTGGGGCGTATGTGTCGCCAAGCACAATTTCGTCGTTACCCGGAATTGTGTGTTCTTCGGGAATATATGTATTATCATTCTCCAGTTTCAGCGAATCGGCAAAGCCTGTGCGCTGCAGTGCGGCAGTAAATATGCCGAAGTATGGATATGTGGCTATGAGTTCGGGCAGGTTCTTCAACGATGGTGCTATTACTTTATCGACAAGATGGACTATCCCGTTTTCTACCTGATTGTCGCCGCCGATGATGGCTGCGCTGTTGTTGAGCATTATATAATATTGTTCGCCTTTGACCACATAGTTCACGCCCAAGAAACGGTAGTTGAAATTGCGGTCGGGAAGCGCGCCTTCGCCCATTTCGGCTATCATTGTGGAACTCTCTATAACATGGGTGCGTGCTATTACATTTGCCATCGAGTCGCTGAGTTCCTCAACGAGGGACGAGGTTATTCCTGTCCACACTGGGATATCTGTATCTTTTGTTGCCCAGTAGATGCTGTCCTGCTC
>CAYWIE010000074.1:0-4778 GCA_964458275.1 uncultured Bacteroidaceae bacterium
ACTATCTCGATTTGTTGGGAGGCGCTCTTAAAAGGGTGTTCGGAGAGGGTGTATGCCTTACTTATACAATCCTTGTGGACAGTACATCTGACGGTCCTAAGGGAAAAGTCAATGTAGGACAGGACTCTTTGACTACTGTGAAAGACAGCTTCAATTCGATGCTGATAGGCAGATATACATTCGACAACTATATGGAGGGAAGCAGCAACAAACTTTCCCGTACAGCGGCAGAGAGTGTAGCCATGTTGCCCGGAAGAACTTTCAACCCTCTCTTCATTCACGGCGCATCAGGTGTGGGCAAGACTCACCTTGTGAATGCCATAGGAACAAAAATCAAGCAGCTGCATCCGGATATGAGGGTGCTGTATGTCTCGGCACATCTTTTTCAGGTCCAGTACACAGACTCTATCCTTCATAAGAACTTCAACGACTTCATGCGCTTCTATCAGAGTATAGACATCCTTATAATCGATGATATACAAGAGATAGCAGGTATGCCCGGTACGCAGAATGCTTTCTTCCATATATTCAATCATCTGCACTTGAACGGTAAGCAGCTGATTATGACTTCGGACCGTTCGCCTGCCGAACTCAAAGGCATGGAGGACAGACTTATAACCCGTTTCAAATGGGGATTGTGTGCCGAGATTGAAAGACCCGATCTTGAATTGCGCAAGAGTATTCTCCGAAGCAAGGTTCGTCGCGACGGCTTGAACTTCCCCGAGGAGGTAATCTCTTATATAGCAGAGAATGTCGATGCTTGTGTGCGCGACCTTGAGGGTGTAGTGGCTTCGCTGATGGCACACTCTGCAATCTATAATTGCGATGTGGATATGGCACTTGCCAGCAAGGTGCTCGGCGGCAATGCAGAGAGCCGCAAAGAGCCGTTGACAATAGATAAGATTGTAAAGACGGTAGCCGATTATTATAATGTAGAGCCTGTTGCCGTAGATTCCAAATCGCGCAAGAGAGAGATTGTTCTTGTGAGACAGACGGCAATGTTCCTTGCCAAGAAATATCTTGAGCTCTCGACTTCGAAAATAGGCTTCCACATAGGCCGTCGCAATCACGCAACAGTGTTACATGCCTGCAAGATGGTTCACAATCTGCTTGAGACAAACAAGCAATACCGTAACGAATTGAATGAAATAGAGGCATTGCTCAAGAAGGCGGCTTAAGCGAAATAAGTCTGACATAATTTGCAAAAACAATATGCAGCTTGGAATATTTCCGGGTTGCATATTTTTTTTCTGTTTGCCGGAAATGAAACTTGTCGTGCGTGGTGATTTGTTTTTTTATACAGGGCGGTTGTATTTATGGATGCTCAGACATTTGCGGAAAATTGAAAGCGGATTGCGGGATTTGTGCCCGGTAAAAATCTTTTTGGAAAACTTTTTGTCGTTTGTGTTTTTGTAATCCGTTGTAAATCAATATTGGTTTTGCTTGAATTGGAAAACTTTGTCTCGGTTAATAACTTTGAGAGAAAATGTTTGGTTGTTATAAAAAGGAATGATAACTTTGCAAAACAGATAATCAGTCAGTGAGGAGAAGCTGTTTGTGTTTTTGTTGGTGACTCATCGGCAGAGTCGAAAATATAAACAGTTTCCTCCTTTTATAAAGTTTACAGAAAAAGAGATAAAACAGATATTCAATAACCGTAAACAAAAAGTAAGCAGTGGAAAAGCAATCGTATACTTACGACGAGGCGGTAAATGCCTCGCTTGAGTATTTCAACGGAGACGAGCTCGCAGCGCGTGTCTGGGTGAACAAGTACGCAATGAAAGATTCCTTCGGCACTATATACGAAAAGTCGCCCGAACAGATGCATTGGCGTATAGCAAATGAAATTGCCCGCATAGAATCGAAATACGAGAATCCTATGTCGGCGCAGGAGGTTTTTGACCTTTTGGACCATTTCAAGTATATCATTCCTCAGGGCAGTCCCATGACAGGTATCGGCAACGACTATCAGATAGCATCGCTGTCGAACTGTTTTGTAATAGGTATTGACGGCGAAGCAGACTCATACGGAGCAATCATCCGCATAGACGAGGAGCAGGTGCAGCTGATGAAGCGTCGTGGCGGAGTAGGGCACGACCTCTCACACATCCGTCCCAAGGGAACACCCGTGAAGAACTCAGCGCTGACATCTACCGGCATTGTGCCGTTCATGGAACGCTATTCCAATTCCACCCGCGAAGTGGCTCAGGATGGCCGCAGAGGAGCCCTTATGCTCAGTGTTTCCATCAAGCATCCCGATGCAGAGGCTTTCATCGATGCCAAGATGACTGAAGGCAAAGTTACCGGCGCAAACGTATCTGTAAAGGTGGACGACGACTTCATGCGTGCCGTAACCGAATCGGTTCCTTATACGCAGCAATATCCCATCGTGTCGGACAATCCCACGCACCGCAAGGAGATTGATGCAGGCAAACTGTGGGAGAAAATCATACACAACGCCTGGAAATCGGCAGAGCCCGGAGTGCTCTTCTGGGACACAATCATACGAGAATCGATTCCCGACTGCTATGCCGACTTGGGTTTCCGCACTGTTTCCACAAACCCCTGCGGAGAGATACCCCTCTGTCCCTACGACTCATGCCGTCTGCTTGCCCTCAACCTCTTCTCGTATGTTGAGAACCCCTTTACCCCTGAAGCTACATTCAACTTTGCCCTGCTTAAGGAACATGTGGCTAAGGCGCAAAGAATAATGGACGACATCATCGACCTCGAACTTGAGAAGATTGAGGCGATACAGGCCAAGATTGCAAGCGACCCCGAAGGCGAAGAGGTGAAATCTGCCGAAAAGAGACTTTGGGAGAAGATATACAACAAGAGCAGTCTCGGACGTCGTACCGGTGTAGGTATCACAGCAGAGGGAGATATGCTCGCAGCAATGGGATTGCGCTACGGTACTGACGAAGCAACCGATTTCTCCGAAGAGGTTCACAAGACAGTTGCTGTCAGTGCATACGGTTCGTCGGTAGTGTTGGCAAAGGAGCGCGGTGCATTCGAAATTTATGACAGCAAGCGCGAAGAGAACAACCCGTTTATAAATCGTCTGCGCGAAGCCTCTCCCGAACTCTATGAGGATATGCTCAAATACGGTCGCCGCAACATTGCCTGTCTGACAATTGCCCCCACCGGCACGGTGAGCATAATGACACAGACCACTTCGGGAATAGAGCCGGTGTTCATGCCTGTATACAAACGTCGTCGCAAGGTCAATCCCAATGATGCGGATGTACATATTGACTTCACTGACGAAAACGGCGACTCATTCGAAGAGTACATAGTCTACCACCACAAGTTTGTAGAGTGGATGAAGAAGAACAATATCGACTCAACCAAACGCTATTCACAAGTGGAACTTGAGAACATTGTCGCACGTTCGCCCTACGCAAAGGCTACATCGAACGACATAGATTGGGTGGCAAAAGTGAAGATGCAGGGACGTATACAGAAATGGGTTGACCACTCGATAAGCGTAACCATCAACCTGCCCAACAATGTGGACGAGAAACTTGTGAACGAGCTTTACATCACTGCATGGAAATCGGGTTGCAAAGGCTGCACCGTATATCGCGACGGTTCGCGTGCCGGAGTGCTTGTCTCTGCTGACAGCAAGGATAAAGGCGAAGCAAAGAGCGAGGAGATGAAGCCTACGATAACCGAAGTCCGTCCCAGAGTGCTCGAAGCGGATGTCGTGCGTTTCCAGAACAACAAGGAGAAGTGGGTGGCATTCATCGGATTGCTCAACGGATACCCCTACGAAATTTTCACCGGTCAGCAGGATGATGAGGATGGTATTCCTTTGCCCAAGAATGTAACACATGGAATAATCATCAAGCATGTAGATGAGAATGGCAACAAGCGTTACGACTTCCAGTTCGAGAACAAAATCGGTTACAAGACAACCATAGAAGGTCTTTCCGAACGTTTCAATCCCGAATTCTGGAACTATGCAAAACTCATCTCCGGTGTGTTGCGCTACAAAATGCCCATAGAGCTTGTGATAAAGCTTGTCTCTTCCCTCCAGCTGGATTCACAGAGCATCAATACATGGAAGAATGGTGTGGAGCGCGCCCTCAAGCGCTACATCAAGGACGGTACGCTAACCGGTGAAAAGTGTCCGAAATGCAAGAATCAGCTGATATTCGAGGAAGGATGTCTGCATTGCCCGCAGTGTGGATATTCAAAATGCGGTTGATGCAAGAAACTTTAGCAGTACGCACTACATAATCAGTAAAAGTTGAGATAATGCCGAGAGTATGTCTCAACTTTTACGCTATACAAAGCTATATGAAGATAACAGAGTATAAAATAAACCTGCACGATATACACCTTTATGCCTATCATGGTGTGA
Organism: uncultured Bacteroidaceae bacterium; assembly: GCA_964458275.1. GTDB lineage: Bacteria > Bacteroidota > Bacteroidia > Bacteroidales > Bacteroidaceae > HGM04593. Next base: position 4,367 of record CAYWIE010000074.1, read on the forward strand.
TGCCGCAAGAAAACAAGGTGGGAGCGTGGTATACAATAGATCTTACGGTTACAGTCGGCAACATTTCTTGTATTTCCGATGATGATATAGAGAGTACGGTCAACTATGCCGAGATATACGATATTGTGTGTGGAGAGATGAAGATAAGCTCGCGGTTGCTCGAAAATGTCTGCGGCCGTATCTTGTCGAGACTGTTTGATGAGTTCGCGACAATTAATGAGATAGAGATAACGCTTTCTAAGGATACTCCGCCAATGGGCGGCGACAGGCTTGGCAGTGCTGTGAAGATTAAAGCGGTGCGGTAGTTTGGGTTATCCAAATCTCGCTCGTTTGTTTCTATCTTTGAGGTAAACCTCTAAAATAGACTGCACTCGCTGTGAAAAATATTGAAGCAAGCTTCATATTTCTCGCT
>CAYWIE010000075.1:0-4771 GCA_964458275.1 uncultured Bacteroidaceae bacterium
TGAGGTTCTGACTACTCGCTAATGGTAAATTGAATTTATAGAACCTCCCTTAAAATACAAACCGCAATGAACAAAGCATACACATTACTTTTGGCTGCAATGACAGCCCTTATATTCAACACATGTAGCGACAGCAGTGATTTCGACCCATACGGTGCACGCGAAAAGCGCCCGTTCTATCCGTCAACCATCACTTTCAGCAGTCTGGACAACAACGAGACAAAAACCGATAAGAAATGGGAAATCACATACAACACTGACAACACCATAAAAACCTATAAATACCGGAATACCATCACAACAAAAGAGGGTAAAGAGATAACTGAAAGCCACAACGGCAAACTCATCTACTACATCGACGCCACAGGCAACAGATGGATACAGAATGACCTTGTCGTAACCAACACCGTCAAAGACTTTACCACCATAGAGAGTTACTGCGACACAATCAAAGAAGACGTAAGCATTGCGTCAGGACTCATCAAATCCATCAAGACCACAGGACAACGCAGTTACTCCAACGGAACAAAAGAGATATACTCAAACAGCAGAGAGTTCAGCTACACCGACATATACTGCACAGGAAGCACATACAACACATCCACAGCCAAAACCACATACCGTTACGACTGGAACAATTCGCGCCTGAACAAAGTAACAGTCTACGAACAAGGAAAGAACAACAACATACAGCAACAGGTTTACAGCTACACATACAACAACAGGGATTTAGGCAACGATTACGGATTCAACACATTGGCTTTCATATATGGCAACATGCCCGAAATATACGCAGCAATGAACCTTTTCGGCGAAACATCTGCATATAAGATCGAAAGCGAATATTACAGCGGATACGGCAACATAAACGGTATGCAGTACAACATATCCCCCATCAGCCGCAACTACGCAATCCTGGAGACAACCAACAGCATAACATACACAGCAGACTCTCCAAATTCAAGTTCATACTATTTCACTTTTACAAACAATTAGAGAATACAACAGACAATGTACAACGGTTGCCATGCCAACTATTCAAAGCTATCCGATAAAGAACTTATCGGGCATCTCATAACACGGCCAATCGACCAAGAGGCACATAGCTACTTTTTCAACAAACGTTGCAAACGCTTTCTCGACTACATTGCAACCAATATACTTGGCGAAGATTGCGCCGACAGCATACTTGGCGAATTCTATGAGTATGTCTCGGAAGACGATTGGGCTGTATTGCGCAAATTCCGCAATCAGAACAACGCCTCACTGAACACATACCTGTCATTATGCACAGTACGCTACTTCCTGAAAAGGAAAAAGGAACACGACAGGCTGAACACCGTCAGCCTCGAAAGCGATGAAATAGCAGACCAATTGGAATTCTTTGTTGCTGACGAAGAGACAAACATCCCCCCGGTATGGCAAGCATACGAAAAGCTGAACGAACGCGACCGCCTGCTGCTGAGGTCTCTTGTAATTGAAGAAAAATCGACATTGGAGACAGCCGACGATATTTGGCAATACGTGAGAAGCTGCGAAAAAGATTGGAGAAGACTTCCCACACAGCGCGTACAGAACACAATATCCATGATGAAACACCGCGCCTTGTTCGCGCTTTTGGAAGAGCTCAGACGACAAATGACATCTTAAGATGTCATTTGTCGTCTGAGCAACAACGAATTATCTTAGATTACAGAACATCCCTACAGTTTCAGCAAATGTCAGAAAAGAACAACATAGAGATACGTGGAGCAAGAGTTAACAACCTGAAGAACATAGACATAGATATTCCACGCGGGAAATTTGTAGTAATCACAGGACTCTCCGGCTCAGGAAAATCATCATTGGCATTCGACACGCTATATGCCGAAGGCCAAAGACGATACGTAGAATCGCTCTCGTCATACGCACGACAGTTCCTCGGACAGATGAACAAGCCCGAATGCAACTTCATAAAAGGCATTCCTCCCGCAATAGCCATAGAACAGAAAGTAAACAACAGGAATCCCCGTTCCACAGTGGGGACTTCCACCGAGATATACGAATACCTGAAACTGCTCTATGCCAGAGTAGGAAAGACCTATTCGCCGATAAGCGGGAAACTTGTAAAAAAGCAGACGCCCGAAGACCTTGTCGACTGCATGCTCTCACACCCGGAGGGCAGCCGGTTCCTGCTGCTCTCGCCCATAGAAGTGCAAAAAGGACGCGACATCGACACCCAGCTCTCAATATACATGCAACAAGGCTTCACCCGTCTCTATGTCTCGGACGAAGTTGTCCGGATAGAAGACTACAAGCCGAAGAAAAAGACAAAGCCATATCTTCTCATAGACAGGCTCACGGCGAGCAACGCCCAAGAGACTGTAACCCGCCTGCTCGACTCTGCCGAGACCGCATTCTATGAAGGACACGGTGTCTGCGCAATGAAATTCCTCGACGAAGAAGAGATGCACACATTCAGCATACGCTTCGAAGCCGACGACATGGAATTTGAAGAGCCGAGCGAACAGATGTTCTCTTTCAACTCGCCTATAGGAGCCTGCCCCGAATGTGAAGGATTCGGCAGAGTGGTAGGCATAGACGAGAATCTTGTAATTCCCAACAAATCGCTCAGTGTCTACGACGGAGCCGTATTCTGCTGGCGCGGCGAGAAAATGGGAGAATGGAAGAATGAATTCTGCCGCCGTGCAACAGCCGACGACTTTCCAATCTTCGAGCCCTACTACAACCTCACAGACGAACAGCGCGACTACCTGTGGCATCGGGGTCCATATATTCCCGAATACAACGAGAACATATGCATTGACTCGTTCTTCAACATGGTACGCGAAAACCAATACAAGATACAATACCGCGTAATGCTTGCCCGCTACCGCGGAAAACCCATATGCCCGCTATGCGGAGGGAAAAGGCTGAAAAAAGAGGCAAGCTATGTAAAAATAGGAGGCAAAAGCATCACGGAGCTTGTAGATATGCCCATATCCCGTCTGAAAGAATTTTTCGACACACTCACCCTCGAAGGCAACGACGCAACAGCTGCTGCCCGCATACTCAAAGAGATAAACGGCAGAATCGAGTGTCTTATGGACGTAGGACTAAGTTACCTGACCCTCAACCGTTTAAGCAACACGCTTTCGGGCGGCGAGAGCCAGCGCATCAACCTTGTGACCTCACTCGGCAGCAGTCTTGTAGGTTCGCTTTACATACTCGACGAACCAAGCATAGGACTGCACAGCCGCGACACGGAGAGACTTATAAAGGTACTGCGCCGCCTGCAACAATTAGACAACACAGTTGTAGTAGTAGAACACGACGAAGACATCATACGCGCAGCCGACTACATAATAGACATCGGCCCCAAAGCCGGACGTCTGGGTGGAGAGATTGTCTATCAAGGAGACATGAAAGAGCTAAACCCTGATACAGAAAGCTACACTGTCAAATACCTTTTGGGAACAGACAAGATTGAAATTCCCAGACATCGCCGCACCTCGCGCAACACAATAACAATAAAAGGAGCTCGCGAGAACAATCTCAAAGGAATAGATGTAAACATTCCCTTGAATGTGCTCACGGTGGTAAGCGGTGTCAGCGGTTCGGGAAAATCCACACTGGTGCGCGACATACTCTACCGTACACTGCAAAGGAACTACGGCGAGGGCACAGAATCTCCCGGACAATGCGACGGCATAGAGGGCGCACTGTCCCAACTGAAAGCAGTTGAATTTGTAGACCAGAACCCAATAGGAAAATCCTCACGCTCAAACCCTGTTACATATCTGAAGGCATACGACGAGATACGACAGCTCTTTGCCCGCCAGCCGCTTGCCAAACAGATGGGCTACACAGCCGGCTACTTCTCGTTCAACTCGGACGGCGGCAGATGCGAAGAGTGCAAAGGTGAAGGAACAATAACCGTGGAGATGCAGTTCATGGCAAACATGAAACTGCAATGCGAGGCATGCCACGGCAAACGCTTCAAAAGCGACACGCTCGAAGTCAAGTTCAAGGAGAAGAGCATATACGACATACTCGAAATGACCGTGAACGAAGCAATCGATTTTTTCACAGCACACAAAGAAAAATCAATTGCAGAGCGCCTGCAGCCCCTCCAGGATGTAGGATTAGGATACATAAAGCTCGGACAATCATCATCGACCCTCTCAGGAGGTGAAAACCAGCGAGTTAAGCTTGCCTACTATCTGAGTCTTGCAAGCACATCCCTCACCCTTTTCATATTCGATGAACCAACTACGGGGCTTCACTTCCACGACATAAAGAAACTGCTCGACTCATTTGAACGGTTAGTGGCACGCGGACACACCCTTGTGGTGATAGAGCACAACCTCGATGTAATAAAATGTGCCGACCATCTGATAGACCTCGGTCCAGACGGGGGAGAAAACGGCGGACGGATTGTAGCGCAAGGCACTCCTGAAGAGGTAGCCGCAAACCCCGAATCGGCAACAGGAGTGTATTTAAGGGAGGTTCTGTAAATCAAGATTCAAAATATCCGGGTATATATATTTAGGGCTGCTTTTGAGCAGCCTTAATATTTTATAGCCTTTAATAGAAGGATGGTAGAAGGAAACATATGCCCACATCAGTCGGCTAAGAAGCGTCTGAATTTTATTGGAAAATGTTTCTATATTAGCGAGTTTATTTCGGCTTCTAAAATTACAATGTTATTATCTGTTTTTATTTTGATACTTTATATAAAAGAATTATATTTGCAATATGAAATATTGTGAACTAACAAAACCAATCCATA
>CAYWIE010000076.1:0-4702 GCA_964458275.1 uncultured Bacteroidaceae bacterium
GACCTTTGCCCCGTAGATTACTTGGCATACATGCTCAAGTATGACACAATGCACGGCATTTTCGAGGGTACAATCGAGGCTGATGTTGAGAACAGCAAGCTCATCGTTAACGGTAAAGCTATCCGTGTAACAGCTGAGCGCAACCCCGCTGACTTGAAATGGGATGCAGTAGGTGCAGAGTACGTTGTTGAGTCAACAGGTCTCTTCCTTACAAAAGAGAAGGCTCAGGCTCACATCGAGGCTGGTGCTAAATATGTTGTTATGTCAGCTCCCTCAAAGGACGACACTCCCATGTTCGTATGCGGCGTAAACGAGAAGACATACGTTCCCGGTACACAGTTCGTATCTAACGCTTCTTGTACAACAAACTGCTTGGCTCCCATCGCTAAGGTATTGAACGACAAATGGGGCATCACAGACGGTTTGATGACTACAGTACACTCTACAACAGCTACACAGAAGACTGTTGACGGTCCTTCATTGAAAGACTGGCGTGGTGGTCGTGCAGCAGCAGGCAACATCATCCCCTCTTCAACAGGTGCAGCTAAGGCAGTAGGTAAGGTTATCCCCGCTTTGAACGGCAAATTGACAGGTATGGCAATGCGCGTTCCTACTCTCGACGTTTCAGTTGTTGACTTGACAGTTAACTTGGCTAAGCCCGCTACATACGCTGAGATTTGCGCAGCTATGAAAGAGGCTTCTGAAGGCGAGTTGGCTGGTGTTCTCGGTTACACAGAGGATGCAGTTGTTTCTTCTGACTTCTTGGGTGACACACGCACATCTATCTTCGATGCTAAAGCAGGTATCGCTTTGACAGACACATTCGTTAAGGTAGTTTCATGGTATGACAATGAGATCGGTTACTCAAACAAGGTTCTCGACCTCATCGCTTACATGGCTTCTGTTAACTAATAGTTGAACGAAAAGAATCATGCGGTCCCTGTGGAGTCAGTTCCATCGGGACCGCTTCTTTTTTTGCCGGGCAGTGATAGAAATATGCGGCAGCGCATCTCTATAGTTGCAAAAAGCATAATGTAATGCTGGCAATAAATTATGATTAATGAAATATGCAAACAGGCTTCCATTGCCGAGAAATGAATATGTAGGGTTTCTGTTCATGTTCTTGGCTGAATAATATTGAAACCCGGAACAAACAGTTACGAGTAGGCAGACTCATCAAGGTTATGTAATAGTATAGAAAAGAGAGAAAAGTAAAGGAGATAGCTGTATGGCTGAAGCGTTGTCGCTTGCAGTCCCCATTCTCTTCCTTCGCAGTTTTTTTATTGTCATGTTGTGCCGAGAAGAAGGTAAAGGCATGGAGCGTATCAAAAGCAACATGATAGGCGTTTTTTATAAAAATGGATTTTATGAATCTGTTCTATCAGGATGCCGGATTGCAAGTGTATCTTTGCGGTAACAGCAAATGGCTTAATGCAGATTTATGAACATCTTTCTATCTATTAACATCGTTGGCGCGCTATTGCCCGCCGATAAAATACCATACAATTATGTTGGAACTTAAAGGAAAATTTTGCAAGGATTGCAAAATTTTTACAGACAATATAGAACAGGAAGCTCTCTCAATGGTATATCAGTTTATGGACAATCCCATGTTCGAGGGCTCTAAAATAAGAATCATGCCCGACGTTCATGCCGGCAAGGATATTGTGGTTGGCTTTACAGTGCCTTTCAGCAATCATATCAACCCCGATCATGTGGGAGGCGACATCGGATGCTCTGTGTCCACTGCAATCACCGGCCTTGCCATCAATCCCGATGATTATGCCGAGATTGAAAGGCTTATCCGCGAGAAGGTTATGTTCGGAATGGCTATTCATCAAAAGGCTGTATATTCTTACTCGGATTTGTACAAGCATTTGCAGATGCGTTTGCAGCAGGCTCGCCAGCAGTGGCCCGAAATGGTTGCTCTCGCTGATGTCTCAGAAAAGGGCATTACTGCGTTCCTCAAGCGTGTCGAACAGTCTGAACATATGTTCTATCACAGCATCGGTACAGTGGGAGGAGGAAACCACTTTGTGGAGGTCGGTGTTACACCCGATGGAAATTACGCCTTTACCGTACACTGCGGAAGCCGTAACCTCGGCCAGAAGGTGTGGAAATACTGGAAGAAGGTGGCTGGCTTGCAGGTTGGTGTTGCCAACGGATTCCTTGTTGGAGAGGCAATGAAAGGTTACATCACAGATATGGTGATTGCTCAGGCCTATGCTGAATATAACCACCATGTTATTGACGGTCTGGTTCTTGACGCTATCAGAACCGCGTCCGGCAAGAAGGTTGGAATCGTTGAGCAGATTTACACCACCCACAACTACATTGACTTCTCTATGAAGATGATGCGCAAAGGTGCTGTTGCTGCGCCCGAAGGCCGTCGTCTGGTAATTCCCTTCAACATGCGCGACGGACTTATCGTAGCTCGTGGAAAGGGTAATGAGGATTGGAATTTCTCGGCTCCCCACGGTGCCGGTCGTCTCTTGTCGCGTGCGGCAGCCAAAGAGCTTATCGACCTTGACGAGTATAAAGAGTCTATGAAGGACATATATTCTACGTCGGTAGGAACTGGCACGATTGACGAGAGTCCTATGGCCTACAAAGATCCCGAAGAGATTATTGCTCTTATAGCCGAGACTGTGGATGTGGAGTTCTTCATAAGACCTGTCATCAATCTGAAGGCGACCAGCTCATACGACTCTTCTGTGGAGATTGACGTGAACGAGGAAGCTGATTGATTCTCTTACGCTCTCTGCTCTGTAGAGGGGAACCTATAAATCAGTGCGCGCATTTCCAAACAATGCGCGCACTGTTCTATTTTTGTGAATCAACGTTTGGGGAGCGTTACCGGGAAGGTGGGGTTGTCGACATGCTCCTTATATATTATATCTGTGAGTTCAGAGACCTTTTCGGGGTAGAGGTTGGCGATGTCAATGTCTTCGTGGGTGTCGAAAAGCAGATTGTAGAGCCGGCATTTTCCTCTGTTGACAATCAGTTTCCAATCGCCTTTTCTTACAGCGATGCTGTTCATTCCCGAAAATTCCCAATAGAGGAACGGGTGTTTCTCCTGTGCTTTGCTGTTTCCTAAAAGCAGAGGGGCAAAAGATATGCCGTCGAAGTAGTCGTTGTATCCTGCTGTGCTGTTGCGGTAGCGTTCTTCGTACTTGTCGATGCCTGCAAGTTCACAGAAGGTGGGCATTAGGTCGTAGAATGCACATTGGTGGTCGGTGGTTGTGCCGCCTGTGATTTTGTCTTTCCAATAGGCGATGAAGGGGACTCTTATGCCGCCTTCGTGCATTGAGCGCTTAACTCCTCGCAGCTCTTCGTTCTTGTTGAAGAATTGAGGGTCGGCGCCTCCTTCGGTGTGGGGGCCGTTGTCGCTGGTGAAAAGTACCAATGTGTTTTCTGCCAGTCCTTTCTCTTCCAGCAGAGCAAGTATTTCGCCCATATATGTGTCGAGGCGTGTAACCATTGCTGCAAATTGTGCATGTGCCTCTTTGGTGGGATTGTAGCGCGACCATTGGTCTCCGCCATATTCTTTCTCCTCCTTGAATATTGTGCGGTAGTGTTGCAGCAGACTGTCGTCGGGCTGTGCAAGTTCTGCATGGGGCAGTGTGTAGGTCAGCAATCCGAAGAATGGTTGCTCGCTGTCTTGCGACGATAGCCAGCTGAGGGCTTCGCGGTGTATTATGTCCGATGCGTACTGCGGACGTTTCTTGTACTCTTCGCCATACATGGGGTGTTTGATATTCTCTTCGAGTGTAACCCTTATGGTGCCTTTGTCGCCTTTGCTTCTGCTGTAACGGTTGAGGAAATTGGGGTAGTAGAGGTGTGCCTGAAATTGGCAGATGTACCCGAAATATTCGTCAATGCCGCGTTTGTCGGGTGTGTATCCCGAACCCTCATATCCGGCAGCCCATTTGCCGAACATTCCGGTGGTGTATCCGTTGTCTTTGAGTATCTGGGCAATGTTTACGTGGGCGGTGTCATAGGGGTGCTGTCCCGATACGGCGTAATCGTTGTTGTTGCCATATTTTATATTGCCGCTCCAGTACTCTTTGTTGCCGCGCACTTCGGTGTGTCCGCAGTGCTGTCCTGTCATCAGCGAGCAGCGCGACGGGGCGCTTACCGGGCATCCGCAATAGGCTTGCGTGAAGCGCAGTCCCTCGCGCGCCATACGGTCGAGATTGGGGGTGGCTATCAGTTTTTGTCCGTAGCAGCCGACATCGCCGTATCCGAGGTCGTCGCACAGGACCACCAGTATATTTGGCTTGCTTTCTTGGGCTTGGAGCAATGCGCCGGGCAGCATGCTCGCGAGCAGAAGAATTTCTCTGTTTTTCATGAGTTGGAGTCTTTTGTCGATAACTATGCAAAGTTAAAAATATGTGTGGATATTCTCTATTGTTTGCCGTTGTTTTTTTTTTTAAGAAAGTGTTTGCCGGATAATAAGGGATGTCTTTGATATGCTAAATTATTATACTTTAACATTTGAGATTTGCTTTGTTTGAAATAATTTGATAAATTTGATATAAATTTAGGTAAAAGTGCTAAAGGTAGGGCTCCTGCCGCTGCGGAATGGATTTTACATTCACTATGAAGCTGTTTAAATTTAAGCAGCTTCTATATTATGCTTATTATTTCATTCAGAGATTAAATAGGGATAGTCATTTAATTCCTTCAATCTGAGTCAATC
>CAYWIE010000077.1:0-4329 GCA_964458275.1 uncultured Bacteroidaceae bacterium
GCACTAAGAGTGCATTTTTTTCAAAAAGTGTTGCATTTGAACTTGCAATTCACCACAAAAAAAAGCCCTGCCGACTTCGGCAGGGCTTGGAAAATATATTTTGCTGTCCAGTGGGTGCTTTACTTGCGGCGACGGCGGGCAGCCAGACCGGCCAGAGCCAGCAGGCTCAGCGTAGCCGTCGTCGGCTCGGGGACGGAAGCCGCAGCGGATGCTACAGAAAGCTGTGTTCCCATTTGCCAAACATTATTGTAAACAATGGGAGCACCGGAAACCCCTTGCATGGGAGCTATACCCAGATTATACGTAGGGTCGTCTCCCTCAGCGCTCCCTCTATTGAAGGTAAAGGTTAAGTCATCACCAAGCGAAAACGTGATGGCATCCGTGAAATCGTAGGTTATAGTGGCGCATCCACTGTTTCCCCGCACATGTACGGCGACAGAGGAAGTGTAGGAAGATGCATCCTCGAGAGTAACGGTCATCGTTGAATCGGTAGCACGGTAGTCATTCGTATCGTATCTTCCCAGAATTGTCAAAGACTTCAGAGTAAGAGCATCGCCGGTTTTCAAGCCGCTGTCACTAACCAACATATCGCCTGTGTTCAGCACAAAAGTTAAACTCTTGAAATGCAGTTTATCCAGATGTACTCCGTAGGTGCTATCAACGTCGTCATAAGTTTCTCCTGCAAAAGAGTCAACAATATCATAGTTGACGCTGTCTTTTGTAACATAGGAACCGATAGTTACATCGGCAGCGGCAGCTACTCCACCCAGAGCGAGAAGTGCAATGATTGTCTTCTTCATTGTGTTATGTTTTCTATATGTTTGTTGTTATTGATTACAACGAGCACCGCCCTGAGATACCCGCTTCCTCGCGCGATGGAATGGAGAAAGGACTGAACGCCACCCGTTGCGAGTGCAGTATATCGCATTTCAAATGCTGTGTACAGACTTTTTTGTATAAAATGTTGAAAAAAATGCACTTCGGAAAGGTAGAAGGAAGAAAATGAAGATGTCAAAAATCGTCTCTTCGAAAAAAATATATCAGATAATAGCATTGTTAAATTTACATGTTATTCGTTTTATTAAAATTGTAATTATTTGTTTATGGTTTTCGTTTTTTTTCTTTTTAGGAAGCGTTTTGCGGGGGCTGCTCTCTGCTTTCTGCAAACCTGACAAATCTGCTGTTTGTGCAACAATTTTCGAAGTCTTTCAATAACAAAAGCACATAACCACGATAAAACAGAGGAGGAGTACTAACGCACACATGAGTGTATGCCGACGCCCGCAGAAGACGTCCGGTCAGCCGCTCCAAATGGGCAACATACCTCCCACGGAATCCCAAGCTGTGACGGTACGAGCTGCGAATCGGTAAGATTGCGAGTTTCAAGAGAAGCTAAGTCTGGCCATGTCTCTCTGCAGTTCGGTGACCAATTAAATTTTCCACGTCCGCTAAACTCTGTCTTCCGAAGCTTTTTTTACTTCTTCACACTACTATGTCATTTGCGCTGTAATAATTGCATCAGCGGATGAAAGTCGGGTCACTCTTCCTCCATACCCCCGAGCAGCTTCGCATTTGAAATGCGATATACTGCGTTCGCAACGGGTGTCGTTCAGACCTTTCTCCATTCCATCGCGCGAGGAAGCGGGTATCTCAGGGCGGTGCTCGTTGTAATCAATAACAACAAACAAACATATAGAAAACAAAACACAATGAAGAAGACAATCATTGCACTTCTCGCTCTGGGTGGGGTTGTTACAGCAGATGAAACGGTAACATACACCATCACTACTGGTATTAAAGATGGTGACAACGTAGGTAACGGATACACGGCATTGACATTATCTTTGACAGATGTACTGTTTAACACGGCCAATAATGTTCTTACGACAGCGAGCGATGGTAGCACCCAATTCAATGCCACAACTGTTGACTTAAACAGTATCTCATTCCTGATGCGTAATGAAACTGATACTTACGATGACATTACACTCACGGTAAAAAACTCTGAAAACGATGTTGTTGCTGTTTCTTCTGCTTCCATCGTAACGGAAAAATACAAGCAGGAAGATGTATTCAATTCAGGCTATTACTATACCCAGCGCGCTCTTCAATTTACTTTTGCAAGCGAAGATGATCAAGCATTAACAATTGGAGATACATATACTCTCACGTTTTCGGCTGGCGTTAATCTTAGATTGACATCTAACAAGAGTAGTGGTATAACGCTTAACGCAACTCCTGCTTACATGCCTGCAAATATGGTTATTACAGCAACATCTGTGACGGTTCCGAAGGTGACGCCTTCTTCCCCCGCTGTCCCCGAGCCGACCACGGCTACGCTGAGCCTGCTGGCTCTGGTCGGTCTGGCTGCTCGTCGTCGTCGCAAGTAAGTCGTCGGAGCTAATTACAAAGCAAAACTTTCAAGCCGCTGTTCCGTTTCACGGGACAGCGGCTTTTTGAGTAATGATTCAGTAAACGAAAGTTGCTATCGCAGGAGGCGGAGTGCATTCATGCAACGCTGCAAGATGCTCTGCTTTAAATCTGCAACAAACAACTTGTCCTGGACTGTCGTCTTGAGCTCATCTGCCACATTGGGTAATTGCTCTATCATCTGCCGCATGACTGCTTGAATCTCTTTCAGAACAAAGGCGCGGGGAAGCTGGATTTCATCTGCAAAGCGTTCCCATTGAGCTTTGCCTATGCGAACAGGGTTGCGTCTTCCCCCGATATTCATTGCCAACTCGCCATTAAATTGCGGATATTGCAGAGTGCTGATTAAATCGTAGAAAGGCGCTAAGCGTAAACCTCCTTCTACTGTACAAAGAGAAAGATTTTTGGCATGTGCATCCATGTTACCTATACAAAGATTAAAAGCTGCCCAACGCACCAACAAGATGATATCCGGCGCCGGAAGGGAAGAATATGTTCTGAGCAGTTCCGCACAAGTGCGGAATCCCGGTCCGCCATCGCATTCGTATTTCATGGCTGAGGGTAAACTTGCCAATTGACAGAAATCTTCCTGAGGAATGCGTTGCAGAGTACTGCCTGATTCGAGTCTATCGTAGCGGCGAACAACAAGAGAGCTTATGCCGGAAAGGGGCAAAAACTCCGTAGTTGCGACATGCCGCAAGACTTGGGTTGCCAGTTTCATGCAGAATAACTCATTAACAACACTGCTCTTCACTCTTTCCATAGGAGTTTTGATAATGCAGTTGCTGGCGGCACCGTGAAGAGGCAAGTGAAATATACCCTTTATGTAGTAAAGAGGAATCTTGTTTTGCGCACCCGCCAGAGAAAAAGAAACTCCGGGGCGATTACTTGCCAAAGGGTATTGAGGAAGATGAGAGAGGATGTCTATCAACTCGTTTTCTTCTAGTGCCTGATACTCTCCCGCCGATTGCGGAGCTCCAAGAGAAAACGCTCCAGCGCAATCACGACCGATTTGCTTCATCAGCGAAAAATAGTTGTTTGCAGAGATGCCAAAACGCTGCGATATGGCCAAGCGAATGGCAGCCTCGGGCAGGAGGTTTTCAATGAAATATTCTACGGCTTTGCCCACATGTGTTCCAGAACTTAACGGGAGATGAACAGAAAGAGGAAATCCATTTGTTTTCCAATCTTCCGTATAGGTAATGTAATATTCGGTCAGTTCAGTTATTCCAAATGTTCCTACTTGTCTATCTCCATAGTATACAGACAATTCTTTCATGATTCAGGGTCTCCTCTCCATTTCGCTAAAAGCTCAATTCCAAGCAAAGCACAAGTTTTCAACACAATGCTGAAGCTTACGTTCCGTTCGCTTCTTTCTAATTCCCCCAGCAGACGAGGACTACACGCAAGCATGCCTGCCAGCGTCTCAATGGTCAGCCCTGCCTCTTTTCTCCGCCGTCTGATAATGGAACCTATGTCTGATAAGGTCTGTATTTTCGTCCCCATAGGGATGTTTTAGCCATTTTTTCAATTTTGTCAAGAAAATCTTCCCTTTATGTAATAAAATGATGGAAATCGAAGATTTTAACTGTGTTTATTCCCTTTATGTAAGTTTTCTTGCAAGCCAATCGACTTCGATGAGACAAGTTCGTTGTATCATCATGATTCTCGAAGCAATCAACGAAGGACAAAAGCAGAATTGACAGCCGGAAAAAAGGGAGAGCTTTTCATACCCCCGAGCAGTTTCGCATTTGAAATGCGATATACTGCACTCGCAACGGGTGGCGTTCAGTCCTTTCTCCATTCCATCGCGCGAGGAAGCGGGTATCTCAGGGCGGTGCTCGTTGTAATCAATAACAACAAACAAACATATAGAAAACAAAACACAATGAAGAAGAC
>CAYWIE010000078.1:0-4226 GCA_964458275.1 uncultured Bacteroidaceae bacterium
CGTCGGCATGGGCGCAGAGGGCGACCAATAGCAAAAGGGTGGTATGTAGAAGTTTTTTCATGCTAATATATTTAAATTACAAGTCGTCAAATATTCAGAAGTTGGTCTGTGGTTTATTTATTATATGAACCGTTAAATTCATGTGTACTTGTATGTTGATTTATAAAATTATTAATAACAGAATCAACAATCACACCATTCTGATATATATATTCAATTGTATCTTTTAATATAGCAAAACTACAATTAATTGTTCCTGAATAGTTGAATGATGGCGCAGCAAGTGAACCATTTACGTCAGATGGGGATATTGTGATATTCTCTCCATGTCCCACATCTATTTTAGGAGTTAACTTTAATGATTTATGAACTTCTGTTCCACTTGTCGTTGTCCATATAACACTAAAGGTAGTAGAAACATCACCTATAATTCCTAAAGGATTTTTACATTTGTATATTATACTTCTGCTAAAGCTTCCTGTATACGTTTCTCCTGTTGGCGGTGCAGCCATCAAAGATATATTATCTATCGTTGTATCATCAATATATCCTACATTATTTTTGTTATTTGTAGTCTGTTCTGAATATGACTTTTCAAAATCGGCAAAAATCTTTTCGGTAACAAAATCGATGTTTGCATTCTCTTCTATATACGTTTCAATCCCATACTTCTCCCCTATCTCATCCAAGCGGGTCTGCACCTCTTCGCGAGTCATATACGAAGAAGATGTTGCTGAACGAGTACCTGCATTGATGTCAAGGGCATCACTGTCGTTACTGCATGCTACAAAAAAGCATGCTACAATTGCACTGAAGAGTGCTGAAAGAATAGTTTTCCTTTTCATTGTGTAAATCATTAAGTTATTAGTATTTAATAAAATATTATTATTTGCTTATCTTTTTAAATATGTGAATCATTTATAGAACTTAAGCACTTCAAATTCGTATGCCTTTGCCTTGCCAATCTCACTGCCCTGCTCGGCGGCAAGCTTGTAGTATTTATAGGCTTTCTTGTCGTTATGCTCGGTTCCGCGTCCCTTTTCGAAACACTTGGCAACCTGTTCCTGCGCTTCCATCAAGCCATTGTTGGCGGCATGTTGCAACCACTCGAAACGCTTTTTCTCTCTTCGGGCTGCCTGCGCTTTCATGCTGTCCTGCATGGCAGCAACATCAGAGTATTTCAGTATATATACCAACTGATACTGAAGCGAATCGAGTCCAACGGCTTCGTTTATCGCATCCGTCTCCATTTTCGCCATTGCCTCAGGTGAAAAATAGCGTCTCATCTCTCTGCCTTGTCCGGGGCGGATTTCACGACGGCGGTTATTATCCTGTGCACAGAGCATTATGCCCGGCAACAGCAAAAGCGCAAAAATCAATAGTTTTTTCATAGTCTTTAGAATTTAGGGTTATTAGAAGCTGTTTACTTCGCAAATATAGGAACAAACGAGCGAGATATATGAAGCTTGCTTCAATATTTCGCAGCGAGTGCAGGCTATATTCGCAGTTTACTGCAAATATACTAACAAACGAGCGAAAGTTGTGCAAGCGAATGAGTGAAAATTCATTATCGCAAACATTTCACCGGTACAATTTTTAGTGTCTACTTTTTGAAGCTGGTACAGTTCAGTTGCTTTCTTGTAGAAATTTACGAAGCATAGCCCTTTTTTTACTTTATCTTCGGCGGCTTGGGACTGCTCGGTGTAAAGAATTTCAACTGTTCAAATTCATACACTTTAGCAATGGCAAATTCATTGCCTTTCTCGGCGAGATGTTTGTAGTAATCATAGGCATATGCATGATTTGCTTTTGTTCCGCGTCCTTTTTCATAACAGTAAGCAACGTACATGATTGCATCCTCGTCACCTAGTTTAGCGATTGACCTCATCCACTCAAAACTCTGTTTTCGGCTCTTTTTAAGGTATTTCCCCTCGGAGAAACATTTAATGATGAATTTCTGCGCATCCTTATTGCCGCTGCGTGCCGACTTGCGCATATATTCTATTGCCGATGATTTTCGAAGTTCGCGGTTATTCAACCTATTAATGGAATCCTGTCTCACTTGATGCATTCCAACCTTATAGAGCGAGATTGCATCTCCTTCTTTTGCTGCCAACATATACCATTCCATGGCTTTGTTGTAGTTGCGTGGGACATATATGCCTTCTTCGAAAAATCGTGCTACCATTCCTTTTGCACGTAGATAATTCTTGTTGGCAGCCATGATGTAATATTCAAAGGCCACTGAGTCGTTTTTTGTCTCAATTTCTCCATCGAAATATATGTTGCCTAGATTGTGTAGGGCAAGACGATTGCCGTTTTCTGCTGCAAATTCGAAATATTTGCGGGCAAGTTTTTTGTTAACATTGACACCTCTTCCATCATAGTAACATTTTCCGATGTTAGCTATGGCTGCCGGATATCCGTACTTTGCAGCACACTGATATATTCTTACTGCATTTTCAAAATTCCCTTGAGCGTACTCAATGTTTCCTTTATTGACGATATCTGCACACTTTGTCAACAGTTCAGGTGAAATTTTTGTATTGGCAAGCCTTTTCCATATTTCCATAAATGCCAAAGGCTTGCCCGAACCGGCATTGTACTCTCTGGTTACTACAGACGCAGCATTGCAATATATGCTATTGCTACCTCGTCCTTGAATGTCAATGTCTACATACTGCGTCTTTAAGCCGTTGTAAAATTCAAGTGTTGCCGTGCCGTCGGCATTGGCCTTAGCCATGGGGACCCACAGCAGGGTGCGGCGATAGTCATTCATGGTTTCAGGCTTTTCCTTGCTGTAGTCCGGTGAATAGAATTGCTTGCTTTCGGTATATCCTCTGAGCATAGTATAACGAACCTTGTCGGTCCTGGCAAAATTCGGTACCATTACTTTGCTCTTTTCCTCGTCGCTGTATGGAATGAAACAAGCAACATAGTTTGGAAAGTTCGGCTTGAATTTTCCTTTTGCTCCTATTTCGGTTATCGGCTTTTGTCTAAATTGATTCATTTTACCCTTTTCTTCTTCCCCATTGACAAATTCAATGGTTGTACCTTTCATCCTTTGATGGAAAGCAAGTTCGCCAGGAAAACCGTCTATCATCCTATTACCGAACGTGGGTATATAGTGCCTTGTAAGAAATCCTTCGAGATAGAGCGAGTCGAGTCCACGAGGCATATTTTCGTTGTACCATCTTTTTGCATCATTGTCGAACTGCTTGCGCAGCCTCTCATCACTTCTTATTGTAAACTCCTTGAGTCCATTCATTACTCCCGAATATATCTCCGGAGACAAATTACCAGGTTCAGGCAAATATGAAGTATCGTTTATTGGTATAGAGTCGCTATGATATTCACCTTTTACTACTATGGACTGCACCCAATATGCCCAATTGAAATTATACCGCCAGAATACGCTGCGCAATACTTGTGCAGGAGTCAGTGAATTTATTACAAGAAAATATGTGGAGTAATCTTTCAGGTAGTATTTGCCAAGAGCTTCATTGTATATCAAATTACTGTACACAAGTTCTTTGGCATCGTGAAGAGCGTTGTAAACACTGCTGTTGCCCCATTCGAGCAGAGGTTTTATGCTATTTGGCTGTTCTATGCTGCTGAATAGCTCGTTCTCGTTGGTTTCCAGATTCCCGGTGTTTTCCACATCCAATCTTACCGCTGTCCTTGTTGTATCAAAATCGCGTTGCATATTGAAATATGTAACATCTTGTGCATATTCCCACTCATCGACAAAGTTGAACCTTATTTCACTACGTGGAGGGCGTTCGCATTTTTCTTCATTCTTTTTCCCGAGTACATCAACTTCAGCAAGACGATATTCATTAGCGCCATACATTATTACAGTAGTATCTCTGGTTGTAAAATGCGATGCAGTTCCAGTATTGCGTTCCCAATAATCATATAAACGGAAAGAGGGTGAAAAATAGCGGTCGAGCACAAAGCGTATACCTTTATAGTTGTTAGGCTTGTGTGGTATGTAACGCGACGATAGTTCCACGATTCTATCCCCATAGAATTCTTTGGGCCTTGCCCTGAAACGACCATCTTTTGTTGTATGGAAATAGTATCTGGCAACCGAATCCTCCATGAATCTGAAGTTCATTGTTCCGAATTTCAGGGGGGTAGAGCAGGAATGTGCCCAACTGTCCCCATTTCTTGTTCGGTTCGCGGGTGTATACTTCTCCGCTGAGCTCTATTCCCTCCTCTGC
>CAYWIE010000079.1:0-3956 GCA_964458275.1 uncultured Bacteroidaceae bacterium
GTTTTTTTGTAAATGGTCTGCTATATATATAACAGTTATAGCAGCGCTTTTGTTCGCGGAAATGTCATTTTTTTACAAAAAACGTTCATACCACTATATCTGAAATCACATCGCAGACATGCACGACCTCTTTTGTTGTGCTTCTGCAATCATAGGAGTTCCAGAATTTTACGGTTTGCATTGTCTATGACTTCTGTCTTTAGCGATGAGAGGTATATCTGTGTGGTCTTTTCCGAGTCGTGTCCCATGCCTTCGCTAATTACTGACAGGGGTATCCCCTCGTTGCGTGCTATGCTTGCCCAGGAGTGGCGGGCGCAGTACATTGTCAGCGGCTGATGGAGACCAAGTTTCTTGCCTATCTGTTTGAGGTGTCTGTTTATGAGGAATAGTGCGTTGCGGTATTGCTTCAAGGGATTGTGCTCCGGGTCCTTGATTATTGAGAAGAGGTAGGGGGAGTATTTCTCGGCGGCGTAGCTCTTGACAATCTCCTGCATGCATGTTTCCCAATGTATTGAAAGCTGCTGGTTGGTCTTTTTTCTTCGATAGAAGAGTATGTCTCCCTTAAGGTTTTTCTTTTGCAGGTACGCTATGTCTACAAATGACATTCCGCGCGTGTAGAAACTGAAAAGAAACATGTCTCGTGCGAACCTTTCCGATGCGTCCCGGCTGCAATCCAGAGTCTTGATCTGTTTTATGATTATCAGAGAGATGGCACGTTTGGTCGTTTTCTGTGGCGATGTTGATATGCGTTTGAATGGCTTCTTGTCTGATACAAGCCCTTCGTCTAATGCCCGGTTGTATATCGCTCGCAAGTGTTTCATGTAGAATGTGATGGTGTTGGGCGAGAGCATGTTGTTCTTCAGGTGCTGTTCGTATGCTTCCATCAGTTCTGCATCTATGGCGTCGAGGTTTATATCGGCGCCGTTGTTGAATCTTCTGAAACTGTTCATTGTGGTGGCATATGTCTCGCTTGTGCGGATTTGTCCTCGTTTCTGATAGCGTGCAATCATTTCTGTCATATAACCGAACAATGTGTGTCTGGATGATTCTTTCTTTTCTGCTGATGCAGGTGTACACTTCAATTTTATAGATACCATAGTGTGTTTGTGTAAATGTTTTGTTACAATTGGGGTTACTTGGAATATTACTTCTGTGGTTTCAAACTGCTGTGATATAATGAAACAATTTTCATGTATCTCGCTTGTCCGTTTGTGTTTTAGAGTAATATTTGTTGAATTTTCCAATGTTGTGGAGGTACTATAAATTCTGCAAACATAGCCCACCCCTGTCGGCAGTCGCCGGCAGGGGTGGGCTATGTTCTATGGTAACAGCTTCTTAATCTCTTCTGAATATATCTCGCGTATATACCTTGTGCAGCACGTCGTCAAGGCATGTGTCGTAGCGGTTGGCTATGATGGCTTGTGAGAGGCGTTTGAATTCGTCGAGGTCGTTTATTACTTTGCTGCCAAAGAATGTTGAACCTTCGTCGAGTGTTGGCTCGTAGATTATCACTTCTGCTCCCTTTGCCTTTATGCGCTTCATGACTCCTTGTATGGATGATTGCCTGAAGTTGTCTGAGTTTGCCTTCATTGTGAGACGGTATACTCCTATTATGCAGTGTTTTTCTTTTGATGCCTCGTAGTCGCCACGGTTGTAGTAGTCGTAATATCCTGCCATGTTAAGCACTCTGTCTGCTATGAAGTCTTTGCGTGTGCGGTTGCTTTCCACTATGGCTGTCATCATGTTCTGAGGTACGTTCTGGTAGTTGGCGAGCAGCTGTTTGGTGTCTTTGGGTAGGCAGTAGCCGCCGTAGCCGAATGAGGGGTTGTTGTAGTGGGCGCCGATGCGGGGGTCGAAGCCGATGCCTTTTATTATGGCTGCCGATTCAAGACCTTTCATTTCGGCGTATGTGTCGAGTTCGTTGAAGAAGCATACTCTCAAGGCAAGATAGGTGTTGGCGAAAAGCTTTACGGCCTCTGCTTCGGTCAGTCCCATGAAGAGTGTGTCTATCTCTTCTTTTATTGCTCCTTGCCGAAGGAGGGATGCGAATGTGTGTGCAGCCTCTTCGAGGCGGGCTACGTCGGCAATGGAGTTGATTGCTGAGTTGCCTTCGTCCGAGTCTTCTATCTGTTTGGGGATTCCTACTATTATGCGGCTGGGGTAGAGGTTGTCGTAGAGTGCCTTGCTCTCGCGCAGAAATTCAGGAGAGAAGAGCAGATTGAACTTTTTGCCTTTCAGCGCTTCGTCTGTCTCGAAGCGGCGGGTGTATTTTACATACAGACTCCGGCAATATCCTACGGGGATTGTGCTCTTTATCACTATGACTGCATCGGGATTGGCTTCGAGCACCAGGTCGATGACTGACTCTACGGCAGATGTGTCGAAGAAATTCTTTTGGCTGTCATAGTTTGTGGGGGCTGCGACAATTACAAAATCCGCATCTTTGTATGCAGCCGCTCCATCGATGGTCGCAATGAGGTCAAGTTGCTTCTCGGCGAAATATTTCTCGATGTAGTCGTCTTGAATGGGGGATATGCGTCTGTTTATCATCTCTACTTTTTCGGGGATGATGTCTACTGCTGCAACGCTGTTGTGCTGTGCCAATAGTGTTGCCATACTTAAACCAACATAACCGGTTCCTGCTACTGCGATTTTCATGATATTTGTTTTAAGGGAGGTTCTATATATGAAGCCGAAACCGGCTTCGCAATGGTAAAAACATATTTTCCAATAAAGTTCAAACAGTTTCCGTGAAGTCTTCTGTTCTATTGGCGAAAACTTGTTGCTGCGGATTTATTCGCTTTCAGTCAGCGCTTTTATTATTCTTTCGCATCCTTTGCCGTCGCCGTAAGGGTTTACAGCCTTGCTCATGGTGTCGTAGTACTCCTTGTCGTCGAGCAGGCGTGAAACTTCGCTCGTTATCTTGTCGTAGCTGGTGCCGACGAGCTTCACTGTGCCTGCCTCCAATGCTTCGGGGCGTTCTGTGGTGTCGCGCATTACCAATACGGGCTTGCCCAATCCGGGTGCCTCCTCCTGTATGCCGCCGCTGTCGGTGAGCACGATGGTCGATTTCTCCATCAGGTAGACGAAGGAGAGGTATTCCAGCGGTTCGATGAAGAACATGTTGCCGAGGTTGCTCAAATCTTCGCCAAACACTTCGTGTATGGGCTTGCGTACATTGGGGTTGAGGTGCATGGGGTAGACAAAATCCACATTGGGATACTTTGCTGTGAGGTCCTTGATGGCTGTACACATATTTATGAATCCGTCTCCGAAGTTTTCGCGGCGATGTCCGGTGATGAGTACCAACTTGCGGCCATCGGTGAGACGGCTGACATTGTAGCCTGCTGATGCGAGTGCTGTTTTCTGTTCTGTGCTTAGGCTGTTGTCGTTCTTTATTTTGTTTACAACCCAATATAGCGCGTCTATAACGGTGTTTCCTGTTACTGTGATTGTGCTTTCTTTTACGGCTTCGCGCAGGAGGTTCGACTTGCTCAACACTGTTGGGGCGAAGTTGTATGTTGCTATCCTACCGGTTATCTGGCGGTTCAGTTCTTCGGGCCAGGGGCTGTAGATGTTGTGGGTGCGAAGTCCTGCCTCTACGTGCCCTACGGGTATCTGACGGTAGAAGGCTGCAAGGGCTGAGGCTGTACTGGTGGTGGTGTCGCCGTGCACAAGAACCATGTCGGGCAATGTCTTTTCGAATACGTCGCGCAGTCCTAAAAGTACGCGGGCGGTAATGTCGTAGAGGTCCTGCCCTTGTTTCATTATGTCGAGGTCGAAGTCGGGAGTTATTTCGAAAAGTTCTAATACCTGGTCGAGCATCTGCCGGTGTTGTCCTGTGACACATACAAGTGTCTCGAATTTGTCGGGATGCTTCTGGAACTCTTTTACCAATGGTGCCATTTTTATGGCTTCGGGGCGTGTTCCGAACACAAGCATTACTTTCTTCATGG
>CAYWIE010000080.1:0-3930 GCA_964458275.1 uncultured Bacteroidaceae bacterium
AGGGAAGGAAACGAAATAGGCAGGAAAACTTTCGTTTCCCTACCTACTCGATTGTCGCTTGGGCAAATTAGCTCAAGCCTTCGATATTGCCGTCAACAATGTCAATCTTTTGTGCTTGGGGAACTTTGGGCAGACCGGGCATACGCATGATGTCGCCCATAATTATTACAATCATTTCTGCACCATTGTTTATCACAACGTCGCGTACGTTCAGTTCGAAGTCCTTTGCAACGCCGTATGCTTTTGCATCAGCCGAGAATGAATACTGTGTCTTGGCTATGCAGATGGGGTAGTGTGATATGCCCAACGCTTCAATCTGCTTGATTTTCTTGACTGCTGCGGGCGAGTATGTTACACCATTTGCTCCGTAAATCTGTGCGGAAACTTTCTCAATCTTTGTGCGTACAGAGTCGCCGTCCTCGTAAATGAATTTCAAAGGAGCAGAGGGCTTCTTTTCAATTGTTTCCACAACAAGCTTTGCAAGTTCTTCGCCGCCTTTGCCGCCGTCGGCAAATACGTTGTTCATGCAGAAGCCCACTCCTATTTCGCGGCAGTGCTCTGCTACCATTGCAATCTCTTCGTCTGTGTCAGTAGCATATCGGTTGAAGGTTACGATTACCTCCTGTCCGAAGCGTTTCATGTTCTCAACATGTTTGTCGAGGTTGGGCAGGCCGTTCTTGAGGCCTTCAATGTTCTGTTCCTTTATTTTGTCTTCGGGTACACCGCCGTGCAGTTTCAGACTCTGTGCTGTGGCTACAATCACGGTGAGTTTGGGTGAAAGACCGGCTTTGCGGCATTTGATGTCGAAGAATTTCTCTGCTCCGAGGTCTGCTCCGAAGCCGGCTTCTGTAATCACGTAGTCGCCGTATGTGAGTGCCATCTTTGTGGCTATAATAGAGTTGCAGCCATGTGCGATGTTTGCGAAAGGACCTCCATGAACGAATGCTGCTGTATTTTCGGTTGTCTGCACAAGGTTGGGCTGTATGGCATCCTTGAGCAGTACAGTTATTGCACCTGCTACTCCGAGGTCGTTGACAGTGAGGGGAGTGTCATCGAATGTATATCCCAAGAGGATGTTGCCTATGCGACGGCGAAGGTCGTCAAGGTCTTTCGATAGGCAGAGAATTGCCATAATCTCCGATGCGGGAGTAATGTCGAATCCGCTTTCTGTGGGCAGACCGTTTGCCGAACCTCCGAGTCCGGTTACGATGTTGCGCAGGCTGCGATCGTTCACGTCGAGTACACGTTTCCATTTAATCTCCTTGAGGGCAAGACCGGTCTTCCTGTTCTGGTAGATGTAGTTGTCGAGCAACGCTGTAATCATGTTGTGAGCCGATGTTATTGCATGGAAGTCTCCGGTGAAGTGGAGATTGATGTTCTCCATAGGAAGCACTTGTGAATATCCGCCTCCGGCAGCGCCGCCTTTCATGCCGAAGCAGGGGCCGAGCGAAGGTTCGCGCAATGCAACTACAGCATTTTTACCTATTCTGTTGAGTCCCAATGTAAGTCCGATGGACACAGTGGTCTTTCCAATACCGGCTTTTGTCGGTGTGATGGCGGTTACAAGAATAAGATTGTTCTTTTTTACTTTCTCTTCGTCTATCAGCGACAAAGGAAGTTTGGCGATGTATTTTCCATAATTTTCGATTTGGTCAACAGGTACGCCGATGCCTGCTGCGATTTCCTCAACTTTTTTCAATGAGGTCTCTCTTGCAATCTCAATGTCTGATTTCATATAGTAGTAGATTGGGTTATTCCTTGAATAGAATTCAAAGGTAGCAAAAACGGGCGATATGAACAAAAATTACTTTGTTATTTTGCAGCAGATGTAAAATATCTTTGATGTATAATTTCGGAATGGCGTGTAATAGTTTGTTGATATGGCGTATGTTGTCTAAGAAAAATAGTTGTATTTGAGGTAAACCTCGAATATATTCTTCACTCGCTTTGATAAATATTCAAGCAAGCTTGATATTTTTGCTTTCAACTATTGTCTGTATGCAAAGTTATTTATAGAACTTCAGCACTTCAAATTCGTATGCCTTTGCCTTGCAGGCTACTTCACACCCGGCGGTTTTGGGCTGTTGAATGTAAAGAACTTCAAGGATTCAAACTCTTTGACTTTGGCAATCGCAAATTCGTTGCCCTTCTCGGCAAGCCGTTTGTACAGCCTGTATGCCAACGGATGGTTGACATCTGTGCCGCGACCCTTTTCGTAGCAATAAGCTACATACATCTGAGCTTCCTCGTCGCCGAGGTCGGCAATGGACTTCATCCATTGGAAACTCTTCTTGCGGCTTTTTTTCAGATATTTTCCTTCGGCGAAACATTTTACGATAAACTTCTGTGCCTCTTTATTGCCGCCACGTGCTGCCTTGCGCATATATTCGATTGCAGGCGATTTGCGCAGTTTGCGCTTGCTCAGTCCGTTAATGGAATCCTGCACCACCTGATGCATGCCCACCTTGTAGAGCGCGTCGGGCTCGTTCTGCTTGGCTGCAAGGGTGTACCATCTTAGCGACTCGGCATTGTCCTTGTCTACACAAATGCCCTCTTCATAGAAGCGTCCCATCATGCGCTGCGACTGTGCATATCCGCCGACTGCCGCCTTGCTGTAATACTCATATGCCAACGAATCGCTCTTTTTTACAATATCGCCTTCGCGGTAAATGTCGCCCAGACAGTGGATTGCCAGATAGTTACCTTTATCGGCAGCCATTTCGAAATAACGCATGGCCAACATTTTATTCTCGTTCACACTTTTACCCTCGTAGTAACATTTTCCAAAATTTGCGAGAGCGGGAGCAAAATTGTATTTTGCAGCTTCACGGAAACGTTTCACTGCGCTCTCATATTCTCCCCGACTATAATATATGATTCCCTCGAATGTTATATTCTTGCACTTCGTTATTACCGTAGGTGGCAGTTCGATATCCGACAGTTTTTTCCACACCTCCATATATGATGCAGTTGTTACCTCTGCGCTATCCAGCTTTTCGCGTGTGTTTATGAATATTGCGTTCCCGTAGAGTGTGTTTTTTCCCCTGCCTTGTATATCAACATTGATATACATTGTCCTTGTTCCGTTGAAGAAAGTATATTTCACCTCTCCCGCTGTGTTGCTCTTAGCTGTTGGTACCAACAACAGTGTGCGACGGTAATCTTGCGTCTGCTCATCGGGCTTGCGGTTGCTGTAGTCGGGTGAATAGAACTGCTTGCTCTCGGTGTATCCTCGGAGCATGGTGTAGCGTATCCTGTCGGCTTTCGAAAAGTCGGGAATCGTCTTGAGGTTCTTCTCGCTCTCGCTGTAGGGGATGAAACACGCGACATAGTTGGGATGGTCGGGCTTGAAACTGCCCAGAGCCCTCAAGCTTTCGGTGTTTTTTATCCTGGCTTCAAAGATAGGGTCGTTGCTGTAAACTGTGTTCTCCGGTTCGTATATAAACTCCAAAGAATTTCCTTTCATCCTTTGATGGAATGCCAATTCGCCCGGGAAGCCGTCTATCATGCGGTTGTTTTTCGTGGGAATGTAGTGTCGCGTAAGAAATCCCTCCACAAGCAAGGAGTCGACTACACGCGGCATACCTTTGTAGAACCAATTCTTTGCTTCATTGGTAAATTGACTTCGGAGAGTCTTGTCGCTCCTGATGGTAAATTCCTTGAAACTCATCACATTCTTCACAAGAGACAACACATTCTTCTCGCGTACTGCAAAATATTCGTCATCTATTTGAGGTATAGAACTGCTGTTATATTCGCCCTTTACAACTATCGACTGCACCCAATATGCCCAGTTGAAGTTGTATCGCCAGAATGCACTTTGCAACACTTTGGCAGGGGTAAGTCCGTTAGTTATTATATTGAAGACAGTATCCGCCATCTCTCGGTACCGGTTGTCGTCATATTGCTTTGCAAGTGCATAGTAGTGGA
>CAYWIE010000081.1:0-3518 GCA_964458275.1 uncultured Bacteroidaceae bacterium
TCGGCGTAGGACTTTGCGATAATTTAGCAAATGAGCAAATAAAAGTTTCTTTTTATCGGCACAATCGCAGCCAATTATCGCAAGTTTCATTTGCAAAGTTAAACAAAATATTCTCTTCGGCATATAAAGTCGTGTAACAAAATGCATTTTGCTATGTCGAAAATCTTATGCTGAAAACCTTTCAGAAACTACCCATGATAGCAAAGCGAACCTCGAAGTTTGGAAATAACTTCGAGGTTCGCTTTGCTATCATTATCAGTTCTTATTGGTGTCTTATATATTTTTGCTCTGCTTATATTTAGAAGCTGTTTAGAAACTTCTTAAATTTTATTGGAAAATGCTTCTATATTTGCGGCTTCGTTTCTGCTATTTAGAACCCCTCCGCCTTCAAAAAAAGCTACTGCAACTTTAGGTTCCCCGGCAGGTTCTTCATGTTCTTGAGTATCTCGTTTTTTCGTTTGAGCATGTATTTTGATGGTTTTGCCGAGTTGAAGCGGAGAGGGTTGGGTAGTGTCGCAGCTATCAGTGCGCATTGGTCGGCTGTCAGTTTCTCTGCCGTAGTGCCAAAGTTCTTTCTTGCAACGGCTGATGCTCCGTATATGCCGTTGCCCATTTCTATGCAATTGAGATAGGCTTCCATTATCCGTTGTTTGTCCCAAAGCAATTCCATCAGTATGGTGAAATATGCTTCCAGACCTTTGCGTAGCCATGTGCGCCCTTGCCACAGAAACAGATTCTTGGCAGTCTGTTGTGTGATGGTGCTTGCTCCACGGAAGCGTGTGCCCGCTTTTGCCTCTTCGCGTGCTTTTTTAATTTCGGTATAATCGAATCCGTTGTGTTGCATGAAGCGGTTGTCTTCGGAGGCAATTACTGCAAGAGACAGGTGGGGGCTGATTTTCTCAATCGGTTGCCATTGGTAGTTTATCTCTGCTCCGGTTGTCATTTTCCGTATCAGCATGAGCGGCGTTATAGGTACAGGAATGAATCTGTACAGTATGACTGTCCCTATGCTGATAACGAAGAAGAGAACCGGTATGACGAGTATGATGCGCTTCACTGTTTTCATCTTTATCTTCTTGATGTTTGCGAGCTTCTGAAAATAATGGCTGCCTCTGTTCGAAGTGGCAGCCATTATCTTGGTTATCTTTTCTTTGCAGTGTGTGAGAGGTATCGGCTGACGTCGAAGTACATTGTCCGTGCATTGAACTTTGCGCTTGGCGTTACACCGATGATGTTGCAGAGTGTCTTAGTGTCGAGATTGCGTGAGTGTACATTCTCTATGTCCAACATTCCGTACATCACATGGTCCTGATCGTCGGGGACTATCACTCTGAATGGGGCGGTGCTGCTCTTGCCGTCGCCCATTGTGGTTATCATTTCGAGTATCCTGAGATACTTTTTTACGTATGAGGCAGTCTCATCTTCGGGCTTGGCAAGTCTTTGTGATGAGAGCCATGCGTAAAAAAGGGCGTTCAGACTTACAGGGTTGTAGCTCAGTATCTTTTTGGCTGTTTCATACATTTTGGCTTGGTTGCCTGTGGCTACATAGGCTTTCAATGATTTTTCATTGGCATCGTTGCCGCCTGTGTATGCCGGCAGGTATGATTGGCCATAGTAAATGAGCGCAACATCGTCAGTGCGCAACAGAGGGTCGTCGGCAAGGTATAGTTTGAGGATGTCGTTGTAGTATGTCCTCTCTTTGTCTATTATCTCTTTTACCAATTTGTAGTCGAACTGTTCTTGCGCCGTTGCTGTAATGAATGCAAGGCAGAAAAGTATCGCAGTTAATGCTGTTTTTTTCATTAGAGCTTGAATTTTAGTATTATTCCGCCGAGTGCCGGAATTGTTACGGGGATTGTCGAATCTGGATTAAGTTTGCATTTTATTGTTTTTCCACTCAACAGCTCCGTCGCTTTCATGCTCTTTTCCTGTGGTTCTATGTTGTGGTATGCAAATGCTTCTCCGGGGATTCTTATCTCTTGAATACGGGTCTCTTTGCTGAAGTTTACAGCAATCAGAAGCATCTCCTTCTCGGTTGCTCGAATGTATGAGTATACATTGAATGCGTCGTATTGTGCCGAGTTGGGGTTGGCATATTGAAGATCGTAGAATGTGCCGTCGCTTAGTGCCTCTTCGCTGTTGCAAAGGTTGATTATTTGTGCATAGCTCTTTTGCAGTCTGGTTTCTTCATCGGTCAGCAGCGCATTGTCGAATTTGCCTTTGTTGCTCCATCGGCGGAGAGTGTCAACGCTCCAATAGTCGAAAATGGTGGTGCGGCCGTCGGTTCCGCTGAAACCTTCAGCATCCATGCCCTTTTCGCCCAATTCCTGTCCTGCATAGAACATGAAAGGCTGCACACCCACAGTAGCGGATACGATAAGTGCCGGGATAGCATTGAATCCGTCGCCTGCGAAGAAGTCGGATGCTATGCGCTGCTCGTCGTGATTTTCGAGGAATGTGAGCATGTGCTTGCTGATGTCGGCGGTCTGTTGCAGGGTTGGGGTTATGCTGTATGCGTTGCTTCTGTTCTCGCATATGGCTCGCAGGGTATCATAGAGACCTACTTTGTCGTAAAGGTAGTCGAAGCGGCCTTGATAGATATAACTGCGGTAAAGGTGCGGCTGGTAGACTTCGCCAATGAAAATGATGTCGGGATATTGTTCCTTCACTTGTGGAACAGCCCATTGCCAAAATGCCACGGGGGTGAGCTCAACCATGTCGCATCGGAATCCGTCAATGTCCTGACTTGCCCAATAAAGCAATATCTTGAGCATTTTTACCCAAGTGTCGGGTATTGGGGTGAACTGTTGCTGGCCTGTTCTGTAATCGACTCCATAGTTCAACTTTACAGTCTCGTACCAATCGTTGCGGTGGGGCACTCCGAAGCAGTCGTTGCCTGTTGCACGTAAAGGACTTTCGCTGTATGGCAATTCGCAACCGCCTTTCAGGTCAATGTCTTCGCCGAAAGGCTGGTCGCCCAAATAGTAGAAGTTGTTGTGTCCTTTGAAGAAGAACTCCTTTTCGTCGTGGGCACCGAAGTCGTACGTGCCTTTAGGACGATTGTCGCTTTCGTAGTGGCGCGCCACATGGTTGGGGATGAAGTCCATTATCACTTTCATGCCTGCCTGGTGGGTGCGTTCGACAAGGGCGCGGAATTCTTCGCGACGTGCCGGAATATCTTCGGCAAGGTCCGGGTCGGTGTCGTAATAGTCTTTTATTGCATACGGCGAGCCGGCTTTGCCTTTTACCACTGCGGGATGGTCGGGGGTGATGCCGTAGCTGCTGTAATCTGTGCATGTGGCATGCTCTATGATGCCTGTGTACCACACATGGGTAACACCAAGCTCCTTGATGGCTTTAAGCGCTTTTGCTGTTATTTTGTTGAATTTGCCGCATCCGTTTGATGTTATGTCTCCGGCAGGAATACAGTTCTCGGTATCATTGCCGAAGAGACGGGGCAATAGCTGGTATATAATTATTTTTGACATTATTAGAAGCTGTTTAAATTTTATTGAAAA
>CAYWIE010000082.1:0-3424 GCA_964458275.1 uncultured Bacteroidaceae bacterium
AGCATCTGACTGTTAATCAGAGGGTCCTTGGTTCAAGTCCAAGAGGAAGAGCAGAGTAGACAAGTCGGCAAAACAGCCGACTTTCTCTGCTTTTATAAGGTCTGTTTTTTGTGGGCATCTTGTTCAAGCGGAAAAGGGGAGCAGTAGAAATAATATTATTGAAACTTTGTTGCCCCGAAGAATATGCTCTTTAATTCAGTCATTCCTCCAAGTCTTATCTTGAACAGATGTAAAAAATAGGGAATTTCCCCTTTTTTATTTAATATTGGTATGTTACATTTGCAGTAGAAACTATATTATCAACAACTTTGCTACGCAAACTTCTACATACTACCCTTTTGCTATTGGTCGCCCTCTGCGCCCATGCCGACGAAAAGGACCTCGACACTCTTGTGCTGAAGAGTCTTACCGTCAGTCGGATGTTGCCGCAGGAGCGCGTTTATCTGCACTTTGACAACAGCGGATATTATCTTGGCGAGACAATGTGGTTCAAGGCATACGTTACCGGCAGCTACGGTCCTGTCATTGCTGCCCCGCAGAGCAGGGTGCTCTATGTAGAACTTTGTGCCCCCGAAGGCTATGTGGTTGAAACAAAAAAGTTCAAGCTCGACGAAAAAGGCTGCTGCCACGGCGAATTTGATTTGAAGCCCTCGCTGCTCTCCGGCTATTACGAAATTCGTGCCTACACCCGCTATATGCTCAACTGGGGCGACGATGCAATCTTCAGTCGCGTGTTCCCGGTGTACGACAAAGTGAACGGCGATAACTACGACTTTATGAATATGCTCGACCGTAAGCGTGGAATCCACTATCGTGGCAAATGGGTAACCCAAGAGGGCGAAGAACCTACGCTTGCATTTTACCCTGAGGGTGGCAATCTTATCAATGGCATTGAGGCAAAAGTAGCTTTTGAACTACGCGACAAGAGCGGAAAGCCTCTCAACGACACAATATCTCTGTATGCCGACAAGGAACTGTTATTGACCACCGCAGCCACCCACAATGGTAAAGGATACTTTGTGTTCACCCCGCAAGCGGGAGTAAAATATAGAGCAGAGGTTGTTTCAGAAAAGAAAAAACACAAATTCGAACTGCCGACTGTTGAAAATAGCGGCGCAACCATCGCAGTCAAACAAGATGGCGACAGCATAAGATTTACTGTAAAAGGCAACCTTTCCGTGCAATTTACAGGCTTTGTTATTCTTAACCGCAATCAAACGTACGTTTACAAGAAGAACATCAGCGAGTTTGCCATGCACCGCGACAAGCTGCGCGAGGGCGTCAATCGCTGTCTGCTGCTCACTGCCGACGGCACACCCTTGAGTGAACGGATGTTCTTCGTGAAGCACTCTGCACCGCAACCGGGCGACCTCGTTCCTGTGAAACTGAAAGCAGAAATCAACGGAAGGAATGTCAAAGAGAAGGTTTTCTTCGAGCCCTACAGCAAGCTCACAGTAAAAATAAGCAGTGAGGATGGTTCACCGCTTCCTAAGTTTGGTAGCTATTCGGTAGCAGTAACAGGTGAAGAGTACGGCGTAATAACAAGCTATTCGAATAGCATCTACACAGATATGTTGCTCTCTTCCGAACTGAAAGGATACATAGCTGTAGCATCGCAATATTTTGCCGATGACAGCGAAAACACTCGCAACAACCTCGACCTGCTGATGCTGACCAACGGCTGGACATCCTATTATTGGAGCATGCTTGCCGATGTTGACAGCAGCTTCTCCATAAAGCATCCTATAGAATACGGCATACAGATAAAGGGTTGCTTTATGAAGAAGGAACCGGTAAAGAAACTCGGCAAGATGGGCACATTCAAGATAACGCCTCTAAAAAACATAAAGGTAAATTTCGATTTTGCATATAATGGCAAAATGGTAAGCAATTATGAATTCAAGACAGAGGAAGGTGGCAGATTCCAATTGGAACTGGATGATTTCTACGGCAGAAAATACGCGGCACTCACCCCCAGACTTACCGGAAAGCAGATACAGGATACAATTTACAAATTTACGATAGACAAATACTTTTCGCCAAAATTCCGTTTGTACGACTATTGGCAATGGAACAGGGGTTATATGCCCGGAAACAGAAAACAGGGCAACGAAACAATTATAGATGTTTTCGGAAGAAACAAGCTCGAAGAGGTGAACATAATCGCCAAGCAATATAGAGGCCAAGCCACACGACCGCCCAAAAGCGAGATTCGTCTCGACTTTATGGACGAATGGGAGTATGCGCAGGATGTGAGCTATGTTTATACACCCAATGATAATTGGATGCTGAACAAGGCGGGAGAGACAAACGATATTTTCGAAGATGTCAATCTTGCCGATGAAAAAGAAAATAGAATCTATGCCCCATACGACTATGTATCGGAGAGCAACTATATTTCCGAAGAGTACAATTACATGGCATTGACAACATCGACCGACAACTGGCGTGTGTATGGTTGGGAAGGACCCCGACACCATGCTTACGAGAATGTACTTACAGCATACGAAGTCTTGCAGAGCGCCTTTTGGCGACACAACTACAATTGGGCATATTGGGTGAAGATGATAGTGCCGCAAGGGGAGTACAGCAGCGAAGAGGTTCCGGTTGAGGACAAAGAGTATATAAAAGGTAAAGACCCCATCAGAATGATGGACTTCAAGGAGATAGTAATCCGCAGCGACGAACCTACATTGAAGCAGTTCAGGAATGAACGGTGGTACGGCCAAAGGACTGCGTTTCTCAATAAAGGAAAATTCCGCTCATTCTACTTTGGTTTTCTGCTCCGCAGTTCCATCACTCCGCAGGACGACAAAGAGATAGACGGTTATCCCGGAAATACAGTATTCCGCAACCAGATGGCAAGGAAGGGGCTGAAAAAAATTAAAACAAACGTAAGAGGCCAGGCTGGCTCAGACATAAAAGAGCGTAAGAATGTAAGTGGCAACGATGTAATAGATATGCAAACAGGTGTAAATTCGTACAACACGGATCTGATATTCCAACAAAAAATGTACCCGGAGCATCCCAACTTCGTCGCCTGCTTCATTCCCAACAAAAGAAAGGAGAAGTTACCGGGCGGACTGGTTCCCGACATTGCAGTAAAGAGT
This sequence comes from uncultured Bacteroidaceae bacterium, assembly GCA_964458275.1. Lineage (GTDB taxonomy): Bacteria > Bacteroidota > Bacteroidia > Bacteroidales > Bacteroidaceae > HGM04593. The sequence goes on from CAYWIE010000082.1 coordinate 3,111, forward strand.
GTACGCCGCTACACCTGCGTGAGGGGATATGACAAAAGCAAGAAGTTCTATTCTCCCGACTATACAAGAAAGAAGCCCGACGAAAAGACAAAGGATTATCGCCGCACTTTGCTTTGGATTCCCGACGCCGAAGTGGGCGACGATGGTTGCATCACATTCAAACTGCACAACAACAGCAAGGAAAGTGTGCTTCTGCTGGATGTTACAGGAGTGAACAAGGATAAATTTTATACAATCTCAAAATAATCACCGCTTATGCTACGCAAACTTCTACATACCGCACTATTGTTGGCAATAACAGCAACGACATTTGC
>CAYWIE010000083.1:0-3197 GCA_964458275.1 uncultured Bacteroidaceae bacterium
TGGTCTGCCATACCGAACTTGTTGATGCAAGCTACAGAGTCGCCACCACCGATGAGTGAGAATGCGCCTTCTGCTGTTGCTTTTGCGATAGCCTCTGCAATTGCGCGTGAACCTGCTGTGAAGTTGTCAAATTCGAATACGCCTGCGGGACCGTTCCAAAGGATTGTCTTTGCACCTTCGATGGCTGCTGCGAATGATTTCTGTGTTGCAGGACCTGCGTCGAGACCTTCCCAACCTTCGGGAATTGCACCTGCGGGAACAACCTGTGTGTTTGCGTCGTTAGAGAAAGCGTCTGCTGCTACACAGTCTGTGCCGAGAACGAGGTTAACGCCTTTTGCCTTAGCCTGCTCCATGATGTTGAGTGCGAGGTCGAGTTTGTCGTCCTCAACGATAGAGTTACCGATCTGACCGCCCTGTGCCTTTGCGAATGTGTATGTCATGCCGCCACAGAGGATGAGGTTGTCTACTTTGTCCATGAGGTTCTCGATGATACCGATTTTTGTTGATACCTTTGAACCGCCCATGATGGCTGTGAAGGGACGTTTGATGTCTTTGAGGATGTTGTCTACTGCCTGAACCTCTTTTTCCATCAAGTAACCGAGCATCTTGTTGTCTGCGTCGAAGTAGTCTGCTACTACAGCTGTAGATGCATGGCGACGGTGTGCTGTTCCGAATGCGTCATTGATGTAGCAGTCTGCGTATGATGCCAATGTCTTTGCAAACTCTTTCTGAGACTCTTTCATTGCTTTCTTAGCGTCGTTGTATGCGGGATCTTCTTTGTCGATGCCTACGGGTTTGCCTTCCTCTTCGGGATAGAAGCGGAGGTTTTCGAGAAGAAGAACTTCGCCTGCCTTAAGAACTGCTGCTGCCTCTGCTGCTTTAGCGCAGTCGGGTGCGAACTGTACTGCAACGCCGAGCTTCTCTGATACAGCGTCTACAATCTGGCTCAATGAGTATTTTGCGTTTACTTTGCCTTTGGGCTTGCCCATGTGCGACATGATGATGAGTGCGCCGCCGTCTGCCAACACTTTCTTGAGTGTGGGGAGTGCACCGCGGATACGTGTGTCGTCTGTGATTTTGCCCTCTTCGTTCAAGGGTACGTTGAAGTCTACGCGAACGATTGCCTTCTTGCCGGCAAAATTGTAATTGTCGATTGTCATCATTGTTCTGTTATTTTGAAATTGGTTAATTTGTCTTTGGGGATGCTTGTAACTTTTTGTCTGTTATGTATATGCAAATATACATCCTTTTATTTAACAAATGCTTTTTGTTTCGTTTTTTTTCTCTTTTTTTTCTCTTGCGGCAAACTCCTTGCAGATTTCTGTCAGCCCGCAAGCGGTACATTCCGGATTACGGGCTTTGCACTTGTATCTGCCGTGAAGTATTAGCCAATGGTGGGCTTTGGGTATAAGCTCTTCGGGTATGTGCTTCATAAGGCGTTTTTCAACGCTGTATGGTGTCGTGCAGCTTTTTGGCGCCAGCCCTATGCGGCGGCTTACTCTGAAAACGTGTGTATCTACCGCCATTGCCGATTTGTTGTAGACCACTGCCTGTATCACATTGGCTGTCTTGCGTCCTACTCCCGGGAGTCTTGTCAACTCTTCGAGCGTGTCCGGTACTTCACCGCCGAACTCTGTGATGAGCCTCTGTGCCATGCCTACAAGGTGCTTGGCTTTGTTGTTGGGGTATGAGATGCTTTTTATGTAGTTGTACACTTCATCGGGGTGTGCTGCAGCAAGCTCTTCGGGGGTGTCGTAACGGGCAAACAGGTCGGGGGTAACCATGTTTACGCGCTTGTCGGTGCATTGCGCAGACAGGATTACTGCTATGAGCAGTTGGAACGGGTTTTCGTAATGCAGTTCCGTCTCGGCTATCGGCATTGCTTCCGCGAAATATTGAAGTACCTGGTTGTAAAGCTCTTGTGCTCTCATACCTTTGACTGCCGTCTATTGTCCGGTGGTTTTGTGGTGTCAGTTTGCGCTCTCAAACAATTTAAGGAAGCGTATGTCGTTCTCGCTGAAGAGTCGAAGGTCTTTTACCTGATATTTGAGGTTCGTGATGCGCTCGATACCCATTCCGAGTGCATAGCCGGAATATTCCTTGCTGTCGATGCCGCAGAGTTCAAGCACGTTGGGGTCGACCATGCCGCAGCCGAGAATTTCCACCCATCCTGTGCCTTTGCAGAAAGGGCAGCCTTTGCCGCCGCAGATATTGCAGCTGATGTCCATTTCGGCAGAGGGTTCGGTGAAGGGGAAGTATGAGGGACGCAGACGTATCTTTGTGTCGTTGCCGAACATCTCTTTGGCGAAGAGCAACAGCACTTGCTTGAGGTCTGTGAAGGATACATTCTTGTCGATGTAGAGTGCTTCCAGCTGGTGGAAGAAGCAGTGGGCACGGTAGCTGATTGCTTCGTTGCGGTAAACGCGTCCGGGAGCGATGATGCGGATGGGAGGCTGTGTTGTCTCCATCACTCGGCTCTGCACGCTGCTGGTGTGTGTGCGGAGTATGATGTCGGGGTGTGCTTCCACAAAGAATGTGTCCTGCATGTCGCGTGCGGGATGGTCTTCGGCGAAGTTCATTGCCGAGAATACGTGCCAATCGTCTTCTACCTCAACACCGTTTGCTATGGAGAAGCCTAAGCGGGAGAAGATGTTTATTATCTCGTTCTTTACTATCGACAGTGGGTGACGTGTACCTAACTTGCCGGGGTAGCCGGGGCGTGTGAGGTCGAGTTCGCACTCTTCTTCCTCCTTGCTTTCGAGGCTTTCCTTGAGGGCATTGATTTTCTCCTGTGTGGCTGTCTTTAGTTCGTTGAGCTTCATTCCGAACTCTTTCTTCTGTTCTGCGGGTACTTCGCGGAACTGTGCCATGAGACCGTTGAGGATACCTTTTTTGCTGAGGTATTTGAGACGAAGTGCCTCTAATTCTTCGGCATTGTTTGCTGTGATGCTTTTGATTTCTTCAAGCAACAGTTCTATTTGCTCTATCATTTTGTTGTTTTGTTTCTTTATGGGTTGTTGTTTAATCTTGCAAATTTAATAAAATTGTGATGAATTATAACAACAAGCTCTTCCTTTTTTTCTGTTTGTTGATTATAAACATAAAAAAGGCGTTGCTTTTATGTGCTTGCCCCGCCTTTTTGCGTATGACGGGCATGTCATACCTCTGTGGTGAAAGTCCACTCGGGGCGTAGTTGC
>CAYWIE010000084.1:0-3127 GCA_964458275.1 uncultured Bacteroidaceae bacterium
GTCGCTATCTTTGAAATTAAATCGAAGATAGACTGCACTCGCTGTAATAAATATTCAAGCAAGCTTGATATTTCTCGCTCGTTTGTCGCTATCTTTGCAACAAACTGTATAAACAAACCACAGCACACACAAAGAGAAATGAGTCAGGAATACCCATCGGCACTATTCGAGAGAGCAGTAAGCGAATTTTCGAAACTGCCCGGCATAGGCCGCAAGACAGCCACACGCCTTGTGCTGCACCTTCTGAGGCAACCCGTCGGCGACGTAGAGAACTTTGCCGACGCAATGGTGCGCCTGAAGAAAGAGGTAAAATACTGCAAGCACTGCCACGGAATATCCGACACAGACATCTGTCCGATATGTGCCAACCCTGTACGCGACCACTCTATCATCTGCGTGGTTGAGAACATACAAGACATTATGGCTGTGGAGAATACAATGCAATTCAAAGGAGTGTACCACGTGCTTGGCGGAGTAATTTCGCCAATGGACGGCATATCGCCCGGCGACCTTCAGATAGATAGCCTTGTAAACCGCGTGACAGCAGGAGGAGTGAACGAAGTTATACTCGCCCTGAGCCCCACGATGGAAGGCGACACAACTAACTTCTACATCTTCCGAAAACTGTCGGCAATGGATGTGAAGCTCTCGGTCATTGCCCGCGGAATATCCGTAGGCGACGAACTGGAATATACCGACGAAGTAACCCTCGGACGCTCCATACTCAACCGTACACCATTCACAGGAAAAACATTTTAGACACAAAAGAGCAACCATGAACACATTTCCGCGACAAAAAAAGATATTCTACATACTATTGCTGATAATAGTAGCCACTATTGCCATTTTCGAGACAGGAGTGCTTCCACAAGGAGGCATTACAGCCGGATATGCCACAGAGGTAGCAGCAATATTTCTCACCTTCGGGCTAATCTTCATAGCCATAAAAGGATATTCGCTCAAGATTAAAAGAGCCAAAGAGAGCGACGACGCTACCCTGCTCACAATTTGCAGCCGCGCAATTGAGATACGCCTCGCCCTGCTCTTTGTGGTGATGATGATGAATGTAGGACTCTTTTACGGCACCAACTGCGAAAATATGCTCTATTGCGCCCTTGCAGGAGCAATGGCATACATATACAGCTACCCAGCTAACAAAAGCACAAAACAATTAAGAGAAGAGTGATGAAACTATCCGTAGTCATAGTAAATTACAACGTAAAATACTACCTCGAACAGTGCCTGAGAGCACTGCTCAGAGCAGCCGAAGGAACAGATTGCGAAATACTCGTGGTCGACAATGCTTCGGAAGACGGCTCTATGGAGTACCTCAAGCCCCGCTTCCCGCAAGTAGCATGGATAGAGTGCAGCGAAAACGGCGGCTTCTCCCACGGCAACAACATAGGCTTCGGCAAGGCAAAAGGAGAATACATACTCATGCTCAACCCCGACACCATAGTAACCAAAGAAGCCATCCACGGCTGCATAAAGTTCATGGACGAGCATCCCGAAGCCGGAGCAGCAGGCGTGAAGATGATAAACAAGGACGGCACATTCGCCATGGAGTCGCGAAGAGGAATAGTAAAACCTTGGGTAGCCTTCTGCAAAGCAACCGGACTATGCCGCCGCTACCCCAAAAGCCGCCTCTTCGGACACTACTACATGAGCTACCTCGACACAGAAGAGGCAAACCCGATAGAGATGATTTCGGGAGCATTCATGTTCCTGCGCCACGAAACACTCAAACGCATTGGCACACTCGACGAACAGTTCTTCATGTACTGGGAAGACAGCGACCTCTCCTACCGCATACTCAAGTCGGGCGAAAAGAACTACTATCTGCCCTACACCATTTTCCACTACAAAGGCGAAAGTTCGGTCAAGAGCAAGCTCCGCTACCGCTATTGGCTCTATTCGTCGTTGCAAATATTCTTCAAGAAACACTTCCCGCTCTACAATATACTCTTCTACGTCCCCCTGCAACTGTCGGTAGCAATACTGAAATTCCGCATGCACCACGTCTACCCAATTGTATACGGCAAGAACTGGGAAGAATACAATGAACCGCCCAAACGGTTCATCGTGCTTGGAAGCGCGGAAGCCTGCAAAGAAATAAAAGAAATATGCATCCGGCACCACATCTCGATAGACAATCTATATATAATCGCAGACGAGGTTACCACCCCCGACGGGCACCTTACGGTGAAGAACATCGAAGGATACACCCACGTACTCTACGATGACAGCACTTACAGCTACGACACAATGCTGCGGCTGCTGCAAAAGACCCCCGGCAATACCCTCCGTCTGGCAACATACTCAACCACAACCGGCAACCTCATCACAGAGGATGCCATATACTCCCGTAGCGACAGATGAACAACCGATGGCTCGAAAATGAGAATATGCGCCTTCGCGCTCCCGAACCCGAAGACCTCGAACTGCTCTACAACATGGAGAACGATACCCGGCTGTGGAGCGTAGGGAACACTCTGCTGCCCTATTCGCGCTACACCCTGCGCAACTACATAGAACAGACACGTGGCGACCTCTACAGCGAACGTCAGGCACGCTTCATTATAGAGCTTGACAGCCGTAAGAGAGCAGGCATGATAGACCTCGCCGAATACTCCCCATTTGACAGCCGCGCCGAAGTGTGCATCGGCATACTCGGAGAATACCGCAACAAGGGCGTCGCCGGCGAAGCTCTCTCGCTGCTCAAGGAGTATGCCACAGGCTATCTTGGCATACACCAGCTGTATGCCTACATCCCCGCCGGGCACACTGCAAGCAAAAAACTTTTCAAAGGGGCAGGCTTTTCTCACACCGCCACCCTCAAAGAATGGAAACGAAATGGAGATTCTTTCTTGGATATTGAACTCTACCAGTTCTTCAAAGAATAACCCATAAGCACCCCAAAAACGCTGAAAAACGGCACAAAATAGAGGTCCGCAGCGAAAAAAAGAAGAAATTTATCGAAAAATCGAAAAAAAGTCGCAAAATATTTGCAGGTTCAAAAAATGTGCGTATCTTTGCAATCGCTTTGAGACACGAAGCACACACAAAATACAAAATGGTGCGTTAGTTCAGTTGGTTAGAATACATGCCTGTCACGCATGGGGTCACG
>CAYWIE010000085.1:0-2966 GCA_964458275.1 uncultured Bacteroidaceae bacterium
AACAAGTTCACATTGCGCTCGTTTAACCGCAACTTTAGAGTAGATTTTCTTTGTTGTCTTGCAGGGAATAGCGGGCTATTTCCAAAAGACAAGAAAGAAAAGATGCCTAAAATAGGCTCAAATAAACCGAAACGAAGCCGCAAATATAGAAAACTTTTTCAATAAAATTTAAACTGCTTCTTATATTAACGCAATATTTTCATCAAACGTATATCCTGCGCAATATTTTATTTATCCAAGACCACCTGTACCGGTACCATCGGATGGTGCTCACCTGTTTGCCGCCGAAATTGAGGAGAAAGTTCCTGTAACCGATATTTTTTCTAAGCGGTGCTCCCGAAACCGCAAATTCAAAATGCGGAACACCTCTTTCGTAGGCATCCTTTATTGCTGTCCACACCGACATTATGCCCGGATAGAGGAGCGGATGACTTTTGCGCAGTCCGCAACTGTACAGCAAGTATGCCCTTTCCTGAGTGTAAAGACAGATGGAACAGCCTATCATTTTACCCTCCTTGTTGCGTACAACAAACATTCTCGCATCCGGAGAATCTTCCACATTGTCGACAAGCATTTTCTGCAACAGGCTCGTAGGAGCGAAATACCGTGCTATTTTCGAAGCATAATATTTTTTCAGCAGTTGCATTCCCTCCTTTATTTGTGTCTCGGTAGTTGCCTGCGAACATGTTACTCCGCGTGCCATTGCGCGGCGTATATGTGTGCGATATGCACGCGAAAGCCGCTCTTCGGGATTGCGGCTATGCAGAGATATGTATATCCGGGTATCGTTGCGGGGCACAAATCCAAAACGGCTGAACGTGCTGTATGTGGTGCGCGAATCTATTATGTAACGCGCTTCTATGAACATATATCTTATATCCAAAGATTTTATAAGACGCTGCATGAAATGGTGGAACAATGTATTGCAGTTGCTGTATTTTTCATTGTACACCCCCTCGCTGTATATGCAACACCAATGGTATATGCCCGGAGGTATTATTCTTTTGTCGCTTTTGAGCATCGCCAGCATATGCCCCAACTCTTCGTCCCCATCGTAAGCAACGAGCATTATCGGGGTTATACCCGATGAATTTTCGAGCAGATGGAAGAACTCCTCCGAGTGGAAATAAATTCCTTTTATGAGTGCCGGCAGTTTGTCTCCGCCTTTGTATTGCTCAATGCGCATTATAGCTGTTTATATATATTATGCTGTAAAGTTACAGATTTATTGGCAAGGTAATTTCAAAAAAACGTTATAAATATCAGAAGCTGTTTGAATTTTATTGGAAAATGTTTCTATTTCTGCGGGGTTATTTCGGCTTCTTAGAAATTGCAAAAACACACAATACCGCAACCTCAACGATTGCGGTATTGTGTCTGTCGGGGCGACAGGATTCGAACCTGCGACCACCTGGTCCCAAACCAGGTGCGCTACCGGACTGCGCTACACCCCGGATAGACCTTTATTAAAGCAGGTCTAAAGCTTTAAACACCATTGTCATCTTCTCAAGTGCACGGTCAACCTGCTCTTTTGTATGGGTTGCCATCAACGAGAAGCGGATAAGAGTATCTTGCGGTGAACATGCGGGAGGTACAACAGGATTGATGAATATACCCTCATCCCACAACATTTTTGTTACCATGAAAGTTTTATCCGTGTCGCGAATATACAAAGGAATGATAGGTGTAGATGTGTTTCCTATTTCAAATCCCAATTCGCGGAAATTCTTCAAAGCATAGTTTGTTACGTCCCAAAGATTGGTAAGACGTTCGGGCTCGGACTTCATTATGTGCAGAGCCTCAATCGCAGCAGCTGTCGCCGCCGGAGTGTTGCTTGCGCTGAACATGTATGAACGCGCAGTATGACGGATATAGTTTATGACCTCTTTGTCTGCTGCCACAAAACCGCCGATGGTTGCGAGCGACTTGCTGAATGTACCCATTATGAGGTCCACATCATCTGTAACACCGAAGTGGTCACATGTACCACGTCCCTCTCTGCCAAGAACGCCCAATCCATGTGCTTCGTCAACCATTATGCTGGCATTGTACTTGTCTTTCAGGCGTACAATTTCGGGCAAGTTGGCAATATCTCCCTCCATGCTGAAAACGCCATCCACCACAATCAGTTTGATTGTCTCAGGCGCACACTTTTTCAGTTCATTCTCAAGAGACTCCATATCGTTATGACGGAACTTGCGTGCAGTTGAGAAAGAGAGACGGCGACCGTCTACAATTGAAGCATGGTCGAGTTCATCACACAAGATTGTATCGCGACGTCCTGTTACGCACGAAAGCACACCCAAATTCACCTGAAAACCGGTTGAATAGACAAGCGCTTCGTCCTTTCCTACAAATTCGGCAAGTTCATTCTCCAATTGGATATGAATATCAAGTGTTCCGTTAAGGAAACGCGAACCCGCGCAACCTGTTCCGTATTTTTTAACGGCCTCAATGGCTGCTTCTTTAATTTTAGGGTGATTGGTAAGTCCAAGATATGAGTTCGAACCAAACATCAGAACCTTCTTACCGTTCATTATAACCTCAGTGTCCTGCTCGCTGTCTATGCAACGGAAATAAGGGTAGACACCTTTTGCCATAAATTGTTGAGGCAAATCGTATGAGGCATATTTTTCTTTAAGGATTCCCATCGTAATCTTGATTTTATTACCCCGCAAGCAATCTGCATCGCTCGCAGGGCGAGTTTATTACCCAACTTTGCAGGCTGCAAAGATAAGCATTATTTTTTAACAAAAAAGCACATCACTCTGCTTTTTTTGAAAAAAGCACAAGCTCTTCCGCTAAAGTCCCTATTTATTAAGGAGGCGTCGCACTCATTGTCCGCTCATCGCCCATTCAAACAAAAAAGGTTCGAAACATCGAACCTCATTGAGCGGAAGACGGGACTCGGACCCGCGACCCTAACCTTGGCAAGGTTATGCTCTACCAACTGAGCTACTTCCGCA
>CAYWIE010000086.1:0-2668 GCA_964458275.1 uncultured Bacteroidaceae bacterium
CTTGAATTTTCCGCATAAACTTTTTATTCTTAGCGGATTATGAGATTATTCCAAATATAGTATTTTTCTTTGTACATACATATTAGAAGCTTAAATTTTGCTAAGTTTTATATACCTTATTGAGATAAAACTGCATTTTCAGGTGAACCCCAAAAGTTAGACAAAAAACTTTTGGGGTTCACCTGAAAATGCGACAGAGCAACTTCTAATCTCCGCCACTATCTATATAATCGTTAAATATATATATTCCCTATTCTCATATTTCTTATGATATTCTTCATTTTTATATGGGAACAATTCCGGATAATTTATGCCATCATAAAAAAATGGAACGCGATAAGCGATATTTTCATCTGTTCGGGGTATTTTCTTTTGTTGCGAACGTATAATTCCTTAAAATCTTCAGTTCTGTTACATTCTGTAACCGTAGACCAGCAAAATTGCCAGAATTCCATTTGATAGCCTTTCTTCAATCTTGATAAATAGTCAAGCACTATTTTGTCGTTATTTAAAGGAAGTTCGCATTTGAAATCCCCTAAGTCTTTAGCTTAGGGGTAGTTCACTTGCTTGATATACAAGAATGTTTTTCAATCCCGCAAAGGTTTGCTCAAAGCTATCAATCAGCAGCTCTATTCTGCATCTTTTTCCTCTCGCTTCGAATACATAGAAGAGATATAACTAAAATTATCGGAAAGATTGAGGCTGCAAGGAGCCCGCTTTGAATGTCGTTTCCGGTAGACTTGGTGCAAAGTCCCACGATAGACGGCCCCAATGTCCCGCCCATGTCTCCGGCTAAGGCAAGCAGTGCAAAAAGCGCGGTGCCGCCTCCCGGAATCCGTGCCGATGTAAGGCTTATGGAGCCGGGCCACATAATGCCCACAGCCAAGCCGCTAATCATGCAGCCGGCAAGACTGACGAACGGAACAGAAGTCAAGGATGCCGTCAGGTAGGCTGCGAAGCAGAGAATTCCGGAACCGACCATATAGGCAGAGAGGTCAAGGCTTTGACCTCTCTTTCCATACCAGAGCCTGCCAAGTCCCATGCAGAATGCAAAGCCGCAAGGTCCTGCCAGGTCTCCAAAGGCTTTGTCGACACCCAAAGAGGCTTCTGCAAAAGCCGATGTCCACTGCGCCATAGTGCTCTCGGATGCTCCGGCGGCTACCATCAGAACAAGAAACATCCAGAACACACGGTTCCTAAGCAGCTGCCCCATGCTCAGTCCTTCGGAATCCTCGACAATCGGTTCGATGGGGCAAGTTGCGAAGTTGATGATGTTGTAGAGCGGAATCAACGCCCATAGGCAGGCAAGAATCCGCCAATTTTCAAGCCCGAAGAGAGTGAAGAAAAGCGTTGAGCCCATAATCACTCCTGCTGCTCCCCAGCAGTAGAACGAATGGAGCAGGCTCATCATGCTCTCCTTGTCGGGGAAGGGGCAGGCTTCAATAATGGGACTGCACAGAACCTCAATAAGACCGCTTCCGACTGCATAAACGCATACGCAGATAAGAATCCCTGTCATCGGATTGTGGAACAGTTCCGGCAAAAATGCCAGCCCAGCGAGCCCTATCGCCGATGTTATTGCCGAGACGATGATGTTCTTGCGATAGTTTATGTTCTTGAATTTGGCACACAGTAGGTCGGTGATTAACTGCACAATGTAAAAAACGGCCGGAACAAGTGCCATATTTGCTATCGGGATTTCATACTCACGATGAAATGCCATGAACAGCAGCGGGGGGAAGTTTGCTGCAATGGCTTGTGTTACAAGGCCGAGGTAGCATGCCAGTTTGGTTTTCTTATAGTCTTTTGTGTTTGTCATATAATGTGTTCTCTCAGGTAAAGCTGCTTCTTGTAAATCTGATATCGCTGTTATAAGCATCCTATTATGCAAAAATCGCAGCAAATGGCCTTATTCGTTGTACAAATGCACTTTTCTTTCCTTGTCCATTATCAATTTTTGTCCAAACGAGAAAAACTGCGGATTGTCCGTATTGCCATTTAATACAAAGTCTGCATCAATTATTAAAACTTCAGAATATGCTTTTACTCTTCCATTACTGACAAACAGGAGTGTAGAAAATGAGTCAAACATTGTATTGCCATTGCATTTTTCTCTTAATGTGTTTGACATTTTAAGATTGGAAAAGGCACTATCTTCGATATTGGAATATGGGCGAAGAAATACCACGCTGTCATATTTCTCATTACAATACTCTGCAAATGAGAAAGGCTTATCTACCTCTTGTTTGTCTAGTTCCAGTTCAAGGTTTGTTTCAGGGGTGTAAAGTATTCCAAATGCATTTAATGCGAAACACAAATCCTCTCTCATTTTTTCTGTACAACTTGTAAGTGAAATTGCAACAACAAAAATGATAATAATTAACGTGAGTTCGATATAAAATCTTAAAAATAGCTCATTGAAAATTAGGAGAATAGCGATAAAAATTGTAAATTTAAGGTATCAAATAAAACATTTACAAACCCTTATCGCTATGTTCTCCGAGGATAAAGTTACAGAAAAACGCTGGAATAATCAACCGAAATCGGAATAATAGTGCATCTCACACTGATAATTAACGCATTACGCTGAAAAACTCGGAAATACGGGAAATGGCAATTTAGCAAAGAAACGCAAGGTAATGAAATAGAACGGTTGCCTAATCGTTAC
>CAYWIE010000087.1:0-2636 GCA_964458275.1 uncultured Bacteroidaceae bacterium
CTGCACTCGCTGTGAAAAATATTGAAGCAAGCTTCATATTTCTCGCTCGTTTGTTTCTATCTTTGCAGTTTTTTGTTAAAACGACCAAAAGCCATGAAACGAATAAAGAAACACAACCTTGTAACCGGACTGCTGTTCATATACACCACAGGAATGTACATATATTTCTTTCCAAAGAACAGCGAACTGAGCACAACTGAGAAATGGGCAATTGTAGCAGCCTCATACATTATACTGACAATATTGTGGTTCGTGATGCGCGGACGCGACCGTTTGCGTCGGAAACGTGAGAAAGAGATGTTCAACGAGCCCGACAAGAAGGATTAATACCCATGAATGACACTCTCCACCTCTTTGAACGAGTAGCAAGAAAGAGTACCGTCTTTGCGTCTCAGCTGCAAACGGCCATCACGATGCACACAATCCACACAAGCTTCGAACACCCCTTGTCCGTCGCGAAAAAGCATATATTCGGAACGCCCCATCAACAGTTTCTCGTACATAGCGAAAAGAGTGCCGGCACCACCCTGCTCCATCAATGAGTAATAGTGCAGGAATTCTTCTGCAAGACGGAGCTTCACCTCGTCGCAATCATGCTCCTTGCCCGTGAGCATGAAAAGAGAGACAGGTGTACGCGACATTTCGCAAAAACATTTCTGGTTGACATTAAGCCCGATGCCCACCACTGCCTGAGTAACTGCACTGCCTGAGAAATCCAATTCGGAGAGGATGCCGGCAAGCTTTTTACCATCGCAATAGAGGTCGTTGGGCCACTTCACCACACATTCGGGCCCGTAGCTGCACACCGCCGACCTGGAAGCAAGAGCCGCAACCACCGACAAAGTATAGCTCTCGGCAGCAGAAAGCGACACGGGACGTACAACTATCGACAAGAGGAGATTCTCTCCGCAAGAGGAGTGCCACACACTTCCGCGCTGCCCCCTGCCCGATGTCTGCTCGTCGGCACTTATCACAAGCACATCGGGACGGGAATCGTCTTGGAAAAGACTTTGCGCCTCGCGTCGTGCAACAAGATTGGTGGAATCGACACAATCAAAGTGCAAGAACCCAACACGGAAGCCACCTATTAGCTTACAATCCATACTTTGCCCTTATCTTTTTGGGAAGTTTCTTGAGCACCTCTTCATAAGAATGGTCGATAAGCTGCTCGACAAGCGCCCTGTCCATATGTTCAATATCCATCATGTTCCAATAACGCTTGTTCATGTGCCATGCCGGTTTTATCTGGGAATAGGCATCACGTAGCTCCACAGCCTTGTCTGCATCGCATTTCACACAAAACCATTCGGTATTTTCGAGGTCTACAATAGCAAATATCTTATTTTCCACACGAAAGGCAAGTGTTGTCTCGTCAAAAGGGAAATCCTCAGTAGCTGCTTGCTTGCTCAAACAATAAAATCGGGCGTCTTCTATATTCATATTCGACAGTTTCTTACTATTATTCAACATCGGGATAGAACGCATCGCGCACATGTTCTATTATATGCGAATCGCCGTTGGGCACTACCGTTACGACATCGAAACGGACCGGCGAATCTACATTATATCTTTTCATATATGCCTCTGCCGCCAAAATGACATTACGCATTTTCTGAGGAGTAACAGCCTCTGTTGCATCGCCGTAGACCACGTTGCGCCTCGCCTTAACCTCTACGAACACCAACACATCGCGCTCTTTTGCAACAATATCAATCTCCTTGTGCCCGCTGCGCCAGTTATACTCAAGCACGGCAAGACCCTCGCCAAGCAAATAGCGTCCGGCAAGCATCTCTCCTTTTTTTCCAAACAAATTGTGTTGTGCCATTACTACAATTAGAAGTTGTTTAAATTTTATTTTGATAAGATAGGCGGCGCCTCGGAATAATATTCAAGTAAACTTGATATTTTTCTCTCGGCTTGCACTATCTTTCGGAATTATTTGAGAGCTATTTTAACCTTGTTGAAGTTGCTATCACTCGCTGAACAATTTGTGAACAAGTTCACATTGCCTCGTTTAACCGCAACTTTAGAGTAGATTCTCTTTGTTGTCTTGCAGCGAGTGCAGGCTATATTCGCAGTTTACTGCAAATATAGAAAATTTTCAATAAAATTTAAACTGGTTCTTAATGTTCTATCAATCGCGAATATAGTGCAAAATGATGAATAAAAAAACAATAGTTCGCGACTCTTACCAACATATATCCAAGCATCATATCTGTAAAAACCTTGTAATCAGCCGTTAAAGCGACAACAAAAAGCATCGCAACTGAAACACTATATAGATCTTTGATTAAGCAACATTATACTGAAGAATCTGAAGTGTATGCAAATTAAATAAACTTTATTGAAAATTTCAGGTTCGACGGTAAACCACTGATTGAATTAATTGGTGAACTTGAAGAAGTTGACCCAATGTAGGAAACTGAATTAATCATTAGGGTGTGATACTTTATGCAAAGCAGACCTCACTTTTTTTATTTTTCATAAACAAAGCCCCTGATTTCAAAAAAATATTCCGAAAAAATTGCTTTTGCTACAAAAAAGCACTACCTTTGCACCCGCAATCGCACATAATAAGGTCGGTTCCGTAGCTCAGCTGGATAGAGCAACGCCCTTCTAAGGCGTGGGTCAAGCGT
>CAYWIE010000088.1:0-2621 GCA_964458275.1 uncultured Bacteroidaceae bacterium
GCTCGACCAGCCGATGGAAAAGGGAATAACCGTTAAGGGTACTTTCTACAAAAAAAGCAGTTATACAGAGCGTAAGAAACGAGGGCAATGGAAATTGACAAAACAGCCCAATGTAGCATCGAAATTCGAAATATCTTACAAGGACAGCACTATAAACACATACGATTTTTCGACTACCGAGGATGGCAGTTTCCAAATTGTAACCGATGATTTTTACGGCAAAAAAGTAGCTGCACTTACTTCTGACATTACAGGCGACCAGATGAAAGATACAGTCTTCGCCTTTGCTCTCGACCGCTACTATTCGCCTCCGTTCCGTCTATATGACTATTGGGAACGCCACACAGGTCGTCCGCTGACCGACAAGGAGAAGCGCGAACAAGAGGCAAGGACGGTAAAGCTGCGCCCCTTTGAATATATGCTGTCGCCTATAGAGGTTACGGCTGCAAAGGAATATGATGCGTTCAGCCGACCACCGCATAGCGAGATGAGATTCGACTACTTGAACGAATGGGAGTATGCGCAGGATGTTACATATCTCTACCTGAAAACCGAGTTCGACTTCAAGGACGAAGAACTGGTAATTCAGTTCCTGCACGAAGCGAATATAGACAATCCCAACATCGGCATAAAGAAAAATTCTTTTGTAAGTGTTCCTAACGAAGGCCACTCGGCAACACCGCCATATATAAAATATGTAGACAGCTACCGTTTCTACTATTATCGAGAATATACCAAACAGAGCATGGAAGAAGCCAACAGCCATGCAAGTATGCATAACATAACAACACTTTCGGGAGAAAGCTATAATCCGCATCTCGGCAATAGTACGGCATTTAAAATAGAGCATGACCGCAAGAATCCATACAGTATGCAGATACCAGTACAGACATTTGCAGATGCATTCACAGCTTCGGACATTGTACGCAGTGCCATGTACCGCTACAACTACAATTGGGCTTATTGGGTGCAATTGATGGTAGTGCTCGGCGAATACAGCAGCGACTCGGTTCCTCGTCCCGACAGCGAATACATCAAAGGCAAGAATCCGCAGAAGATGGGCAATTTCAAGGAATTTGTCATACGCAGCGATAAGCCTACCCGTGAACAGTTCGAAAACACCCTCTCGTCGTGGACAAGCAAGGGACATGCTATGGACAATAAAAAACACTTCATGAACTTCTACAAAGGGTTTCTTTCACAGATGGGTGTAACTGCCCGGAATGGAACAGACGGATATAGATACGAAAATTACGAAAAGGCTCTGTATAAAAAAATATACAATCCTTCTCCAGCTCTTAAGCATCCCAACTATGTTGCCTGCATGATTCCTTACGAAGAGGGAGAAGAGAGCAAAGGCATAGTCCCCGAACTGCATGTGGGCGGTATCAAGCGTTATACATCGGTGCAGGGATACAACGAGAGCAAGCAGTTCTACTCACCCGACTACAAAGGCAAGCAACCTACAGAAAAGGACTTCCGTCGCACGTTAATATGGGTACCATCGGTGAAAAGTACCGACGGCAAAGCAACCGTTGAACTGTGCAACAGCAGCGTGGCAAAAAGCATAAATGTAAACGCAGAGGGCTGTGGTGGAGGAACAATTTACGGCAGCGACCTTAATATCCTCACCCGCACACTTACTGACGAGCAACACAAACATGTAGCCAAAAGTACAGAGAAAGAGACTATCTACAAAAATCCGCGCCTGATAGCAGAATGTCTGAAAATTGCAGGCGAAGGAGTAAAACTGTACAAGGAGAAAGAGTATAAGCCAGCATTCGAAAAATTCCACGATGCGGCTGCCCTCGGACATCCTACGGCAATGTTCTACATGGGTGTGTGCTACAACAATGGAGAGGGAACGGAAAAAGACCACGTAAAGGCGTTCCGTATGTTCCGTAGTGCTGCAAACATAGGCGAGATAAATTCGATGCACAATCTGGCAAACTGCTACGCCAACGGCAATGGAACAGTAGCCAACGATTCATTGGCATTCAAATGGTACAGTGCCGCTGCGGATAGCGGATATGTAAAATCAATGACTGTGCTTGCCAAATGTTACGAAGAGGGCATATTTACAGCAAAAGATAGCGCCAATGCAATAAAATGGTACAGACTTGCAGCCGAAAATGAGGAGCCGTACGCACTCTACAAAATGGGTCGCCACCATGAGCATATTGATTCTATAAACGGTGTAAAGAAACGTGCGACTCGAAAATCTCCGGCAGTAAGATACTTTACACTTGCTGCTGCGCTGAAAAACCCGCAAGCACAGCTGAAAGTTGCCGATTGCCACAAGACCGGACGCTATTTCAAGAAGAGCAAGAAGAAACGTTTCGAATGGCTGTTGCACGCAGCAAATAACGGGCTTATGGAAGCTCAGGAACAGGTTGGCGAATGTTACGAAAAGGGTCGCGGAATAAGCGAAAACCATATAAAGGCATATCAATGGTATAAGAAGGCTGCTGAGCAGGGTAGCGCACTTGGCAAGGCAAAGGCATACGAATTCGAAGTGCTGAAATTTTACAAATAAACAACTATGCTACGCAAACTTCTACATACCACCCTTTTGCTATTGGTCGCCCTCTGCGCCCATGCCGACGAAAAGGACCTCGACA
>CAYWIE010000089.1:0-2427 GCA_964458275.1 uncultured Bacteroidaceae bacterium
AAAAAACTATGTTCGGAAAAGAAAACGGCATAAAGCTACTTGCGAAACTTAAATTTATTACAGACAATGAATAGTAGGCATATCATCAGAAACGACTGCTCTGCCTTATTGTTTTCACAAAAGTAATAAATAAATACAACTTATTTATCCACTTTTTGCAGATTTAGGGAGGGTTGTTCTGGAGCGGCTTTCAGGCACCTACTTTTTATCGTCAGAGGGTTTAATCTCCTCGAAACTCACATACTCTCCCTCATTCTCGTCAAAGACCTTCTTTCTTTTTGTACGCGACTGGGGCTCTTCCTTTTGCTCAAACGTATAAGTTGTTTCCGCACCGGAATTCCGGTTGCCGTATCCGTCATTCTTATATCCGCCTCTACGTGAAGAGGATGTTCCTCCCAACATAGTCAGCAAGAAACGGATGATGCCGAATATAACAGAGGGAACTATTACAAACAGTGCTACAAAGAAAAGTATAATTAAGATTAAGAATTTCATCATAAGTATTATTTTTTAGAATCATGCCATAGTCAAAAACCGTACACGACCCTCTAAGGTTCATAAAAGCATAATTGCGGCAATGCACACATAGCAACATCTATTATGGAGCGTGCCAAACAGAATGTTAACAGTATAAAAACTGTGCAAATGTACAAACAGGAATGTTATAAAAACGTAAACCGTTAGTTAAATAATATCAAGAACTCCATGAACAGACATCGCAGAAATTGTCTTACACAGCCGGTTTTGTCCTCTTCTTCAAAGATTTGACAATAGAGATTGCAACATATAAAGAGATAATAGGCACCGCCGCGCCCACTCCTAACAACAGCATAGGAGCCGAAGCTATCAGAAAGCTGTAACGTATCTTGTTTGCTCTCCATGCAAGGTATTTGAACTTCAAAGAGAACATCGGAATATCTGCAACCAACAGATAGCACGACAGCAACAGCATACCCAACATCAACATCCATCCATAGTTAAGACTGCTGATTAAATCGCCATAACCGACAACCAATGATGCCCAGAACAGAGCATTGGCAGGTGTAGGAAGACCGATAAATGTTGTTGTCTGACGTTTGTCGATATTGAACATCGCAAGGCGCATTGCCGAAAGTGCCGAAATAAAGAATGCAGCAAAAGGCAACACTCCCGCCAACGATGCAAGGTAATCGGGATACTCCAAACCACGCATGAAGACAAAGACCATAAACGACGGTGCAAAGCCGAAAGTTACATCATCGGCAAGCGAATCGAGCTGCACGCCGAGCGGTGAACTCACTTTCAAAAGCCGCGCCACCATTCCGTCGAAGAAGTCAAACACTGCGCCCAACACTATAAAGGCAAGGGCTAAAACAAAATTACCCTCCATTGCCATCACACATGACACACAGCCCGAAAGCAGATTGCAGCAAGTAATTATATTGGGAATATGTTTTTTAATGCCCATACAGAAATCATTTTAATTTAGCGATAATGGTTTCGTCACCGACCGTCTTCTGCTCGAGTTCGACACAAATCTCGGCATCCAAAGGAAGATACACATCCACACGAGAACCGAATTTTATGAAGCCCATATGCTGGTCAATGAAACATTCCTCTCCAGGCTCGGCATACGTAACTATGCGTCGTGCCATGGCTCCGGCAACCTGTCTTACCAGAACTTCCGTTCCCTCAGGAGTCTCTATAACCACCAAAGAACGTTCGTTCTCGGTGCTTGCCTTAGGAAGCCATGCCTTCATGAATTTGCCTTTCTGATGTCCCACCTTTTTGACTACACCCTCAACCGGATACCAATTGGCATGAACATTGAGCGGACTCATGAAGATTGAGACCATGCGTCTTTTATCCTTGAAATAGTCGGGCTCGAACACCTCTTCTATCACCACGACCTTTCCATCGGCGGGAGCCACTACCAGTTTTTCAACATTATCGGACGGGAATGTGCGCTTGGGGCTTCTGAAGAAGTTCACCATCATCAAATAGATAAAGAGCGATACTCCCGAAAGCAACATATTGAATATGTCGCACGGCAGGAAATACCAGCTCAATGAATTTAAAAAGAGAAGCACAATGAAAGATACGACAAGGATAGATGTACCCTCGCGATGTATTCTCATCTTCTTTATCTTTTTCAGCCTATCAATTCTTCCCATCAGTAATCATTTACATGTATTATTCGACAAAAATAGTAATTATTTGTTAAACGCCCAACAAAAAGCAGCAAAAAGAGAGTTTTATTTATCGTGGGGATTCTTTTTGATGGTTCCGTTTTTTATTGTTGAAAACTTTTCTTCTGTTTAACATCAAAATATCCCAAAAAGCCATTACCTTTATAGGGTTTTATTAAGAAGCTGTTTAAATTTTATTGTAAAAGTTTTATATATTCGCGGCTTTGTTTCGGTTTCTTTGAGTCTATTTTAGGCATCT
>CAYWIE010000090.1:0-2199 GCA_964458275.1 uncultured Bacteroidaceae bacterium
AATGAGGTTCTGACTACTCGCTAATGGTAAATTGAATTTATAGAACCTCCCTTTAAAGAATTCGTTATTCGCAGCGATAAACCCACACGCGAGCAATTTTACAATTATCAATCGGCATGGACACGTAAAGGACGCTACTTGGATAATAAAATGCACTATATACGTTTCTATCTCGGATTCCTTTCGCAAATGTTTGTCTCTGGAACAGAAGGCGTCGACGGTTTTTCGCCTTATAACTATTACAAAAAACTAAGGAACGGCATGGATAGGGCGCGCTGTTTCCCGCTTAATCCCAACTACGTAGCCTGCATGATACCATATACCGAAGAAGATAAGCAGACAGGCATTGTGCCCGACCTGCTTACAGGTTCTACGCGACGTTATACATCCATACAAGGCTACAGCGAGAGCAAACAGTTCTACTCACCCGACTACAAGGGCAAGCAACCAATAGAAAAGGACTTCCGCCGCACGTTGATATGGATACCATCGGCAAAAATGGCCGGTGGAAAAGCAACCGTCGAATTGTATAACAGCAGCGTTGCAAACGCTATCAGTGTAAATGCCGAGGGCTATGCAGGCAGCACAATTTACTGTAGCGACCTTAATATACTGACACGTACCCTGAGCGACGAACAGAGAGCAATGGCAGACCAAAAGACAACCACTCTTCTGAGAAAGAACCCTGCCATGCTTGCCCATTGCCTGAAACTGATAGGCGACGGACAGAAGCTCTATAAGGAGCAAGAATACAGAACTGCATTCGAGAAGTTCCAAGAAGCTGCTGCAATAGGCGAGCCCAGCGCCATCTACCTTGCCGCTATTTGCTACTCTAACGGACATGGCACAGAAAAGGACAGCATAAAGGCATTCAACCTCTATCGTTCAGCAGCGAACTGTGGTGTGTTGCCCGCTCTTCACCAACTTGCCACATGCTACAAAAACGGCAACGGCACAGCTAAAAACATTCGCCTTGCACTCCGTTGGTACACCGCAGCAGCCGATAGTGGTTTTCTGCGCTCGATGAGCATGCTTGCCAAAAGCTACGAAGAGGGTCTATTCACAGAAAAGGATGAGGAGAAAGCCATCGAGTGGTACAAACGTGCTGCAGAAAAGGAAGAGCCGTATGCGATATACAAGGTTGCACGTATGTACGAACATAACGACTCGGTAGCAGGGAAGAAAGGAAAAGCCTTGCGCGAATCGGAGGCTATAAAACTCTTTACCCATGCCGCCGAACTGCGCAATGTCCAGGCGCAGATGAAACTCGCCGAGTGTTACGGCAATGGTCGCTATGTGAAGAAGAACAAGAAACTGCGTTTCGAGTGGCTGTTACATGCCGCCAACAATGGTTTGATGGAGGCGCAGGAACAGGTCGCTGAGTGCTACGAGAAGGGTCGCGGAACTAAAAAGAATTACAGGAGAGCTTATATGTGGTACAAGAAAGCCGCTGAGCAGGGTAGTGAAATAGGTAAAGTAAAAGCTCATGAATTAGAGCTTGTTCGAGAGCAGAAGCAATATTTCCGAACTCCTCCGTCTTCAAGAACTAATGTTTTTGAACCCATCTCCTCTGATCCAAGAGGTAGAACTTTTGTGGTATATTAAGAATAACTCTCCTTCTTGGATAAGAGGCGGAATATATAACACTGAATAATTAAACAACTATGCCGCGTAAACTGCTAAACACCCTCACCCTGTTGCTGACAATGACAGCAACGACATTTGCCCAATCCCCATTGGACACCCTCGCCATGCGTGCAATCATGGTGAACCAGCTGTTCCCGCAAGAGAGAGTGTATCTGCACTTCGACAACACCGCCTACTATTTAGGCGAGACAATGTGGTTCAAGGCATACACCACCAGCGGCATTGTCGACAGCGAAAAGCCCATAAGCAAGGTTCTGTACGTGGAGCTGTGCGCCCCCGAAGGCTATGTAGTTGAAACAAAGAAATACAAACTCGACGAAGAGGGCTGCTGCCACGGCGAATTCGACCTTAAACCATCATTGCTGTCAGGATACTATGATATTCGTGCCTACACCCGCTACATGCTCAACTGGGGCGAAGAAGCAATCTTCAGCCGTGTGTTCCCCGTCTACGACAAAGTCAACGGCGACAACTACGACTTCAAGAACATGCTCGACCGCAAGCGCAGCTTCATGTACCGCGGAGAGTGGATGACCAACGAACTGCCCGAAG
>CAYWIE010000091.1:0-2123 GCA_964458275.1 uncultured Bacteroidaceae bacterium
TAAACTAAACCACTATATTTAACGGCAATGATAGTTGCAAGTAGACCTCCAATTAAAGGCTATTTCACCATGCAACGAAATGCAAATATGCTTAAAATTCTAAAAAAGTGAGTTTTTGCAGATTTTATTGGTTTCTTTTCAAAAATGCAGTCCCCTGCCTGTCCCCCGAATGGCCTTTTGTCCTTTGAGAAAATTCTGCAATAAATTGTACGTTAAACAGTTACAAAGGTTGTTTTATTTTCTGTGTGGGCAAATAATTATTTTGCATAGGAAAAACCGCAGAAAAGAAATAATTCATAACTTTGTAAAAGTTAACATCACAGGTACAGTATAAAACACCAGCATCTATTATGAGCACCCTTGAACGAGCAATAGAAATAGCAACAGAAGCACATCGCGGTCAGTTCGATAAAGCAGGTAACGACTACATAGGTCATCCACTGCGTGTAATGGCAGCAGGAAAGAATACCGATGAGAAGATTGTTGGAGTGTTGCACGACGTGGTAGAGGACAGCGGCTGGACATTCGAACAGCTGGCGGCTGAGGGCTTCTCTGCCGAGATTATCGAGGCTTTGCGCTGTGTGACGAAATTATCGGACTGCGAGCCGTACGACAAGTTCATTGCACGTGTGAAGAGCAACCCGCTGGCGGTGGCGGTGAAACTGAACGACCTGACGGACAATATGGATATACGCCGTTTGCCCTATCTCTCGGACAAGGATGTCAAGAGGCTGAAGAAGTACCTCCGGGCATACAAACAGCTGACAGGCGTGCCAACCTATTCGGTCTTTGCCTGCCAGCAGGATTATCCGAATGCCTACACTTCCTGGAGCGAAGAGGATGACACTGAACTGACGCACATGTGGTGCGAGGGAGCAACGACAAAGGAACTGGCAGTGCATTTCCGGCGTAAGCCGAGTGCCATTGCCTCGCGCATCAAGAAGCTGGAACTGGTGGAACTTTACGGAGAAAGGAAAGAGCATATCAACTGAAGCTGCGACAGTGAACAATGAGAACCATAGAGGCAGTTGCAGCAATCATACAACGTGACGGAGTCTGCTTTGCCACCCGGCGTGGATATGGCGACAGAAAAACTTAAAGATTCTGGCATTTCATAAAGTTATAATATAACATGCGAGCCGCTTCTGTTGTCATATTGCTCTGCCAATAGAAAAACATTGTTTCACGAACTTGCTCTCGCAAAGCAAGTAAACTTTCTTTGGCTGCCCTTATCTGCAACTATGCTTTAATCTCATATTCATATATGCAGACAGTAAAGTCAAAACAAGGAAAAGAATCTGTTTCAGTGCATTTAGTTGATGTCAAATGACGATAATACGGCAGAAAATTGTACTTTTACGACCGATAGCCAACTTTATCAACAATAGAGATATGCAAAGACCATATATCATATGCCACATGATGTCGCTCCTTGACGGACGCATCGATTGTGATGTAACAGAACAAATAGAAACAGGTGATGAGTACTACGAAGCCCTCGATCGGCTGAATTGCCCGTCAATGTTGATGGGAAGAGTAACAATGGAAATGCATTACGCACTTCCGGAACCATTCGTCGCAGAGGACAAATCTCCCATAGGTTGCGAACAATTCAATGTAGCCATTGGTTCTAAAGGTTATCTTGTTGCAATTGATACGTTAGGCAAACTTCGCTGGCCACAAAATCAGTTTGACGGTATGCCTCTATTGGTCATTGCTTCAGAGGATTGCCCGAAAGAATATTTGGAAACGCTTACCAAGCAGCAAATTTCATGGATTGCAACAGGCAAGGATGGAATCGGCCTGGCAAGAGCAATGGAAATACTCTGTAAAGAGTTCAAGGTGGAGCAGTTGAGCCTGACCGGTGGCGGACACATCAACGGCGCCTTCCTGAAAGAGCGGCTAATTGATGAAGTAAGCATGATGTGGTGTCCTGGAATAGATGGGCGCAAAGGCATGGCATCGGTGTTCGATGGATTGGATGCAGACACGCCTCCCACCAAGCTACGGCTTATCAGTGTAGAGAAAATGGGCGAAACCATTTGGGCGAAGTATAAACTATAAAAAGATAAGGGAGGTTCTATAAATTCAATTTACCATTAGCGAGTAGTCAGAACCTCATT
>CAYWIE010000092.1:0-1837 GCA_964458275.1 uncultured Bacteroidaceae bacterium
GAGAAGGCAGCAGCTCATCGAACTGGACAACCTCATTAAAGCCCGATTTGTCGAGATGTTTGGTGACCCAAAATACAATGAACGCGAGTGGAAAACTCTACCGCTCTATAAAGTGTTGGAGGCAGGAAGTAGTGTTTCTTACGGAATTGTGCAAACCGGAGATGATGTTGATGGCGGCGTTCCTGTGTTTAGGCCCGTAGATATTGTTGGGGGAAGAACCCCATATCGCGAACAACTCAAACGAACAACTACTGAGATTTCAAATCAGTATAAAAGAACAATTCTCAAGGGCTACGAACTATTAATTACGGTAAGGGGCTCTATTGGAGAAACATTTAGGGTAACGGATGAGTTTAAGGGGTGCAATGTAGGTCGAAATATTGTTCCACTACGATTCAATACAGCATTGGTCAATTATCCGTTTATGCAACAATTTTTCGCTCAGGACGGAACAAAGCAAATTCTTGCATCAATAACGAAAGGCATTGCACTTCAAGGCTTGAATATGTCTGAGTTTAGAGAAATTAGTGTAATAATTCCTGATGCAAGCCTACAGAACCAGTATGCATTCTTCGTCGAACAGGTCGACAAATCAAAAGTTGTCGTGCAGAAGGCATTATTGAAGCACGAGAAGTATTTTCGGTATGATACATAAATATTACAAGTGAGGTGTTCACATGAGCAACAATGAGTATAGCCGAAGCCTTACAACGGGTGTTATTGCACATATGGAAGGCGAAACCTTGGTTTTTGATGGACCAACTCATCTGGATGGCGGCACTCTGGTTATTGACGAAGTGAACTTTCTTCCACAAGATGTGGATTATACTGACAATGACAGCGTAAAAATGCTGGCTACATCTGCGGTACATACTGCTGATGGTTTTTACGATTTGGTCAAACGGAATTGTAATACCTCTAATCCGGATATTTCTCATGGTGCCCACTTGGAGACGTATTTGGCTCTTTCAGGCCTTGCCTGTGAAATATATATGAAGGCTATCATTTACTATGAAAATCTTCATGCTGGAAAGCAAGCACGAGGGCATAAGCTAGACGAACTTTTTGGTCAACTTCCTGTTGCGATTCAGGGGACAATTGATAGTAAAATCAGCAATATTTCAACAATACTTCCTGTAATCAAAGATATGTTTACCACATTGCGATATGATTTTGAGCAAAATCGCATCAAAGGTGATTATCTGGCAGTATTTAGTTTGATGGAAGAACTAAGAATGATTGCACACACATATCCGCAGAAAAAGCCCGGAGCAGTTAAGTATGCCAATGGTGTTTTGGCTTTTGAATAATTGTTTAAATCCGAGCAGAAAACATTCCTGAAAACAGGAGGGAACCGTTATGACATTAGGGCAAATGAATTCCAAACTGCTCAAAGCACAGGAGGCCGAAACGCACCTTGACCGTGCGTTACATTGCCGTGCGCTGTTGGAGGATGCTGTTGACTTTATTTACAGCAAGGTCGGTGCTAAAAAGCAGTCCAAAGCCTCTTTACTTGAACTGATCGACAGCCCTATCGTGATCGGTTATATCAATGATGCGGATACTGTAAATGCCCTTCACTATGTCCGCATCCTCGGCATGAATGCCAAGCACGGCAGAAGCGTCCGTAAAAAGGAAGCAAAACTTGCCTATGACAATATTGCGTATCTGCTTGGCCTGATTGCTTCCAAGGAGAACGGAACAGAATCTGCCTATCGGAAGCCGCCCTACATGAGCGAAGCTGCTACCCGAAGACTGTACATCGATCTGTATCTGAAGGAAGCCGGTTGGGATGTCCTGGATGTTGAAAACCTCATTCAGCCTGCAAAGGCTGGTA
>CAYWIE010000093.1:0-1818 GCA_964458275.1 uncultured Bacteroidaceae bacterium
GTTTATCCCGTTGTTTGCGTACAAGTAGATATAATTCGCAAGATCCCTGCTATAATGGAGTTGAAGATCAGAATCGTAGAGAACGAGGATGATGAATACGCAGGATGTATGGTACTCACAAATCAAAAGATAATTGCATTTAAGGTTGATTATATGAGCGATTTAGCAAGTGCATTAGCAATAGAAATAAAAATGAAATAGGTTGCTGCCCTTGATTTCCCCCTTTTGCGGACTGCACCAGGCTGCCATTAAGGGCTAAGCGTTAACCCAATAATAAATCCGCTTCTCGGAAAGAGAAGCGGATTTCAGCTTGTCAAAAAACTTTCAATTCACCCTCGTTTCTGGTATAATAAAAGAAACGGGGGTATTGTTATGGAACAATGGAGAAAAGATGCACGAAACGAGATTCTTTTTGTAGATTTAGAAGCATTGGTGCCACAAGACCATTTGCTTCGTAAAATAGAAAAAGTGATGGATTATGAATGGATCTATGAGCGCTTGGACCCATATTATTGTCACAACAACGGACGCCCCGGAACGGATCCGGTTGTCTTAATCAAAATGGTGCTCATTCAACATTTGTATGGAATTCCGTCTTTGAGACAAACCCACCAACGTATTCAGGATACACTTTCTTACCGTTGGTTCTTAGGATATAATCTGCTGGAGGAGATCCCTCATTTTGCCACGGTGAGCTATGCCTTCTGCAAACGATTTCCCGAAGAATTGACTACTGAAATTTTTGAGCATATCCTAAACAAAGCATTGAACAACCGTATGGTTGATCCCAGTGTTATCTTTATTGACGGAACGCACATTAAAGCCAGCGCAAACAAGAAAAAGTTTCAAAAGAAGCAAGTGGAAAAAGTCGCAAAAATATATTCGGGACAGCTTCGTAAAGAAGTAAATACAGAGCGTGAGAAGCTCGGCAAGAAACCAATAGAAGATAATGACGATGACGACAATACACCCGGCGGTGGAGAAACGGTGGAAAAGACAGTGTCGACCACCGATCCGGACTGCGGAATGTTTGTAAAGGGTGAGCATGAGCGACAATTTGCATACGAAGCGCATACCGTCTGCGACAGTAAAGGGTTTGTGCTTGGGGTAGAGGTAACAGCCGGTAATGTCCATGACAGTATAGCATGGGACAAAGTGTACGATGAAGTAACACGCAAATATGCTGTTGAGTTCGTAGCGATGGACGCAGGATACAAAACACCGTGGATTGCAAAGAAAGTGTTAGATGACAGCAAAATACCCGTTTTACCTTACACTCGTTACAAAGGGAAATCCGAACATTACAGACCATGGGAATACACCTACGATGCTGCGAGCGATGAATATATTTGTCCGCAAGGAGGACGGTTAAGACACACCACAACTGACCGCGACGGGAAACGCACCTACCGAAGCACACCGAAAAAATGCTTACATTGTCCTTGCAAAGTAAAATGCGGAGCAAATGAAAAGGGACAAAAGATATTCGCCACGCATATTTGGCAAGAGTATTTGGATTTGGTAGAACAAATCCGGAAAACCGAGCGTGGTAAAGATATCTACGCAAAGCGTAAAGAGACGATTGAACGTGTCTTTGCGGATGCAAAAGAAAAACACGCAATGCGTTATACACATCACCGAGGCTTGGCCGCTGTAACACGATGGGTCAAGCTTAAATATGCTGCCATGAATTTGAAAAAGCTGGCGATATGGAGTTGGAATAACTCTATATTCTCAGCCTTTTTCGCTTATATATCCCGAAAACAAGTCGAACCCTCTGTTTTTGCGTGAGCAAACAGAGGGTTCTTTGACGGACTG
>CAYWIE010000094.1:0-1668 GCA_964458275.1 uncultured Bacteroidaceae bacterium
CTTAATGAGGTTCTGACTACTCGCTAATGGTAAATTGAATTTATAGAACCTCCCAGACCTTATTTCAAAAATAAATGAATATTCAGAAAATAACGCAACATCCGAAGAATTCAGCAACTTACAGGCAATGTTCAGAGAAGTTCTGAACGGTGCAACCGATGTATATAAATTCCCATTAGAGGAAATTGTTAAAACCGACATAAAATTTTCTTTAAACAACCTTTCATTGTCAAAAGGACTTGCAGGATATTTAATAACAAAGCATATATAGGACTATGAAAAACATATACATATTTGATGAATATCTCAGCTCAAAGCAAAACGGAGTAGGCTCATATATGCGCCAATTGCTTAACTGCCTTGCAGGCTTGAAAGATACCCGCCTGAATGTAGTATATTTCAATTACGATGAATCGAAAGAATTCTGCATATTGAACCACAACGGAATAACATATTACTGTTTCCCGCCATTGGCAGACAAATATTTCTTTAACTATGCACCGGTGTACTCTTCTATACTCAAACTGCACATCAAAGATAGCAGGGAGAACCTTTTTATGGTTAACCACTCACCCTGTGAAAAGATACTGCGCTCGTTGAAACGAAATTTTCCACGTTCAAAATTCACATTTGCCATACACGACCAGGGATGGGCAGCACCGTTGAACGGCGACCGCGAAGCATTAAGGAAACTCATAACACTGAAACGATTGCCGACCGCAAACAGAGAAAAGCTGAAATTCATACGCGACTACTACCACGAAGAGAAAAGAATGTATCGCTTGGTAGATGCCGTAATATGCCTTACCGAAGAGTTCCGAGAATTTGTACACGAATTTTATGATGTACCAAAGGAAAAACTATATGCAATATGCAACGCATGGCAAGAGAGGGCAGGGGAGGACACTCTGTCGCGAAACCAACTTCGCAGAAAACTCGGTCTGGATGAAAATGAAAGGATAATTGTATTCACAGGCAGACAACATCCGGTTAAGGGACTTTACCAACTATTTCAAGCCTTTGAGAATGTATATCAAAAGGAACGGAATATACGCCTTGTGATAATAGGACGTAATCCCAATGTCGAGGAGTACACCAAACTGATGCCTACAGCATTGTCGCGTGTAATATTCACAGGCTACATCATACAAAGCAATATTGTCGACTGGTATCGTGCAGCCGACATAGGCATACTGCCATCTTACAACGAACAGTGCAGTTATTCTGGAATAGAGATGCTGATGTTGGGCATGCTGGTAATATCTACCGATAGTCAAGGACTGACAGATATGTTCCATGACAACGAAAATGCCCTTGTAGCCAAGATAGGCAATCGCAAGGACGATAAAGAATTTATTTCATCGTTGACAGAAACAATATTAAAGGCATTAACATTGCCACAAGAAAAAGCAGAAGAGCTATCAGCCAATGCAAAGAAATATGCGCAAGAGAAATATTCCTTGTCAAAGATGCGAGAAAAATATATAGCATTGATAGAAGATATATACAAACAATAAGTTTGTATTGTGTAATTATTTTATTATTAATTACTTAAGTTTCGCAAGTGAATTTTAGCCCATCAGGCGGCGATCGCCAGTTTGTCGAAGGCCAGTTTCACTGCTTTGATTTGTTTATCGTTTGATATTACTTGTTCAGTCAGAGCCATGG
>CAYWIE010000095.1:0-1657 GCA_964458275.1 uncultured Bacteroidaceae bacterium
ATACAAAATAATACACTGATTAACAATGAATTAATTTATAGAACCTCCCTAAAATTTGTCATCTTTTTAGGTTCTTTACCTCTGAGATAATCGTCATCGGGACGTGGAACCGAATCCGAACTGTAATTGCCGGCAACAACCATCAGCTGTACCCAATATGCCCAGTTGTAATTGTGGCGCTTGATGGCACTGCGCACAACATCTGATGCTGTATAAGCGTTTAAGTGCATCTGATAAGGTATCCTGAATTCATTGCCATCGCGTTCTTCACCTGTCGTTGCGGAATAGGCGACTGCTGCATAAGACAAAATTTTACTCGACGACCAATATCTTACCCCTCCTAAATATTTTACATACACAACTTCCGAGTCATTGTAAGCATGACGCGAGGTTGACATATCCCATTGCATCTGGCTATTGTTCAACACTCGGTTGTATGCAGAATCGTTCATTGCTGCATTGAGGTCTTCCATAAGTTGCTCATCTTTTTCATTCACGAACTGGTCGTTGTACTCTTTTTTCACTTCGAGGAACGTTACATCCTGTGCATACTCCCACTCGTCCAAGTAGTCGAAGCGCATTTCGCTGCGCGGCGGACGACTGTTTATTTCGTATTGCTTTTCTGCCGTAGCCTCTACGGGTGAAAGCAGATACTCGAACGGTCTCAACTTAATAGCTTTTGCATCCTTATTTTGTTTCTCCTTGGCGGAGATGGGCAAGCCTATGTGTCGCTCCCAATAATCGTACAGACGGAACGACGGCGAATAGTAACGGTTCAAAGAATAGGAATATACAGAGTCGGTTATCTGCTCTTTTGTAAGATAGGGAGTAAGAGCAGCTATCTTTTTGCCGTAAAAATCTTCGGTCCTTAATATGAAGGAACCTTTGTCGTCGGTAGAAAACTCGTAATTGTTGACTGTGGTATCTCTGTAGCAGATGTCGAAGCGCATTTTCTGGTTTTTCTTTGCAATGAGTGCCCATTGGCCTTGTTTGCCCGGAGTTTTAATGTGCTCTTTCTTGTAGTATTTACCGGCTACGGTTATTCCCTTTTCCATCGGCTGGTCAAGTTTTATCTCTTTGCGTGCCAATTTGCTCCAGTCGTAGGAGGTCCAGCCGTTGGTGAGCATCAGCAGGTCGAGTTCTTCGATGCGCTCTTTGTTGGCGATGTCGAAGTAGCGGGCGGCGTCGGGGATGTAGCCTTTGAGTTCGGAGCCAAGCAGCAGGTAGCTGTACATGTTGTGGGTGTAGGAGGTCTGCTGTCTGCCGGCGGCGTCGCTCACCGAGAGGGAGAGTTCGGCATTCTCTTCTATGGGCTTGCCGTCTTCGCGCTCGATGGTTATGCTGAACTTTTCGTGGGGCTTGAGCGAGAGTTTGTGCAGGGGTTCGCCGTTGGCGGTTACTTTCAACTTTGCTATCTCGCGGTCGCCGGGTTGGATGTTTTCGTGCATCACAAAGAATTGGCGTTCGGCAAGCGGGAGGCTGTCGTCGACAAAGACGATGGCGCGGTTTACTCCTTCGCGCAGTGAGTCTTTGGGGATGGTGAATATCTTGCCGTCGTCCTGTGAGGTGTAGCTGTTGTAGTGGGAGAGTTCGCCGCGTTGTAGTATGCCCATGCCTATCGTGGTGGGCGTGGCGATGTTGTTGCTGACCTTTATGT